>JAZRLF010000001.1:0-5054 GCA_045646695.1 Lachnospiraceae bacterium
TGACGTTTCTTTACTTGTATCGACTGGTGTTTCTTCATTTTCTTTTACTAGTGTTTCTTCACTTTCTTTTACTAGCGTTTCTTCATTTTGTCCGATAATGTTTTGATTGTTATCATCACTAAACAAAAGCATTTTAGTACAAATAAAAACCACCACTAATAAAACTATCCATATGCTCAGGACTATACTATATCAGATATTTTTTTTTGATTTTTTTAGTCGTCATTTATGTTTCTCCTATAAACACTTATTATTTTATTCTATTTTTTAACAATGAATACAATGCATTTATTCTACTTGGATATGCAACGCATCCACTACAAAGTGACACCAGCCATCAGCCTGCTTGGTAGCTGTAGCATTCAGGAAAATACCCAGAATGTTGGCTGTTCCAATGTTCACATCCCCTGTCTTATTGAGCGCATTCACCACTTCAGCATCTGTAGCATCTGTATCGTTTAACAGGGTAATAATGCTTAATGCTTCCAAGTCGTCTACAATGCCGGTATAGTCAGAATAATATCTAACGGTTACATCCGGACTTGCGGAAGTAAACCAGGTGTTCTGACTTGGACCTGCATAAGCAACTACTGCCTGGCTCAATACCAATACAAGCGCTAAGATTAATCCAAATAGTTTCTTTTTCATCGTAAAAATCTCCTTTTGCTTTTTAATTTATAAGTACAGCTTGAACCAGATATCTTTGTGTCAGATCACCTGAATTTACACAGGTGGACAAAGTAATAATATAGTCCTCGCTGGTGACTTCCATATCATGGTCAATAAAAGCATTAAAATCTTTTATGCCGTAAATCTCATCTAAATATTGCTGGAAGCTTTCTGCCTCTTCACAATAATAGGAATGCAGCAAATGTCTGTTATCGTAGGTATATGCCGCAAATATCTTATAATACCTGGTTTCCTCAGGCATATAGATTATGATATCTCTATGCTCCTCAAAAAAATCATAGTCCTCAAAATTGTGAAGGCTGCGGAACATAGTACCGTTTTTCATATTGTGACCGTAAATCACAGTATGATGGTCATTAAAATCCTTGGTGTTATAATTCTCTGTATAGATGGAAGCTGCTGTAGTCTGCTTGTGTTCTATAGTATGGGTCAGATAATAGCTGTTATCCGTGGCATGCTGTACAATAGGGTAATCCACATTGGTGCCGGGCACCTCAATCCATGCATAGATGTCCGGGTTCAGGGCTTGCAGGACCTCAAAATCAATATCTTCCCTGGTCTCAGCTCTCTCACCTTCTCCAACATCAGCCATCTGCTCACTCTCTGAAGAAACCGGAGCTTCCCCGGAAGGCTGCATAGTTCCTGCATGTTCTTGCAAATCCTGCTCTTCTGACGAAGTCTCTTGCAGCAGGTCTTCATATTCTGTGCCGGTTGTGCGCTCTTCTGCTATATATTTTAATCCCACAGCCCCAAGGCACAGGCCCATTACAGCAACGATCACGCCAATCAACATGTATTTATTTTTCATAATACTATTGGACCTCTTCAAAAAAACTATTTAATATCTGCTCATAAAAAGCATCTTCATCAATATGATATTCATCAAATACTTGTGTAGAAACGCCCTCGCCCGGAACTGTCCATCGGGTCAAGCTTCCCCCTGCTACAGCACTTTCCATAAGCTTCACAAACTGGTCATTCCCCATACCCGTCACCATATACGGTGTCAGTGCCTCGTACAAGTCTGTCACAATCCCGGCATCGTTAGGGTACTCTGCAAGCACCTTTTCATAGCAGGCTTCCAGATAGGCATTCTGGCGTTCCTGGCGGTACAATGCAGTATTCTCAACGGTAATATCCCGGTATCTCACAAACATTTCTATATTGTCTTCGGTAATGGTCACCTGTGCGCCTTCGTACATCTCAGGCACTCTGTCAGTCAGACTGTCATTTGGCACGGTCACAGTCACCGGTCCCATGGCCGAAGCAATCTCCGGCAGTGCATCCATGGTAACTGCACAGTAGCCCTGAATAGGAATCCGGTAAAATAACTTGGATACAGCCTCCTTGGTCATTCTGCAGCTCTCATGCTTGCCATCGCCATAGCTGTAAGCCAGACAGATATGCTGCTCCACAGGTCCTAAGTCTGTACCATCCCGGTCATACACATTAAAGGTAGCCATCGTATCTCGTGGTATAGTGATCACAGTAATATCATTGCTCACTCTATCCCAGGACACTAAGAACAATGCATCAGCCTTGCCCGCATCCCGGCTTCCCGGTGTACTCTCCACAAGCTCTTCCTTATCAACACCAATAAACAGGAAATTGCTCAAGTGGTCATTGTATTCGTAGGTCTTGCCATTCCAGCTCACCTTGCCTATACCGTCACCCTGGAAGGAGCTTTCTGAGTCTGTATCAGCTTCTGTCTCACTACTTTCTCCTTCTGTCCTGTTGCCCTCTCCTTCTACGAAAGGATAGGTGCTTTCTGTCACCCGACTCTCTCCTTCCGTACCTGTCTGACTGATCCATGCACACCCCTGCAAGCCCGCTAACAGCAATATAAATATGGCAAGAGTTGTGGGTTCCGGCCACTGCCTATGCCTGTGAACTACCGGCTGCAGCGCTGTCTTTTTCTTTGATTTTCCCATGAACCTCAGGCGTATCAATCCCCTCTTTATCTTCAATAATCTCAATATCATCTTCTATATCTTCTTTATTCTCTTCTATAACGGTGTGGGTTCCGTAGTAGCCATGATAATAATAACCATACTTGCCGTAATATCGATCCTTCTTGGTATCCACTTTATTCAGCACTGCGCCCAAAATCTTACAGTTAGTCTTCATAAGCTGCTTTTTGGCCTTTTGTGCCACGCGATAGCTTACTCTGCCGTCTTCGATGATAAATATGGCACCGTCACACCACTTTGCAATAATAGTAGCATCTGCCATGCTGGTAACCGGAGGCGTATCAATCAGTATGTAGTCATATCGCTTACGCAGAACATTGATCAACTCGCCCAGCGCCGGCTCTTCTAAAAGCTCTGACGGATTAGGCACAAAGGATCCGGAAAAAATAATATCTACATTTTCATAATTGGTATGGTAGCAAATATCGTCTATCTCCATGGTGCCGCACAGGTAATGAGACAGTCCCTTCACTGCTCGACCCACACGGTATCTGCTGACAAAGGTAGAACGACGTATATCTGCATCCAATAAAACCACCTTCTTGCCGATATTGCCAATCTCTCTTGCCAGCTGAAAAGTCACATCACTCTTACCTTCATTCGGAAAGCAGCTGGTAAATAAAATACATTTGATATTCCTGCCTGTGAACTGTATATTGGTACGAAGTGTCTTTATCGCTTCTTCATATAAATAATCCGTTTTTCTGGGATCATTCATTTTTACAACCTGATTCATATAACTCCCCCTATGCCTTCATCTTCCGTAATAGCTTCTTCAGGTTACGGCATTTCCCCTTTTTGGACTTTTTGTCCTTATTCTGGTCGATGTAATCCTTACGGTCCGGTACAGAGCTGAGCGTTGACATACCCAGATACTTCTCAATATCTTCCTCGCTCTTAATGGTGTCATCCAGTACCGCTCTAAGCACCACAATGCCGCCGCTTAAAAATCCACCGATCAAAATACCTAAAAGGGTATTCATAGTATTGCTGGGACTGGTCTTCACTGTAGGAAGTACGCCTTCATCGATAATCTTGGGCGGTACCACTTCCATCATATCTCCAATAAAATAAGAAGCTTCCTTTGCTACCTTTCTCACAATGTCAAGGGCCAACTGGGGGCTTTCATTCTCCACGGAAATCACCAGAATACGGGTGTCATCAGGATTGCTGATGGATATCATATCCTTCAGATCCTTGTACTCCATATCCAGATCCATTGCCTCGATCACATTCTCCAAAACAGGTCTGCTGGTGGTTAATACACGGTAGTCATTGGTCAACTGACTGCCCATCTGCAAATCTGCCAGAGAAGCCAGGGTAGTCTCCTTGGTAAGTACCAGCATACTGTTCTCCGCAGTATAAATAGGAGTGACAAAAAACTTGGTAAAGCCAAATGCTATGGCACCGCATATAAAACATACTGCCAGAATCACCCATATCCATTTCTTGATAGCGAAAAAAACTTCTCTTAAGTCAATTTCTATTTCAGCGTCTTCATATATATTAGTAGTATTATTATTCATTCCCATCTTCCTTATGTACCGACGTGATAATCGTCTGTGCGTTCTGCCACATTAATTCTGTAATATATTCCTCGTCCAGATGCTTCTCCATCCACGCAAGGGCATGCTCCATGCGAAGACCTCTGTCTGTACTGTTGTGCATATCCGTTCCCAGTAAATCAATCAGCCCTTCCTCCAGCATCTGTCTGCACCACCTGGTAGTGGCATCATGCCATTTGCCGCCGATATGAGCATAATTCATCTGCATCATCACACCCAGCTGTCTGAGCTCTTCCATCCTGCCGACTTCCCGTAGACAACGGTATCTCTCTACATGAGCAAGCACCGGAAAATATGCCGTCATGGCAATCTCCCGAAGAGCCTGAAACATGGCAATATATGTAACATCCGGAGCAAACTCCAGTAATATGTAATTGGTATCTGCCAAAGCTATCACTTCTCCGCTCTGAAGCATCCCCAAAGACTTATCATTGTAAAAAATCTCCTGGCCGGGATACACCCTGAACTCTGCACAGACCTTTTCTCGTGCATACTTCTCCAAAGCTCTGCAATATCTTCGGACATCTTCTGTATCGTAGTCACAAAATCCCTTAGAAAAATGAGGCGTAGCAATCAGAGTCGTAATACCCGCAGCATATGCCTGTCTCAACATTTCTACACTTTCTTTGTTGCTCTTTGAACCATCATCAATCCCCGGAATAATATGTGTATGAATATCAATATATCCCATATCAACGTACACCATTATCCATCTTTTACTTAAAATGTTTGTCTGCGTACTAATGCTCTGCTTTTAAAAAGATTCCCGCATAGTACATTCATATATTACACCCCCTCCGCCTCGTATGTCAAGCAAATCACGCATATG
>JAZRLF010000002.1:0-22952 GCA_045646695.1 Lachnospiraceae bacterium
CTGCAATTTGGAAGAGTATAAAATAAAAATATGCGTATACTAAGACGAGAGGGAACTCTCGTCTTTTTTTATTACACAGGAAAGAACTCTTTCCTGTGTAATAAAAAACGCTCCGCGAGGATGCGCAGAATGTGCTAAGGAAGTCTGTTTTGCAGCCGCACATCGGCGCACAAAGCGAAGCAAGTCCCGTGGGGACCACGGGATTTAGGGAGTTCGAAGCGGACTTGTCCGCTTTGTTCTTAGGAAAGTATATGAAAACGAAAAACGCTATGGAGGCTTTATGGAAAAGGAAACAAAAAATACGGAATCGATAAATGCACGTGAGCAGGATAAGGACAATCGTATTGAGCAGTCCGGACAGTTGCTTTTAAATGAAAATAAAGAGAAGGAACATCTGCATCTGATTACTATAATCGGAGAAATCGAGGGGCATGATGTCCTGGGGAATAACAGTAAAACAACAAAATACGAGCATGTGCTTCCGGGATTGGCAGCCATAGAAGACAGCGAGGATATAGATGGTGTCCTTGTATTGTTAAATACCATGGGTGGAGATGTAGAAGCCGGCCTTGCCATTGCAGAAATGTTGGCCAGTCTTAGTAAACCTACAGTGTCTTTGGTATTGGGAGGCTCCCATTCTATAGGAGTGCCAATTGCTGTCAGCTGTGATTATTCCTTTATTGTTCCTACCGGCACCATGGTCATTCATCCGGTGAGAATGAATGGTATGGTAATCGGCGTGCGCCAGACTTTTGATTATTTTAAGCAGATTCAAAATCGTATTACCGGTTTTGTCAGCAGCCATTGTGATATTTCGGAGGAACGGTTGGAAGCATTGATGATGGAAACTACCATGCTGACAAAGGACGTAGGAACCATTTTAGTTGGTAAAGAATGTGTGGATGAAGGCATTATCAACGAAGTGGGTGGTATTAAAGAGGCTATTTGTAAGCTGCACAAAATGATTGGGGAACGTAATGAGAATTCTTAAAATTTAATTTCCTGCATAATTACCGATGACAAAAATAGGACTTTGTGGTAAGATAAATACAGCATGGCTTATCATGTCCATAGAAAAGGGCAGTGATAGGAAAGGTGAAGTGATTTATGGCCAAAAGTAATACTACAAACACAAGCAGACGCAATACGAAGACAACCGGTAAAACCACAGCGGTGCGCAAGAATACCAAAACCACTGCCGTGGCGCCAAAGACTGCCAATAAGCAGGATATGGAGCTTTGGTATGAAGTGGGTCTTATTGTGCTGTTTGCTTTTATGATATTTTTATTTTTATGTAATTTTAATCTGGTAGGACCTATCGGAGTGTTTTTTAAAAACATTATGTTTGGTCTGTTCGGTTTGACAGCTTATGTTATGCCCGCTTTGCTGTTTACGGCGTTTTTGTTTAGTTGGATCAATAAAGGCCATCCTTCCGTGCGGCGCAAGGTGATTGCCGGTGGTATCTTGTTTTTGACGTTAGGTGCAGTATGTGAATTGATTGCCGGCAGGCTTACAGATATGACAGAGTATCATGTAACGGATTTTTACAATAACAGTGTTGCTCATTTAAATGGCGGCGGTTTGTTCGGCGGTTCTTTGGCATATTTGCTCTACAGCCTTTTTGCACTATGGGGAAGCATTCTGGTGCTGCTCGTGTTAATCATTATCTGTATGGTATTTATTACAGAGAAATCTTTTGTAAGAGGTGTGCAGAAAACCAGCCGTGCAGTTGTGAATAAAGCCAAAACAGATGCACGGGAAATGCGGGAATATGCTGCCGAGCGAGCTAAGCTCAGAGAAGAAGAGCGTTACGAGCAGCTGAAGCTTAGAGAAGAAGAGCTGAATTCCGACCAACCGATACATGACAGGAACCGTAAAGTGACCGGTATTAATTTTAATTCTATTTTTTCTAAGCTGGGCGGCGGTAAAGAGGCACCACAGGATCCGGTTGTAGGGGCAGAAGGGGCACAGCAGGAGAACCGGCAGGGCACCTATCCCGGACAAGAGGAAGAGATAGATACATCTGCTGACATTATACAAAATGTCTTTCCAAAGACCTCGGGCAGTGTTGTGGCACAGGGGGCAAGAACGGAAGAATTGCAGGATACTGATTCGGCAGCCTTGCAGGAACTTCCGGAAACCGACGAGCTCCATGAACTTAGACCGAAGACACCTTATCATACCCGAGAACGTATATCTTTTGTATCTTTAGAGCCTGCGAAACAGGAGCCTGCATATCAGGAACCGATACATATAACGGCTCAGAAGCAGTCGTGGCCAGAAGAGGAGATATATATGGAGGAGGAGTCCCCTGCAGGCGGTCAGGCGCCGGTGGAACTGACCTATTCCAATGAACAGCCACAGATGAAGCTGGTGGAAGCGCCAAAAGCTGCCGGTGACAGTCGGCCTGTTGCCAAGCTGGCAGAGAAGCAGACCATTAGCAGTACCAAGAGTGTGGTATCACCCGCTAAACCTTATTTATTTCCTCCGGTCAGTCTGCTGCAGAAAGGCAAGAGCAGTAATCCTCGTGACGGACAAAAGCATTTAGAGGAAACTGCCCGCAGGTTGCAGGAGTGTTTAAAGACCTTTGGCGTGAATGTAACGATTACCGATATCAGCCAGGGACCGGCTGTTACCCGCTACGAGCTTCAGCCGGAGCAGGGAGTAAAGGTTTCCCGTATTGTAAATTTATCGGATGATATTAAATTAAATCTGGCAGCTACAGATATTCGTATAGAGGCTCCTATTCCGGGTAAATCTGCTATCGGTATAGAGGTGCCCAATAAAGAAAACAGTGCCGTAGCATTCCGTGAATTGATAGAAACTCAGGAATTTCAGAATTTCCCATCCAAGATTGCTTTTGCAGTGGGTAAGGATATTGCAGGCAAGGTAGTAGTATCGGATATTGCCAAGATGCCTCATATGTTGATTGCAGGTTCTACAGGCTCCGGTAAGTCCGTTTGTATCAACACTCTGATTATGAGTATTTTATACAAGGCACATCCGGATGAAGTAAAATTGATCATGATTGACCCGAAGGTAGTAGAGCTTAGCTCCTATAACGGAATACCACATCTGCTGATTCCGGTAGTCACAGATCCGAAGCAGGCTGCAGGAGCATTGCAGTGGGGCGTTAGTGAGATGATGAGCCGCTACGAAAAATTTGCAGAGCTGAATGTACGTGACATGAAAGGCTACAATGCCAAAATCGATGAACGGGCAGCAAAGGGTGAGGAAAATCTGCCAAAGAAGCTGCCGCAGATTGTGATTATCGTGGATGAGTTGGCTGACTTGATGATGGTTGCACCGGGAGAGGTAGAGGAATCCATTTGTCGTCTGGCACAGCTTGCCAGAGCAGCAGGTATTCATTTGATCATTGCCACCCAGCGACCGTCTGTAGATGTTATTACAGGTCTGATTAAGGCTAATATGCCTTCCAGAGTGGCTTTTGCCGTATCCAGTGGCGTGGATTCCCGTACCATTTTGGATATGAACGGTGCCGAGAAACTTTTGGGTAAGGGGGATATGCTCTTTTATCCACAGGGCTACAGTAAACCGGTACGAGTGCAGGGGTCCTTCGTGTCTGATGCGGAGGTTGGCGCAGTAGTTGACTATCTGAAAAACCAACAGTTAGGCAATGTATATCAGGAAGAGATTCAGAATCAGATCAATAATCTGAACACAGGAGCAGGTGGTGCTTCCGGCGGTGCGGGTGCCCGTAGCGACGACAGAGATCCACTTTTTGCAGAGGCAGGTCGGTTTATTATTGAAAAGGACAAAGCCTCCATCGGTATGCTGCAGCGAGTGTTTAAGATAGGCTTTAACAGAGCAGCGCGTATTGTGGATCAATTATGCGAGCATGGTGTTGTGGGCGAAGAAGAAGGGACCAAGCCTAGAAAGGTGCTGATGAGCCCGGAACAGTTTGAAAATTTATTAGAAGAAATTTAGTACATACAAAGGAGACAAAGGATGAAAACAGATATTCAGATTGCACAGGAAGTGGAAATGGAACCGATTGTGAAGGTTGCGGAGCGTATCGGTATCAGCGAGGACGATTTAGAATTATACGGCAAATACAAGGCTAAGATTTCCAACTCTTACTTGCAGAATATGGAAGATAAGGAAGACGGCAAGCTTATTTTGGTTACTGCCATCAATCCTACACCAACAGGTGAAGGCAAGACCACTGTCAATGCAGGTCTTGGACAGGCTTTGGCCAAATTAGGCAAGAAGACCATTATTGCCTTACGAGAGCCATCTTTAGGACCATGTTTCGGTATTAAGGGCGGTGCTGCAGGCGGCGGATATGCCCAGGTTGTTCCTATGGAAGACATCAATTTACACTTTACAGGTGACTTCCATGCTATTACCTCTGCCAACAATTTATTAGCAGCTCTTTTGGATAATCACATTCAGCAGGGTAATGCGCTGAATATTGACACTCGTAATATTACCTGGAAGCGCTGTCTGGATATGAATGACCGTGTACTTCGTAATGTGATAGTAGGTCTTGGCAGCAAG
The DNA here is from genome assembly GCA_045646695.1 of Lachnospiraceae bacterium. GTDB lineage: Bacteria > Bacillota > Clostridia > Lachnospirales > Lachnospiraceae > RGIG6307. The sequence continues at coordinate 4,522 of JAZRLF010000002.1, forward strand.
GCAGACGGCTTTGTCAGAGAGGACCATTTTGTAATTACCGTTGCCAGTGAAATTATGGCGGTGCTTTGCCTTGCAACAGACATGGCAGATTTAAAGGCTCGTTTGAGCCGTATGGTTGTGGCTTATGATTATGCAGGCAATCCTGTTACAGCAGGTCAGCTTCAGGCAGTAGGTGCCATGGCAGCGCTCTTAAAGGATGCTATTAAGCCGAATATGGTACAGACATTGGAACACACTCCTGCCTTCGTACATGGTGGACCATTTGCCAATATTGCTCATGGATGTAACTCTGTTATTGCTACCAAGACTGCATTGAAGATGGCAGATTATGTAGTTACAGAGGCAGGCTTCGGCGCTGACCTGGGTGCAGAGAAGTTCTTTGATATTACCTGCCGTGAAAGTGGTCTGCATCCGGATGCAGCAGTTATCGTTGCTACTATTAAAGCTTTAAAATACAATGGCGGTGTTCCAAAGACAGAGGTTACGATCCCAAATCTGGAAGCCTTAAAGGCAGGTATTGTAAATCTGGAAAAGCATATCGAAAATGTTCAGAAGTTTGGTGTGCCGGTTATTGTTACTTTAAATTCCTTTGTAACAGATACAGAAGAAGAAGTAGAATTTGTAAAGAATTTCTGCGAGGAAAGAGACTGTGCTTTTGCTCTTTGTGAAGTTTGGGCCAAGGGTGGTGAAGGCGGTAAGGCTTTGGCAGAAAAGGTATTAGAGACTCTGGAGACAAAGCCAAGCAATTTCAAGCCTTTATACGAAAAGGAAGATACTTTAAAGAACAAGATTACTACCATTGCCAAGGAAATCTACGGCGCAGATGGTGTTACCTTTGCTCCTGCTGCTGCAAAGCAGTTGTCCAATTTAGAAAAGCTGGGATTTGGCAACTTGCCGGTATGTATGGCAAAGACACAGTATTCTCTGTCCGATAATCCGGATTTACTGGGCAGACCAACCGGATTTGAAATTAATGTACGTGAAGTATATGTTTCTGCAGGCGCAGGCTTTGTTGTAGTTATTACCGGTTCCATCATGACCATGCCTGGTCTTTCTAAAGCACCGGCAGCTTACAACATTGATGTAAATGAGGATGGCCAGATCGTAGGATTATTCTAGTATCCCCGGTATTTCGTTCAAGGATTTGATAAGGATATAGTAAATAACCCTTTAAATGGTCTATGTAGTTGTTTTTTACCTGAGGAGTGATGATTTATGACAAAGATAATTGACGGAAAGCGCATATCAGCAGAAATTAAAGATGAATTAAGAGAGCAGGCGGCAAGCCTTAAGGAACAAGGCAAGGAGGCCACTCTTGCAGTTGTGCAGGTTGGTTTAGACCCGGCCTCCAGTATTTATGTTCGCAACAAAAAGAAAGCTTGCGAATATGTGGGCATTCGTTCTCTTTCTTACGAGCTGGCGGAGGAGACTACAGAGGAAGAACTTCTTAGCCTGATCGATACATTAAACGAAGACCAAACGGTAAATGGTATCCTGGTGCAGCTTCCGCTTCCGGCACATATTTGCGAAAAGCATATTTTGGATGCAATTGCTCCGGCAAAGGATGTAGACTGCTTCCATCCTGAAAATGTAGGAAAAATGTGTCTTGGAGAATCAGGATTTTTACCATGTACTCCGGCAGGTGTAGTAGAACTGTTGAAGCGTGAAGGCATTGAAATTGCAGGAAAAGAATGTGTAGTGATCGGCAGAAGCAACATTGTGGGCAAGCCTGCATCTATGATGATGTTAAAGGAAAATGCCACAGTGACCATTGCTCATTCTCGCACAAAGGATTTAAGAGAAGTGACAAAACGTGCAGATATTTTGATCGTTGCCGTTGGTAAGCCGCGCATGATTGATGATTCCTATGTAAAGGAAGGGGCTGTAGTTATTGATGTAGGTATTCACCGGGATGCGGACAATAAAGTTTTCGGTGATGTGGATTTTGATAAGGTTGCTCCAAAATGCAGTGCAATCACTCCTGTACCCGGTGGTGTGGGACCGATGACGATTGCCATGCTCATGAGGAATTGTTTAAGTACTATAATAGATAAGTAGGTGAATAAATGAAGTGTCCAAATTGTGGTAAGGAATTATTAGATGGACATATGTATTGTGAAGTATGCGGTGGTGAAATCAATCTTGTGCCGGAATTTGAGGCAGAGGTTGAAGAAAGCATGGCAGTAAGTCTTCAGGGTATTTTGGATAACGTTGCCTCTGATGAGGAAGAGGCAGAGAAACAGCAGGAAGAGGAACTGTCAGAAGAAAAGACACATACCAGGAAAGGTAATGCCCTTTTCTTTCTATCCAGTGGGTTTATTGCTATATTGATTTTTGTACTTACTGCAGCTGTTGCAGGTGGATACACTATGTGGAAGCATTCTACTTTCCTGCATGAAATGTTAGTGGAATACTACCTGGATGACGGCAATATTGATAAGGCTGTCTCTTATATGCAAGAGATTATAGAACGAAGTCCCGAAAAGATTTCCCATAGATTTAATTTGGCAAGTATTTACATGGAAACCGGACAAGAAGAAAAGGCCTTGGAATTGTACAAAAGGCTGATAGTGGATCCCGGGTATACCCTTGATGAGCAGATTGCCGCAGCGGAGAAGATCGTAAATTATTACACGGCTAAAGAGGATTATGCAGGTGTGGCAGAATTTCTTGCCACATTACAGGATAGAAATATTCAATTGGCTTTTCTGGAGTATATGAGCAGTTCTGTTACTTTCAGTCAGACGGAAGGAACCTATCCTTCCTTGATTACTCTAAAGCTGTCCAGCAATGGAATCGGCTCTATTCATTATACCACAGACGGTACAGTGCCTACCAAGGATAGTGAAGCATTTCAGGGGACTATCTTTCTGGAAGCAGGAGAAAATGTGATTTCAGCAGTATTTGTGAATGAATACGGTGTTTCCGGCCCGATAGTTACCAAGACCTATTTCATAGAGTCCAAGCAGGTAAGTCCGCCGGAGGTAGTGACCTATAGCGGTACCTATTCTTGCCCGGTAAGAATAGAAATTATCAGAAATTCAAACACCCGCATTTATTATACCACCGATGGTACGGCTCCGGACATGAACAGTAATCTGTATATCGGTAATTTGTATGTTCCTACAGGAAAGAGTGTCTATAAGTTTATTGCCGTAGACAAAAAAGGGGAAATCAGTGAGGTTGTTACCAGAGAATATAATATCGTCTTAGATACTGATATGACCAGTGAGGGCGCAAAAGAACTTTTGGTAGAGCACATGATGAATCTTGGCGGCATATCCGATGGGTTGGGACATATTGTGCAGGATGAAAATCACATTCTGATTTATGAATATTTATATCCTATGACTGTTGCAGTAGGGCAGGATTGTTATTATTTTGCAGAGGTCTTAAGAGATATCACTACCTTAGAGCAGCATAGAACCGGCAGATATTTTGGTGTAGATATCAGAACCGGCGGAATTTATGATTTGCATTAATAAAATTATAATGATAGCTTGATATTTGCATAATATTGGCATTTGTTTATAGATAACATTTGTGAATGACAGATATACAAGATTTGCGGAGGAGACAGGCATACTATGAAGATTTGTCCAAAATGTAAAAATGAATACAGAGATGATATTATTCGCTGCGCAGACTGTGACTGCCAGCTTGTAGAAGCAAATACTGAAAAACAGCAATTACGTCAGTTGGCAGAGGTTCCATATCCGGTAGCCGGGAAGGCTAAGGAATATTTGGAGTACTGTAAATTTGCTGATATTACGGTAGATGATCCTGACGAAGAAGGAATGGTGCGGATTTTTTGCAGAGAGAAGGATTATAAAGAAGCCATAAAGCAGATACAGGTTTTATTGTACGAGGAAGCTAAGCAGGCCATGGAAGAAAAGCTTTCCCAGATGAGTGATGAGGAACTGGAAGATATAAAGGAAGAGAATCAGGGACAAGTATTTTCTCCAAGTAACATTTATCAGAATTATGAGGTGAAAGCCGCTGAGAATAAGACCAGTGCATATTGTTTTTTGTTGTTAGGCACCCTTGGAGTTGTCATGGTAATACTTAGCTGGTTTGGGAAGCTTCCGTTTTCCTTTGGTGGCTCCGGTAACTGGTTCACTCATGGCGTGATGCTGATAGTTTTTATTATTTTCTTTGTTGTCGGCATTATTTCAGCAAAGAGTGTTGGCAAATATAAGGCCCTTGCCGATAAGGAAGCAGATACACAGTCTGAACTGGTAGATTTTCTGGATGAAGCCTTTACTGTTACAGTACTTTCTGAAATAGAGGCAGATACAGAGGAGGAGGCATATTTTAAGCGTATGAATTTTATGCGCAGCCAGGTCATGGACAAATATGCTCAGGCAGAGTTGGACATGTCATTTGTAGAGTCTTTACTGGATGAGCATTACGACAAGCTTTTTGGTTAAATTGGTATTAGGCAGCTTTGATAAGCTGCCTTAGATATTTTAGGCAGTATAGATTTGGGAAAATATATATGAAGATAGATATTATTGCAGTTGGCAAAGTAAAAGAAAAATTTTACCGGGATGCTATTGATGAGTTTGCTAAAAGACTTAGTAAATATTGTAAGCTTCAGTTGATAGAAGTGGCGGATGAAAAAACGCCTGACGGAGCAAGTGAAGTTTTAGAGGAGCAGATTAAAGCAAAGGAAGCTGATCGTATTTTAAAGAATATAAAAGAGGATGCTTTTGTTTTTACCTTGGAAATTAATGGTAAAAAATACGATTCTGTAGGTTTTGCAAATAAAATCAATACCTTAGGCATTCAAGGAAAGAGTCATATTCAATTTATTATCGGCGGTTCGTTAGGGCTTCACAGCAGTGTTTCTGCTTTAAGCCATGGCAAGATCAGTTTTTCGGATATGACCTTTCCACACCAGCTTATGAGGGTGATTTTGTTAGAGCAGGTGTACAGAGGCTTTAGAATTATTGCCGGGGAGCCGTATCATAAATAAACCAATTAAGTGAAATAAAGCTATGCTTTCGGGGACAATATTTTACAGGTTCCTTTAAGGAAGTATAGCTTTATTTTTTGCATTTTCCTTCAAAGCTTTGCATACATTGTGGTATGAAGAGGAAAAAGAAACACATCAAAAACAAACCGCCTAATTTAAGGATAGAAAAATATACAGATGGTCTCAGACAGAGCTTTCTTGACAAAAATATACCGCCTGAAGCTGTTTTGAAGGACAGTCTGGTGACTGTAATTGGCCATGCAGAGATTTGGGTGGAAAATTATAAGGCTCTTTTGGAATATCGAGAGAGTGAGATTTTAATACAGGCAGAAAAATATTTGATACGTGTAGAGGGGGATAGACTGCATATCAGCCATTACACGGAAGAGCATATGATGATTTGTGGGAATATCCGCAGTATTACTTATATGTAGTGAGTAATTATTCAGAATAGAACGGGACATCCGGGACCGAAATGTAGGATGTCTTTAAAACGATGAACAGTTACGAGGTGGGGAATATGAGTGTATTTAGGTATGCGGACGGATATGTGCGGATAAAATTATGGGGAAGTGGTACGGAGCGATTTATAGTTTTGTGTGCACACAAACAGATGCTTTTGTGGGATATACAAGCCCAGGGGAAATATATTTATACCAATATGCGACTGAAGGATTTTTATCATTCCAGGAAAATGGCACATAAAGCAGGAGTCAGGGCAGTTGTGGTGGAAAGACACGGACTGCCGTTTTTTATGTCGCGAATTGGGAAGAGAAGTTTTTGGATAATAGGCTTTTCTTTGTTTTTGGCAGGTTGGCTGATCACTACGAATATGCTTTTACATATTGATATCCGTGGGAATTTCAGCATATCCGATGACGTTTTTCGGGATTTTTTAAAAGAACAGGGCATTTTTATAGGAATGAGGAAGAAAAACATTCTTATTGAGGAACTGGAAAAAGAAATTCGTAAAGAATTTGAACAAGTCACATGGACCAGCGGAAAGCTGGACGGAACAGTGTTAATTATTGATATTAAAGAATATGATAAGCCTATTATTGATGAAGATAAACAGCTTCAGGCGTCTCAGACACAGGAGGAAGGCAGCAGTCTTTATGCTACGGCAGACGGTGTGATCTCGGAGATTTACGTAAGAAACGGTGTCCCTATGGTGAAGAAAGGTGCAGAAGTAAAAAAGGGAGATTTGTTGGTTGATGGACAGGTACCGGTGTATAATCAGGAACAATCGGTTGCATATTATCAATATTATGATGCGGATGCAGATATTGGTATTGAAACATCGATAGAAATATCCTACGAATTGACTAAGGTATATACAGAAAAGAGCTATACAGGAAGGGATTCTACGGGAAAGTATTTTTATTTAGGACGGAAAGTATATAGAAATAAATTAGGAGAGCGTAAGTTTTTGTATAAGGATGTGTCCTTCGAGCCTAAGAGCCGGATTTCTATTGGCAGCTTCAGCTTCGGGATTGGATCCTTTCAGACAAAGGAATATGCTAAAATTGAGAAAGAATACACCGAAGAAGAGGCAAAAATGCTGCTTACAGAAGAATTTGAAAAAAATAATTTAATATTAATGCAAAAAGGGGTACAAATTCTTGAAAAAAATGTTACAATAGGAATAATTATGGATAAGTGGACCCTGACAGGGACTATGAAGGTCATAATGCCGGCCTATGAAAGCAGGCCAATTGAAATTCCGGAGGAAACAGATGGTTCAGAAGGCATATGAGTGTACTATGGATTTTACCATAGAGCAGATGCGCAGTATTTTTGGTCAGCATGACCAATATGTAAAAAAGATTGAAAGAGATTTACAGGTAGACATTGTAGACAGAAACGGTGCTATCCGCATTAGCGGTGAGCAGGCACATGTAGAAAAAGCAAGGAGTATTTTGGAGCAGCTTATGATATTGAACGAACGAGGCAACGAAATAGAAGAACAGCAGGTAGATTATGCTATTACTATGGGAATGGAAGACGAGGAAGAGGTAATTACTGAAATTGACCGTGATATGATCTGCCACACCATTAGCGGTAAGCCCATCAAGCCTAAAACCTTAGGACAGAAAAAGTACGTGGATGCTATTCGCGACAATATGATTGTGTTTGGTTTGGGACCGGCAGGTACCGGTAAGACGTACTTGGCCATGGCTATGGCGATTACCGCCTTTAAAGCTAATGAAGTCAATCGTATTATTCTTACCAGACCGGCTATAGAGGCAGGAGAGAAGTTGGGATTTCTTCCGGGAGATTTACAGAGTAAGGTTGACCCTTATTTAAGACCTCTTTACGATGCTTTATATCAGATTATGGGTGCAGAGAGCTTTACCCGCAATATGGAAAAGGGTTTGATCGAAGTGGCCCCCTTGGCTTACATGAGAGGCCGTACCCTGGACAATGCCTTTATTATTTTGGATGAAGCACAGAATACTACACCGGCTCAGATGAAGATGTTCTTGACCCGTATCGGTTTTGGTTCCAAGGTGATTGTTACCGGTGATGCCAGCCAGAAGGATTTGGCACCGGATCAGAAGAGTGGATTAGATATTGCGGAGAAAGTATTAAAGGGTATTGATGACATTGCATTTTGTACCCTTACCAACAAGGACGTTGTGAGACATCCGCTGGTACAAAAGATCGTAAAGGCATATGATGATTATGAGTCAAGGGTGGCACGTTATAAAGAGCGGGACAGTCACTCAAGAAGCTCCAAACGAAGCAATTCATAAATAAGAGGATTTTTATATGGCATTATATTACGAAGAAGAAGCAGCTTTTGCGGTGGATTTTGATGCGGCAGCAGTTGCAGAGGCAGTCATCAATCAGGTGGCTGATATGGAAGAGGTACCTTACGAGTTTGATATTTATGTGACTATGGTGGACAATGCTGCCATTCATGAGATCAATAAAGAACAGAGGAATATTGACAGACCTACCGATGTATTGTCTTTTCCTAATTTGGATTTTGAGGTTCCGGGAGATTTTAGCTTAGTGGAGGAGAACGAAGCCAATTATTTTGACCCGGAAAGCGGCATGCTGATCATGGGAGATATTGTAATCAGTGTGGATAAGGTATATGAACAGTCATTGGAATACGGACATTCCAGAAAACGGGAATTTGCATTTTTAGTCGCCCACAGTATGCTGCATTTGTGCGGCTATGATCATATGGAGCCGGAGGAAACGGCAGTTATGGAAGCCAAGCAGAAGGAAGCACTGGAAGCATTAGGAATTACAAGGGAAGATTAATATGGATTTAAGAAGCAAAAGAATCATAGGGGTATCACATATCATATTATGTATTGCCATGCTGGTGTTATATACCAGGATCGGTGGCTATGGTATGATATATGTGGCCGGCAGTATAGAACTGTTTTTTCTGATTATGGAGATTTTCCTGGGCGGCATTCCGGAAGCTATGGAGTACATGATCCGGATTCGGAGGAAAAGAGAGCAGTACAAGGATGCGATAAAGGTACAAAAAGCCGGTGTTGTGTATGGTGTTTTGGGTACAATTCTGACTGAGATTGTCCTGGCCATGGTAAATGAATGGCTGGTAGCACCAAGCGGTCTTATATATGTGTATCAATTAGTGCGCCTATTTATGCTTGTGGTGCCTTTTTATGGGGTATTACAGGTGATACGAGGCTTGCTTCAGGCAGAGCTTGACCGGGCCTATTTAGGGTGGCCTGAATTTGTTTTTGCAGTGTTTATGATTATTGCTACTGTTTGTGGAGCGTGGCTGACAGGGGATTATGGCAGTAAGGCGGCTCAATTAATGCAGAGTGTGTTATTAGAATACTTTTATGTATTGCTGGGGCTGGTTCCCGGTGTACTTATGGGTGTTTTGGCTGCTATCATATTTTTGGTTGTTATAGGATTACTAAATAGGGACAAGCTGCAGATTTTTAAACGGCAGTCCGGTGTTTCCAAAGACAGTTTGCCGGGACTTGTATGGCAGCTATTTACATCCCAGCTTATGGAAACAGCCATGCAGTGCGTGAAACGTTTGCCGATTTTAGTTTTACTGTGGTTATCCTTAGAGGAAATATCCGGAGAAAATTATCTGTTCGGTAATTTTTACGGAGCAATGCTGCCGGTGTTGTATATAGCATGGACAGCATATGATCTGGGCCTCTTTTCCTTCAAAAAACGTTTGTTTATTCATTACAGGAGAAAGCAGTCTGAACAGTATTACAGGGATTTGAAAACTGTGCTGTGCTACGTCTTAATACACAGTGCCGCTATCGCAGGCTTTATATTGGCAATGCACAAGTCCTATTTGGCAATCTGGGGACAGCAGACCTTTGTAGCATTTATGGAATTGGCAGCCTGGAGTACTATGATCGGTCTTTTGGGTTTGCCGTGTATGGTACTCATTGATATACTAAAATACAGAAATATGCAGGCTCCGGCGTTCTTTTCAGTAGCAATTGGAGTAGTGAGCAGTTGTATATGCGCTGTGGTGGTGCAAAGGTACTGTGGAGCAGGAATATTGCTTTACATATTGACCATATGTATCCAGATGTTGGTTACGACCATAGCAGCGGCCTGGTGTTTAAGTGGAGCAGTGGGGATCCATTATCTGTCGGTGGTGGTCCGCTCCGGTGCTTGTCTGATATGTACTGCGGTGATAAGTCTGTTATTGTATGGTGTACAGCGGCTGATATTTACTGCCTTGGGAGGATTGGCCACATTGCTTGTATGTATGGCAGTGGGTATGTTTCTCATGTTTATTGCAATTCTCACATTAAAGGTTTTTGACAGAGAAGAATTAAAGGATTTGCCTTTATCCTTTATTACCGGATTTTTAACCAAAATTTTCTAAGCAGTACCGCATAAAAATAGTGTATACTGCGGATACTAACCATAACCGAAAGGTTCTTAAAGGAGGTTAGTATCATATGAAAAAAATAAAATCCTATCTTTATGTACCTGTTTTAGCTTGTCTGCTTGCCGGAGGGGGCGCTTTGGTCTGGAATCTAAAAACAGACGTGTCTCATAAAAACCAGGATCAGGTTTATTATCTGGATGAATATTTCGGTGCAGAAGTTGGTAACACTACCGAGGCCCATGTGGTAGATGAGAAAAATGTGGTAGTAGAGAGTAAGCCAAAGATAGAAAGCCGGATTGAGACACAGGCGGAGTTTATTCTTCGCTTAGTAGATGAGTATGTGATAGTTTATCGTACCAGTGATATGAGCGAGGGGTATATGGCCACCGGAATCGGTGCCGGAGATTTACCGGAGGATACATTACAGGAAATACTTGAAGGAAAAGAGATATTAGACGAAGAAGCATTATACTTCTTTTTGGAAACCTATTCCAGTTAACAATATTTTAAGAGAGAATGATGATGAAAATAGGTATTATAGGGGGTGGAGCTTCCGGCATGATTGCTGCTGTCTGTGCAGCACGCAGGGGAGCTTCCGTAACCATTTTAGAAGGTGGAGACAGAATCGGCCGTAAAATTCTGGCCACCGGCAATGGTAAATGTAACTTTACCAATCAAAATATGGACAACAGCTGCTTTCGCAGTAATACAATAAAAGATATTTCAGGGTATTTGGCACAGTTTGGGTTAGAGGATACACTGGACTTCTTTGATTCTCTGCAGATGCTTTATAAGAGCAAAAGCGGTTATTATTACCCTGCCAGTGAGCAGGCCGGCACAGTATTGGATGCACTCCGTTATGAAATCGAAGCCTTAAAAGAGCACATCGTAGTACTTACGGACAAGAAGGTGCGGGGGCTTACATATCAGCAGGACGGTTCTGTAAAGGTGCAATGCGGCACGGAGCATTTTGTGTTTGACAGAGTGATCGTGGCCTGCGGCAGTAAGGCCTCCCCGAAAACCGGATCTGACGGCAGCGGTTATCAGCTGCTTAGAAGTTTAAGATGCGGCTGCCGGATCGAAGAGGTTGTACCTGCACTGGTGCAGCTGCGTTGTAAGGAACAATATTTAAAGAGTGTGGCCGGGGTCCGTGCAGAAGGAAGGGTTACCTTGTATTTGGATGGTGTGGAAAGTGCTGTGGAAACAGGGGAAATCCAACTGACCGATTATGGTGTCAGCGGCATTCCGGTATTTCAAATCAGTCGTTATGCCTCCTATGGTTGTTTACGAGGCCAAAAAGCAGAGGTACATTTGGATTTTATGCCTTACATGGATACAGCTGATTTTGTTGAGTATATGTGCAATAGAAGAGTGAAGCTGGCAGACCGTACTGTAGAAAGATTCTGTACAGGACTTCTGAACAAAAAGCTTTGCATGTTATTTATTAAATTAGCAGGACTTTCCCCGGAGCAGACGGTGCAATACGTGTCAGAGAAACAGTTTATACAGTTTATCCATTTGTTTAAGAACTGGTGTATTACTGTGGACAGGCCCAATGGGTTTGATATGGCACAGGTATGTGCAGGAGGCTTGTCTATGGCAGAAGTAGACCGGCATTTTGCTATGAAAAAATGTCCTTCTGTATATGTGGTAGGTGAACTGTTAGATGTAGATGGTATGTGCGGCGGTTATAATCTGCAATGGGCCTGGACCAGCGGATATATAGCAGGGCAGCATGCAGCCCGGGAGGAAGGAACTGAAACAGTATGATTAGACTAAGTCAGATTACTATGCCGGTGGGGCATACCCATGAGGCATTGGTGCAAAGGTGCTGCAAAGCATTAAAAATATCAGCGGGAGACATAAAAGAATTCCGCATTGTGAAGCAGTCCATTGATGCCCGTAAGATGCCGGATATTGTATATAGTTATGTAGTGGACGTGGCCTGTGACAAAGAGGCAAAGGTTCTGGCCAAGAGCCGCTTAAAGCAGGCAGAGCTTATAGAAAAACAAACATATCATTTCCCGAAAACCGGGAAGAAGCACATGGACAAATCCATCCTGATCATCGGCATGGGGCCGGCAGGGCTTTTCTGCGGATATATGCTGGCCAAACACGGATACAAGCCTATTATTTTGGAACGTGGGCAGGATGTAGATACCAGAATCGAGAAGGTTACCCGGTTTTGGGAAACAGGCAAACTGGATACGAAGAGCAATGTGCAGTTTGGAGAAGGGGGTGCAGGCACCTTCTCAGACGGTAAGCTGAATACATTAGTAAAAGATAAAAGCGGACGTAATCTGGAAGTGCTTTCCATCCTGGTAGAAAATGGGGCCCCGGAGCATATTTTGTATGATGCCAAGCCTCATATCGGTACAGATGTGTTGAGCCGAATTGTAAAATGTATGCGTGAGAAGATCCTGTCTTGGGGCGGGGAGGTTCGTTTTGAAAGTCAGGTTACGGATTTTCATATAGAGGACAACCGGTTAACAGGCATTGGGCTGGCAACCGGAGAACACATAGAGTGTGCGGGTGCGGTGCTTGCCGTTGGGCATAGTGCCAGAGATACCTTTGAAACATTATACAAGTTGGGGATACCTATGGCTTCCAAGGCTTTTGCCGTGGGCTTTCGAGTAGAACATCCGCAGACCTTGATCAACCAAAGTCAGTATGGCGTGGAACAGCATCCGGTACTGGGGGCAGCGCCATATAAAGTGGTGGCCAAAACAAGCACCGGAAGAGGCGTGTACAGTTTTTGCATGTGTCCCGGAGGGTATGTGGTAAATGCATCCTCCGAAGAAGGAAGACTGGCTGTAAATGGTATGAGTTATTCCGGACGGGATGGTGCCAATGCTAACAGTGCCATTATCGTGGCGGTGACTCCCGAGGATTTCGGTTCACAACATCCTTTGGCCGGGGTAGAATTTCAGCGAAGATTGGAAGAGAAGGCCTTTACACTGGGAGGCGGTAAAGTGCCTGTGGAACGGTACGGTGATTTCAAATACAAAGTAATCCTAGAAAGCTTATCCCATACATCAGATACAGATGCAAAAGAAACTACAGAAACATTGGATGCCATGGTAAATGCAGCAAGTAACATAGCAGATTATGAGCCATGTATCAAGGGTGCTTTTACGGAGGCTGATCTGACGGGTATTTTACCGGAAGAGTTGAATCGGGCCTTTGTAGAAGGCATGGAGCATTTTGATAAGATTATTCCCGGCTTTGCAGCTTCAAATGTCTGGATGGACGGGGTAGAAAGCCGCACCTCTTCACCGGTACGTATTATAAGAGACGATGATTGTCAGTCAGAGATCAAAGGACTCTATCCTTGTGGTGAAGGCGCAGGCTATGCAGGAGGTATTACCTCAGCTGCTATGGACGGACTGAAGGTGGCGGAGCAGATTGCAGCAGTTTACAGGCCGCTTTCCGATATAGTGGAGTAAATGATGATAAAGAAAGCTTACACCCTAAAAGATGAAACAGATTTATAAAAGGCTACAGTCCATTGAAGTTAGGAGTGACACATATGAATACGAACATCAGAGAATACATTAAAGACAAAAAACGTATTGTGATTAAAATTGGTTCCAGTTCCCTGCAGCATGCACAGACAGGCGATTTGGACTATGTAAAATTAGAAAAATTAGTACGTGCCCTGTGTGATATATGTAATCAGGGCAAGGAAGTGGTGCTGGTATCCTCCGGTGCCATTGCAGCGGGCAGAAATGCCATGCAATTATCCGGCAGAGCAGATATTAAGGGAGACAGCCCTATTGCGGTAAAGCAGGCTTGTGCAGCGGTAGGACAGGCCAAGCTTATGATGGTGTACCAGAAGCTTTTCTCTGAATACAGCCATATAGCAGCGCAGATACTTATGACCAAAAACACCATTGTGGATGATTTAAACCGCTTTAATGCCTACAATACCTTTAAGGAGTTATTAAAGCTGGGGGCAATCCCTATCGTTAATGAAAACGATACCGTTGCTACTTACGAAATCGAAATCGGTGACAATGATACCCTGTCTGCAATCGTAGCAGCCTTGATTGAAGCAGATTTACTTATTTTGTTGTCAGATATTGATGGGTTGTATTCAGATGATCCGAGAACCAATCCGGATGCTGAGTTTATAGAGGTGGTAGAATATTTGGACGACCATGTGATGCAGATGGGGCGTTCTACTACCGGCTCCAGCGTAGGAACCGGCGGTATGGGCACCAAACTCATTGCAGCTCAGATCGCAACCAAATCAGGCGCGGATATGATTATTGCCAATAGTCAGAATGTATCAGTTATACACGAAATTATGGAAGGAGAAAACGTAGGCACCTTATTTAAGGCTCACACGGATGCAAGTTTCGATCTGAAGAGCTTTGTAGAGGGCCTGCACAAAAACTAATATGCAGGACATCAGTAAATTAACTATGGATGAAAAAATTGCCAGAATCAATGCTCTTTACCACAAGTCCAAGAAAGAAGGGCTGAATGAAGAAGAAAAGGCAGAGCAGCAGGCACTGAGAAAGGATTACGTGGAAAGTGTACGCAATGCTTTAAGAGGCCAGCTGAATAATATTGATATCGAAAAAGAAGACGGAACCATTGAGAATTTAGGGGAGAAATTCAGAAAGAAAAAATAAGCAGGATGGATTTGCCGAGCATATTCTTAGGCTCCTGCCGGAGCATTATATATTTCGTCCCATGGCGCACTCTCGTTCCATGAAAAACGCAGCGGTACTAAGCTCAGACTGCAGCCTTTGGCTTTGCTTCGCTAAGGACCGGCGCTTTTCAAGGGCCCTGCGCCGAAATATATAGTGCTTCGGCACGGACCTAAGGATATGCTCTACGGCTTACAGATTAGATAGGAGGTAACACATGCAGGAAACAGGCTTTGATTTAGTGGCGCTGGGTAAGAATGCTTGTAAGGTAAAGTATGAATTGCAGGCTCTTACTACAAATCAAAAGAATAATTCTTTAAAACAGGTAGCAGCAGCTTTAGTAGAGCAAAGAGATGTGATTTTAGAAGCCAACAGAGTAGATATCGTAAACGGTGAGGCCAAAGGAATGCATCAGGGGCTTTTGGACAGGCTGCGTTTGACAGAAGAACGTATTCAGGCTATGAGTGAAGGGCTTATGCAGATCGCAGCGCTTCCGGATCCCGTTGGGGAGATTATGGAAACCTTTGACAGACCTAATGGATTATATATTTCCAAAGTGAGGGTGCCGTTAGGTGTTATCGGGATTATTTATGAATCCAGACCAAACGTTACGGCGGATGCATTCGGTCTGTGCTTTAAGACCGGTAATGCGGTGATTTTAAAGGGTGGTGCAGATGCCATCCATTCTAATCGTGCCATTAGTGAGGTTATCAGAAAGGCTTTAAAGGATACAGGGATACATCCAAATGCGTTACAGCTCATTGACAGTACAGACAGGGCTGTAACCGGAGAATTTATGCGTATGAATCAGTATGTGGATGTGCTGATTCCACGTGGTGGTGCAGGGCTTATTCGTGCAGTGGTAGAGAACAGTACCATTCCGGTAATTGAAACCGGTACCGGAAACTGCCACATTTATGTGGATAAGGATGCGGATATTGAGATGGCATTAAATATTATAGAAAATGCCAAGACACAGCGTATCGGTGTATGTAATGCCTGTGAATCTTTGGTGGTACACAAGGACATTGCTGCAGACTTTTTGCCGAGACTGGAAGAAAGACTTTTAGCCAAAAAGGTGGAAATCCGCGGAGATGTGGCAGCACAGTGCTTTATGGCTCATTGCAAAGGTGCCTCTGAGGAGGATTTTGGTACGGAGTACCTGGATTATATTATTTCCGTAAAAACAGTAGCTTCTATTTCTGAGGCGATTGATCATATCAATAAATATAATACCAAGCATTCAGAGGCTATTATTACCAGAGATTTGAACCGGGCTAATTTGTTTACCGGTCTGGTGGATGCTGCATGCGTATATGTAAATGCTTCTACCAGATTTACGGATGGGTTTGAATTCGGATTTGGTGCAGAGATTGGTATCAGTACCCAGAAACTCCATGCAAGAGGACCTATGGGCTTGAAGGAACTGACCTCCTATAAATATACGATTCTTGGAAACGGACAGACCAGGAGTTAAAGGATATTCCGGATTATTGAGTGTAAATCGGACACATCCGGGATAAAGTCCTTAGAAAAAAGGACATAGTCCTGCCAATGTCATTTAGTTAGTTCAAATTTTGTTAAGTTAAGGGGTAAATCTTTGGGTTTACCTCTTAAAAACATTTCGGGTAACAAATTTGCCATTAAGTTAAACAATTTCAAAAAGTGGAAATTTATAGAAAATCTATGGACTTCAATATTTTATGGAGGTATAATATAATAAAGTGATGTGTTTAGTTTATGCGTGGCAATAACAGAAACAGAGAGAACACAGTAGAGAGTAGAAACAATTTTGAGAGATTAAGAGCGATTATTTTCATTACAGTAAACAGAGAGAACAGATTTTTTAGTAGAGAGATTTTAGATTAGAGCGAAAAGAGAGAATAGGAAAACTACGCACACAAGATAGGCATTCCCTACATAGTAGGGCTGTTCGTCTTGTTTTTTTATGCACATCATTAAATACTGTAATGAAATGAGGTCTTAAGATGCAAATAGTAAATACTACTCCGAAGGTGCTAAAACACCAAATTGAAGAAGCAATCGCAAAGGCGGTTGCAGATTATAGAAAAGATTATCCGAATAATACGGGGTTTACACGCAAGTGTGTTCTGAATATGGAAACTATGGTTAATCTTCTGCTCTCCATGCAGGGCGGAAGTCTGAAAAAGGAATTATATGATGCCGGTATTGATGTTACCGCATCCGCATTTGTGCAGCAACGCAACAAACTATCTTGGACTGTTTTCGAGGATGCTTTTGAACATTTTAATGCAAATTGCAATGATGTAAAGAAATATAAAGGCTATCGTGTTCTTGCGATTGACGGAACTACAGTAAACATGGCAAGAAATCCGAAGTCGGACAGTTTCGTGCAGAATGACAGTAATCCCAAAGGATATAATCAATTACACGTCAATCCGTTGTATGATGTACTGAACAAAACGTATCAGCACTGTATTATACAGCCACAGCCACAAATGGACGAGGTTGGATGCCTTGCCTTCTATCTATCATGGTATGATTTCAAAGAAAAGACATTAATTGTGGCAGACCGTGGTTATGAATCGTACAATGCCTTCGCTCATTTCTTGGAGCATCCTAATGTGGATTTTCTAATCAGAGTGAAGCAAGACCGAACCGCCATGCGTGAGATTGGCAAATTGCCTATGACAGAGCTTGATGTAGATGTATCATTCACGATTACTACCACGCAGACGAAGGTTGATAAGGAAAATGGATACATTTTAGTGCAGACCAGAAAAAACGAGGATAAGGTTTATAGTAACAAGACAAGAGCAGGTCGTTGGGACTTCTCTTCCCCATATCCTATGAAGTTTCGTGTAGTGAGGGTACTTCTTGATACTGGAGAATATGAGACCTTGGCAACGAGCCTTCCACGTACTTTCACGCCTGCAGAGATAAAAGAGCTTTATCATGCACGTTGGGGGATTGAGACTTCCTTCCGAGAGCTGAAATACGGAATAGGACTTGTGAATTTACATGGGAAGAAAGATGATTTTGTGAAGCAGGAAATATTTTCCACAATGCTCATGATGAACTTCTGCAATCGTATCGTGAATGAAATTGTAATCAAGCAGAAGCAGGAAAATATCCATGAATACAAGGTCAATATGAAAATGGCTATGTATTTATGCCGGCAATTCTTCCGCACGAAAAATGCAGACGAGAAAAAACTGATAAAGGATATTGCCAAATACCTTGAACCGGTTCGTCCGGACAGACGAGATGCAAGAAATGTAAAAGCAAAATCATTTGTCGGATTTGTTTACAGAGTATCCGCATAATGTAAAATTTGCACAATAAAGATACGGAGTGGAGGTTAGAAAAATCTGCTCCGTATTTCTATTTTTCTCAAAAAGTACCTTTTCAAGCTGAAAAACATGGTTTTTCAAAAAATAATTTTCTGCCCCCAACTAAATAAGGGCAAAAAACGTAGAAATAGACAATGCATATAATAAATTTCCAACTAGTCATAGAAACGTGGCAGAAATTTCATGGTTTATTCAATTTTATATGATACATGAGGATGTAACGAAAATATCAACTAGTATCGAAAAGGTATAAGAAAATGAAATTTGCATTTTTGCGTACCCCCTCTCTTTAGTGGATTGCACAATGAAAAATCTGTATTAAGTTAAGCGAATGAGTTTTTTCAGATATTGCCCTTTTTTGAAAAATGGGCAAATTTTTGATACGTTATGCTGACTAGTGAGAAAATGCCCCAAAATCGGTATTATTACTATTTTTCAGAAAAGTACGGCAATTTTTAGTAAGCGTCAAATCCTACGCTTACCTATAAATTAACGCCGCTAACAGATATCAGCGGCGCGGTTTTCTGCATTCGGCAGGAAGTTCTTTTGCCCAAGGCAATAAATGCTCCAGCTTTGCAGAATCTATATTTCCTTTTTCA
>JAZRLF010000003.1:0-50722 GCA_045646695.1 Lachnospiraceae bacterium
GACGGAGTGGTTTGGCACCTCGATGTCGGCTCATCGCATCCTGGGGCTGAAGTAGGTCCCAAGGGTTGGGCTGTTCGCCCATTAAAGCGGTACGCGAGCTGGGTTCAGAACGTCGTGAGACAGTTCGGTCCCTATCCGGCGCAGGCGTAGGATATTTGAGAGGAGCTGTCCTTAGTACGAGAGGACCGGGATGGACGGACCGCTGGTGTATCTGTTGCAAATCAAGTGCATGGCAGAGTAGCCAAGTCCGGAAGGGATAAACGCTGAAGGCATCTAAGCGTGAAGCCCCCCTCAAGATGAGATATCCCAAGAAGTAAGACCCCTTAAAGACTATGAGGTAGATAGGGCTGAGGTGTAAGCATAGTAATATGTTGAGCTGACAGTCACTAATCGGTCGAGGGCTTAACCAAAGTTGGAGAAGGAAGAGGTCACGGAAGCGTGACAGGTTATCACAGGAGATAACGGATGTAACAATCAGTGTTCGGTTTTGAAGGTATAAACACCTTCTGTTAAAGAAGTGGCCCAGTGGCTCAGTTGGTTAGAGCGCCGCCCTGTCACGGCGGAGGTCGAGGGTTCGAGTCCCTTCTGGGTCGTAGCTTTTGCTACGGTAGAAGCACAATGGGATCTTAGCTCAGCTGGGAGAGCATCTGCCTTACAAGCAGGGGGTCACAGGTTCGAGCCCTGTAGGTCCCATTATTTATTTGCCGATGTGGCTCAATTGGCAGAGCAGCTGATTTGTAATCAGCAGGTTATCGGTTCGAGTCCGATCATCGGCTTTTGAAGCTTTATAGTTTCATATGGACAGATTCCCGAGTGGCCAAAGGGGACAGACTGTAAATCTGCTGCATCTTGCTTCGGTGGTTCGAATCCACCTCTGTCCATTTGCTTTTTAGCAATTAATTTAATATCGCGGGGTGGAGCAGTCTGGAAGCTCGTCGGGCTCATAACCCGAAGGTCGTAGGTTCAAATCCTGCCCCCGCTACTCAATGCCCAGATAGCTCAGTTGGTAGAGCAGAGGACTGAAAATCCTCGTGTCGCTGGTTCGATTCCGGCTCTGGGCATTAATTAAATATTATGGGCCACTAGCTCAGGCGGTAGAGCACTTGACTTTTAATCAAGTTGTCCGGGGTTCGAGTCCCCGGTGGCTCATTTATAGTCGCAAAACCTTTGTTTTTAGGGTTTTGGGGCTTTTTTTTGTCCTGTTTTTAAAATATACCCTATAAACGAGACATGTGGTTTTACTTAAAACGATAGTTAGTTAGAACGTGATGACGAAGCATATACGATATTAAATATACATAAATTGTAAGCTGGTTTTATAATTTTAATTTTATAATGTATTACAAATGACTATTTCATCTATGCTGCAGTCATATTGCTTCTTCATGTATACCGCGGTACATATGATTTCCTTATGCATACCACATCACATAGTACATATCACTCCCCTATTTATATCACAATATACATTACTTTCTGGGTAATTAGAGCTGCAAAGAACGATCAAGAAATGTATGGACATACTTCTAACTATACAGACATATAGTGTTTTAAAATATGTCTTAATGAACGTTACATTCTTTATCATCATTGCTAATAACAATTACTTTATTATATAGCTTTTTAAAAAAGAACAAGAAGGTCTATAATGTCAAACTTTTCATGTAAGGAATCTTTATAGAACAATCAGAACAAGTACAATAACACGAAGTATTACATCAAGAAGCACAACATCAAAAAACACCAAGGAACCAGGTACCACAACACAAAGTACCACATAACGAAGTACTACAACACGTAGTACCACAAAAATCGTATTGACTATACGTGCAGTGAGTGATATAGTAATACCACTAATTACTGGAAATGGAGGCGAGGTATATGAAAAAGAATCATTCCGTATTGAGGAATAATTTCTACTTTTTAAAGTTGATTTGGGACATATCTCCGAAGCGAGTGCTACATACTTTTTTAAATTCTTTTATAGACTTTGGCATGTGGGCGTTTGCTTCAGTTGTATTTTTCCAATATCTCTTTGGTGAAGAGCAGACAAGAAGTTTTCAGGAGGTATTTATATTTATTTCCTGTGCAGTTGTAGGTTATTTGGCGGCAGATCTTTATGGTTCCTGGTTTAGAAATAGCCATCAGCCCAAGACGGATGCAGACATTCATCTTTCCCTGAATCTAATGTTGTTTGAGAAAGCAAAGGCTATGGATTTGGCGTGTTATGAGACTCCGGAGTTTTATAATACATATACAAAGGCTGCTACGGAGACAACAACACGTGCTGCAAAGGTATTAACCAATTGTGCTAATATGACAGCAGCTTTGTTGTCTTCTGTATATGTGGTTGTATCTATGTGCAGTGTTACATGGTGGTCATTAATTTTTATTGCATTTCCGTTTTTTTCTAATATGTATTTTAGTAAAAAGCTGAGTGCAGTGGAATATCAGCTCAATAATGAGCAGATTCCTTTTAGCCGTCGGATGGATTATACGGACAGAGTTGTGTATCTTCGTAAATATGCAGGAGAATTACGTTTGACCAATATATTCAGTCATCTGGAAAAAATGTTTATCCAGGCAGTGGACAGCTTTATTAAGGTTTTGGACAAGCATGCTGCAAAAAAAAGTTGGATTAGAATTATCAGAGACTGGTTAATGTACGACTTTAGTAATATGGGTATGTGGTGCTGCGGCGGTTTTCTGGCTATTACAGGTCGAATTAGTCTCAGCAAGTTTATTTTGCTGGCCAATGCAATTACCAGCGTAAGCTGGATGATAAAGGATTTTGCAGAAGCAGTTGCACAGGCAAGTACAAATTCCATGTTTATTGAGAACTTAAAGAATTTCCTGAATTATACACCGAACATTGATGAAAATGCAGGGGGTAAGATGCCTGAACAGACAGTCGAAGAAATAAAGTTTTGCAATGTAGCCTTTACATATCCGGGACAGGACAGACCGGCACTGAAAAATGTTAATTTGACATTAAAAAAAGGTATAAAGCATGCACTGGTAGGGATTAATGGTAGTGGAAAATCCACTTTGTTTAAACTGTTACTGCGGTTTTATGATCCTACGGAGGGTGCAATTTATTTAAATGGCACGGATATTAGAGAATTAGATATAAAAGAATACAGAAAGCTGATAGGAATAGCTTTTCAGGATTTTGCTATGTTCTCTGCTTCCGTAAAGGAAAATGTTTTATTAAAGGAAGTCGTTTCTGAAAAAGAGGCACAGGTAGCAGATGATGCACTTAAGGACAGTGATGTATGGGAGAAGATTGTAACCCTGGAAAAAGGTTCAGATACTATATTAACCCGTGAGTTTGATCCGAAGGGAGCAGAGCTTTCCGGTGGTGAGAAGCAAAAGATTGCTATTGCCAGAGCCTTTGCAAAAAACAGCCCGGTAGTACTTTTGGACGAACCTTCCAGTGCATTAGATCCAATTGCTGAATATAAAATGTTTGAGACCATCAACAGGCTTTGTGAAAGCAAGGAGAAGCTTTCCGTTATTGTTTCCCACCGACTTTCTTCTGCAGCCTCCTGCGATAAGATATTTATGTTTGAAAATGGTATTCTTTTAGAAGAAGGCTCGCATAATGAGTTGTTGGAGAAAAATGGTGCTTATGCTTCTATGTTCCGTAAGCAGGCAGAAAATTATCTAGTTGAGAACGGAGGGCAAACATGATGCAGAAGCAAAAAAATAAAAACAAAAATATTATTAAAAACACATTGTTTGCCATGAAGTGGCATTTTAAAGTGGCTCCGGGATATACAATTTGGACCATTTTCAGGCATATATACTATGATATATTTTTGGTAATTGAGTATGCAGTGCTGTTACCTTACATTGTGGGATGTATTGAGGAACAGCGGTCATTTGTAGATATTTTAAAATTCCTAATACCAATGCTTTGTCTAAACACAGCCTATTTAATGATTAATACGCTGATTGATTCATATGTATGGCCTCAGGCAGTAGCGAGAATAGGGCGAGAAGTGCGTCTTAAATTGTATCAAAAAGCCATTGCTATGGATATCTCCAAATATGACAATTCCGAGTTTTATAATGATTTTGTATGGGCCATGCAAAAGGCGCCATCACATATCACCGGTACCATTGATACGTTTAAAGTATGGGTTGGTAAGATTGCAGGTTCTATTGTAGCAGGAGCTTTTGTTATTTCTATAGATAAGGCATCACTCCTTGTAGTAGCATTGGTACTTGTATTGACCCTGGTTAGTCAGTCTGTGGCCATCAAGAAAAGAATGCGCAGAGAGGAAGAAATTTTACCACATACACGCAAGAGAGATTATATCGGCAGAGTGTATTATCTGATTGACTATGTAAAAGACTTGAAGATGAGCAATATGTCAGAGAAGCTTGACAAGGATTTTGAGACATCTTCTGACACCATAAAAAGGGTGGCAGGCAAGCATGCACCGGGGTTGATTGGAGCAGATGCCGCTATGTCCGGTGTGAATAATGTGATTTACACAGGCGCCTACCTGATTTATCTATTTTACAGAGCCCTTGTGCAAAATCTCTTTGGATTAAGTGGTCTGTTAGCGGTTTATAATTCAGCTAATCGATTAAAAAGCGATTTGTATGTAGTAACCCGTAAAATACCGGAGCTGCAGGAGCATAGTATGTATATCGAGAAGCTTCGTACCTTTTTGGAGACAGAACCTGCTATAGAAAGTGGTAAATTGGATGTTCCAAAAGCAGGTGATTTATGTTTAGAGCAGGTATCCTTTACATATGAAGGCAACAGTAAGCCTACATTAAAGAATATTTCTATGCAAATCAAAAAGGGTGAAAAGATTGCATTGGTAGGTTTTAATGGTGCCGGCAAGTCTACTTTAATTAAACTTATTTTAAGGTTATATGACCCTGACAGCGGTACCATCAGTTATGGAGGTGAAAATATCAAAAATTACAAGCTGGGGGATTACCACAAGCAATTTGGTACATTATTCCAGGATTTTGAGATTTTTGCAGCAAATGTAGGAAGCAATATTTCTATGGATGATGTAGAGCTGGATACCAATAGAGCTGATGCGGCATTGGAAAAGGTAGGATTTACAGATAGATTTAAAAATATGGCCCTAGGTTATGACACTCAGCTCACAAAGGAATTCGCAGATGACGGAACCAATTTATCCGGTGGTGAGGCACAAAAGTTAGCCATGGCCAGAGTATTGTATGCAGATCCTGCAGTTATTATTTTGGATGAGCCGTCCAGCGCATTGGATCCTATTGCCGAGTATCAGTTAAATAAAACAGTAACTGAATTGGCAGGAGATGTTACCGTTATTATCATTTCCCACAGATTGTCCACCACTCGATTTATGGACAAAATCTATATGCTGGAAAATGGTGAAATCAAAGAGCAGGGTACCCACGAATCTCTCATGCAGATAAACGGAAAGTATGCGGAGATGTTCCGTTTACAGGCGGAGAAATACAGATAAAAACAACTAAAAATGTAAAGTGAGTAAACAACCATAGATAACAAATGTTTCCCTGAGAAGTCTATAAAGGAGTGTTTGGTCACTAAATGAAGCAACTATCAGCATAAATTCAATCAGTACAGATGCAGTGGTCAAAGGAATTGTATTTTATGAAAAACATGAAAAAAAGTGTCAAGAATTATCTTGACCATGCAGAAAAATTGTGCTATTGATAATATGTAAGCATTCCTTGCAACTGACGGAAAAAGTGGAGAACCACAGAGGAACAAGGGATGAGAGGGATTTATATCCCAATTAGCCGACCGTCTGGGCACACTGATTCTCATAAGGGAGTAGTGTGCCCTTTTTATTTCATAGACATGATATATTGGAATTCTATGAAGTATATTCCTTGATGTATTTTTATAGACAAATGCCATATTTTGGAGTATTATTAAGAAGTAAGGCTAATGAAAAAGCTAAACTGTATGATGGAAAAGGAGACAAAAGCATGGAAAAGAAACTGGTTTACACAGGAAAGACAAAAGACGTATTTGCACTTGAAAACGGTAATTATCTTTTAAAGTTTAAAGATGACTGTACAGGAAAAGACGGAGTATTTGATCCGGGCGAAAATTCAGTAGGTCTTACAATTGACGGTGTTGGTGATGTAAATCTTCGTATGTCTATTTATTTCTTTGAGAAGGTAAATGCAGCAGGCATTAAGACACATTATGTAAATGCAAGTCTTGAAGATACTACTATGGAAGTTCTTCCTGGCAAGGTATTCGGAAAGGGCTTAGAGGTTATCTGCCGTCACAAAGCTGTAGGAAGCTTCTTCCGTCGTTACAGTGATTATATTGAAGAAGGTGCTGATTTACCTGCATACGTAGAAATGACCTTCAAGAACGATGAAAAAGGAGATCCGCTTGTAACAAAAGATGGTCTGGTTGACTTGGGCGTTATGACTGCAGAGCAGTATGATGACATCAAGGTTATGACTCAGAAGATTACCCAGATTGTTGCAGATGATTTAAAGGAAAAAGGTCTTGTTCTTTACGATATTAAGTTTGAATTTGGTTATGATTCAAATGGTGATGTAATGTTAATCGATGAAATTGCATCCGGTAACATGCGTGTTTACAAGGATGGAGAATATATCGATCCAATGACTCTTTCTGAACTCTTTTTTGCATAAGAAATATAGGAGATAGGTATGGGTGGATTTTTTGGTGTAGCAACCAAACGAGATTGCATGACCGATGTTTTCTTTGGCGTGGATTATCATTCCCATTTAGGTACCAGAAGAGCCGGATTGGCAGTATTCGATGCCACTATTGGCTTACAGCGTAAGATTCATAATATAGAAAACTCACCTTTCAGAACCAAATTTGAGCACATTTTTGATGATATGAAGGGTGTATCTGCTATCGGCTGTATCAGCGATTCAGATCCGCAGCCGCTTTTGATACGTTCCAAGCTGGGGACTTATGCAATCTGTGTGATTGGTGCTATTAATAATTATGATTCCTTAATTGACCAATACTTAAATTTTAGCGGGGGTCATTTTGATGCAATGACCGGCGGCAAGGTAAATTCCACAGAATTGGTGGCAGCACTGATTAGTCAGCAGAGCAATTTTTTGGATGGTATAAAATTCGTACAAAACTCCATAGAAGGCACTGCGTCTATACTGATTTTAAAGAGTGACGGTGCTATTATTGCAGCCAGAGACAAAGTGGGACGTTTGCCTATGTTGGTAGGTAAAGGAGAAGACGGATACTGTGTATCCTTTGAGTCCTTTGCATACAAGAAGCTGGACTATGCAGATTACAAAGAATTGGGACCTGGGGAAATCGTAGAGATTACTGCGGATGGAGTGAATCAGCTGCAGAAGCCGGGTACAGAGATGAAGATTTGTTCTTTCCTTTGGTCTTATTATGGATATTCTACGTCCAATTACGAAGGCAAGAATGTAGAGGTAATGCGTTGTCGTAATGGCGAAATTATGGCCAAGCATGACGCAGAAACAGGTGCTTTTGATGACGTTGATTATGTTTGTGGCGTGCCGGATTCCGGTACTCCTCACGCAATTGGATATGCCAATGCCAGCAATATTCCGTTTGCGAGACCTTTTATTAAATATACACCGACCTGGCCGCGAAGTTTTATGTCTTCCAAGCAGTCCGAGCGCCAGAAGGTAGCCAAGATGAAGCAGATACCGGTACATGAGTTGATTACGGACAAGAATCTGCTGTTTGTGGACGACTCTATTGTAAGAGGTACCCAGCTGAGAGAAACCGTGGAGTTTCTTTATGAGAATGGCGCCAAGTCAGTGCATATTCGTTCCGCATGTCCTCCGATTATGTATGGCTGTAAGTATTTGGACTTCTCCAGAAATAACAGCGAAATGGATCTGTTATCCAGACAGGTTATCGTGGAGCTGGAGGGCGAAGAAGGACTGAAATATATCGATGAATACAGTGACAGCAGTACAGAACGTGGTAAGAAATTCCGCGAAATGATCTGTAAGAAGTTACATTTCACGTCTATAGAGTTCCAGTCACTGGAAGGTGTGATCGAAGCTATTGGCATTGAACCTTGCAAGCTTTGTACGTATTGTTGGAGTGGCAAGGAATAATTCAAAGCGAACTGCTGTGATGTAATGGGACAGAAAAGCATCAAATAAAAATATATAATACCGGAATTTCAGTTTATATAAGGAATTCTGGTATTTTTTTACATAGAAAAGCTTTCTTTCCTATGTAATATTACTCTTTCCTATTGTAGTATAAATTTTTTGTTTTGCTCTGTAATATATATAATTCTTATATACCTCTGGAATATTAAAAACATGAGAAGACAGAGGGAAACAAAGAATAAGCACCGAATTCAGAAAAAGGAAAAGTAAATGAAAGCCTGGAAGGGCTTGACACATATACTTTAGTATGCTACTATAATAAAGCTACCAAAGTATTCAAAACATAAGGTTTGGCTGTGCAAAAGCATCATGTGGGAAATTTTGTGTTTTGGAAATTTGCTAAAGCGTAGTATATAGAAAGAGACAAAATGGGAGCCGGGAATAGGCTCCAATCAGGAGGAATTGATTATGAAAAAGTTATTAGCACTAGTACTTGTTGGTATGATGGCATTATCTATGGTTGCCTGCGGCGGCGATGCAAGTGGTAAGAGAACCAAATTAGTAGTTGGTTTTGATGCTTCTTTCCCACCATATGGTTATATTGATGAAGCAACAAATGAATACGTTGGTTTTGACCTGGATTTGGCAGCAGAGGTTTGTAAGAGAAATGGCTGGGAATTAGTAAAGACTCCGATTGACTGGGATGCAAAAGATATGGAATTAAATTCCGGTGCTATTGATTGTATCTGGAATGGTTTTACGATTAACGGTCGTGAAGATAAATACACATGGAGCGATCCATATGTTGATAACTCTCAGGTATTTGTAGTTGCAGCAAACAGTGGAATCAAAGAATTTGAAGATTTAGCCGGAAAGGTAGTATTAGTACAGGCTGATTCCAGTGCATTACATGCTTTGCAGCCGGAAATTGCTGATGATGCAACTGCAGAAGAAAAAGAAGCAGCAGAGGCTATGCTGGCATTCGCAGCAACTTTTAAGGAATTACAGCAGGTTCCGGAATACAATACCGCTTTCTTAAATATGGAAGCAGGTGCAGCAGATGCTGTTGCAATGGATATCGGTGTAGCACAGTATCAGGTAGCATCCAGAGGCGACAAGTTCGTTATTTTAGAGAAAGTTATTGCGTCTGAGCAGTATGGTGTAGGCTTTAAGCTTGGCAATGAGAAATTAAGAGATCAGGTTCAGAAGACCATTAATGAAATGGTAGCAGACGGTACCTTTACTGCAATTGCAGAACAGTGGGGCTTGTCTGATGCTGTATGCCTGGGTAAATAATTAGTTTGTGAGGATTTATGACACATTTCATGGATATTTTGTATAACTTAAACATTTTTGAAATAGGATTATTTACTGTAAGACTTAGGGAGACATTTGCAGAGCTGGTAGAAGGGATAGTGAATTTTGCGAACTATTTTGCCAGTATGTGTGTGCGCCTGGCAGAAGGTATGCTGGTATCCATTGAAATATTTTTCTGCACCTTGTTCTTTTCTTTGATATTAGGTTTGTTTGTTGCATTTGGACGCATGTCAAAGCATTTTATTATACGCTTTCCGACCAAGGTATTTATATCCATTATGCGAGGAACGCCATTGATGCTGCAGTTGTTGGTTATCTATTTTGGACCATGGTTTTTATTTAATATGCAGATCAGTTCCGGTTACAAGATGACAGCAGTGTTGGTTGGTTTTGCAATTAATTATGCAGCCTATTTTGCAGAGATTTACAGAGCAGGTATTGAAGCGATTCCGGTGGGGCAGTATGAAGCTGCTAAGCTTTTGGGATACAATAAGGTGCAGACCTTTATCTATATCGTAATGCCCCAGGTAGTGAAGCGCATTGTGCCGCCGGTGGCCAATGAGACCATTACACTGGTAAAAGACACTTCCCTTGCATATACCTTGTCTGTAATTGAAATGTTTACTCTTACCAAGCAGATTGCAGCAGCAGAGACCAGTATGATGCCTTTTGTTGTGGCAGGTATTTTCTACTACATATTTAATCTGGTAGTTGCTGTTACCTTTGAACATATTGAGAAGAAATTGAGCTATTACCGCTAACAGGAGGGGAGTATGTATTTATTGGAAATGAAGCATGTCCGCAAAAATTTTGGGGACGTGGAAGTATTAAAGGATATCTCCCTGAGTGTAAAGGAAGGGCAGGTTGTAGCGATTATCGGTCCAAGCGGTTCCGGTAAGTCTACGCTTTTGCGTTGTGCAACTCTTTTGGAGACAATGGATGGGGGCGAGATGACGTATTGCGGTGAGCAGGCTGTATGGAATGACCAGAATGGTAATGCAGTTTATGCTAAGCCGGAAATATTAAAGAAAATTCAGACGTATTTCGGTCTGGTTTTTCAGAATTTCAACTTATTCCCTCATTTTTCGGTTATGAAGAATATTTGCCATGCACCCCTTATGGTGCAGAAGCGTGACAAGGCAGAGGTAGAGCAGGCGGCCAAGGAGCTTTTATGCAAGATGGGACTGGAGGACAAGGAGAAGCAGTATCCGTTCCAGCTTTCCGGTGGGCAGCAACAGCGAGTTTCCATTGCAAGAGCCTTGGCATTAAACCCAAAGATTTTATTCTTTGATGAACCCACTTCTGCATTGGATCCGGAGCTTACCGGTGAGATTTTGAAGGTTATAAAAGACCTGGCGGCAGAGCATATGACCATGGTCATTGTTACCCATGAAATGAATTTTGCCCGCAATGTAGCAGACCATATTATTTTTATGGAGCATGGTGTCATTGTGGAAGAGGGTACCCCGGATGAGGTATTCCATTCTGAGAATACGCGTATGAAGGAATTCCTTGGAAAGTTGGAGAAATAAATAAGCATGTGAGATAAATGCATAAGAAAAGCCAAGTTGTGCCACGTATGGTTGTCCAACTTGGCTTTTTATTATTACACAGGAAAGTACTCCTTCCTGTGTAATAATAAAGCTCCGCGAGGATGTGCAGAATGTGCTAAGGAAGGCTGCTTCACAGCTGCACATTCACACTGGGAGCGGAACAGGTCCTGTGGGGATTGAGGTATTTAGGAAGTTCGAAGAGGACTTGGCCGCTTTATTCTATATAGGCAAGCCCTTTTTGCGTAATATTAGATACCCCGCTTTGTTTTTGGGGTACAGGCATATTTTAAATAAATGCCTTGTGAGAACACTCGATTCGTTGTATACTAAATAGGTATATAATGCTCTGGCAGGCAGCTGCAGAGTTTACCAAACAACTAAAAGAGTATAAGTGAGAGGAACAAGTCATGAAACGTTTAGCCATCATCACCGCCAGAGGGGGCAGCAAGAGAATCCCTCGTAAAAATATCAAGGATTTTTGTGGAAAGCCAATTATTGCATATTCCATTGAGGCCGCACTGGCAGCCGGTGTTTTTGATGAGGTCATGGTTTCCACTGACGATGAGGAAATAGCAGAAATAGCAAAGAAATATGGCGCTAAGGTGCCATTTTATCGCTCGGCGGCCACAGCCAATGATTTTGCAACCACCAATGATGTGCTGCAGGAGGTACTTGCAGAATATGCAAAGAGAGGGCAGGAATTTGATGCATTTTGCTGTATGTATCCTACGGCTCCTTTTATCAGTGGCGAGAGAATCAAGACGGCAATGCATATGTTGGAAGCTTCAGACGCAGATAAGGTATTTCCTGTAGTGGCATTCTCTTTTCCGCCTCAGAGAGCTGTGGTGATGCGTGACGGGATGTTGGTGCCTACTTATCCGGAGTATATGTACGCCCGCTCTCAGGACTTGGAAAAGCAATACCATGATGCAGGACAGTTTTACTGTTTTAAAACAAAGGCCTATAAACAGGACAATGGTTTTTGGAACGGTCATATTTTGCCGTTAGAACTGTCCGAGCTGGAGGTACAGGATATTGATACCTTGACTGACTGGGAAATTGCGGAGATGAAGTGGCAGATTCTGCACAGTAAGTAATCTGACGGTAAGGTGGATTCGTACGACACAAGAGATATTGTCCCATCCGGGAACAATAGCAACATTTATTCATAAGTATTTTAAAACTTTTACATTCAGTTAGAGAGGTTACGATGAGCAATATCAAGGTAGTTTTGTGGGATATAGACGGTACATTATTAAACTTTGCGGCGGCAGAAAAGGCTGCAATTCGTAAATGCTTTGAGATACATGGCCTGGGTCAGTGCACAGACGAGATGCTGGCGCAGTATGTGGAGATCAATCACAAATATTGGAAGATGCTTGAGCGGGGAGAAATGTCTAAGCCGGAGATTTTGGTGGGACGTTTCGCAGAGTTTTTCGGCAGTCAGGGATTGGATGTGACAAAAGCGGCTGCTTTTAATGAAGATTATCAGGTGCGCTTAGGAGACACGGTTTGCTTTGAGGACAATGGCCTGGAGGTGGTGTTGGCTTTGCAGGGTAAAGTAAGGCAATATGCAGTAACCAATGGCACTCGTGTGGCTCAAAAGCGTAAGTTGGCCAATTCCGGACTGGACAAGCTTTTGGAAAAGGCCTTTATTTCCGATGAAATCGGTATTGAAAAGCCCATGGTTGGATTCTTTGAGGCGGTATGGGCAGAGATTGGGACATATGAAAAGGATGAGGTCATTATTATAGGAGACTCTTTGACCAGCGATATGCAGGGCGGCGCAAATGCCGGTATTTTGACCTGCTGGTACAATCCAAAGGGACTGGAAAATACCTCCGGGCTGCAGTTAGATTACGAAATCCGCAATTTGAGAGAGCTGTTGGAAATTTTGAAGATTTAAGAAAATACAAAACAAGTATTTAACTGAAAAAGGGATTGTGCACAAGAAAGTAAAAGAAAGACAAGGGTGTGAAGCATGAAGTTTCTTCTGGCGGCATTTAATGCCAAATATATACATTCAAATCCCGGTATATACAGTTTGAAGGCATATGCCGGTGAGCAATATGCACCTTTTATTGGACTGGGAGAGTACACCATCAATCATCGCATGGATGACATATTGGCTGATATTTACAAGAGAAAGCCGGATGTAATAGGGTTTTCCTGCTATATATGGAACATTGACCTGGTAAAGAATCTTTTACCGGAGGTACATAAGCTTTTGCCTGAGACGGAGCTGTGGCTGGGGGGACCGGAAGTTAGTTTTGAGTGCTCAGGGCTAATGAGACAGTTTCCTTTCATAAAGGGTATTATGGTAGGGGAAGGGGAAGAAACCTTCCTTGCATTGCTGCAATATTATTTAAAGGAAAAGGAACAGGCATTGGAGGACATTCCCGGCTTGCTACTTTCTACGGGATATACGAAGGAAAGGGAAGCTATGGATTTTTCCAAGGTACCTTTTTTATACGCTGCAGGCAATACAGACACATTAAATGACTTTGAGAATCGTATCGTATACTATGAATCTTCCAGAGGCTGTCCGTTTCGATGCAGCTACTGCTTGTCCTCCATTGACAAAAGGGTGCGTTTGCGGGATAGTTCTCTGGTTAAAAAGGAACTGCAGTTTTTCCTGGACCAAAAGGTTCCGCAAGTAAAATTTATAGACAGAACCTTTAATTGTAACCACAAGCACGCAAAGGCAGTATGGAAGTATATTTTTGAAAATGACAATGGTGTCACAAATTTTCATTTTGAAGTAGCTGCAGATATCCTGGATGAAGAAGAGCTGGATTTGTTGAATCGTATGCGACCGGGACTGGTGCAGTTAGAGATAGGGGTACAGACCACCAACCCACAGACATTAAAGGAAATCCGTAGGTTTACCAATATGGATAAGCTGAAAAGTACTGTTGAGCGGATTCATGCAGGGGGTAATGTTCATATACACCTGGATTTAATTGCGGGTCTGCCGTATGAGGATTATAATAGCTTTGCCCATTCCTTTGGAGAGGTGTATGCTATGAAGCCTGAACAACTGCAGCTGGGCTTTTTAAAGGTTTTAAAGGGCTCTTATATGTACGAAAAAGCAGGGGATTATGGGCTTCAATATTTAAGTTGTGCACCATATGAGGTATTATTTACCGATTGGCTAAGCTATGAAAATGTGTTACGATTAAAACAAGTGGAAGAAATGGTAGAGCTTTATTATAATTCCAATCAGTTTACCCACACGCTGCCACTGTTAGAACAGCATTATGATAATCCCTTTTATTTATATGAAGCGTTGGCAGATTATTATGAGGCACAGGGGTATTTTGTCCAGTCACCGGCCAGAAGCTATCGATATCAGGTGCTTTTAGCATTTGCAAAGAGCATAGATCCGGACAGAGAACCATTATACCGGGAGAGTCTTACTTATGATATATATTTAAGAGAAAATGCCAAGTCCAGGCCGGAGTTTGGGTCAGATATTGCCCCATATAAAAATGCCTTTCATGCATTTTTTGCAGAAGAAGAGATGATAAGAGGTCTGCTTCCTCATTATGAGGCATATGACACGAAGCAAATCAGTAAAATGACGCATTTGGAATGGTTTCGGTATCCGGTGTGGGACGTAGAGCGGGCCAGAGCTTTTGTGGCATTGGGGGAACCGGTTAAGGTATTGTTTGATTATCAGGTGAGAAGTCCTATCACGAAAGAAGCTACAGTATATGTATTGGAGTAGCGTTGTGATGTAGTGGTGCTGGCGCCGAAATATATTTTACTCCGGCTCCCGCGCTACTGCATCCTCACGCTATCTCAGAGAGAGGAGCAGTAGGATATGAATAAACATACAAAAGAAGTAATCGAACGGCTGGAAAGTCAATATGGTACGGAATATGTCTGTTATTTGCATCATGAAAATGCACTGCAGCTGCTAATTGCAACCATGCTGTCGGCCCAGTGTACGGACGCCAGGGTGAATATCGTTACAAAGGATTTATTTCAAAAGTATCGTACAGTTTATGATTTTGCGGCAGCAGATTTAAAGGAGCTGGAGCGGGACATACATTCTACCGGTTTTTATCATAATAAGGCCAAAAACATCATTGCCTGCTGCAATCAGCTGATTGAAAGGCATGGCGGAGAGGTTCCCAACGATTTGGAAGCTTTGACCAATTTGGCAGGTGTGGGCCGCAAAACAGCCAATGTAGTGCGGGGTAATATTTTTCACGAGCCAAGTGTGGTAGTGGATACCCATGTGAAGCGCATTAGTAAAAAGCTTGGCATTACCAAAAGCGACGACCCGGTGAAGGTGGAATTTGAACTGATGAAGGCCTTGCCTAAGGATAAATGGATTTTGTGGAACATACACATTATCCGGCTGGGCAGAGAGATCTGCAAGGCCCCTAATCCAAGGTGCGAGATGTGTTTTTTGGCAGACATATGCCCGGATTATAAGGCACGTATGAGACAGATTAAGAAAAGCGAAAAAATGCACCTAAGAAAAGTGTGGAAGTAAGCGCCTGCACAGAGAGATAGGATAAAAGAACCTACAAGGGTGGCCTAAAGAATGTGTCTGCACAAAAGGCAGGAGAATATGCACCTACGCCTGAAAGCATGAGTGTGTGGAGAAAAGTGGATAACTATGATAAAAGATTATGTTTGTGTGGATGTAGAAACCACAGGATTAAATCCAAAGGTAGAAAAAATAATAGAAATCGGCGCAGTGAAGGTGATAAACGGTGAAATGACAGAGCGTTTTCAGAGCTTTATAAATCCGGGACGAAAGCTGGAAGCCCGGATTGTAGCTTTGACGGGTATTACCGATGAGATGTTAGCGGATGCGCCTACTGCCAAGGAAGCTATGCCGGGATTTCAAGAATTTTGCGGTGATCTGCCTATACTGGGGCATAATTTATCCTTTGACTATGGTTTTTTGAAACGGGCTATGGTGAATGAAAGACTTTCCTTTGAAAAGCAGGGACTGGATACTCTGAAAATTGCCCGGAAATATTTGCCGGAACTGGAAAGCCGCAGTTTAGAATTTTTGTGTAAGCATTATCAGATTGCGCATACAGCACACAGAGCTTTGGGGGATGCTTTGGCTACCAGCAGGTTGTATGATGTTTTATGTGGACTTTTTTATGAAAGGGCTACGATAGAGGGGAGCAGGGTCTTTTTACCCGCCTCTCTTTGCTGCAATGTAAAGAGAGAGCAGCCCATTACCATTGCACAAAAGGAGCAGATTGTGAGATGTTGTGACAGGCTGGGGATTGTATTAGACCGGGATCTAAATGCCATGAGCCGTGGAGAAGCCAGTCGGTTTATTGAGAAATATCATTTGAAATTAAGAGGCTGACTTCCGGGTTGCAAATACCAAAAAACTCTGCTATAATAACTTCTTAATGATTGTATGATAGTTTGATTTATATATGGAGGAATGGATTATGATGAATTTACATAATAAGAAAACAAAACGGATTATTGCCGGAATTATTTGCGTATTATTAGTAGTAGCGATGGTATTACCATCCATGGCATATTTATTTTAAGGATTATTTAAGGTATGAAGAAAATTTTATCAGGAAAGTTACTGCTGTGTATGGCAGCAGGCATGTTGGGTGTAGTATGCATGCTGTCTAAGAGAGCGATAGATGCTCAGGCGGACAGCGAACAGACTATTCTCAAAGGCATCTATGTAGAAGGAATGGATATGTCTGGCTTGACGGAGGCTGCTGCCCAGGCAAAGCTGGAAAATTACGTGTATCAGGTTCTGGAGGACCAGACCCTTCTAACTGTTGTATACGATGATGTGGCAGAGGTGCAGGTGAGCGCCGGGCTGCTTGGGGGAGAGTGGAGCAATCCGGAGCTTGTCAGTGAATTGATGGAGATTGGAAGAGAGGGTCATGTGGTAGACCGTTATAAATTTCGTAAGGAGCTAGAGCGTAATCCGGTCAATTATGAAATAGAAATCTCCTTTGACGAAGCTGAGATTGCAGAATATATTCGTGGTGAGATGACTCAGTATGATCAGGAGGTAGTACATCTGTCTCTTGTGCGTAAGGACAATGCCTTTCAGGTAAAGGATGGAGCAACCGGTTATGCGGTAGACGCAGAGACATCTGCAAAGGAAATCGCTGCATTTTTAAATACGGAATGGGACTTTAATAAGACTCGATTAAACTTACAGGTAGAAGTAACTGAGCCTAAGGGCACGGTAGAGGAATTAGAGCAGGTTCAGGATATTATCGGTACCTTCACCAGTTCCTTTGCAGGCGGTACTGCGGAAAAAGTTGCTAATATTTCAAATGGTGCTAAGCTGATTGATGGTATTACCTTATATCCCGAGGAGGAGTTTTCTTTTGATGCCTATTGTGCGCCTTATACGGTGGCCAATGGTTATGCTATGGGCAAATCTTACAGCGGCGGCAAGTTAGTAGATGACGTGGGTGGCGGTATTTGTCAGGTGTCCTCCACCTTGTACAATGCTGTACTGCGGGCAGAATTAGAAGTTACCATGCGCTACAACCATTCTATGATTGTAGGGTATGTGCCGATATCTTCTGATGCTACTTTGGCGGAGACAGCAGGCAAAGATTTCCGCTTCAAAAACAATCTGGATATTCCGGTTTATATTGAGGCCTATGTAAATAGGGATAATTTACTGATTGTAAATGTATACGGTAAAGAGACCAGACCATCCAACAGAACGGTAGAGTTTATATCAGAAACCTTGGAGGTAATCAATCCGGGACCGGATGTGATTCATGTAGATGGCACCAAGCCGGTGGGCGATATTGTAGTTTCCAGTGCCTACACCGGTTACAAGGCAAAGCTTTGGAAGGTAGTCAAGGTGGATGGGATAGAGAAGAGCCGAGAATTGGTAAACAGCAGTAATTACAGAGCCGTTGCCCGGATGGCTACGGTGGGAATGTACACCACCGATTCCGGAGTACTTGCACAGATGAACGCAGCTGTAGCCAGCGGTAATATTGACCATGTGCAGAATGTAATAGCAGCTATTTTGGCGCCACCGGTTACAGAATAGTTCAGAAAAGGATATTATAACATGAACATTGGTAAAGTATCTGAGAGCGTATTGAAGCGTTCCGTGTTAAAATACGTACAAGAAAATTATAAACAAGATCAGGCAGATGAGAACAGAATAGGTCATCTTCTGACAGAGGCAAAGGTAGGGGCGGACTGCGCCCTTTTTGCCGTTTCAGAGAAGGGAACGTGTATTGGTTCTGCAGCGGCAGTTGCTATTGGTCGTCGTCGTGCAATTGTGGTAGAGGCCATGATAAATGCCTGCAACAATCTTATCTGCAGTGGTACAGAGGCTTTCGGCGTAGAGATTGCACTGATTTTGCCGGAGACAGTATATGAATCAGAGCTGAAGCATATGATGGAAGACGCCCGGGAATATGCAGATGCCTGCGGTATAGCCATTTTAGGCGGTCATACTACTGTAAGTGACCATGTAACAGAGACTATTGCCACGGTAACAGCAATCGGTTGTGCTGCCGGATATCAGCCTAAGATTCTAAAGCCGGGTATGGATGTGGTAGTGAGCAAATGGATAGGCCTGCAGGGGACAGCGCAGATCGCAGCACAGCGAAGAGAGGATCTGGAAAAAAGGTTACCCAAAAGATTTGTAGCGGAGGCAGTTACCTTTGATAAATATATGTCTGTGGTACCGGAGGCCCGAATAGCCATGAAGGCCGGTGTTTGCTTTATGCATGATGTGTCCGGCGGTGGTATTTTCAGAGCGCTTTGGGAATTGGCAGATATCGGACAGAGAGGCATTAGTATTGACCTGAAGAAGATCCCTGTAAAACAGGAAACCATAGAGGTGTGTGAAGCCTTCGGATTAAATCCTTATGAGCTTTTAAGTGGTGGTGCCCTTTTGATGGTGACTGAGAATGGTGAAGCTCTGGTGGAGGCACTTTTTGCAGAAGGTATTTCCGCAGAGGTCATTGGTAAACTCACCGACAATAACGACAAGGCCATTGTGAACCGTGGTCCTGACGGCGAGGAAACCAGGTATCTGGAGAGACCCAAGACAGACGAGATCGATAAAATAAAAAGGTAGGAAACGAGAGGAAATAGTATGAATATCATTTTACATCAGCCGGAAATTCCACAGAATACTGCTAATATTGGCAGAACCTGTGTGGCTACCGGAACCAAGCTTCATTTAATTGACCCGTTGGGATTTAAGTTAGACGATAAAAGCGTAAAGCGTGCCGGCATGGATTATTGGCAGCATGTGCAGTTGTATCGTTATGTGAATTTTGAGGATTTTTTGACAAAGAATCCAGGAGCGAAAATATGGATGGCTACCACAAAGGCCAAGCATGTGTACAGTGATGTGTCATATGGACCTGACGATTTTATTATGTTTGGTAAGGAAAGTGCCGGTATTCCGGAGGAAATTCTGGTGGAATATGAAGAGACCTGCATTCGGATTCCAATGCTTCCGGATATTCGTTCCCTAAACTTGTCCAATTCAGTAGCAATCTGCCTATATGAGGCACTGCGTCAGCAGGATTTCCAGTCCATGCAATTAGAAGGGGAGCTGCACAGATTACAGTGGAAATAGACATTTCTATTGAGTCGGTGAAAATAATTTGTTAACATTGTACGCAGTTTATTAGCTTGAGAAACTGAACAGTTACTTTTTGTAACCAATTAAATTTCAAGGCGACCGTTCTATTCGGAAGAACCTTTTATATTAATATATTATTATTTGACATTTAAAAGCATTATTGAAATATTTTTCATATCCTTTATAGGTTCTTTCCCGGTGCCGGGCCGAATGCCTTTTTGTAAGCTCGGTAAAAAGCAGAGTAATCGTGAAAACCGGCTTGGAAAGCGGCATCACTGATGCTCATGCCACTGTTTTTTAAGTCACGTACAAGAGCCAGTCGTTTTAAGCAAATGTATTCATGCACGGTAAGGCCGGTAGCCTTGCGGAATGTCCTGCATAGATAATATTTCGATATATAAAACATATCTTCCAGCATATCCAGCGTAACATCCTCCGTAAAATGTTCATTCAGATAAGCAATGATATCTTTTAAGGTACTGTTAGAAGAATCAGCTGCAGGAACAAAAGTAATCTGATTTACCAGATATAAGATTTCAATAATTATAGCTGTAAGTATAGGGGTATCTGCACCTGTAGTCAGGTTGTCGGAGTATTTCTTGTATCTTAAAAATGCGTCATATAGACCACTGGAACGCACAATGTTTGCAGGTATTTTATTGCCGGAAGCCGTAGAAGTGTTTAAAAATGGCTCTTCATAGTCGGTACAGTTATTTTCCTGGAAAAAAGCAGGAGAAATATGTATGGTAAGACGGTGGTATGGAGCAGAGCTGTTATGATATATACGGTGTAATTCATTTTTTCTAATAACGATAATATCATAAGGGTTCAAGGGATAGCTTTTGTCTTCAACGATATAATTGGCATCTCCTTGCAAAAAGAGAAAAATCTCATATTCATCATGGGTGTGCAATTGAAAAAGTGTATTGGACGGCAGCAGGGTAAACCCTTCATCTATAGTATAGTGCTTTGCTTCCATATAACAATCCTTTCTGTACAAGCAGGAAATGTAAATTAAAAAGTGCGATTTCATATGGCAAAGGGATACGGTATAGTGGTCTTTTGCTATATGGTAGGTTTACATTTGCAGCTGACCTGACAAGCATATTAATTGCAAGTATCATATCATAAAAGAGCAATTTCCGCAATGTTTTGGACAAAAAATAGAATGTATCATGTTATTAATTGTGTTAATATAGATATATGCAGCATTACAGAAACCTATAGGAGCATATGCTGGCATGTCCGTCACATATGAACGGGTGCTTGCAATGCTGAGCAATAGCAGGTAATAGCAAATACCTAACATACGGAAAAGGAAAGGTGGGTGACGTTGTGATTTACAACAAAATAAGTGGTTTTTCTGATGAAATTTCAGAAAATACAGACATGCAATTCCAGGTATTAAATAAGCTGGATATCGGTTATTT
Organism: Lachnospiraceae bacterium; assembly: GCA_045646695.1. Lineage (GTDB taxonomy): Bacteria > Bacillota > Clostridia > Lachnospirales > Lachnospiraceae > RGIG6307. The sequence goes on from JAZRLF010000003.1 coordinate 20,997, forward strand.
TGAGCCGAGAGGAATCGATGGCAAAAATATTTCTACATTAACAGATGAGGAAGTGGCAGCTCTTAAGGAGAAAATGGACCGTCATGGAATCAAGGCTTCTTCTATCGGTTCTCCAATCGGCAAGATAAAGCTGGAGGAAGATTTTGAGCCTCATTTCAAAAAATTTGTAAGAGTGGTTCGCATTGCACAGATGCTGGATACCAAGTATATTCGTATGTTCAGCTTCTATCATGAAGGTGGTCAGGTTTGGACGGATGAGGAAAGAGCACAGGTTTTGACCAATCTTCGTAGAATGATTGCCTATGCAAAGGAGCAGAATGTGATTCTTCTCCATGAAAATGAAAAGGATATTTACGGAGATACTGCAGACAGATGTCTTGATTTAATGAAGGAGCTGTCCTGTGAGCATTTTAAAGCAGTATTTGACCCGGCCAATTTTGTGCAGAGTGATCAGGATACCAAGTATGCATATGATATGTTGCAGGATTATATAGCATACGTACATATCAAAGATGCCATGAAGGCAGACGACAGGGTAGTTCCGGCAGGTTCCGGTGACGGCAATGTAGAATATGTTTTGAAAAGTTTGTTTGACAAAGGCTATGACGGCTTTGTAAGCTTAGAGCCGCACTTAGGCAGCTTCGAAGGGCTTGCGGATTTGGAGCTGGATGACAAGATGGAAAAGCTTCCAAAGAGTGGAGAAGGTACCTTTATATTAGCGCATCAGGCCCTTTGTGAGATTTTAGAGCGAGTAATAAAATAAAAACTGACATTAGTGAAACTGTGTTTTGGCAGGAGACCATACAGTTTTATAAATTGCTAAAAATAAGAATAAAAGGAAAAGTATTATGAGCAAATTAAGATTAGGTGTAATCGGTTTCGGTAATATGGGTACAGCACATGTGCACAATATTACCGAAGGCAAAGTAAGGGATATGGAAATTGCTGCGATCTGCGATATTTCCCCTGCCAGACGGGAGGCAGTAAAGGAGCAGTATCCGAACATTCCTGTATTTGACAATGCAACAGATATGTTTAAAAGCGGCTTGATCGATGTGGTTGTTATCGCTACTTATCACTATGACCATCCTGCACTGGCCATAGAGGCTTTTGAGCATGGCCTCCATGTTATTACAGAAAAGCCTGCCGGCGTTTATACCAAGCAGGTAAAGGCAATGAACGAGGCGGCAGCAAAGTCTGACAAGCTTTTCGGTATCATGTACAATCAGAGGACAAACCCTGTTTATCAGAAGCTGCGTGAAATGATTCAGAGCGGACAGTTGGGTCATATCAAGAGAATCACTTGGATTATTACTGACTGGTACAGACCACAGGCTTACCATGACAGCAGTACCTGGCGTTCTACCTGGAAAACTGAGGGCGGCGGTGCTTTGATCAATCAGAATCCTCATCAGCTGGATTTATGGCAGTGGCTGTTTGGCATGCCGGACAAGATTTTTGCAAAAGCAAGCTTCGGTAAGTACTATGATATCGAGGTAGAAGATGATGTTATGGCTTTCTTTGAATATGACAATGGTACCACCGGACAGTATATCACTTCCACAGGAGAAGCACCGGGCACAAACCGCCTGGAGATTTCCTGTGACATGGGTAAGCTGGTAGTAGAAAATAATAAAATCGTTTTCAATAGAAACGTGATCTCCGAGAGAGAGCACAATAAGGTAAATACACTGCCGTTTGGTAAGCCGGAGTGCTGGGAATGTAACATTCCTGCTGATTTTTCCGGTGGTCCACAGCACGTGGGTATTTTCAATAATTTTGCTTCTGCCGTACTGAGAGGCACAGAGTTTCTTTCACCGGGTGTCGAAGGTATTAACGGACTTACCATTTCCAATGCGATCCATTTAAGCGCATGGACCGGAGAAACGGTAGATGTAAAGAACTTCCCGGATGATAGATTCTACGAGCTTTTACAGGACAAAATCCAAAACTCCACTGTTGTAAAGAAAGAGTCTGAGATTATCGTAGATAACAGCAAGACATATTAATCCACAGGATGTTGTAATAGGAGAAAATAAAATGGACAGACAGATAGGTGCACAATATTATACGTTAAGAGATTTTGTCACTACTATTGAGGACTTTGACGAAACCTGCCGTAAGGTAAAGGAAATAGGTTATAAGCTGGTTCAAATTTCCGGTACTCCTTTAGCAGCGGCAGACATGAAGCCAATTCTGGATAAATATGGCTTAAAAGTAGTAGTGACCCACAAGAGCTTGGGTGATTTCTTAGATAATATCGATGAAGTGATCGAATATAATAAAACATTAGGTTGTGAGCTTTGCGGTTTGGGCTGGGTGCCTATGGAATGCCGTGAGAGCAGCGAGGCACTGGATAAGCTGATAAAGGATATCAATATGATCGGAAAGAAAATCAGCGAAGCAGGCCTGTATTTCGGTTACCACAATCATGCATTTGAATTTGCAAAAGTGGATGGAAAGCGTATGATGGATCGTCTGATTGCAGAGACAGACCCTGAGACAGTGTATTTTATTGTAGATACATACTGGGTGCAGGTGGCAGGTCTGAATGCTGCAGAGTTTATCCGTGGCCTGGGCAAGAGAGCTATGGCAATTCACTTCAAGGATTTAAAGGCCAATATGGATAATTCTACAGAAATGTGCGAAATTGGAGAAGGAAACCTGGATTGGGATGATATTATCAAGGCCTGTGACGAGGCTGGTGCAAGATGGGCACTGGTGGAGCAGGATGTTTGCAAGCGTGACCCGTTTGAATCCATGAAAATGAGCTACGACTATCTGGTGACAAAGGGATTTTGCTAGGAGACAGCGAAAGAGTTGCAAAAAACGTTGATACCGGAGTTTGCACGAGATGGCAGATGCAGCGGTAATACACAAACAATAGGATAGAGAGAGGAATTAACATAATCCTTCTAAAGCAGACAAGGGGTGAAAGCTAAGTTTGCTTTAGAAGGATTTTTGGTTTATAGAAAAGAGCCACATTTCTTTACTGTTGAAAATAAGTTCTGCAGAAGGAAGTGTGTCTGTATTTATAGAGTTTTGTGCTAAGTAAAATCTTCTTCTACTTCCACGATCGGCAGGGTGAAAATAAATTCACTGCCGGCTCCCAGAGTACTGATCAGGTTAATATTCTCGCCATGGGAGTGAATAATTTCTCTGGTAATGGAAAGTCCCAGTCCGGTTCCCTTCTTATCCTTGCCGCGGGAGGCGTCTGCTTTATAAAAACGGTCCCAAACAAGCTTTATTTCGTCCTTTGCAATGCCTACGCCGTAGTCCTTCACAGAAATGTATAGCTTGTTTTTCTTTTCGGTAGTTTCGATTTTGATGGAGGAATCCTGAAAGCTGAATTTAATGGCATTATCCAAAAGGTTGTAAAGCACCTGTTGAATTTTGACCATGTCGGCGTGGACGTACATTTCCTCACCAGTAAGTATTAGATTCAGGCGCAGGTTCTTTTTGGTGCAGGTTCCTTCAAAGGAGGCTGCGGTGTCCCGGATAACCTTATTGATATCAAAGGTGGTTTTATCCAAAAGCATTCCCTTGGTATTTAGGTGGTTTAATTGTAAAAGTCCGTTAGTCAGCTTGGTCAGACGCTCCGTTTCATTGAGCACAATGCGTAAATATTTCTCGTAAAGCTCGGTAGGAATGGTGCCGTCCAACATGGCTTCCAGATAGCCTCTGATAGAGGTAAGGGGAGAACGAAAATCATGACTGATATTAGCAACAAATTTTTTCTGGTCCTCCTCTGTGCGGGCAATTTCCTTGGCCATAAAAGAAAGGTTGCTGGCAAGATAGCCGATTTCATCGCTGCTGTCCGGCTGCAGCTCATAACGGTAGTTACCGCTGGCATACTGTTCTGTGGCCTTGGTGATTTTGCGAAGTGGAACATACACAAAGCCTGTAAAAAACATTAAAATAATCAAAGACAGCAAAAACAAAATACCAAAGCAGATAAAAATGGAGCCCTGCAGACTGTAACAACTGTCCATGATGGAATTGTATGGAGCATGAATCACTACATAACCATTGACCTGATAATTGGACATAATTGGCGCCATAACACTAAGCATATCTGCATCAAAATAGTCAAAAAAGGTACCAATAGTATAGTAATTGCCTGCAAAGCTTGAGGGGTCAAAGCGGTCAATCACTTGCACGCGGTCGACATCCAAGGCATGAGCAGAGTCCAAAACGAGACGGCCGCTGGGATTTAAAATCCATATGTCCGCGTCAAGAAAGACGGTAAGAGCATCAATCTGGTTTTTCACCGTATCCAAAGAGATTTCACTGGTATAAAGCTTTGATGCATAGGTATCTGCAATAAGCACAGCTTCCTGATAAAGAGAAGAAGACTGCTGGCGTACAAAATGCCTGGTCAGAAAAGCAGGGACATAAGTAGCAATCAGTAAATAGGACAGCACACCAAAGATAGCATAGCCAATTAAAAATTTCAGATAAATTGTTCGTTTCATGATCAATCTTTTACCTCAAATTTGTATCCGATTCCCCAAATGGTAGCAATGCGCCAGGAGGCATGGTCTTTAATTTTTTCACGCAGACGTTTAATATGTACATCCACGGTACGGGTATCGCCGATATATTCATATCCCCAAATCTGGTCCAAAAGTTGTTCTCTGGTAAATACGTGATTTGGAGAAGCTGCCATAAAATATAATAGCTCCAGTTCCTTTGGGGGCATATCAATGTGTTGCCCCATGTAAGAAACAGAGTAGTTGGTAAGACTGATTTCCAAATCCGGATAAGTGACTTTTTTGATGTTTTGAGCGGGTGTGGTTGTAATGGCCGGTTTTACCCTGCGCAGAATAGCCTTTACCCGGGCCACCAGTTCTTTGGAATCAAAAGGCTTTTCCATGTAATCATCTGCCCCAAGTTCAAGTCCTAACACCTTATCAAAAACTTCGCCTTTAGCGGATAACATCATAATGGGAGTATTGGAGTAGGTGCGGATTTCACGACATACTTGATAGCCATCCATCCGGGGCAGCATAATGTCTAACAGTATCAAATCCGGTTGAAAGGATTTGTGAGCCATCAGGGCACTTTCTCCGTCGGATACGATTTTGGTATCAAAGCATTCCTTGATCAAGTACAAGCTGATCAGCTCGGCAATATTTTCATCATCATCAACAATTAATATTTTTTGTTTATTAATCATGGTATCCTCCTGTTATTGTTTAAATTCTGCAATAGTTACACCGGCATCACCCTCACCATGTTCCCCCAGACGGAAGCTCTTCACATAAGAAGTTCGCTTCAGATACTGGTGAACCGCGGTCCTTAAAGCACCGGTACCTTTTCCGTGTACAATGCGAACGCTGCTCAGGTGGGCCAGATAAGCGTCGTCTAAATATTTGTCAAGCTGTGCCAGAGCCTCGTCTACGGTACTGCCCAGCAAGTTAATTTCCGGAGAAATACCCAGAGACTTGGACATTTTGATGCCCCCTGCACCTGTTCTTTGGAGCGTTGGCTTTTGTGTCGGGGTTTCTTCTATAAGCTGCAAATCCTTAATATTAACCTGGGAGCGAATAATGCCGCATTGTACAAATAAATTGCCCTTTTTGTCAGGAAGGGAGCTGACGGTGCCGGTAAAGCCGGAGGATAAAACCTTGATACTGTCACCTACGCGAATGTCCTTTTCTGTGAGAACGCGTTTTGGAGACTGGGTGGTTGCCTTTAAGGCCAGTTTTTCATTCTTTTGATTTATCTGGTCACGAATTTTCTGGCGTTGCTTTTCCAGATCACCTACGGTGTTCATTTGTGCCTTGGTCATGGAGCGAATGGTCTCATCTGCCATATCCTTGGCTTCTTGTAAAATGGTGCGGGCCTTTTCGTTGGCTTCTCGTAATATTTTGTCCCGGGAATCATCCAGGCGGTCCTTTTTGGAGGCCAGCTGCTCTTTTAATTTCTTGATTTCCTGTTTGTAAGCCTCGATTTCCTTCTGTTCCTTTTCGATAGCCAGACGGCTGTGCTCCAGATTGGAAATAACATCCTCAAAGGATTCTTTTTCTGCGCTGATCTGCTCCTTGGCAGCCTCGATAATCTCTTTGCTAAGCCCCAGCTTTTGGGAAATGGCAAAGGCATTACTCTTGCCCGGAATACCGATTAACAGGCGGTAGGTAGGACGAAGGCTGGCTACATCAAATTCACAGCAGGCATTTTCCACAAAGGAGGTAGACAATGCATAAAGCTTCAGCTCACTGTAATGTGTAGTGGCCATGGTGCGGATGCCTCGGTCGTGAAGATGATTTAATATGGCAATGGCAAGGGCGGCTCCTTCTGTAGGGTCGGTGCCGGCACCTAATTCATCAAAAAGACACAGGCTGTCGGCGTCCGCATACTTTAATATAGTAACAATATTGACCATATGAGAGGAGAAGGTACTGAGGCTCTGTTCAATACTCTGCTCGTCACCGATGTCTGCGTAAACCTTGGTAAACAGGCCCAGCTCCGAGCGGTCCAATGCCGGAATGTGAAGCCCCGCCTGTCCCATCAGGGTAAAAAGTCCTACGGTTTTTAAGGAAACGGACTTACCGTCGGTGTTCGGTCCGGTGACAATCAACAGGTCAAAGTCCTTGCCCAGGTGAATGTCAATAGGCACCACGGTTTTTTTGTCCAGTAAAGGATGACGCCCGCCCCGGATGCGGATGTAATGGTCTGTGTTAAACAGTGGCCGTGTGGCGTTCATATCCATGGCAAGCTTGGCCTTGGCAAAGATAAAATCCAGCTTGGTCATGGTTTGCTGATTGTCCATTAAAGCTACGGTGTGTTCAGCGGCAGCAGCACTGAGGTTGGATAAAATCACCTGGATTTCTTCCTGCTCCTGGATTTCCAACTCCCGCAGCTGGTTGTTCAAAGCTACAATGGCCGCAGGCTCAATAAAGAAGGTGGAGCCGGAAGCGGACTGGTCATGTACCATGCCGGCAACATGGCTCTTGTACTCGGCCTTGATAGGCAGGCAGTAGCGGTTGTTGCGCATAGTGATCACCGCATCCTGCAGCATGGTGCGCATGGAACCGGTAAGCATAGTATTTAACTGAGTATGAACCCGGTCTCCCACAATGTGCATCTGTCTGCGAATGTGCTTTAAGGTAGCAGAAGCATCGTCTGCAATCTCCTCCTCGGACAGGATACATCTGCGGATTTCAGTAGAAAGTGGAGTCAACGGCTGCAGCAGGTCAAAATATCCCGTCAAAGCATCCGGTGGTGTGTCATCTCGTTCCGGACGTCCGTACTGCTTTACACGGGCCACATTTTCCAACATATTGGCAATCTTTAACAGCTCTGATATGGAGAGGGTGCTGCCGATTTCCAGGCTCTTGATGGCAAAGCCCAAGTCCTTATTGCTGCCAAAAGAAATGCTGCTTTTAGCAAATAATCGGCTCAGTGCATCCTGGGTCTCCTGCTGAGCTTCTTCAATCTCATCTAAATCTGTGGAAGGGTAAAGCTTCTCACACATAGCCTTACCCGGTTCGGAGGAAGCTTTTTCTATTAACATGGATATAATTTTGTAATATTCCAAAATCTGTAAACCTTTTTTATTCATGGGAACTCCTATATAATACTGACATAAAATATACATATATATTTAAGTATACCACTAAAAGCAGTAAAGGGCTAGAAAATCTTGATAAGGATGAAAAAATCTTGTATAATTATTTATTATATTGATGAACGGAGGGTGTGTTATGGAAGAACGTAACCCTGGTAATTCCAATGAATTTCTGGCAGAGAAAATCAAGCGCAGACCGGTGAACCGTAGGCGCGTTATACTAAAGATTGTAGAGGTTGCAGCCCTGGCAGTGCTGTTTGGCGTGTTGTCCAGCGTTACCATGGTCACAGTTGCTCCTTTTTTGGAAGAGAAGCTTTTTCCAAAGACAGCAAGTGAAGTTTCCTTTGAGGAGGAAAGCATTACGTATGAAGAGGAAAGCATTACATACACCTCAGAAGAGATAGCTCCTGAGGATATGCTCTTAGAGGATGTGCAGCAGCCGGAGATTATTATAGAAACAGTGGACAGTGAGGTTCAGCTTCAGAATTTTGCAGCTTTGTTACTGGAAAAGGCAGATGCCTGCAAGAAGTGGATGGTGCGAGTATCCGGAGTGATCAGTCAGACCAGTTGGCTGGAAAGCACTACTACCAGATCTGATGTGGCTATGGGTGCTGTTATTGCAGATAACGGCATGGAAATATTAATTCTGGTAGAGCGTAAGGGAATTGCAAGTGCGGATCGTATTTTGGTGCGCTTTCCGGATGGCAGTGATAAGGAGGCCTTTATCAAAGGAGAAGATATAGGGTCGGGACTGATGGTAATAGCAGTTTCCAAGGAAGGAATGACAGAGGAAACGCTGCAGTCTTTTCAGATAGCAGAGATGGTATCTTCTAACAACAGTTCCTTAGCCGGCAGTATGGTGTTGGCTGTAGGCAGTCCGAATGGTATTTTGGGCAGTGCAAGTTATGGTGTTATTACTTCCATGGGACAGGAAATAAACACCTGGGACATTAATTATAAGCTTCTTATGACAGACATTTACGGCAGCGCAAGCCCGGAAGGATTTTTGGTGAACATGAATGGCCAGATTCTGGGTGTTTTGAACAATGACTATAACATTTCCGATGTAAAAAATCTGATAACTGCAATTGGTATCAGCGAGTTAAAGAGTGTGATTGAGCTTATGTCCAATCAGGACAGCATTCCGTATTTTGGTATTACTGCCAGGGATGTGTCAAAGTATGCACATACCCAGAATGCAATCCCTTACGGTGCATATGTAACCAGCGTTAAGCTGGGGTCACCGGCGATGAAGGCAGGCATCCAGGCCGGAGATGTTATCGTGGAATTGGACGGCAAGGATGTTGTCTCCATGAGTGGATTCAGCAGCTTTTTGCAGAAAATGAAGGCCGGTAAAACCGTTAAAGTAGTGATTATGAGACAAAGTCAGGGTGAATATAAAGAAAGTGAATTGGAAATTACCCTGGACAGCAAGTAAAGGAGATTGTGGAAATGAAATTTATAAAAGATTTAAAAGACGGTGACAGAGTATTTGATATTTATTTGTGTAAACATAAGCAGTCCGCTGTAACCAAAAACGGCAAGCCCTATGACAATGTGATTTTGCAGGATAAAACAGGCACCATTGATGCTAAGATATGGGAGCCCAATAACGCCGGTATTGATGAATTTGATGCCCTGGATTATATAGAGGTGTATGGAGATGTATCCAGTTTTCAGGGAGCCCTTCAGATCAGCATTAAGCGTGTGCGGGTATGCCGGGAAGGTGAGTATGATCCGGGAGATTATTTACCGGTCAGCAAGAAAGATATCCCTACTATGTATGGGGAACTGAAGGCTTTGATAAACAGCCTGAGCAATCCTTATTTGAAAAAGCTTATGTTAAGCATTTTTGTGGAGGATAAAGCATTTGCCAAGGCTTTTTGCAATTCTTCTGCAGCAAAAAGCGTGCATCATGGCTTTATCGGAGGACTTTTGGAGCATACTTTAAGTGTAACAAAGCTGTGCGATTACTATTGCAGCACATATCCGATCCTAAAGAGGGATTTGCTGCTTTCTGCTGCTATGTGCCATGACATCGGTAAGGTGCGGGAGCTTTCTGCTTTTCCGGAAAATGATTACACCGATGAGGGGCAGCTGTTAGGGCATATCGTTATGGGCTCTGAAATGGTAGCTGAGAAGATTCGGGCTATTGATGGTTTTCCAAAGGTGATAGGCCATGAACTGAGACACTGTATTTTGGCTCACCACGGCAAGCTGGAATTCGGTTCACCGAAAACCCCGGCATTGATTGAGGCGCTGGCGCTGAATTATGCAGATGATACCGATGCCAAGATAGAAACCTTTACAGAGATTTTGGAAGCCGGTACAGAGAAAGGTTGGCAGGGATATAATCGTTTGCTGGAGAGCAATGTAAGAAATTCCAGCCAGCTGTAGAAAATAGTTAAATTTCCGGGAAAGAGCCGGCTGAATTGAAGTAAAAATGCTCATCCAGAAGAAATTTTGCTTTATTATATGTAGTTTGCAACGAGCAATGAAATCGGGACGAGAGATTTATGTAAGCGGATGAATACAACAAAGCTTACGAATAGATGGAGAATGCATGGAATTTATAAAAAATCAGTTTATTACATTAGATATTACGGATATCAGCCATGAAGGGGAAGGTATCGGAAAGGTGGACGGATTCACCTTTTTTGTAAAGGATGCGGTTCCCGGCGACCGGGTTGCCGCCAAGGTGATGAAGACCAAGAAAACCTATGGATATGCCCGTCTGGAAGAAATTTTGGTTCCTTCCGTAGACAGAGTGGAGCCGATTTGTCCATATTATAAGGCGTGTGGTGGCTGTCAGCTGCAGGCTATGAGCTATGAACGTCAGCTTGCCTTTAAGCAGCAGAAAGTGTACAACAACTTGTTGCGTATCGGTGGAGTGGAAGAAGAGCTTTTGAAGCAGACCATGGAGCCGGTTGTGGGTATGGAGGAGCCATTCCATTATCGCAACAAGGCTCAGTATCCTGTGGGCCAAGATAAAGAAGGCAATGTGATTACGGGCTTTTATGCGGGACGTACTCACTCGATTATTGCCAATACCAGGTGTTATCTGGGGGTCAAGGAAAATCAGGAAATATTGGAACGTATCCTTGCATATATGAAGAAAAACTGCGTGACGCCATATGATGAGGCTACAGGCAGTGGTTTGGTGCGCCATATTTTAATTCGGACCGGTTTTACAAGCGGTCAGATTATGGTGTGCGTGATCGTGAATATGACCAAGGAAGCATGGGAGAAAAAGGGGGCAGCCAGACTCCATACAGACGCGCTTATTGCAGCCCTTAAGGATGTGACCGGCATGACCAGCATATCTATAAACTTTAATACACGTCGGGATAATGTAATTATGGGCTATGACGTGGAGACTATATGGGGGAAACCGTATATTGAAGATTCTTTGTATGTACGTGATGTGGCAGCAGGCTTTGAGGAAGGCTACGGAGTGGATGATTATATTGATAAGGACAGAGGGTATCGTAAAGATCATGTAAGTGATAGAGGCGGTAAAGGCGCCAAGACGGAGTCCTTTGCCAAGACCGGGGAAAAGCTGGACTTCCATATTTCTCCGCTGTCCTTCTATCAGGTAAATCCGGCACAGACGGAGAAACTGTACAGCATTGCTCTGGATTATGCAGGGCTAACCGGGAAGGAAACGGTTTGGGACTTATACTGCGGTATCGGTACCATTTCCCTTTTTATGGCACGTAAAGCCAAGCAGGTTTATGGCGTAGAGATTATTCCTCAGGCTATTGAGGACGCCAAAGCCAATGCAATACGGAATGGGATTAACAATACGGAATTTTTGGTGGGAAAGGCAGAGGAAGTACTGCCGGAATTTTATGATCGGCTGAGTGCCGGTGCCGAAGGCAGTGTAATAGGCAGAGATGTTGCCCCAGGAACTTCCCAGGACATGCTTCATCCGGATGTTATCGTGGTGGACCCGCCACGCAAAGGCTGCGACACAGACTGCCTGGACACCATGCTGAAAATGCAGCCGGAGCGGATTGTGTATGTAAGCTGCGACAGCGCAACCTTGGCGCGAGATGTGAAGTACCTCCTAGAAGGCGGATATGAGCTGAAAAAATGGAGAGCCGTGGACCAGTTTGGGATGACGGTGCATGTGGAGACGGTGTGCCTTCTGGAGAGAAAAGGGCGGTAAGTCAAGCCAAAATCTGATGTTCTGAGTGAGCTTTTGACAGGACGGATTCATAATGATATTAAGTGTAAGTAGAAGAACAGACGTGCCAAATTATTATTCCGATTGGTTTGTTAATAGGGTCAAAGAGGGGGTTTTATATGTGCAAAATCCCATGAATGTACATCAAATCAGCAGAATAGATTTATCACCGAAAGTAGTAGACTGCATTGTCTTTTGGACTAAAAATCCTGCAAATATGATAGATAAGTTGGATTTTTTACATAATTATGACTATTACTTTCAGTTTACATTGACGGGATATGGAAAGGATATCGAACCTAATCTTCCGAATAAAAGAGAGGAACTCATTCCAACATTTATAAGGCTATCTGATAAAATAGGAAAAGAAAAGGTAATATGGAGATATGATCCTATTTTAATAAGTAAAAAATATACCATAGAGTATCACTTAAAGGCTTTTGAGGAAATAGCCAGTAGTCTGGCCGGATACACAGAAAAGGTAATTATTAGTTTTGTTGATTTATATGCTAAAACGCAACGCAACATAAAAGGGCATGATGTTAGGATAATGACCAATGAAGAAATGTTCGGTTTGGCAGGCGAACTGGCACAAATTGCATCAGAACATAATTTAGTGATTGAAACTTGTGCAGAGCAAATTGATTTTCAAAAAGTTGGCATTCAACATGGAAGTTGTATTGATCAGAAATTAATAGAGAAAATTATAGGGTGTAAGTTAATTGGTCAGAAAGATAAGAACCAAAGAGGAGAATGCGGTTGCTTTGAAAGTGTTGAAGTAGGCACATACAATTCATGTTTAAACGGATGTAAATACTGTTATGCCAATTTTAGTGATGATAGAGTAAAAGAGAATATAAAGTTGTATAATCCGGAGTCACCATTATTATGTGGAAGAGTTACCGCAGAGGATAATATTACCGTTAGAAAAGTCAAGTCATTAAAAGATAATCAAATGAATTTTCTTTATTTCAATTAATGGTTGAGTTATAAGGATAACGGGAGGACAGTATGACCAGGGTTACGTTTTATAAACCTTTAACAGTTGCAGACGAAGATTTAAAGTTTGCAGTTATTGCAGCACGATATCAGGATAAATGGGTATATTGTCGTCATAAGCAACGTAGTACATGGGAAATTCCCGGAGGCCATAGAGAACCCGGAGAGACCATCGAAGAGACTGCGCGTAGAGAACTGGCTGAAGAAACGGGTGCTGTAGAGGCAGAAATAAAAGCAGTGGAAGCCTATGGTGTTGAGAACAATGGCCGGCAGTCATATGGCATGTTGTTTTTTGCGAATATACATAATCTTGGTGCCTTGCCCGAAGAAAGTGAAATCGGGGAAGTGCAGTTATTTGACACGCTTCCCGAAAATCTCACTTATCCGGATATTCAACCGCATTTATATCACAGAATACAAGAATGGATTGATATCCTCTGTCCGTCGGTGCAGAAGGAAATTCTGGAAAAAGGCGAGTGAGAAGGAATTTAAGATTGTAGGTATTGATATGAAAATTTTGTATGGTACAACCAATAAAGGAAAATTACAAGCAATGGCAGCAGCAGTGAAATCATTGGATATCGAACTGATTGGTTTAAATGAGTTAGATTGTGAGCTGCCTTGCATCAATGAAAATGGTCATACTCCATTGGAAAATGCGGAGATTAAGGCGAGGGCATATTATGAAGCTTTTCATATGCCGGTATTTTCTTGTGATAGTGGATTATATTTTGATGAATTAAAAGAGGAAGAACAGCCGGGTATTTATGTGCGAAGAATAAATGGGAAGGTATTATCTGATGATGAGATGATGCAATACTACGCATCGTTAGCAAAGCAACATGGTGGGAAAATAACCGGCCGATATAGAAATGCCATCTATTTTATCATGGATGAGAAGCACCATTATTCCAGCATGGATATGTCCATTGCTACGGAGTCTTTTATCCTGATTGGAGAGCCACATCCAAAGCGAGTGGAAGGCTTTCCATTGGATTCCTTGTCAATTGATATTGCAAGCGGAAAGTATTATTACGATTTAGAAGTAAAAGATGTCAGCACCTCGGTAGATGATGGGGTGAGAAGATTTTTCTCGGAGATATTGCAGAAAGGATAAATGAATGTTCAAGACAGATGATTATATTTCAGCATTGATTGAATTGCTGAAACCAATTTATCAGGAACGCTTACTCTATGTTGGTCTTCAGGGTAGTTATTTAAGAGGCGAAGCAACGGACCATAGCGATATTGATATCATGGTTGTGATCAGTGATATGAGTGTTGCCGATCTTGCCAAGTATAGAGAAGCAATATCTTCCCTCGAAGATTATGATAAATCCTGTGGATTTATTTGCGGCATCGAAGAATTGCAAAATTGGAATGCCCTTGAGATTTGCCATCTCCTTTATTCCACAAAGGATTATTTTGGAAAGTTGGCGGATCTGATTCCTCAATATACAGAGGAGGATGTGCGTAATTTTGTGAAAATGAGTCTTTGCAATCTCTACCACGAAATTTGCCACCGCTATATTCACGCATCAAAAGAAAAGAATATTGCTAACATCCCATATACATATAGATCTGTATTTTTTATTTTGCAAAACTTGCATTACTTGAATAGTGGAAGATTCATTAACACAAAAACAGAACTTTTAGATGAACTGTCCGGAAAGGATAAACAGATTTTAGAAACAGCGATTTCCTTGCGTGAAGGGGCAGCTTTTGATTTTGATGAGGTTTTTGCCCTACTGTTTTCCTGGTGTAAAGAAACGATGGTGAAAATATGATGTAACTATCCCCACAATATATTATTAAGCAGCCAGAAATAGCTGATATATCTCCAAGACTTCTTGATACTTTTGCTCATAGCCAGAAGATAACGAAAAACTGGCTCAGAAGATTGGTGGCAGCTCTGCCATTAAATTGGCAGATAATATGGTGATCGATCTATCCTCGTTTTATAAGGATGACCTTTCAGCCAAGATTGATTGTATAAAGCAGGCGATGAAAGAATCTAAGTGTATCAAGTTTCATTACTGCTATAACAAAGGCGAAGCAGACAAGCAGATTGAACCGTACCTGATCGTGTTCAAATGGTCAGACTGGTATGTGTTCGGATTCTGCAAGGAACGACAGGATTTTCGTATGTACAAGCTCCGTCGCCTGTGGGACCTACAGATCACGGATGAGTCTTTTGTTGTCAGAGATATCCCTGAAGAGAAAAAGCAATTTGGTGCGCATATGACGGATGACTATGTGATTACTGCGGTATATGATGCATCTGTAAAATACAGATTAGTGGAAGAATATGGTCATAATTCCTTTATAGAACAAGAAGACGGGATGTTATATACAGAATGGGGATTTACGAAAAGGGAAGCCGCTGTGGAATGGTTCCTAAGCTTTGGAAATAAAGTGAAAGTTCTGGGACCGCCGGAAATGGTAGAATTAATGAAGAACACGCTGGATTCTATAAAAAATTTATACGAATCATGACATACAGTTGTCGTGTTTGATATGTTACGATGAAAATAAAAGGAGTTTGTCATGAAAAAAGAAATCAGTATTACCGAAAGGCCTGAAAGATATACGGAGGAGTATTTAAGATGCTGTGGTAATATGTCCTGGTATGATTTTGTAGCAGGCATTCCGTCATTGGTATTTCTCGTTACAGGTTGGAAATCAAACGGAAAAGAAAACGCCTGTCTGCAGTCCTGGTCGGCATTTGTAGGAGGCGCAGCGGATAACTTTATCTGTGTTTTGGCAAAAGTGAATAAAGGCGGACATATGTATCAATCACTGAAAGAGACAAAAGCGTGCGTTATTAATTTCCCATCCAATGATATTTATGACCGTTGTATAAAAACGATAGGAAATAATGGATTCGATACCGATGAAATTACTGCATGCGGTTTGACGGCGGAGAAGGCTTCAAAAGTTAACGCACCGCGAATCAAAGAGTGTTTTTTGAATATTGAATGTGAATTATTATGGGAACATGAGCTTTTTGAGGGTAGTGGTGAAGCTACAGTTGCGTTGAAAGCTGTCAATATTTGCATGGATGATGAACACTACGATCAAAGTAAACTTGGTAGATATGGGAAGAGTGGTTTTCTGTTTCAAGTAGACCAGCCAACAAATCCGGAGACCGGGGAAACAACACCGTTTGGGCCTGGAATATTGGAACAAGGTAACCCCGTTCCTTGGATTACAAAATAAATTTGGAGGAGTGAAATGGTTGGAGTAAGAGGACATTCGCAATCCGCTTCGCTACTTGCTCATGAACGCACGAAAGACATCGTGCGTTCAAGATGCGGACTTCACTGCACCGGGTGTGAGTATAAGGAAACTTGCGGTTGCGGTGGTTGTATAGAAACAAGCGGACACCCATTCCACGGCGAATGTCCCGTAGCAGTATGTTGTCAAAATAAAGGCTTCATGCATTGTGGTGAATGCCCTGATATTCCTTGTGAGCAGCTATATGCATACTCCTATCTGGACAAGGAGCACGGCGACAATCCGCCTGGCGCAAGGGTGGAACAGTGTAAAAGGTGGGCAAAAAATGATACATAATTTTGAAGAGTTTTGTAAAGAATTATCAGAATGTGGCTTTTCCATGGGCGGAGGAAATGCCAAGGGCATATATGCAGTTATACCATATGATTGGAAGGAGCAGGAATGGATTGAGACACCTGTAAAGTGGCATACCGGTGATCCGGAGACAGATCCATGGGAATGGCGCATGCGTGTACTGGAAGAGCGGAATGATATTGCGTATGCAAAGATGTTCTTTAAAACAAGTGGCTTTATCACGAAAGAATGGTATCCATATTTTTATGCTGTTAGGAGGCATGGGGAGACCTTTGAGGAAGCCTATGACAATGGAACCATTAGTCAAATGGCAAAACGGATTTATGAAATTGTCTCAGATGGCGAAATACCGTTTCATGAAATTAAGCAGGTGGGATGTTTCCGCCGAGAGGACAATGCCAGCTTTGAGCGTGCGATTGTGGAGCTTCAAATGAACATGTTTATCACTATGTGTGGAAGAGCGCAGAAAGTAAATAAATATGGTGAGGCTTACGGATGGAGCAGTACGGTATTTACCACTGTGGAAGATTTCTGGGAAAAACGTGGTATAATATTGCCTGATTTGGATCCCAAGGAGAGTTTTGAAAAGATCTGGGAGCAGATTTTGCGATTAAATCCTGAGGCAGAACGAAAGAAAATCGAGAAATTTATTCGAGGTTGAATTTGTGATGCGAAGTTCTTTGATACAGGCTATATGCTGAAAAGTGATGTTGAACTGCTCGAAAATTACGAGTCAAAGGATATGAACTTTGTTTATGCTATACAAATTGAATAAAAAGGTTCACTAGAGAATATTATGTGTTTTCTAGTGAGCCTTTTTATCATTTTAAAAAGGTCCCATTTTATAAATAAAAGTTTTACTAGTGTGAGATTTTTACAATTTATATATTCATATAGATTACACAGACTATAAACAGTAACATTGGAAAACTCTTCCTAAAAAATTGTTGACATAAAGCTTTGATAATAATATGATGAAAACATCATAAGAAAAGGAGGTTACAATTATATGCGCAAAAATTTACAGAAAGCTGTGGGAACCCATTTTGGCAAACCAATCTGGCTGATTTCCATGATTAAACCTCCGAAGACAACACAAAATGACAATGGTAATTTCAAAAGATAAAATACAAAGGAGATGAATTATTATGTGGTTTTGGTTGTCACTTATAACATTAATATGTTGGTCCGGTTCGGACTTGTTTTCAAAAATTGGTTGTAGAGATGCAAAGGATAAAAATAGTCATTTAAAGATGGTAATGGCAGTTGGTTTTGTAATGGGTCTACATGCCATGTATGAAATTTTTGTGGGAGGAACAGAGATTTCATTAAGCATTATAATGACATATTTACCGGTTTCTTTATTGTATATTGGCTCCATGGCAATGGGATATTTAGGATTACGATACATAGAACTCTCTATTTCTTCCCCGATTTGTAATTCCTCAGGAGCGCTGGTTGCAGTTATGACACTGTTTATGGTGGGATTTTCTGAGTATTCACCACTTGCTCTCGGTGCAGTTGCACTGGTGTGTATCGGTGCCATTGGTCTGGGCGTTGTTGATTATTTAGAGGATGATGAGCTTCGTGCAGAAAGACAGAAGGCAAGCAATTACAAGTATTCCAAGAGCTTTTTGGCGTTGGCACTTCCGGTTGCATATTGTATTTTGGATGCAATAGGCACTTTTGCTGATAACCGTGTACTGGAAACCTTGAATGAAGACAGCGCAAATGTGGCATACGAATTGACCTTCCTGTTCGTAGGAATTCTGTGCTTTATTTATGTAGTATTTATCAAAAAAGACAGGTTGATTCCTAAGATGGAAGCGCCAAAGTATGTCGGAGCGATCTGTGAAACTGCAGGTCAGTTTGCCTACATTTATGCCATTGCAGATACCGAACATCTGGCGATGTCAGCTCCGATTATTTCTTCTTACTGCGCTGCATCCGTATTGTGGAGCAGAATCTTCCTGAAGGAGAAGTTGTCCTTTAAGCATTACCTGATGATTGTACTGGTAGTAATTGGTATTGCAATCATGGGATTCTTGGATATGTAGAGGAAGGTAATTATCTTTTTACAAAATAAAAGTAACTATTTTTGTGTTGACAAGTCAATATATTTGTGGTAATTTAATTAAAACTTTTGAAAGGAATACGACAATGACAGCGAATATTTTTATTATGAATATGAATATTACCGCTATGATGCTCGATGAAGAAACCCTGTATTTGGGAACACCGGGCTTGGATTGTCGTACCCTAATTTCGGTATAGTCTATTATTGGATTATAAGATATCAGGAACATGACGGTACAAGTCGAAACATATTCGATTTGTACCGTTTTTATAATTTAAGGAGGTACTGAAATGAATGTAACAATTAGAAAAACAATTTCTGCGGAGGCAGAGGAACTGTCTCAAATACAAAAGGCAGCATTTAAGCCTTTGTATGAAAGGTATCATGATGAAGGCAGTCCCTACCTTCGCGGTCCTGAAGATATTTTGATCCGCCTAAATAGAAATAATCGGTACTTTACTATCTTGTATGAAGGGAAAATGGTTGGGGGAATATTTTATCGTGCGAAGGGCAAGTGTGGACCATCACAAGTGCTTGGTAGCGATGAGTATTATCTTGCGCGCATTTACATACACCCGTACTTTCAAAATAAGGGAATTGCGAAAAAGGCGATTCTGTTGTGTGAAAAAGAATTGCCGGATGCAAAAAGCTATTTTGTAGATTTCCCTGAGGACTTGGAAAAGAACAGAAGATGCTATGAAGGTGTCGGTTTTTGTGATACCGGAGAGAGAGTTTCTGAAGAGGATGCACCGACACTTGCAATATACAAAAAGACAGTAAAGGAGCCGGAGGCCCTTACAAAATTAAAACTACCGGTAATATTTGAAATCGAGGCAGAGGAACTGAATACTAGCCTCGATATTATCCATCGGAGTTTTAAAACTGTAGCAGAGGAATTTCATCTGACCAGAGAAAATTGTCCCAAACATACAAGCTTCATGTCCTTAAGCACCTTGGAAGCACATAGAAATAGTGGATGGTATATGTATGGATTGTATGCCGGTAAGAAACAAATTGGATATATGTCATTATCTGCAGAGGCTGAAAACATATATGAACTGCACAATCTGGCAATATTGCCGGAATACAGGCATTATGGTTATGGATGGCTTTTGCTGGAATTTGCCAAAGAAACAGTGCTATCTCTAGGCGGAACTGGAATTAAAATTGGAATTATAGAAGAAAATACAGTTTTGAAAAACTGGTATATTGCAAATGGTTTTGTACATATTGGTACAAAGAAATTTGAACACTTGCCTTTTACTAGCGGATATTTGGAATGGAGAGGAGAATGAACATGATATTTGAGGAAAAGAAAATAATTTTAAAAAACGAGTCTATAGCAATTTTGAAAACTCCCGGTGTAGAAGATGCAGAAAATTTATTGTATTATATCAAAATAGCCAGTGGCGAGACAGATTTTTTGTTGCGATACCCGGAAGAGTGGGATATCAGCATTGAAAAAGAAGAAACGTGGATAAATAGACTTCGCTCTGCACCCAATTCTATGGCAATCACCTGTTTTGTGGACAATCAAGTGGTTGGAAACTGTGAGCTGAATTTCCAAATGGGTATGAAATGTGGACATCGGGCAACTATTGCCATAGCTATTTTGCAGGAGTATTGGAATCTCGGAATTGGCTCAGCTATGTTTGAAGAAATCATTGCTGTAGCAAAGGAACGAGGCACTGAAATATTGGAATTGGAATTTGTGGAAGGCAATGAAAGGGCAAAAACGCTGTACCAGAAGTTTGGCTTTGAGGTAGTGTCTGAAAGACCTAACATGTTCAAATTAAAGGACGGAACATATAGGAAGGAATTCTATATGCAGAAATACCTGAAATAAAAACAAAAAATGGAGTAATTATTATGGCGAATTTAATTATAATATGTGGTCCGCAGGCGGTAGGCAAGATGACTGTGGCAGAATGCCTGCGAGACAAAATCAAATACAATCTTATGATAAACCATGACAGCATCGAGGTGTCAGACAAAATATTTGGCTTTGGTACACCGGCCCAGCGTGAATTCAATGCAATTTTTTGAGAAAAAGCATTTGAAGTCGCGGTAAAGCATAATATAAATTTACTGTTCACGTATGTGTGTGCTTTTGATATGCCGGAGGAAAAGGAATATCTGACAGAGTTGTACAATCTAATTCAAAAAAGTGGCGGAAAGTTTTATTTTGTGGAACTTTCCGCTGAACTGGAAACCAGGCTGGAGCGAAATGAAACACCTCATCGGATGAAAATGAAAGCATCAAAACGAAATGTGGAATGGAGCAGACAAGACCTGTTGCGTACCGCAGAAAAGCATAGGCTTAATTCAAATAGTAATGAGACTTGGTTTGAAAATCACATCAAAATTGACAATACGCATTTGGAACCGGATGAGGTGGCGGATAGAATCATCAGTGCATATCATCTCAGTGATTTCAATTCCGGCTCTCCTATATAATTGAGCCTCAAATCTTCCACCATTTTCCGGGCTATGGATAAGGAAGCATCATCGTAGGCACTTAAAGTATCATGTGCATCAAATCCAAAGGTCACAGGAGACTGTTCTTCGGCAACGATTTCCCAGAATAAAGGAGTAGGATAAAATCTTTTGCTGCGTATGCCTAGGAAATTAATCTCCAGAGGAACACCATATTCCCGGGAAGCGGCACAGATCTTTCGCATTTCTTCACGGTAAATGGCTTCGTCGCCAACAAACTGAAAGGTATCCGGATGGGCAACGTAAGTAAAGGCCCCACTTTGGATTGCAGAAATAATATTGGATACGTATTCTTTTAATTTTACCGGATCTTCATTCTTAGTACCGGAAGAAAAGCCGTCAGGGTGTTCATTATAGATAAAATGTTGTCCCAGAATCAGGTATTCGGCACCGAAGTTTCTGGCATTTTGTAGCATTTGTTCAAAATACTCCGGATAGTATTCCATTTCAAAGCCTATGTGAATTTCAATTTGGTCTTTATATTTGTCGCGAAGTGCAGAAATGGTGGTAAAATAATCTGCCACCTGAGACAGAGGAATTCTGAAACCGGAGTCATATCCGTCCGGAAAAATAAATGGGACATGGTCAGAAAATCCCATATGTTTGATACCGCCCTCGATGGCTCTTTGGATATATGCTTCTTCCGTGCCGGAGGCGTGACCGCAGCGGAAGGTGTGTGTATGGTAGTTGTAATTCATGGCAAAAACTCCTTTGCTTAATTGCTTTATTGTAGCACTATGTAGGGCAAGATGCAAGAAAGATTGGATTTGTAAATGAGTAATTACAAATATTGTTGAAATTTTTGGAGACGGAATTTTTTGGGTGGAATTTTGAGGATAGAATTTTTGAAGATGGAAAACTTGGGGGGTTGAAGATGGAAATTTTTCGGGGACAATTGACAGACAGTTGGCTTGGAACTATAATTATTTTACAATATTAAATGATATAGGTAAAAATAAATAACACACTGCCACAAATGGTATACGCATAATCTATAGCGGTGTTTTGGGAAAGAGGAATTTGATATGAAAATGGTTTTATTAACTGCCCTGGGGGTGGGTGGAGCTACAGTAATTGGTTCCATAATTGGTTTTCTGTTTAAGAATATATCTCACAAATTTTCGGATATTGTATTGTCCTTTGCGGCAGGTGTTATGCTGTCCGCAGCGGTTTTAGGATTGATTTTGCCGGCCTTGGATCATGGCGGCAAATACGGGATTTTGATTACCGTTGCAGGAATTTTTGCAGGAGCATTTTGCTTGAACCTTATTGATAAGGTGGTTCCTCACTTGCACAAGTTGGTAGGGGCGGATCATGAGCCCCATCATAATGAGAATCTTAGCAAGGTATTGTTGTTTGTAACGGCCATAGCCATTCATAATTTGCCGGAAGGTATTGCTGCAGGTGTAAGTTTTGGCTCTGATGATATTTCCCAGGCGATTATGATTGCAGGCGGTATTGCATTGCAGAATATTCCGGAGGGTATGGTCATCATCGGACCTATGCTGGCTGCGGGAGTGTCACGTGGCAGAACCTTTGTCTGTGCTATGATTACAGGCTTGGTGGAGGTAGTTGGAACGTTAGTAGGTTATTTTGCAGTAAGTGTGGCTTCTGCTATCCTGCCATTTGCACTGGCTTTTGCAGGTGGTACCATGCTTTATGTTATCAGTGACGAGATGATTCCGGAGACCCATGCCCACGGAAGTGAGCAAGGGGCCACTTATGCCCTGTTGGTGGGATTTTGTTTGATGCTTATCAGTGATGTATTGCTGGGATAAATTATAAAAGTAACTTTCGGTAAAGGGCAGGAGGAAGTTGTAACTTACAAGTCCCATATAGATGGGGAACGAAGAAAAGACCTGAGGAGGTAGGTATTTTGAGCAAGGATAAAACAACTGAGAACTTGGATATAATGGAAAGATTTGAATTTCGTAATATCCGCCCGGAGGAAGCTGACCAGGCGGTTATTATCGAGCAGGTATGTTTTCCGCCGAATGAGGCTTGTTCAGAAAAGCACATGAAGGAAAGAATCGCCCATGCACCGGAATTATTTTTGGTTGCCATGGATAAGGAAACAGGTAAGCTGGCGGGCTTTTTAAATGGCTTGTCCACCAAGGAGTCTTCCTTCCGGGATGAATTTTTTACAGATATTCAATTACATGATCCGGAAGGCCCAAATATCATGTTACTGGGCTTGGATGTGTTGCCTCAGTATCGGGGACAGGGTCTTGCCAGAGAGCTTGTGCATCAATATAAGAAAAGAGAGCACGAGAACAATCGGCGCAAGCTGCTTTTGACTTGTCTGGATGGCAAGGTAGAAATGTACAAGAAGTTTGGATTTCATGACGAAGGCATAGCAAATTCTACCTGGGGCGGAGAAGAGTGGCATGAAATGAGTTGCATCATTGGATAAGAGCAGAACATTATTGTGAATTGGTTAAGGATAATAAGGAGAGGTACCACATGACAAAAGCATTATTTATACAGGCAATTTCCAAATTCCTCTTAGGGGTGGTTGCGATAGGTGTACTGATTTTTCTGCCGGCAGGAACTTTGTTATATCCCGGGGCATGGTTGTTTATGATCATTTTATTTGTGCCTATGTTTGCTGCAGGAATTATTATGATGTTTTACAATCCTGATTTACTGCGAAAACGTCTAAATGCCAAGGAAAAGCAGGCAGAGCAAAGTATTGTGATCAAACTGAGCGGCCTGATGTTTGTAGTTGGATTTGTGCTGGCAGGCCTTAATTATCGATTCGCGTGGATAGTGTTGCCTGATTGGGTATCCTGGGCGGCTGCAGGTGTTTTTTTGTGTGCATATTTGCTTTACGGGGAGGTTTTACGGGAGAATACCTACTTATCCCGTACCATTGAAGTACAGGAAAATCAAAAAGTGATAGATACCGGTTTGTATGGTGTAGTGCGCCATCCGATGTATGGTGTGACTATTTTGCTATTTCTTTCTATGCCGTTGGTGTTAGGTTCTGTGCTTTCTTTTGTGGTTTTTCTTGCATATCCTATTATTATTGCAAAGAGGATTCGGAATGAGGAAGAAGTTCTGGAAGCGGGACTGCCGGGATATGGGGAGTACAAAAAGAAAGTAAAATACAAATTAATTCCGTTCATATGGTAAGTATGATACAAAAAAGTACAAAACAAAAGAAACCAAGAGGGTATACAAATGAAGAAAGAAAATTTTTTACAGCGAAGTAAAAATGCTTTTCTGGAGGACTCCAAATTTAAAGTGTTTTTACTTTCAGTACTGATAACAGGACTTTCCTATGGTTTATATAAGGGTATGCTGGACAATTTCCTGGCGGAGGTTGTTGGCATGGGTGAGATGGATCGTGGTGTGACGGAGTTTTTCAGAGAACTGCCAGGGATTTTGTTAATATTTATTTTGGCGGCATTTTATATGCTGTCAGCGGAGACTCTGTACAAAGCGGGTGCCGTAATCATGCTGGTAGGTATGGCTATGCATGCGGCATTGCCGCCTACAAAGGTATTGGCAACCCTTGCGATCTGTATGTATTCTTTGGGTGAGCATATCCAAATCGGAATGAAGAGTACCCTGTCCTTAAAATATGCCAAGCCGGGAAGGGGTGGCGCAGCACTGGGAGCACAGAATGCTACCAATCAGATTGGCACATTGGTAGGATATTTGCTGATTGTGTTTGTATTTTCGGTATTTACCAAAGACCAGCCATATACCGTATTTTTCTGTGTGGCTGCAGTGTTGGCAGGCATCAGTGCAGTCGTTTCCATGGGGATTACCGGTAAAAGTGAGACGGATAAATCAAAAAGGCGATTTTATTTCCACAGGAAATATACCAAATATTATATGCTGGAAATGTTTTACGGAGCACGCAAGCAAGTATTTTTTACCTTTGGACCTTATGTGCTTATACTGTTTTATGGAGCCAATGCGGCTACCATTAGCTTGTTGTTTGCTATTTCTGCAATTGCCTGCTTTTTTGCGTCCCCGGTGGTGGGCCGTATTATAGACAAGCTGGGATATAAGGTAGTCATGGTTGCAGATACGTTGATTCTGGTAATCGTATGCTTTTTCTATGGTTTTGCCCATCATATATTCCCGCAGAATGTGGCATTTATTGTATGCTGCGTAAATTATGTACTGGATGCCATTATTTCGCTGGCATCCATGGCATCCAATCTGTATGTGCAGGATTTGGCTGACAATGCAGACGAGGTAAAGGCAACCATTTCCACAGGTGTGTCCATTAATCATGTAATAACCATATTCATTGCCCTTTTTGGCGGCTGGATCTGGCAGACTTTGGGTATTGAACTATTATTTATTCTTTCTGCGGTGCTGGGATTGTGCAATAGTGCGTATGCAGCCACCATTAAAGGAAGGAACAGGTGTCAAGCGGCTAATTAAATACGATAGAATTTACTGCAAATATGTAGAATCTCTGGATTTCCGTTGTGGAAATTCAGAGATTTTTATCGTGGTGCGCCTAGCGAGCAAGTTTCTAGTTACTACAACAGCTCTACACGGAAGGCAGTAGTCTGAGGCGGTATGCTGGCAGTCTGAAAATTAGCGTGGGTCACTCTGACCATTTGGCCGGGCTGCAGGTCACGGAATTGAATTGGCATACCCCGGCGGTTAGTGTAAGTGGTATTTTGGTTTACATTAAACCGGATCTGGTTATTAGAGTTGCGTAGGTTTTCTGTAATAAAGTGGTTATTGCCAAAGTCTACCAGAACAATTCTGCCTGTGGTGACGGATGCAGACTGTTCAGGCGGTTGAGGCTGTGGCCTTTGCGGTGGCTGAGGCGGTTGAGGCTGTGGCCTTTGCGGTGGCTGAGGTGGCTGAGGCTGTGGCCTTTGCGGTGGCTGAGGCGGTTGAGGCTGTGGCCTTTGCGGTGGCTGAGGTGGCTGAGGTTGTGGCCTCTGCGGCGGCCGGCCCGGTGTAGTTGGTGGAGAAGGCTGAACAGGGTTTCTTTGTACTACTATCAAAAAAGCATTGGCCTGAGGCGGGTTGCTTCGGGTCATATTAGCAGAAAAAATAACATTTACCCATGTGCCGCTTTGCAGGCAGCACAGGCAGGCAGTCTGGCCAAAAGGATCCAATACCAGGGTTCTGCTGTCCAGGTTCAGACGAATGTTTTGAATGGAAGTAGTATTATTTTGCTCCGGTACAGCGTAAGAAACAATCATGTAACCACTGGAGCTGTCAAAACATACCACTTCTTCTACATAGGCATTTTCTATACGCATGATATTACCTTGCTGTATTAAAATGCCGCGAGGATCATTATTCATATTGATATTTCCCAAAATGTTTTACTGTATTATATGCAGGTGTGGGTATATAGTGTGCGGGAAGAATAGATAATAGACGTTTGCAAAACTCGGTGCCAGACAGCGAAAGTCATATATATTCTGCCTCAGGGACGCTCCCGCTCCGTGAAACTCTGCAGCGGTACTAAGCTCAGACTGCAGCCTACGGCTTTGCTTCGCTAAGGACTGGCGACTTTCAAGGCCCTTCTACCGGAATATATATGTCTTTCGTTGTCTGCCACCGAGTTTCGCAGAGGCGTCGTAACAAATTTTGGGGAAAGAATAAATCATGTATTCAAAAGGAAGGTTTTGTGGTATACTAAAAAATATTAAGATGTTTCACGAATAAAAAACATCTAACCAAAGAGGAGAAGAGCATGAGTATAGTAGTAGTGGGAGCGGCATTTGTAGATATAAAAGGATTTCCGGATGACATTTATATTCCTACCGGCCGTAATGTGGGTCGTATTGAATTTGTACACGGCGGCGTGGCCCGTAATGTGGTAGAGGATATTGCCAATGTGGAGCTGAGACCTACGTATTTGGGGATTGTGGATGACACCCCAATGGGACAGGATGTGTTGAACAAGCTTAGGAATCACAAGGTAAATGTAGACTATGTGTTGACTCTGCCGGATGGTATGGGTACCTGGATGGCGGTTTTTGATAATAACGGTGATTTGGCCGGTTCTATTTCCAAGCGTGTCAATCTGTTGCCACTTCTGGACGTTTTGGAGGAAAAGGGGGATGAAATCTTTGAAAAGGCCCATTCTGTAGTGGTACAGGTGGACTTGGATAAGGAGATTATCAAAAAAATCCTGGAGTTGGCTGAAAAGCATGGCGTGAAGACTTATGCTCTGGTTTCCAATATGAGTATTGCTGTGCACAGGCGAGACTTTTTGCAGAGGTTTGACTGCTTTATCTGTAATCAATTAGAAGCAGGTATTTTGTTTATGGATGATTATGAGGGTAAGACACCGGAAGAATTGTGTGATATTCTCAGTGAAAGAGTAACTCGTGCCAGAATTCCGGCCATGGTTGTAACTATGGGCGGCCAGGGTGCAGTGTATGCGGACTATGAAGGCAATAAAGGTATTTGCCCTGCCAAAAAGGTGCAGGTAAAGGACACTACTGGTGCCGGTGACGCTTTCTGTGCAGGGCTGGTAATCGGTCTGACCTATGGCAAGAGCATGCCGGAGGCCATTGAGATTGGTTCTTCTCTTGCAGCTTCCGTTATCACATCTTCTGAAAATGTGTGTCCGAGATTTTTGCCGGAAGAGCTGGGACTGGACGTGGAAATAACATGGTAATGAATTATGGTATTTCGGGTAAGTCATTACATTTGTAAGTTATACGATGAGTTCATAGGTTATTGGATTTTTTTAGTAGGGTGACATATCATCATCAGTCAGATTGTCGGAATAAGCAGCAAGAAAGGGATATAGTGCCTGATAGTTTTCTAAATCATCGTCTGATTCGGGGCGCATCGGGATGAGCCCGGTGCAATCCTGGCTGGATGCAGAGCTTAGATAATCGTATTCCTTGGAGTTCTCAAAGCCTTCATTTGGTTTGTTCATGATGGTTCTCCTTTTTATTAAAATGATATTGGGCTGCTGCCGCGCTTTGCGAAGGCCCAAGAGGTGATATCTCACAAAACGGAGATTTAAAAATAGTATTTGCATGGCGCAATAAATTATGTAAAATATAGAAAGATATAATTTTCTCTAAAAATGGAGGTTACATATGAAAAAAGCAAATTACATAGCATTGCTCCCGATAGGAGTGTTTTTGGTGCTTTATTTAGGATTTGGTATTGTATTTGAATATGGGTTAAAAATACCCATGGGATTTTATGAGATACCGATCGTGGTTATTTTTCTGATAGCGCTGTTGGTGGCATGCCTTCAGAATCGAAGTTTAAATCTGGATGCCAAGTTGGATATTATGTCAAGGGGCGTAGGTGATAAAAATATCGTCACCATGTTATTGATTTTTATGGCTGCAGGTGTTTTTGTAGGCGTGGTTGGACGCAGCAGTGCAGAGAGTGTGGCTTATTTTGTGCTGTCCTTTATTCCTGCCAGATTTGCGGTGCTGGTGCTTTTTGTAGTCAGCGCCTTTGTATCACTGGCTATGGGTACTTCTGTAGGTACTATTACCTTGATTGCGCCTATTGCGGTGGCAGTTTCTGCAAGCACAGGCTTTGGCGTGGCTGTATGTCTTGGTGCTGTGGTAGGCGGTGCTATGTTTGGTGATAATTTGTCCTTTATATCCGATACTACTATTGCAGCCTGCAATGGTCAGGGCTGCGCCATGAAGGACAAGTTTAAGGAAAACTTCGGTATTGCTTTACCGGCGGCACTTGCTACGATTGTGATTCTGGCGATTCAGACGGCCGGCGCAGACGTAGGACAGGCGGTGGTGCAGGATTATAATTTGATTCAGATTGTGCCATATGTGCTGGTGCTTTTAGGCGGCATTGTGGGTATCAATGTGTTTGTGGTGTTGATTATCGGCATTGTCAGCGGTTCCATTATCATGCTGGCTACCGGTGCAACAGAGGCTACTAAGCTATTGGCCAATATGGGTACCGGTGCTTCCGGTATGTTTGAAACTTCTATGGTTGCCATTCTGGTAGCGGCTATTTGCGCTTTGATTGATGCGTATGGCGGATTTGAAGCGCTGTTGTCTCTTATTAAGAAAGTATTCCGCGGCAAAAAGGGAGGAATGCTGGGCATGGGACTCTTGGTAGGCACCATGGATATCGCCACAGCTAATAATACGGTGGCTATCGTTATGGCCAACCCGATTGCAAAGGAAATGGCTCAGAATTATGATATTTCCCCTAGAAAGGCAGCGTCTATTCTGGATACCTTTTCCTGCATTTTCCAGGGCATTATTCCTTACGGTGCACAGATGCTGGTGGCTCTTTCTGTGGCAGCGGAATTAGGGTGCAAGGTGTCCGCTTTTGACATTATACCGAATTTGATATATCCATATATGTTGCTGTTAAGCTCATTGGTGTTTGTGTTCTTGGTGCCGGAGCGGAGGAAGGATTTAGTTTAATAGGGGCATGTGTGTATTATGTTTAAGTGGTGAAAATGTATTAAGATAGGGTTTTAAGTAAAAACAAGTGATACTCCTTGTTTGGAATATCACTTGTTTTTTGTGTATCATAATTAAGTTACTAGTGAATCAATTTATTGAGCAGTTAAAGTACCTGTATAAGTAGCAATGGTCTTGTTATTACTATAGTGAAAAGATTGTAGGTATAGCGTTCCGGAATAGGTTGTTCCGCTAATGGTTTCTTTCCATGAGATAGAATTATCAGGTATAATAATTCCACTATATGTAATTTCCTTGGTAAGAGAAATTGTATTGGCAAAAGGCATAATCAGAGAATCGTAAGTTTCTGAAATGGTAATTGCTTGATAAAAAATTCCACTAGGGGTAAACCCGGTAATGGAATTTGAAGAAGCACTTACATGAAGAGGA
>JAZRLF010000004.1:0-14953 GCA_045646695.1 Lachnospiraceae bacterium
TTGTTTAGTAAGGATTTTGATTAGGCACCTTAATTCTACTACAAAGATGGCCAGGATTCCTTATATTTTGGGCAATTTTCGAAAGTTGTGTATAAGGAATAAGATGTTTTTAGCATCATGTGGATAAAACTGCGGAAACTCAAGCATAAATAGTATTTGACACGGACACGGAAATTTGTTATATTTATGAAGTGTCCGTTGGACAAATGCGGGTGTGGCGGAATTGGCAGACGCGCCAGATTTAGGTTCTGGTGTCCCCGACGTGCAGGTTCAAGTCCTGTCACCCGCATGTGACTATAATGTTGAGGCAAAGCGGAAAGTGTTGGAAAACTGTGAAATGTGGTTTTTGGCACTTTTTCTTTTGGGTTTTTGATTTTTCTGCAAAAAACTGTTGACAATAGAAGAAGTTTCCAATATAATTGATAATTGTTGAAAAGCGCGTATGCCACAGTACCTTTCGGCCTTCCCAACCGAAATGTGCACGTAGAACCCCCTATGGTGGCTTAGCTATATTATTACTTATTCTGAAGCTATCCGGAAGTGCCGGACATTCATGGAAGGATTAGACGGAGGAATTTTTGAGTCGTAAGACGTAATCATGTTGGAGGAATTAATCATGAAGACATTTATGCCAAACCCAGATAAGGTTGAAAGAAAATGGTATGTAGTTGACGCTACCGGTATGACTTTAGGTCGTTTATCTTCAGAAGTAGCAAAGATTTTAAGAGGAAAGAATAAGCCAGAATTCACACCACATTGTGACTGTGGCGATTATGTAGTTGTTATTAACGCAGAGAAGATTACTGTAACAGGTAAGAAGTTAGATCAGAAGATTTACTATCATCACTCTGACTACGTTGGTGGCATGAAAGAGCAGACTTTAAGAGAAAAGTTAAACAGAAAGCCTGAACAGGTTATCGAGTTAGCTGTTAAGGGTATGCTTCCAAAGGGACCTTTAGGCAGACAGATGTACAAGAAGCTTCACGTATATGCAGGCCCAGAGCATGCACATGCTGCACAGAAGCCGGAAGTATTAACATTCTAATAAGGTCTGAAAGGAGGAGATAATCATGGCTAACAATAAAAACTACGGTACAGGTAGAAGAAAAAAATCAATTGCAAGAGTATATATTATGCCAGGTACAGGCAAGATTACAATCAATAAGAGAGACATTGACGAATACTTTGGTCTTGATACTTTAAAGGTTATCGTTCGTCAGCCGCTTGTTGTTACTGAGACAGCAGACAAGTATGATGTTTTAGTAAATGTACACGGTGGTGGTACAACAGGTCAGGCTGGTGCTATCCGTCACGGCCTTTCCCGCGCATTATGCCAGGCAGACGCAGATTTCAGACCAGTTCTCAAGAAGGCTGGATTCTTAACACGTGACCCACGTATGAAAGAAAGAAAGAAATATGGTCTCAAAGCAGCTCGCCGCGCACCACAGTTCTCCAAGAGATAATCAGTACTTCGGTACATCTCAGAACAATACCATACAATTTATGGCTCCTCAGGACTTCATGGTTCTGGGGAGTTTTTTGATTACATAGGAAAGAAAATTTTCCTATGTAATCAAAAAACGCTCCGCGAGGATGCGCACGATGTGCTGAGGAAGGCAGCTTTGCAGCTGCACATCGGCGCACAAAGCAAAGCAAGTCCTGTGGGGGATGAGGGATTTATGGAGTTCGAGCGGACTTGTCCGCTTTGTTATAGAGAAGAATGCAAAAAACGATTTTATTGAGCGGTTACAATCATAAAAGTGCACTTGACCGCTTAATAAAATGAGGTTATTATGTAAATAAATGTCGATTCATGGATATTAGATAAAATGATTAACAATCATGGTGGTTTATATAACAGGGTCAGTTTGGCATAGATTTTCTTGAAGTAGTACAGTGCAAATAATGAGAGGAACAGCAAAATGGAATGGTACAATTTATTTAGACCACATATCCTAAACCGAGGAGCAGAATATCATCAGGATGGATATGTTTCAGTATTTAACAGGACTGAAACAGGGATAGAAGCAGAAGTAAAAGGCACAGAAGATTATCATGTGGAGATAGAACTAGCAGGAGAAAATGTGATTCACATGACTTGCGACTGTCCTCACGCAGAAAGTGGCAATAACTGCAAACACATGGCAGCAGTTCTCTTTCGTTTTGAAGAAGAATTATACAATGAAGATATTGCAAAAGAAGATAAGGCGGAGATAGAAATCAAAGAATTGACATGGAAAGAACAAATTGCGAAGCGAAGAGAGAATGCAATGGAACTGGTAAACAAGATTCCAGAGGAAGAAGTGCGGAAGTTGTTGGTAGGATTTGTGATGGAAGATGCCTCGCTAAGAAGCCAATTGGAACTTAAATATTCGGAACATTTTGATGCGAAACAAATGCTGCTTTTAAAAGAAGAGATACAGGACATTGTGCATAGCCACAGCCGTAGAGGTTATGTAGACTGGTATCACGCATCAGATTTTACTTCTGAATTAAGTTACTTTTTACAGTCAAAAGTAACATTGCTAATTGAGCGTAATTATCTGGAACAAGCGTTTGAATTAACAAACTACGTTTTTCATTGTATTGGCAATATAGATATGGATGATTCCGATGGTGGTTCCTCATATGTGGCAGATAAGTGTTACGAGTGTTGGAAAATGATTGTAGAAAAGAGCGATGAGTCAGGTAAAACCAAGATGAAAAGGTGGTTTGAAACTCATCAAGATGGTTATGTGGTTGATTACATAGAGGAATATCTGCAAGAATTTTTGGCTTCAGAATTTCCAACGGAAGAATTGATTCGAGAAACAATAAAAGAATTAGATGAAATCATTAGCAAACATTCAGATAGCAATGACTGTGTTAGATTATATTCGAATCATTACGGATATGAAAATGTCATTATAAAAAGAATTGAATATATGAGAAAACTAGGCTGTACGGAAGATGAGATTATGGAATATCGGAGTAAGCACAGGCATTTCTTTGCAATTCGTGAATTGGAAATTGCAGAAGCCCTAAATAAACAGGATTATGTAAGAGCTAAAGAACTGTTATTGGAAAGCAAGGAAATGGATACGGCATATCAGAACCAAATTCAAAAGTATAGTAAGCAGTTAATTGAAGTATATGATGTGCTTGGTGAAAAAGAAGATTATTGTGCAGAATTATTGTACCAGTTGGAGAATTATTATCATCTGGATTTGCATTATTTTCTTGCATTAAAAGCAGAAATTGGGCAAGAAGAGCAATGGGAGGAAATAGTTAATCGAATTATTGCTTCAAACAGAAACGAACATTTTGTATGCGAGATTCTGAACGAAGAGAAGCGTTATCAAGAAATCATGAATATTATTGAGAAAAATGATAATGTGTATTTATTAGACAAATATGAGAGTAATATAAAAAAGGTATTACCAGAATCGGTGATTGCTTGTTATCAAAGATATATTTTTGATGAAGTGCGAAGAGTATCAGACAGAAAGGGTTATCATCACATAATGCAATATCTGCAGAAGATTCATAAATGTCCGGGTGGTAAAGAAGTGGCTTCAAAGATCGCGGCTCAGTGGAGAGTAGAATACAAGCGGAGAAGAGCAATGATGGATGAATTAAGAAAAATTGGATTGTAGATACAGAAGTTCTGGAATATCGCCTTGCAGCCCAAATATCACAAAAAAGACACTTTTCAGTGGTGAAACTGAGAAGTGTCTTTTGGGTTATGAGACTATTTTGTAGTTTTTTTTCGATCCTTTAAATACCAAGGGAGATAGGCAAGACCGAACATTGCGGTGATTGCCACTGCTATGATTGCAATACGTAAGCCGTAATGAGGTGGTAGGATGTCCAATATCGAAGGAGCGCTTTCCGGACGTGCCATATAGAGGTAGTTAGCTCCCGGGATCATGGAATTTACCCAGGCTGCCAATGCGGCCAGACCAATCAGTGCGCAGTAGGAGCGAATGATGGAACGGCGATTTGGTCGCATCTTGAGCACAAAGATCATGTAAAAAATGGCTATGTAGCCCAATGTGTGCTCCAACCAGAACTGATAATAGCGGAATCGGGTAGGACCGCAGTAGGTTAGAGGGGTCGGGGTCAGCAATGCAAATAAGGATCCGGACAGTAACCAAAAATAGGCAATGTCAAACAGTCTTTGGCTTTTTCCGATGATCATGAATGCGCAGAATATTACAGACCAAGCACATACACCTATGGGAAGATTCGCAACAGCACCTTCAGAGAGCCAAGGGCAGGCTGCCAAGCGCCAATAATAGGACATGTCGCAGATGATGAGCATAAAACCCAGTATGTAACGGAAATTGACCTCATAAGGGGAACTTCTTAAAGCCTCTCGATAGCGATAAAGCAAAAATAGTGCTACGAACAATAGTAAGATGGGTATAAGATGTGCAGGGGTAAATAGAGCAAATTCAGGCTCAGTACCCACGCCGAAAAAATAGCGGAAAAAGTCTTGCATGACAGGATCTCCATTCGTGTTTTTTCGACATTATAACATATTTGAATTGAAAGAACAAGACAAGGGGGGAGATTTGCCATTTATTGTCGAGATTTGTAGATTAGCCGCAATTAGCTGATACAGAAACCGCAGTGAATCAAAATAAAATGATGTGTGTAATTTTGTACAAAATAAAATATGATTTTATACATTGACAATTAGAGAAAAAAACATTATAACCGAAGGTAATAGGACATATACCTATCATGAAAAGGGGAAACAGAAAATATACTTTCAAAGCAATACAAGTTAGGAAGCAAGGCAGCTGATTTTACAGAGGCGAGAGGAATCGTACATGAAAGCGTTGAAGGAATCTGTCAGATATCGGTTAAAGGATGGTTATTCATTAGTTCATGATGCAGTGATTGAGAATGGTGACGGCAAAGCAAGAGGCAGGCGAGGCATATTGGCCGGTAACTTGAGCTTAAATTTGCTTAACCAGCTGGTGACCAGTACATATTTTACCAGTTTGATGCTTGCAATGGATGCAGACGATGTATATATCAGTTACATCAGTATGCTTATTATTGTATGTGGTTTTTTCCAGATATTTGCTCCTTTGATATTAGAGAGGCTGGGACGACGTAAGGCACTGTTATTGACATTGCGCGCCATACAACATTTTCTGAATATTGTGGTGATAGGTGTTATTCCACTGATGCCATGGCCGAAGGAGATTATGCTGAACGTATTTATGGTAGCGGTGTTTATGGTATATACGTTAAATGCTATAACCACGCCGGGATTTTCTGGCTGGCATTTGCAGAGCCTTCCATATGCGAAACGTGTCAATTTCTATACGATTCAAAATATGTCCAGTCAGTTCCTGGGACTGACCCTTGCTTATGCTGCAGGCGTATTTTTGGACTTTTTTGAAAATAATACGATATCCTTTCGGGGCATGACACCTACCATTACAGCACTGGTGCTTATGCGTATTTTGGCGGTGCTCATTGCAGTGTCAGAGATTTGGTTTTATACATGGATACGTGAGTATCCATATGAAAAAGATGCAGATGAAAGAAATAACAGAGGCATCAGATTGCTGGGGCAGCCTTTAAGGAACAAGGCATATATGACTATGATTTCCGTTCAGCTCTTGTGGAACCTTAACTCTACCCTCATCGGGCCTCATTTTAATGTATATCTGATAGATGATGTGCAAATGTCATATTCTTTTATGATGCTAGGTGGATTGATCAGTCTTCCTATTACGCTGATTGTAACACCAATATGGGGGAAGCTGTTGCATAGAAAGAATTGGGTGAACATACTGGGGATTGGTATGGCCGGATTTTCGTTGGCATATTTTTTAAATATGTTAATTACATCATCCACCCAATATATGTATGTGCTTTCATTAATTGCCTGCTATATGTTTTCACCATGTGTGAATATAGCTATTCTACAGCTGAATTACCTGAAGCTTCCGCCACAGAATACCACATCCTATTTGAGCTTGTGTGCGATTCTGGTTCAAGCAGTGACTTTACTAGGTACTTTTTTAGGTACACAGTTTATTATGTGGACAGATGGAGTCGTACTGAATGTGTTCGGCTTTGAGATGGTGAATAAGCAGTACATTAACATAATTCAGTTTACAGGTTTGTGGGGGCTGATATTCTACGTACTTCATATCAATCGAAAGTTGAGTAAAGAGCAGGATAATGATTAGAAGGATAGGAGAATGGGATAATAGCTGAGCAGGACTTTGCTCAGAGATAAATAAAAGTATTTAAAAACAAACAGAAGTGTTGTAAAATGGCATTAGAAGCTGCTATTTACGGCACTTCTGTTTATTTTGAAAAAATAGAATTATATCATGTGCAGAAATCAGTTGACAGGCTGGAAACTGCAGCAAGTTAGGCCCAAGCTGTACAAAACGCAGCAAGCTGTCAGAGTTTGTGTTGTTAACACGCCGAAAGTATGATATAATACTTTAAAATTTGTTTTGTAATACAGAAACGAAAAGGAAGGCGAGGAGCACACATGGATGTAAAAGTTGCAATATGCGATGATGAACCGCTTGCAGTGGACTATGTAGCTTATCATTTGCAGAGATGGGCACAGAAGCATGAAATAAACCTGCATATAGAAGCTTTTTCCAGTGCAGAGCAGTTCTTATTTTCCTATGAGGAAAATAAAGATTTTGACCTTCTTTTTCTGGACATTCAGATGGGGGAGCTTAGTGGTGTGCAGCTGGCTCAGAAGATTCGCGGGATGGGAGAAAAGGTACAGATTGCGTTTATAACAGCTGTACCGGATTATATGTCAGAGGGGTACGAATTATCGGCACTTCATTATTTGCTTAAGCCTGTCAGTGAAGAGAAAATTTACACCCTTATGGACAGAGCGATAGAGAAGTTTACAAAAGAAGAGGCTTATCTTCTGATCAAAGCGGATCAGACTCTGCAGAGAATTCCCATAAGCAGCATTATGTATACGGAGTCTTTTGCTCATTACATCACTATCACCACTAAAAGCGGAACTTATCAGGTGCGGGAAAATGCGGGGACGCTGGCTGAGAAGCTGAATCAGGACTTCGTGCGGCCTCATCGTTCCTATCTGGTAAATCTGCGTTATGTGCACAGTATTTCCAAGACAGAGATGTTGTTGGATGATGGGACGGTAATACCTCTTTCACGCTACAATTATCAGAAAGTGAATCAGGCATTTATTCAATATTACAAAGGACAGTTTGACAATGAAGCTTTTTGATTTCTTATTTGGCAGGTTAATAGACAGACGCATTGCAGAGTATCAGAATGATTTGATCACCAGACATTGTGATGAAGTGGAACATATTTACAAGACCATGCGTGGTTGGAGACATGATTATCATAATCATATTCAAGCCATGAAGGCATTAAATGCTCAGGCCAGAGATTTAGATGGTGAAAACCCCTATTTGCAGCAGTTAGATGATTATTTGAGTAATCTGAATCAGGATTTAACCACTGTGGACACGGTGTTAAAGACCGGCAATATTATGATAGATGCTATTTTAAATAGTAAAATTTCTCTGATTAAGAGCAAGGGGATTTCGGTAAATGCGAAGGCGTTGGTACCTGCTT
Source organism: Lachnospiraceae bacterium (assembly GCA_045646695.1). GTDB lineage: Bacteria > Bacillota > Clostridia > Lachnospirales > Lachnospiraceae > RGIG6307. The sequence goes on from JAZRLF010000004.1 coordinate 7,597, forward strand.
CCTTAAAAGTATCAGAAGTAGATTTATGCGCTATGATAGGCAATTTGCTGGACAATGCATTAGAGGCCTGCATGAGGCAGCCGGAGGGCAGTCCTAAATATATCAGGATTTTTATCGGGACTATGAAGGGACAACTGTATCTGTCTGTTTACAATTCCACAGGCAATACGATTCGTAAAAACGGCAAGAACTACCTTTCTTCTAAGGATTCTCCATCCCATGGCTTTGGACTGATGCGAGTGGACCGCATTGCCGGCAAGTATGATGGATATGTGAACCGTCAGAATGAAGAAGGTATTTTTGCTACAGAGGTAATGCTGCCCCTGTAATTGTTCGCTCAATCGGAATGACCATTTGTGCCAACCTAAGTGCCGTTGGTGCCAGAAAATACTTCCGTAACTTCTCATAAGTTATAGTATAGGTGTGTTGTGAAAAGGAATTGTTCCGGCTGGGCAGTTCGTAGTTTGACAGCACGCCTATATTTGATTTGTAGACACGTGCAGCGAGCGGTAGTATTTGACACTGTCGGTGAGAAAAGGGGAAGTGTGGATGAGAGGAGGAAAAAAATGAAGAAATTACACCAAAGGCAGCAAGAATCCGGTAATTATTCTGTCGTGAATAATATTGGGTTTTTGATGCGGACAATTATTGCTTACCGGCCATTTTTGTTTGTTTTGATTGTAATTGATATGACATTTACGGTCATCACACCGGTAATCAGCATTTATTTACCAAGCTACGCCGTCACCTTGGTAACAGAACAAGCTGGAATCGAGGAGATTTTACTTAAGTTAGGCGGACTGGGGCTCCTATTGGCCATCATGAAAGGCTTAGAGCGCATGGCGGCAGAGGGCAAATATTTTTTGTATAACAGTATACGTCCTTTTGTACAAAAGAAAATATTTTTTAAATCTTTGCATTGTGATTATGTGCATGTGGAGAGTAAGAAAGGCATGACTTTGTATCAACGGGCCATGGACTGTCTTTTAAACGGAGACGGTTCGGGAACCTCACGTATGTTGGTGTCCTTTATGGGTTTTCTTACAGGTGTACTCAGTTTTGCTATTTATTCGGGTATATTAACAGGGCTGCATCCCATAGTAGTGGTGTTGTTAACCGGGATATCTGTAGTGAATTTGGTATTGTTTCGATATGCTCAGAATTATGACTATAAGCAAAAGGATGAAATGGCAGTCATCAATCAGAAGTTAAATTATGTAGAGCATACGGCCAAAGACACCGGTTATGCCAAAGACATTCGACTGTATAATATGAGCGGCTGGTTTTTGGAGAGCCGTAATACACTGATGGATGCTTTTGCAAAGATTGCAAATAGGGTAAGAAATCGTTTTTTGGCAGTTAACTGCATCAATGCATTCACCAGGGTATTACAGGACGGTATTGCCTACGGGTATTTGATTTATTGCGTTATCAATGGGCGAATTGGTATAGATGCATTTGTACTTTATTTTGGTGCTATTACCGGATTTTCTGATTTTGTAAGAAGAATCAGTGATAATTTTAATACCCTGCAGTCTGCAAATATGCAGATGAATGATATCAGAAAGTATTTGGATCTCGCAGAAAGCTCATCCTCAGAAACAGAAAAAAGTGTGGAATTACCGCCGGTAATCAGCTATGACATTGAGTTTGACCATGTGTGGTTTTCCTATGGAGAAGAGGGCGGGCCGGTATTACAGGACTTTTGTCTGCATATCAAAGAAGGAGAAAAGTTGGCCCTGGTTGGTGTCAATGGTGCCGGCAAGACTACCCTTGTGAAGCTTTTATGCGGTTTCTATAAACCGGAAAAGGGAACTATTAAAATAGGTGGCGTAGATATAAGCAAATATCCAAAAGAAGAGCTGTACAAATTGATTAGCGCTGTATTTCAGGATCTCTATATTGACCCATTTACCGTAGCAGAGAATGTGTCCATGCAATTAGAAGCAGAAACGGACATGGTACGAGTGGAAGAATGTTTAAAACGGACCGGCTTATTGGAAACTATACGGAGCTATTCGGAGCATATTCATTCTTATATGAATCGAAGCATTCATGAGGGCATTGTACTGTCAGGAGGTCAGCAGCAGAAGCTGCTCATGGCAAGAGCACTGTATAAAGAAGCTCCTATTATGATTCTGGATGAGCCTACGGCAGCTTTAGACCCTATTGCGGAAAGCGAAACTTATGAAAATTTCCATAGATTGACCGAGGATAAGACGGTAATTTATATATCCCATCGACTGGCAAGTACTCGTTTTTGTGATAAAATTGTGTTCCTAAAAGAGGGCAGAAATACAGAAATGGGAAGTCACAATGAACTGATGAAGCTGGGCGGAGAATATGCCCGGATGTATGAGGTGCAGAGCCATTACTATCAGAAAGGAGGCAAGGCCTGTGAAAATAAAGCAATCTTATAATCATATTGTAAATGTGTTGAAAATATTTTGGAAGCTGGACCGGGTGTTGCTTTTTTTCTGTATTTTCAGTGCTTTGATAGACAGCAGTATTCCGTATATAGAGATTTATTTATCTGCCTATGTATTGGATGGGCTGGCAGAGGGAATCCCTTTTCAGAGCTTTTTGCAGATCATCTGCCTTGTACTGCTTGGCATTTTGGTATTGAAGATTTTAAGGGCATATTTGGAAAAAATCAGTGCGGTGCATGGAGCACTTTGCTACAAAAAATTTGACATGCTGTTGGCCGGAAGAGCGTTGGTGATGGACTATGAATTATTGGATTCGCCCACAGTCAATGATATTAACACAAGAATTCGCAATGATCATAATTGGGGATCAGGGTTTTATTCTATCATCTATCAGTTACCGATGCTTGTGACAAGTGTAATAAATTTATTGATTTCCATGATTATATTGGTTCCTTTTTTGGGGGAAAATCATTTACTTGCCGACGGTTATGCTTTGATTGTACTTTTGTTGTTTTTGTTAATTTGCATCTTTTATATGCTTTTTTCTGCCAAAAAGAGACAAGAAATGCATGGCTTGATGGATGACAGTAATGAATCTTATCGTTATACAAGTTACTATTTGTGGAACCACCATGCATACAAACAGGGCATGGATATACGAATTTTTAATGGCCAGAAATTGATAGAGGAGCATCTTAAACAAGAAGAAGCTATGTATAAAAACGGGCTAAAAGAAATTACTTCTAACAGATGTCAGAATGGTCTTGCCGGCGGTTTCTCTACAGGTATCTTACAGGCAGTGGCTTATCTGTTCGTGGCGCTAAAGGCTTTTGGAGGGGCTTTATCCGTAGGTTCTCTGGTGAAATATGCAACCGTTATTTATCAATTTTCCGCGGCACTATCTGCCACATTTACCATGCTTTCGGAATTTACACTAAGTGCCAAAAGACAGCAGTCCACGCTGGATTATATCAATATTGCCGATGTGTTGCCTAAGGGTACGATCCCGGTTGATAAGAGAGGATTTTGTGACATTCGGGATAATGATTATGAAATTGAACTAAGAAATGTTTCTTTTAAATATCCGGGGGCCGAAAACTGGTCATTAAGAAATGTATCCTTAAAGCTTCATGTAGGGGAACATTTGGCCATTGTAGGTATGAACGGCAGTGGCAAGACTACCTTGATTAAACTGCTGTGCCGTCTTTATGACCCTACTGAGGGAGAAATTTTATTAAATGGTGTGGATATTCGCAAGTACGATTATCAGGAGTATGTGTCCTTATTCTCCGTAGTATTTCAGGACTTTAAGCTGTTTGCTTTCAGTCTTGGAGAAAATGTGGCTGCAGCAGAGTATGATCGGGAAAAGGTAATAAATTGCTTGAAAAAGGCCGGTTTGGGAGAACGTCTGGCATCCATGGAGCATGGAACAGAGACCTACCTTTATAAAGGATATGGTGAAGAAGGGATAGAAATCTCCGGTGGTGAAGCCCAGAAAATTGCTCTTGCAAGGGCACTGTATAAGGATGCGCCTTTTGTTGTATTGGATGAACCTACCGCTGCTCTGGACCCTATTGCTGAGTATGATATTTATAAGCGTTTTAATGACCTTGTAGAAAATAAAACCGCCATTTATATTTCACATAGACTCTCCAGCTGCAGATTTTGCGATGACATTGCCGTATTTCATAACGGAGAGATGATTCAAAGAGGCAGCCATGAACAGTTATTGGCGGATGAGGGGAATAAATACTATGCATTATGGAATGCTCAGGCCCAATATTATGTTTGACAGCCGCACCGGTTTATGCCACAATAAAGAAAATAACCTTGCGAAGGAGAAGATTCATGAAGGATACATGGAAGCAGGAACTGCATCTGCTATATGATTCTAAGGCCCAGTCTCAAAACGGGAAGCGCGTTACTTATTTGGATATGACTCGCGGTATTGCGATTTTGCTGGTAGTTTACGGACATTCTGAATTTGTCGGCCCTGCGTGCAATATATGGCTGTCATCCTTTCATCTGCCTGCTTTCTATGTGTTGTCCGGCATTTTGATGCAACTAAAATCAGAAGACAGACTGCCTTTTTTCGATATCCTATTGCGCAAGCTCAGAGGGATTATGCTGCCTTATCTATGGTTTTCATTAGGTTCTTTAGGCATAGACTTTATACAGGTGCTTCGTGGGAATTTTACATGGGACATATTGTGGGAACATGTGATACAGACTGTTTCTTTACAGGGATATTCGGTTTTGTGGTTTCTTCCTGTAATATTCTTTGCTGAAGTAATGATAGTAGTGTTATTTAAGGCATGTAATGGCTTGGAAAGAAGCGGAAGATATGGTTTGGTGATGGTCACAGCTTCTATCACCTGTCTGGCACTGGGAGCTTATTATGGATATCAGAGGCTATTGGATTCTGCCATGCCTGTATTGTGCCTGCATATGCTTCGGGTCTTAGTGAAGGCTTTGATTGGCGCAGCTTTTATGAGCTATGGCTATGTATTTGGATATGTGCAATCCCGGATAGCAGGCAAGACAGGCAGATGGTATATGGTTGTGGTCGGCATAGCATTATGTGGGGTCAATATACTGGTGTCTCCACACATCTGGCTGATGGACTTTAATCAGTTGATTCTTTGGAATCCTTTGGTGTATCTGGGACTTGGAATTTCAGGAAGCTTTGGATGTATTCTAATATGTAAGTGTTTACCGAACATACCGATCCTTACGTTTTTGGGACAAAATTCCTTAATTATCATGTGTACACATTTGAATTTTTATATACTCCACATAGGTATGGTTCTTTGCAGGAAGCTGTTTGCTGTGTTATCTATAACAGGCAGAATCCCCTATGTGGCAGGTTCTCTTATATGCGCCATGCTCTTATCGATTCCGGTGATTTTATTGATCAGGATATGTTTTCCTTTTGTTTTGGGGCGCAGATATCATCGCTAAGAACAAAGCAGACAAGTCCATCTCAAACTTCCGGACTCACTTAAGTTCTACAGAATTATATTCGCTTTGCGTGGGAAAGTGCAGCTATGTGCAAGTATACTTAGCACATGCTGCACATCCATGCAGAGCTTTTTTAACGTTTAGTATATACGTTTCCTGCAGAAACTGCTTTGTCGCTAAAGGAAAGTAATTCTGATACAGTTACCAGCTGGTAACCTTTTTCTACTAAGGCCGGGATGACCCGTTCCATTGCATCTACGGTAGTGCTGTGCAAATCGTGACAGAGAATGATATCACCATCTTTTACGTCACTCATGATGGTATTGTATATTTTGTCAGCATCTTTATACTTCCAATCCAATGTATCCAAGGACCAGTTAACCATAACGATACCCAGATCTGCACAAACCTGCTTTACTTCGTCATTGTAAGAACCGTACGGCGGACGTATCATGGTAGTATCAATTTCGGTCACGTCATAAATTTTGGCTCGGGTATTCATGATCTGATCCGTCAGATCTGTATTTGAGAGTTTGGTGAGCTGACGGTGATCCCAACTGTGACCGGCAATCTGATGACCTTCTGCTACCATACGTTCTAGTGTGTCTGTACGGTTTTCAATAATATTTCCAACTACAAAGAACGTTCCTTTGCCTCCATAGGTAGCGAAAACGTCCAACAATCGGTGGGTATGCTTGCTTGGGCCGTCATCAAAGGTGAGGGCTACCATGGGTTTATTGGGATCAATGGCAGAAGGCAAGGAAGGTTGGTTGTTGTCTATTACGCCGGATTGGGTGCCTTCCGAAGAAAATAGTGCTTCAGATGAAGGACTTTCTTCTGTTGACGATTCCTGGGAGGATGTATGATCCTGGTCAGGTGTTTCCTCTGTAGAAGAGGAGGCTGATAATACAAGAATATCTTCTAATTCTGTAAATGAATAGGAGAGTGTTACGGTTCCGTCAGACATGGGCAGATAATCGCCACGTTCTAAAGTAATCTCTAAGTTGTCCGGGGTAAGTGTCCATAGGTCTAGTAAATGCTCATCAACTTCCTCCGCATCAAGTTTGGCATCGGCAATCACCTTCTGCTGCAAGGCTTCTCTACCACCCGTAAGGAGCAGGTTGTCTAACGTGATCAACTTGCCTGTTTTTAAATTTGCATGGAAGGTTGCTATGATGTCAATGGGATGGGCCAGAAATGGCTTGTCAAAAATTCCGGTTATCTTGACACTGACCCATTCGTTATCCACTATATAACTGTCATATTCTGCGGTTAATTCGGCAGACTCACTTAAGGTACTTCCGGCAGTAACTTCCGACTGATAATAAGAGATGGTGTCTGTAACCCAGGTTTCGATAGCATTATTTAAAGCAATCAGTTCAGTTTTCGGGTATAAGATTCGAATAACAAAATCTTCTCCCATCTGAATATAACCGGTACTTTCTCCGTATTGGTGAATCGGTGTTTCCAAAACATTAAGATTGGAAAGATATTCTTCCAGTAATGGGTCGGTAGTAGTCACTTCAGAATTTGTTTCAGTCATATTAGAAGCGGAATCATTTGTCTCTGCCTCTGTTTCCGACGATATGGGATTCCGGGATGGTGTGCAGCCGGATATAAACAGACAGAGTATGAAAAAAAGGATAAGTAATCTTTTGTTCATAGAGAATCCTCCTGGTAATCAATTAGATGATAATAGTATATCAAAATAATGTAATATATAATAGAGTGGTTAGAAATTTAAGTTATGAATTCGGTGAATGATAAAACAAATGGGAAGAACGAAAGAGAATTTGGTTAAATCTTTACTGTCCACCGAGACAGAACTTGAGTTTCCGCATTCTGTAATTGAAAAATAGATATGTTTACCCAAAGTACCAATCTGCCTTTTTTTGAGAGTCTGAGAATGGGCGTTCAATGAGTAGAGGCACTTTAATAAGCCCCGCAGGAACCGGACTTGGTAAAAC
>JAZRLF010000005.1:0-39110 GCA_045646695.1 Lachnospiraceae bacterium
AGATGAAATTGTCAATATCAGCATTGATGTAATGGAATTAAAATTTGATAACACCTGGAAACAGGAAGAAATTGATCAGATATATTCTATGCAGGAAGAAATGAATTATGTAATGAATACGCTTAGTAAAAATGAAAACTATGTAGAACCATAATATATTAAAGGGATACTATAGATGTTAAAAACAAATACAAATTTAGAAAATAAAACCATTCTAATAACAGGAATAGCGGGATTCATTGGTTCAAATCTTGCCAAGGTACTGTTAAGCCAATTAAAGAGTGTACATATAATAGGGATTGATAACATGAATCCTTATTATGATATTTCTATAAAGGAATTTCGTCTGAATGAAATCAAGAAACAGGCAGAAGAAGCAAAAGAATCTGATGTGAAATTTATTGAAGGAAACATTGCAGATAAATCTTTAATTGGTAAAGTTTTTAAAGAAAATTCGATTGACATCGTAGTCAATCTCGCAGCTCAAGCCGGTGTACGTTATTCCATTACCAATCCGGATGCAAATATCGAAAGTAACATTATAGTCTTTTATAATATTCTTGAAGCATGTCGAAAATATCCGGTAAAACACTTGGTTTATGCTTCTAGTTCCAGTGTTTATGGTACAAATAAAAAGGTCCCTTATTCTACTGATGATAAGGTGGATAATCCGGTCAGTTTATATGCTGCAACCAAAAAAAGCAATGAATTGATGGCTCATTCATATTCAAAATTATATAATATTCCATCTACAGGTCTTAGATTCTTTACAGTATATGGACAGGCAGGGCGCCCGGATATGGCTTATTTTGGATTTACCAATAAGTTAATCAAAGGCGAGACAATTGAGATATTTAATTATGGTAACTGTAAAAGAGATTTTACATACATAGATGACATCGTAGAAGGTGTAATACGTGTGATGCAGTGTGCCCCGGAAAAATGCGAAGGAGAAGATGGTCTGCCGGTTGCTCTGTACCGTGTCTATAACATAGGAAACAGTCAACCTGAGAATCTGCTTGATTTTGTACAGATTCTTCAAGAAGAGTTGATTCACGCAAAGGTGTTACCGGATGATTATGATTTTGAAAAGCACATAAAGCTGGTGCCGATGCAGCCAGGGGATGTTCCCATTACTTTTGCAGATACAAGTGCATTGGAAAGAGACTTTGGTTTTAGACCACAGACAAGTTTGCGGGATGGTCTTAGAGCATTTGCGGAATGGTATCATGATTTTTATCAAAAATAATAGAATTTATTACAAAACAGCCCAAATTATATGAGGATAAATTGTAGATGTGATTGATAAAGTATATACACAAGGTTTGTATTACAGAGATTAATGGAATACAAGGGAAAGTTTTATGGAGAAAGAAAAAGAATTATTAGGATATACAGAACAGCAGTATAAGTTATTTAATAAGAACGCGTGGAGCGTTTTATTAGCATTTTCAATTTTATATTGTTTTTTATATTGTGGCAGGCAGAACTTGTCATACGCCATGCCGGTAATGATGAGCGAAGAGGGATGGACAGCATTACAATTAGGGGTTCTTTCCTCCGTGCAGTTCTGGACATATGCCTTGGGACATTTAGTCAATGGTAGATTAGGCGAAATAGTGGGTGTTAATAGACTTATAGTTATAGGCATGTTCTTATCCGCTGTAATGAATTTACTGATAGGTTTTCAGTCTAGCTTATTAGTTATCACTATTTTGTGGGGAATCAATGGATATGTACAGTCTATGTTATGGTCTCCAGGAATGGCGCTAATTGCCAATTGGTGGCCTGGAAACAAACGAGGATTCGCAACGGGATTTGCCAATGCATTTTCAGGACTGGGATCTGTAGTTACAGCATTTGTTGTATCTGCATCGTTGATTGTGTTTTCTAATATGGGATGGAAATCAGCGTTTGTTGGCTCGTCGATTGTAATGATAATCATTGCAATGCTCTACCCACTCTTTGCAAAAGAAAAGCCTTCGGATATAGGATTACCGGAATATATTGAATCTAATGAAAAAAGAGAAATAAATGATAATGAGCTTAAGACTATCATAAAGGAAAAAGGAAAACTATACCCATATTTGTATTTATTGAAGCAATGGAAATTTGATTTGTGGATTATCATTATTGCCTGTTCTAGTATAGCAAGATATGGATTGTTAACTTGGATTCCCACCTATTATGTTGAAGTATTTAATAGGGATATTGAAGCGGGTATTATTGGGTCTATAGTTTGTCCTTTAGGGATGGCGGCAGGTGCGTTGGTGATTCCATGGTTATCAGATAAGTTGTGGTCTCAGAACAGGTTACCATGGGTAATTATTTCGTCTATTGCGTCGTTAGTTGCGGTGTTTGGTTTTATGAATGCAGAGCCTGGGATAGTTGCATCGATATTGTTGTTCTTAGCAGGTTTCTTTATCTATGGGATTAACAGTCTCGTGTGGGCGTTTGCAACAGATATAGGTGGAAGGATCTTTGGAGGGACTGCTACAGGAGTTTTAGATTGTGCAGCGTACATCGGAGCATCTGTCCAGGCAATATTCTTCGGAAGTGTTCTTACAAATAGTGAAAACTGGAATTTTGTTTTTTTATGTATAGTAGGTGTACTTGGAATAATGGTGCTTGCTGCATTACTGGCAGGCATAGAAAGAGGTAATGCAAATAAATATGGCAGATAATCAAGCCATCCACCAGTCTGCGTACCGTCCTTCGAAAATTTGCTGAATGGTACAAAGAGTTTTATAAGGTACAATGATAGAAACGAGAAAAATTATGGGTAACATGAAAATAGCAGTAGCCGGAACCGGTTATGTAGGACTTTCTATGGCGGTGTTACTGGCACAGTACAATGAAGTAGTGGCTGTAGACATTGTTCCGGAAAAAGTGGAACTAATTAATAAGAAAAAGTCTCCGATTAAGGATGACTATATAGAAGAATACCTTGCGTCAAAGGAACTGCATTTGACTGCAACCTTGGATGCAAAAATGGCATATTCCGATGCAGATATTGTAATTATAGCAGCACCCACCAATTATGACAGTAAGAAAAATTATTTTGATACATCAGCTGTAGAGAAGGTAATTCAATTAGTATTAGAATATAATTCGAAAGCTATCATGATTATTAAGTCCACAATTCCTGTTGGATATACCAAGGCCATACGTGAGAAAACAGGAAGCAACAATATTATTTTCAGTCCGGAATTCTTAAGAGAATCCAAGGCGTTATACGATAATTTGTATCCATCACGAATTATCGTTGGTACGGATTTGGCTGATGAAAAACTGGTGGATGCAGCGAATTTATTTGCAGAACTATTAAAAGAAGCCGCAATAAAAGAGGATATAGAAACTTTAATTATGGGATTCACAGAGGCAGAAGCAGTGAAATTGTTTGCCAATACATACCTTGCACTGCGTGTGTCATATTTTAACGAGCTTGATACCTATGCAGAAATGAAGGGCCTTGATACACAGCAGATTATCAACGGTGTATGTCTTGATCCGCGAATCGGAGCGCACTATAATAATCCTTCTTTTGGCTATGGCGGTTACTGCTTGCCAAAGGATACAAAACAGTTGTTGGCGAATTACTCAGATGTTCCGGAGAATTTAATTGGTGCAATTGTTGAAAGCAACCGCACTCGAAAGGACTTCATTGCTGACAGAGTACTGGAAAAAGCAGGTTATTATTCTGCCAATAGCAACTTTGATTCGTCAATGGAGAAAAGTGTAGTGATTGGCGTATATCGTTTAACCATGAAAGCGAATTCGGATAATTTCAGACAGTCATCTATTCAAGGCGTCATGAAACGCATCAAGGCAAAAGGTGCAGAAATTATTATATATGAGCCAACATTGGAGCATGGAAGTACATTTTTTGGCAGCAGAGTAGTAAATGATTTGGATGAGTTTAAGGAGTTGTCTGATGCGATTATTGCAAATCGTTATGACAGCTGCCTGGATGATGTAGCTGAAAAAGTATATACAAGGGATTTGTTTGGGCGTGATTAAAGATTAATAACAAGGAGTACCTTTAACCAATGAAAACCAAATTATCAACAATATGCCGTGTATTCCGCATTCCCGAGACGTTGGAATCCTATGAAGAAGATTGATTTATACACAAATAATGTGCTATACTTGTGCCGATCAAACTATCTTTTGAGTTATGGCAGTCTGTAAACAGCTGCATACAATATTTTTTTCAGGAGTTCACAATGTACAAAGGCATGGCGCACATTAACTACTCAAAATGGATCTTTTTAATACTTTCTCTGTTCTGGCTTGGGACAATTTTCTCATTTTCCCTGCAGCCGGCAGATGAATCCGGCGATGCCAGCAAGGGATTCGGCAGAATGCTCGTAGAACTGGTAGCTCCGGAATGGTCTGATGAATTGGATGAGATGTCACCGGCGCAGCTGGAGCATTGGAATCATGTGCTTCGTAAGTGCGCACATTTTACAGAATATTTGATTTTGGGAGTACTGGTGACGAGTACATTATATCACATGTCGGTGCACCGCAAGGTGTTGGCCGGCATTGGTTTATGCGGTATTGCTGCGGCGATAGATGAGACGATTCAGCTATTTGTACCTGGGCGTTCCGGACAGGTTTCGGATGTTTTGTTAGACTGCTTTGGGACATTTGTCGGAATAGTGCTTGTATATTTGTATAAAAATAGGATAACGAAACACTGCCGGCCTTGATTGGACCGGCAGATTTTATCTTATGTATTTCAATTTTAAAGTGCTTGTGTATCCTGTGTTGTTGCTTTCTTTGCAAATTCGATTTTGAGTCTTTCGATTTCGGCATCTTTCTCGGATATCATTGCGTCTTTCTCGGATATCATTGCATCTTTCTCAGCCAGCTCAGCCCTCTTCTCAGCCAGTTCAGCGTCCCTCTCAGATATCACTGTATCCTTCTCAGCCAGTTCAGCCTCTTTCGCAGCCACATCCTGCTTCAGGTCATCAATCATGAGATTAACCGTATTGCGGTCCGCGACCAATAGTGCCTCTGAAAACATGTGAATCAACTCCTTTGGTTTATAACGAAAATCAATAATGTCACGGTAGAGTTCTTTGAAGAATGGGTACCTGCTGATAATCTGCTGAATATGCAGCGGATTATCAGAGCTTAGAAGCGACAGAAAACGGTTGAGTCTGTCCGGATGATTGACCGGATGCATGATATTGCGGAAGAATGGGTCAAACACCACGTACATAAAAGACACAAAATAAATGCTGCCACTTGAAAGCATACTTGCTTTATGATATTATTTTACTAAAGTATTTTTATGGTTGTTTGCGTAATTTTCCGGCAGCCGCCGAGTTTCGCGAGCACCTAAAGTTTTTTTTCAGAAAGGGATGTATTATGAAACGAGAAGAAGTATCAAACGAATATAAATGGCGCATGGAGGATTTGTATCCTTCCACAGAGGCCTGGGAAGCTGACTATCAGAAGGTATCTGACAGCATCCCGCTTTTAAAGAGCTTTCAGGGTACTTTAGCAGATTCTGCTGAGAATCTGTTGAAGATGCAGGAGGCTTATGATGAGATCAATTGGATCACAGAGAAGTTGCATGTGTATGCCAATCAGCGTTTCCATGAGAATACGGCCAATTCCTTTTATCAGGGGTTGGCAGGTAGAGTGCAGGTGTTAGAGGTACAGCTGATGGAGGCTGTGGCTTATATTGAGCCGGAGATTTTGGCGATTCCTGCCACACAGTTCGAAGAGATGCTTGCATCTGAGGAGCTTGCCAAGTACCGCACTTATTTTTCCAGGATTTTACGTAAGAAAGATCATATTCTCAGTAAAGAGACAGAGGAGCTGTTGGCCGGATTTGGTGAAGTGGCAGAGAGCGCCAGTGATGTCTTTATGATGTTTAATAATGCGGATGTGAAGTTCCCTGTCATTACCGGAGAGGACGGGGAGCCGGTGGAGATTACCCACGGTAAGTACGGCAGATTGATCGAAAGTGCTGACAGAAGCGTAAGAGAGGCAGCTTTTAAGGGACTGTATGATTCTTACGGTAAGTTTATCAATACCATTGCAGCTACCTATCGTGGCAATGTAAAGCAGGAGACCTTCTTTGCAAAGGTAAGAAAGTACCCATCTTCTTTGGCAGCAGCTTTGGACAGAAGTGCCATTCCGGTCAGTGTATATGACAATTTAATCGAGACAGTTCACAGTTTCCTGCCTACATTGCACAAGTATGTTTCTGTAAGAAAAGAGAAGCTGGGTGTGGAAGAGCTTCACATGTACGACCTGTATGTACCACTCATCAGTGATGTGGATAAGAAAATCCCTTATGAAGAGGCACAGAATATTGTCCTGGAGGGCTTAAAGCCTCTTGGCGAAGATTATCAGGCCCTTTTAAAGGAAGGCTTTACCAATGGCTGGATTGATGTGTATGAGAATGAAGGCAAGCGAAGCGGTGCTTATTCCTGGGGCGCTTATGGCACCCATCCTTACGTACTTTTAAATTATCAGGATAATCTGCACAATGTATTTACCTTGGCACATGAAATGGGACATGCGCTCCATTCTTATCATTCTGATGCAGCCCAGGAATTCATTTATGCAGGCTACAAGATTTTCGTGGCAGAGGTAGCATCTACCTGTAATGAGGCTCTGTTGATTCATCATATGCTGGAGCAGTCCAAGGATGCTGCAGAGAAAGCATATTTGTTGAATCACTTTCTGGAGCAGTTCAGAACCACCTTATTCCGTCAGACTATGTTTGCAGAATTTGAAAAGATTACCCATGCCAAAGCTGAGGCCGGTGAAACTTTGACGGCGGAAGTGCTCTGCGAAATTTACTATGACTTAAATAAGCAGTATTTTGGAGAAGACATTGTAGTAGATAAGGAAATTGCATTGGAATGGGCCAGAATACCGCATTTTTATACACCATTCTATGTATATCAGTATGCAACAGGCTTTTCGGCAGCCATTGCTATCAGCAGTAAGATTTTGGCAGGAGAGCCGGGCATTGTAGAGAAGTATAAGCAGTTCTTAAGCGGCGGTTCTTCTTTGGATTGTATCGATTTATTAAAGCTTTGCGATGTAGATATGACCAAGAAAGAGCCGGTGGAAGAAGCACTTAAAGTTTTTGCAGAAAAACTTGAGGAATTTGCGCGAATGTAATGAGCAGTGCGGAATACAGCGAAGCATTAGCTGTGTTGTGCTTGCACATAAGCAGATAAAGCTTCGCTGTATTCCATAGGGCGAATGCCCGCGAGCATGATGCAGTCTTAACTGCATCATGCTGCACAGCACAGTTGAAAGCTACTGCAGTCAAGACTGCATCATGCTGCACAGCACAGTTGAAAGCTACTGCAGTCTTAACTGCATCATGCTGCGCAGTGGAGGCGAATGCAGACAATAATAAGTGTTTGCGAAACGCAGCAGCTGCCAGAAAGAGCAATATATGTTCTAGCTGAAGGGCCTTGAAAAGCTTCGGCCCTTAGCGAAGCAAGGCGATAGCCGCAGTCTGAGCTTAGTACCGCTACGCATTTTCATGGAGCGGGAGCGTCCGTGAAGCAGAACATATATTGCTCTGAACGGCAGCTATCCGGATTCGCAAACATTCATATATAATGAATTTCAAAGGAGTAATGGAGATGAATGGTAAGGAGTTACGGGACAAAGTAGTGAATAACATTAGCAAGGTTATTGTAGGTAAGGAAGAGGTGATCACCTTCTTATTGACCGCTCTTTTGGCGGAAGGTCATGTGCTGTTAGAGGATGTTCCGGGTACAGGTAAGACTAAGGTGGCCAAGTCTTTGGCTAAATCCCTGGATGTAGCTTTTAACCGCATTCAGTTTACGCCGGATTTGCTACCTGGGGATATCACCGGTCTAAATATTTATGACCAGAAGCAGGGGGAATTTGTGCTGCACAAGGGCCCTGCCTTTACCAATATTTTGCTGGCAGATGAAATCAACCGTGCCACACCGAGAACCCAGGCAGGTCTTTTGGAGTGTATGGAGGAGCGTCAGATTACCATTGATGGTGTGACCTATCCGGCAGGCTGGCCGTTCTTTGTAATCGCCACCCAGAATCCTGTGGAAACAGCAGGTACTTTTGCCCTTCCGGAAGCGCAGATGGACCGTTTCATTATGCAGCTTTCTATGGGATTTCCGAGCAAGGAAGAAGAGTGCATGATTTTGGAGCGTTATATGACAGAGGATCCGTTAGCAGATTTAAAGGCTGTGATCACTACAGAGGAATTGCAGGCGGCACAGGAAGCTATCCGGAATGTTTTTGTACATAAATGCGTGATGGAATATATGGTAGATATTGTGGCCGCTACCAGAGACGGAGAAAACGTATTAATGGGTGTCAGTCCTCGTGGTACCCTTGCCTTTTTACGTTCTGTAAAGGCATATGCATATTTGCAGGGTAGAAACTTTGTAACCCCGGATGATGTAAAAGCTTTGGCAGTACCGGTAATGGCTCACAGAGTGGTAATGGGTTACGGCAAAGCCGGTGACAACAGGAAGTTTATTGAGAAAATTTTGGCAACAACAAATGTACCTACAGAGGATTTTAATGCATGAAAATCATAGGAATCGGTATTATTGCTTTTCTTTTGTACCTGCTGCAACAGTGGGTATACAAAAGACTTTGGGATAAGCATTTAAGTGTATCCATTTCTTTTGTGCAAAAGGGCATTCATGAGGGGGATACAGGTGAAATTACGGAAATTGTAGAAAACCGCAAATATCTTCCCCTTACTATGCTAAAGGTGAAATTTCAAACATCCCGTAATCTGGAATTTGACGATAATCCGGGCTCCAATACCACAGACCAGTATTATCGCAATGACGTCTTTCAGGTGGGCGGCGGTGAGAAGATTACCAGAATGCTTACTTTTTGTGCCAAGAAGAGAGGATATTATCACATCAAGAATATTGACTTAGTGGGTACAGACCTGTTTTTAAAGGCCAATATGATCAAGAGTATGTCCACTTCCTGCTATCTGTATGTGTATCCGCGTCTGTTTGATACCCATGAGTTTCGCATGTCATTGCAGAAGCTAAACGGTGAAATACTGGTCAAGAGGCATTTGATGGAAGATCCTTTTGAGCTTAGGGGTATCAGAGAGTATCAGCCCTTTGATGATATGCGCAGTGTGAACTGGAAGGCTACCGCCAAAACCGGAAAGCTCATGGTAAACCAAAAAAATTATACTGCTTTGGAGCATATTCGTATCTTCTTAAATGTCGAAGACAATGGTGTATGGAAAAGAGAAGCTGAGGTTGAGGCTTGTCTGCAGATTGTTATGGGACTGAGTTCCTTTTTATTGTCTCAGGGTATTAAGGTGGAGTGCTTTACTAATGGCAGGGATATTATTACAGACGAAGTAGTTCATGTGGATGGAGGAGCCGGATCCGGTCAGCAGGATGTAATCGGTAAGGCTTTGGCTCGTTTAAATACTGCTAAGACGCCTTTTGGCTTCTGTCAGCTTTTTGAGGACAAGATTATACAGGATGCAGGTGCATCTATCACATTGTTTGTATCTCCAAATGGTTATGATGACTTTTTGAACCTTTTAGAGCGCTGTCAGGCGGAGGGTATTAACTATACCTGGTTTTATCCATATGATTCCGCTGCAGAGCCGGAGGTGCCGGAGCATATTAGGAAGTTTGTACGTTTCTTACGCATTAGAAAATAAATTTTTAGTTAATTAGGAAGGATTGATACTATGAATCGTAAGCCTATAGAGCTTTGCAAGCAATTTCTTCTGATACAAATGAATCATTGGGTGTTGGTCCCTATTTTTGTGGCTTTATTAGGTCTTTCCGGATATCCAAAGCCTTACATGCTTCTTTGGCTTTTGATGTCTGTAATACCTATATACTTATATTTTGTGCGCAGTAAAATTAAGAATTTTTTTCTTTTTTATTTGTTGCATCTGGTGGTGCCTGTCCTGTGGATTGTGCTTCCTATTGATAAATTATGGCTGAAAGTTTTACTTGGTTTTATGGCTCTCTTTTATATAATCAGCTCTATTTGTGTGAAAGTGGCCGGAAAAGGGACTTCTGAAGGAGCCTTTTTGCCATTATACGCCATTAGTACCATCGGATTATCAGCATTTGCCCATGATTTCTGGGGGGATAATAGTTGGGATGCATACTATCTGACAGCAGCCTTTATTTATTTGGGATGTTATTTTATACATTGCTTTATTGAGCAATATAATTATTTTATATCGGTCAATCAGTTTAGTGCATCCAATATACCGGAGTTTGAAATTTTTACAACCGGTATGAAACAGACACTGATGTTTTCAGCAGCAGGTCTGGGTGTTTTATTTATGACTGCTAATATAGAATGGTTTTCTTATATTGCAGTCAATCTGTTCAGAGAACTGATGGCTACTGTGGGATTTATCTATAATTTGATTTTCGGTAATAAGCAGATGCCGAGCCAGAACAAGCAAGAGGAGGTCCTGGAGATCGGTGCCGAGGAGATACTGGCTGAACCGGAAAATGTAAGTCCTATATTGGAGTGGTTCTGGAAAATATTAGAATTCCTGGTAATGGCTGCGCTTATTATTGCTGTTGTAGTTGTGATTATCTACAGCATCAGAAAAGGTTATCAGTTTTTACGGAAACACTTTACTGTAAGTGGGCCGGAGCAGGAGCAGGTAATTAAGTCCGGCAGAGATATTAGAGAGGCCATTGCCGTTGACAAGGAAGAACGTACCGGATTTAAGTTATTCACTTTCCGGGATAATACAGAAAAGGTGCGTAAATTATACAAAAAGTACATTTTAAAGAATAAGAACGCTATTATCGGTGAATCAGATGCTCATAATCTGGATAATCTTACTGCCAAAGAGTGCTGTGACAAGCTGTCCGCAGAGGTGCTTTGTGGTGTATATGAAAAGACCCGATACAGTGCAGCTGAAATTACAGCAGAAGATGTAAAGCTTTTAAAACAAATTGGAAGATAGGATAGTTCCAGGGAATGTCAGACAACAGCTGAGAACAAAGCGAAACAAGCCCTGTGGAGATTTAAGGAGTTCAAAACAGACTTGTTCGTATTATTATTTCTTATAAAATTCCTGAATCTTATCCAATCGGGCAGTCATATTCATGAGCAGTGCATCTAAAATCGTAATGGCGGTCATAGACTCCATAACCACAACAGCTCGAGGAACAATGATCGGGTCGTGACGACCCTTGATATTGATATCGATTTCTTCCATGGACTTATTCACAGTGCGCTGGGTGCTGTAAATGGAAGGGGTAGGCTTTACATGGGCACGAATAATGAGCTCGTCGCCGTCACTCATGCCGCCGAGAATGCCGCCGGAATGATTGGTTTTCTTGGCGATGGTCCCTTTTTCTATGTAAAAATCATCGTTATTATCAGAACCGTATGCAGAAGATACCTGTACACCGTCACCGATTTCCACAGCTTTCACGGCACCGATACTCATAACGGCCTTAGCAAGGTTTGCATCCAGTTTTTCAAAAACAGGGTCTCCCAGACCGATAGGCAGTCCGGACACATTACATTCCATTATACCGCCAACAGAGTTAAAGTCTGCACGGGCCTTGTGCAGGTACTCCATAGCCAGCTCGCTGGCAGAAGCATCCGGCATAGCGGTAGGAAGAGTCAGGATATTATTGCGGTCAAAATTAGCGTAATCAATAGTAATATTGCCAATGGCAGTAGTATATGCATATACATCAATACCCATGGACTTTAAAATCTTGGAAGCAATGGCACCGCCGGCAACACGACCGATGGTTTCTCTGCCGGAGGAGCGTCCGCCGCCGCGGTAATCTCTGAAACCGTATTTGGCATCAAAGGTGTAATCTGCATGTCCCGGTCTGTAATAGGAAGCAATCTCGGAATAATCACCGCTTTTCTGGGAGGTATTGCGTACCAACATAGAAATCGGAGTGCCGGTGGTACGTCCTTCAAATATACCGGACAGGATTTCTACCTGATCTGACTCTACACGAGGAGTAGAGATGCTGGATTGTCCCGGTTTTCTTCTATCTAAAAAATGCTGAATATCTGCTACACACAGGGGAAGTCCTGCAGGAACACCGTCCACTACAACGCCTAATGCAGCGCCGTGGGATTCGCCCCAGGTTGTGATGCGAAAAATATTGCCAAAGCTTGAGCCTGCCATAATAATTCTCCAATCATTTATACTATATTTAGAAATGTATATAAGCATGCATATGTTTTAAGGCGTAGAAGCACAAATATAATGGTACAAAAATCAATATACATGTATGCTAAATCAATATGCATGTATACCCCAAAAAGGTTGGCACTATCACTAATATATAATAATTAATGAAGGTGCGCAAGTTTCATTTTACAAAAAGTGCGTTCTATGGTAAATTTATTTATAGTAGTTTGATGTGGTTGTAAAACTTTTTATTTGTACGGACCACAATACATGTTCCACTTCATGGACGTTTCCACTCCATGAAAATGCGTAGCGGTACTAAGCTCAGACTGCGGCCTGCGGCTTTGCTTCACTAAGGACCGACGCTTTTCAAGGCCATTCAGCCAGAACATGTATTATGGCCCATACAGATAAAAAGTTTTACAAATAACTATATAGTTTTAGAAGAGGAGAAGGGGAGAAACCCCCGGAGTGATCATATGAGTAAAAAATACGAAATTTTAAAAACAGAGGGGCGGGCCAAGCGTGCGGTGTTTCATACAGTGCATGGCGATATTCAGACGCCGGTATTTATGAATGTTGGTACGGCGGCGGCTATTAAGGGAGCTGTGGCCACTTCTGATTTGGAGCAGATCAAGTGTCAGGTGGAATTATCCAATACCTATCATCTGCATGTGAGTCCCGGTGATCAGGTTGTGAAGAAGATGGGCGGTCTGCATAAATTTATGTCCTGGGACAAGCCGATTTTGACAGATTCCGGCGGATTTCAGGTATTTTCTCTTGCCGGACTGCGCAAGATTAAAGAGGAAGGTGTGTACTTTAACTCCCACATTGATGGTCGTAAGATTTTTATGGGGCCGGAGGAAAGTATGCAGATTCAGTCCAATTTAGCATCCACCATCGCTATGGCTTTTGATGAATGTCCCAATGCCAAGGCAGAGCGCAAATACGTGCAGGATAGTGTGGAAAGAACTACCAGATGGCTGGAAAGATGCCGTGTGGAAATGGCCCGTTTAAATAGCCTGGAAGATACGATTAATAAAGATCAAATGCTGTTTGGTATCAATCAGGGTGCTATTTTCGATGATATCCGCATTGAGCATGCCAAGATTATCAGTGAAATGGATTTAGATGGTTATGCAGTAGGCGGTCTGGCGGTAGGAGAAAGTCACGAAGAAATGTACCATGTACTGGAGGAAACCGTACCATATTTGCCGAAAGATAAGCCGACTTATTTGATGGGTGTAGGTACTCCTGCCAATATTTTAGAGGCTGTAGACAGAGGTGTGGACTTTTTTGATTGTGTGTATCCAAGCAGAAACGGCCGTCATGGTCATGTTTATACTAATTTCGGCAAGATTAACTTATTCAATGCGCAGTATGAGCTGGATGACAGACCGATTGAGCCCGGCTGCCAGTGCCCGGCATGTAAGCGTTATTCCAGAGCCTATATCCGTCATTTGCTGAAAGCAAAAGAGATGTTGGGTATGCGTCTGTGCGTGCTGCATAATCTGTATTTCTACAATACTATGATGGAGGAAATACGTGATGCATTGGATAAAGGAGAGTTTGCAGCTTACAAGATTCGCAAGCTCGCAGGGCTTAGCCGTGGCGGTATCATGGAGTAATAGGTGCATCTAAAGTGCAACTATGTCGTAGATACGGCTGCAAACAGACTATTTAAGTGACATTTCAGCCTTCAAATACTAAAAAAAGTATAAAACTTTGAATATTTTGGGAAAAGTGCTTGCCCAAGTGAACAGAAATGTGTATATTTATAGATATGTGCGAATGAAGTTTTTTGTTCGATAATTTTAGGAGGATTAATATGGGTATTTTATTAACAGCAGATGGCGCAAGTGCAGGCGGCAGCATGATTACTATGGTTTTAATTTATGCGGTTATCATCGGCGCTATGTATTTCTTTTTCATCAGACCACAGAAGAAGGAACAGAAGAGATTACAGGCTATGATCGCAGCAGTAGAAATCGGTGACTATGTTTTGACAAACAGCGGCTTCTACGGTTCTGTTATCGACATTACAGAAGATACTGTTATTGTAGAATTTGGTAATAATAAGAATTGCCGTATTCCTATGCAGAAAGCTGCTATTGCTCAGATTGAGAAGGCAAATCAGGAAGCATAATTCTTAAAAGCTCTGCTTTATGCAGAGCTTTTTCTATGTTAATTTCACTACGGTACCATGGTAAAATGCATTTTACCGCAATAAAATATATCAACTTGAAAATTCCTACAATATAGAGTATTATAGGAATAATAAGTGTATTAAATTGCAGTGAAATGAGGTAAGATCTATGAAATTAAATATTACTTGTATTCCCGGTGATGGAATCGGACCTGAGATTGTAGCAGAAGCCAAGAAAGTATTGCAGGCGGTGTGTGATAAGTATGGTCATGAGATGATGTTAAAGGACATTCTCATGGGAGGCGCTTCTATAGATGTACATGGTGTACCACTTACCGACGAAGCTATTGCAGATGCTAAGGCTGCAGATGCTGTGCTGATGGGCTCTATCGGTGGAGATACTACCACCTCTCCTTGGTACAAGTTAGCGCCCGGCTTACGTCCGGAAGCAGGCTTATTAAAGCTTCGTAAGGCCCTTAATTTATTTGCCAATCTGCGTCCGGCTGTATTATATAAGGAACTGGCAGGAGCTTGCCCTTTAAAGGAAGAGATCAGCTCCCGCGGCTTTGATATGATGATTATGCGTGAGCTTACCGGAGGATTATATTTCGGCACCCATCAGACTGTTGAGGAAGATGGTATCCGTAAGGCTACAGATATTTTGAATTATGATGAAAACGAGATCCGTCGTATTGCCATCAAGGGCTTTGAATCTGCCATGAAGCGCAGCAAAAAGGTGACCAGCGTGGATAAGGCCAATGTACTGGATTCTTCACGCCTTTGGAGAAAGGTAGTAGAGGAAGTAGCAAAGGATTATCCGGAAGTTACATTAGAGCATATGCTGGTTGATAATTGTGCTATGCAGTTAGTTAAAAATCCTGCTCAGTTTGATGTTATTCTTACCGAGAATATGTTTGGTGATATTTTATCTGACGAAGCCAGCATGGTAACAGGTTCCATCGGTATGTTGGCAAGTGCTTCCTTAAATGATACCAAATTCGGCCTGTATGAGCCTAGCCACGGCTCTGCACCGGATATTGCAGGTAAAGATATTGCCAATCCGATTGCAACGATTCTGAGCGCTTCTATGATGCTTCGTTATAGCTTTGATCTGGATGCAGAGGCAGATGCAGTGGAAGCAGCAGTTATGCAGGTATTAAAGGAAGGCTACAGAACCGGCGATATTATGTCTGAGGGCTGCATACAGGTGGGCTGTAAGGCCATGGGAGATCTGATTGCCGCACGGATTTCATAGAGAGGATAGATTATGAATGAAGTAAACCCACAGGTTAAATATACCTTTTCCCGTATAGGAATCATATACTCTATATTCAGTGTTGTGGCTACGGTATTGCAGATACTGATTTTAAATGTAATCCAGCTGTTTTCAAAGGATATGTTATCTGTAGATATGCAGATTATTATTTCTTCTTCCACGCTTTATGTGATAGGACTTTTGGTGCTTGGTATAGGATTGTCCGGGGACAAGCTAAAGTTTGGCATGATAGAAAAGCATACCATGAAGCCATTAGCCATTTTAAAAGCCTTTTGCATGTGCTATACGTTACTGATTGCCAGTAATCTGATTGGTACGGTGATTACCACCGTGATTGGTATTGCTAAAGGTTCACCTATTGAGAATCCGGTGGAAAATTTGGCGTTGGAGACCAGCATTCCGGTATTGTTTATTTTTACGGTGATTTGTGCACCTATATTTGAAGAGCTGTTTTTCCGTAAATTTCTGGTAGACAGGACCATTCAGTATGGTGAAGTGCCTTGCATGTTGGTGTCCGGTTTGATGTTTGGACTTTTCCACGGCAATTTAAGCCAGTTCCCATACGCCTTTACGATTGGTGCATTTTTTGCTTACATATATATCCGCACCGGACGTATTGTTTATCCTATCATTTTACATGCTATTGTGAATTTTATGGGTTCCATTGCAGGCGTTATTGTACTGAAAGCAGTGGATTATGATGCGCTTATGCAGATAAGCATCACCGGCAGCGAAGAAGAGATGTTAAACGGACTTTTGGCAATGTTTACGGATAAAGGTTTTCTGATTTTAATGATTTATGAGGTGATTGTAATCACCATCGTGATCGTCGGACTGGTATTGTGGATTTTACATTTTAGGAAATTCAGATTTGAAGTCCGGGAGGAAGAATTGCCAAAGGGCAATAGGTTTGCTACAGTTTTGGGCAATCCCGGTATGATTGCATTCAGCGCAATTTGGCTTATAATGATTATATTAAATACATTTTTATGATGATATTTTGAAGCAGATTTTTTAATTTGATGATAAAGTAAATGCTTAGATTTAGTCGCGAAATAGATTCTTATATTTGATTTTAAAATTAAATTTTGATATTATAATTTTTGTTTTGCATTTTATAGTTGAGCCGATTATATTGCAAAAATTAACAGATGAGGAGAATATATTATGAGAAGTGATAGTGTAAAAACAGGTGCTCAGCAGGCACCGCACAGAAGCTTATTAAACGCATTGGGTTATACCAAGGAAGAGCTTAAAAAGCCTTTGATCGGTATTGTCAGCTCTTACAATGAGATTGTTCCGGGTCATATGAATCTGGACAAGATCGTAGACGCGGTAAAGCTGGGAGTTGCTATGGCAGGAGGTACTCCGGTAGTATTTCCGGCAATTGCCGTTTGTGACGGTATTGCTATGGGTCATGTAGGCATGAAGTATTCCTTGGTTACCCGTGATCTGATTGCAGATTCTACCGAATGTATGGCAATGGCTCATGGCTTTGACGGTTTGGTTTGTGTACCGAACTGTGACAAGAATGTTCCAGGCTTATTGATGGCTGCTGCCAGATTAAATATTCCTACTATTTTTGTTTCCGGTGGTCCTATGCTTGCCGGCCGTGTAAAAGGTGAGAAGAGAAGCCTTTCTGCTATGTTTGAGGCGGTTGGTGCCCATGCAGCAGGCAAGATAACTTATGAAGATTTATGTGAATTTGAAGAAAAGGTTTGTCCTACTTGCGGTTCTTGTTCCGGTATGTATACAGCCAACTCTATGAACTGTCTGACAGAGGCTCTGGGTATGGGCTTGAAGGGTAATGGTACTATTCCGGCTGTGTACTCTGAGCGTATCCGTCTTGCAAAGCATGCAGGTATGCAGATCATGGAATTGGTAGAAAAGGATATCAGACCTTTGGATATTATGACTGAAAAGGCATTTATGAATGCTTTAATGGTGGATATGGCACTGGGTTGCTCCACCAATTCTATGCTTCATTTACCGGCTATCGCTCATGAAGCAGGAGTAGAACTGAATTTAGACATTGCCAATGAGCTTTCTGCTAAGACACCGAATCTTTGTCACCTGGCACCTGCAGGTCCTACTTATATGGAGGATTTGAATGAAGCAGGCGGTGTGTATGCGGTTATGAAGGAGCTTACCAAGCTGAATTTATTACATACAGATTTAATTACCTGTACCGGTAAGACCATTGCAGAAAATATCGAGCATGCATATAACTTAAACCCGGAGGTTATCAGACCTGTGGAAAACCCTTACTCTGCAACCGGCGGTATTGCAGTGCTGAAGGGTAATATGGCTCCGGACGGCGGTGTTGTAAAGCGTAGTGCTGTAGTACCTGAAATGATGGTTCATACAGGTCCGGCCAGAGTATTTGATTGCGAAGAAGATGCTATTGATGCGATTAAGGGCGGCAAGATTGTAGCCGGTGATGTGGTAGTTATCCGTTACGAAGGACCAAAGGGTGGCCCTGGTATGCGTGAGATGTTAAATCCTACCTCAGCAATCGCAGGTATGGGTCTTGGCAGCAGTGTTGCACTGATTACAGACGGTCGTTTCTCCGGTGCTTCCCGTGGTGCGTCTATCGGACATGTTTCTCCGGAAGCTGCTGTGGGCGGTCCGATTGCTCTGATTGAAGAAGGGGATATGATTTGTATTGATATTCCTGCCAACACCTTAAATGTACTTATTTCTGATGAAGAAATGGAAGAGCGCCGCAAGAACTTTGTACCAAAGCCGGAGAAGGAAGTAACCGGTTATCTGAAGAGATACCGCTCATTAGTTACCAGCGGCAATCGTGGTGCTATTTTGGAAGTAAAATAAAAGAACGCGAGGAGATTTTATGCAGTTAAACGGTTCACAGATCATAGTAGAATGCTTAAAGGAGCAGGGGGTAGATACTGTTTTCGGTTATCCGGGGGGTACTATTTTAAATGTATACGACGAGCTCTATAAGCATCCAGAAATCAATCATATATTAACCAGCCACGAGCAGGGCGCCAGCCACGCAGCTGACGGTTATGCCAGAGCTACCGGCAAAGTAGGTGTTTGTATGGCTACCTCAGGTCCCGGAGCCACCAATCTGGTAACCGGTATTGCCACAGCTTACATGGATTCTATCCCGGTGGTTGCTATTACCTGTAACGTAGGTGTAAACCTTCTGGGCAAAGATTCCTTCCAAGAAGTCGATATTGCAGGCGTAACCATGCCGATTACCAAGCACAGCTATATTGTAAAGGATATTCACAATCTGGCAGACACCATTCGTAAGGCCTTTTACATTGCAAAAAGCGGCAGACCGGGACCTGTTTTGGTGGACGTGACCAAGGATGTTACCGCTGCTTTATGCGAATATACCTACAAAGAACCATTAAAGATTGTCCGAAAAGCTGATTATAGTAAGGAACAGGTGACCAAGGTTTTAGAGATTATCAAAGCATCCAAGAAGCCTTTTATCCTGGTAGGTGGTGGTGCCATTACTTCTGATGCCAGCGAAGAGGTGCGCCAGTTTGTAAAGCTTGTAGATGCACCGGTTTGTGATACCCTGATGGGTAAAGGTGCGGTTGACGGACATATGGAGGCTTATACCGGCATGATCGGCATGCATGGTACCAAGGCATCCAATTTGGGTGTTAGTGACTGTGATTGTCTGATCGTGTTAGGTGCACGTTTTTCAGATCGTGTAGTAGGTAACCCAAAGAATTTTGCATCAAAGGCCAAGATTATCCATATTGACGTAGATGCTGCGGAAATCAACAAGAATATTATGTCATATGCTTCTGTAGTAGGGGATCTGAAATTGATTTTGACAGACCTGATTTATGGTTTGGAACAGCAGGAACATACTGAATGGAAGGCATATGTACAAGAGTTAAAGGATAAGTACCCATTAAAATACGATGATAGTATTTTAAGTTGTCCTTATATTATGAAGACTATTGATAAAGTGACTGAAGGACAGGCTATTATCACAACAGATGTAGGGCAGCATCAGATGTGGGCAGCTCAGTATTATACATATTCCAAGCCACGCACCTTCCTTTCCAGTGGCGGCTTAGGTACCATGGGTTATGGCCTTGGAGCATGTATTGGTGCCAAAATGGGACAGCCGGATAAGCTGTGTATCAATATTGCAGGGGATGGTTGCTTCCGTATGAATATGAACGAGCTTGCAACTGCCAGCCGATATGGTATTCCGGTGATTCAGGTAGTTATTAATAATCACGTACTCGGTATGGTAAGACAGTGGCAGACTCTTTTCTACGGTCAGCGTTACAGCCAGACAGTTCTGGATGATAAAGTGGATTTCTGTAAAGTAGCGGAAGGTCTGGGCTGTGAAGCGATTCGTGTAACAAGCTGTGAAGAAGTGGAACCTGCAATTCGCAAAGCAATTGCACTCAATGCACCTGTTTTAATTGAATGTATGATTCCAAAGGATGAAAAAGTATTTCCAATGGTTCCGGCCGGTGCACCTATCAGTGAAGTGTTTGACGGAGATGATTTATAATCGTGAACAAAGCATTAAAAAAACTATTCATCATAGTGGCGATACCCTGTGTCCTTTTGGCTGCAGGGTATTTTGCCCTAATACAGTATTATCAAAAAAATATTCCTTACGGTACCTGGGTAAATGACATTTACTGCACAGGATTAACCTATGAAGAGGCGGCAGAGAGATTGGCAGAGCAGCATGACACTGGCATTTCTATAGATGTAGTGGATATGGAAGAAAACATACATCACGTGAAGCTGCCTGAGGATGTCTATACTCTTTCCTTTGGAGAGGGATTGGCTCAAAGTGTGATCTCTTACGGAGCTGCCGGACTTTTTACAGAAAAACACATAACCCAGCAGGCACAGATTCATATTGATCAAGAAAAATGGGACGATTATGTAGAAACTTTAGATTTTATGCAGACCCGGCAAGCGGAAGCATTACAGAAAGAACAAACAGATTCTCAGTCAGAGCAGCTAAAGTATCAGCAGGAGCAGCTACTGAATGCAGAAACTTTTTCCCGTATGTCCATTGTAAAAGTAGAAAAAGGCTATGAATTACTGGATGCCTACGAAAATCTTCTCGATAAAGAAAGGGCATCTCAGGTACTTTTGGAGGCTATAGAAGCGGGTAAAACAAGTGTTTCTCTGGCAGAAGCCGGATGTTATTATACACCGGATTTTGGGGAGGCGGATAAGAAAATTATTGCCGAATATGAGGCTTTAGTAAGTTTTTGCAATCGAATGCGCATGGAGATTACCATTCAGGGAGAAGTAGTTTATACCGTAGATGCTTCTGTATTAAAGGATTGGATGTTAACAGATGATCAGGGAGAATATGCATATGACAAAGGCATAGAGCTTATGCTGGATGAAGCCAAGGTTCGGGAATATGCAGAAAATATTGCAGCAGAAGTGACTACTTACTGGGGAAATCCATGGCAATTTACAAATCATAATGGTGAGATTGTGGAAGTGCAAGCCGGTAACTTTGGGCGTGCGCTCAAGACATATGCTTTGACTAACGCATTGATTAAGGCATTTAACGAAAGAACCCAGAGCTCTTACGAACTGGAATTCACCTTTTATCCAAAGAGTGCTGCAGATGTAGATTATGGAGCCGGCGTGGGAGATTCCTACGTGGAAGTGGATGTGGAAGAACAACATGTCTATTTATATATAGATGGTGAATGTGTATTGGACAGTCCCTGTGTAACCGGCAATGTAAGCTGGAATATGGAAACACCAAAAGGGGTTTTCTACATAGAATATAAACAGAGAAACCGCACCCTTAGAGGACCGGGGTATGCCACACCGGTAAGTTATTGGATGCATTTTTATAATCACTGCGGTTTTCATGATGCCGGCTGGCGTAAAAAGTTTGGGGAAGACATATATTTAAAAGATGGTTCCCATGGATGTGTAAATATGCCGCCTGAAAAAGCAAAGGAATTGTATGCGCTGGTGTATGCCGGAATGCCGGTTATAGTGTATTAATGCTTTAATTTGCTAATATAACGAAGTAAAATATGCAAATTCCATTGACTTTTGCAGAAAAAGCGCGTATATTGAGTTTAATTCGTTTTAATGAATTGAGGAGGTAAGAAAAAATGTCTAGAATTTACAACTTTTCAGCAGGCCCTGCAGTTTTACCGGAAGAGGTATTAAAAGAAGCTGCAGCAGAAATGTTAGATTACAAGGGCAGTGGCATGTCGGTTATGGAGATGAGTCACCGTTCCAAGGTTTATGACAATATCATTAAAGAAGCAGAGGCTGATTTACGTGAATTAATGAATATTCCGGATAATTATAAGGTGCTGTTTTTACAAGGCGGTGCAAGCCAGCAGTTTGCCATGATTCCTATGAATCTGATGAAGAACGGCGTGGCAGATTACATTGTGACCGGTCAGTGGGCTAAGAAGGCATATCAGGAAGCTTGCATGTATGGCAAGGCCAATAAAATCGCTTCCAGTGAGGATGAAACTTTCTCTTACATACCGGATTGCTCTGATTTACCTATTTCAGAAGATGCAGACTATGTATATATTTGTGAAAATAATACCATTTACGGTACTAAGTTTAAGACATTACCAAATACCAAAGGCAAGACTTTGGTTTCAGACGTGTCCAGCTGCTTTTTAAGTGAGCCTGTAGATGTAACCAAATATGGTGTTATTTACGGCGGTGTTCAGAAGAATATCGGACCTGCAGGTGTGGTTATCGTGATCATCCGTGAAGATTTGATTACTGAGGATGTACTTCCTGGTACACCGACCATGCTTCGTTATAAGATTCATGCAGATAATGATTCCTTATACAATACACCTCCTTGCTACGGCATTTATATTTGCGGCAAGGTATTTAAGTGGATCAAATCCATGGGTGGTCTTCAGGCTATGAAGGAACACAATGAAAAGAAAGCACAGATCCTGTATGATTTCTTGGATAATTCCAAGCTCTTTAAGGGCACTGTACGCAAGGAAGACCGTTCTTTGATGAATGTTCCTTTCGTTACAGGCGATGCAGAGTTAGATGCCAAGTTTGTAAAGGAAGCAAAGGCAGCCGGCTTTGAAAATTTAAAGGGTCACCGCAGCGTAGGTGGTATGAGAGCCAGCATTTACAATGCTATGCCTATCGAAGGTGTAGAAGCTTTGGTTGCATTTATGCAGAAATTTGAAGAAGACAATTTAAACTAGTTAAAATTATATCTATATTATCAAAAAGTAAAGAGAGTGTTATTATGTTTCAGCTTCATTGTTTAAATCCAATCTCCAAGATTGGTCTGAATAATTTAACAGATAATTATACACTGACAGATGATGTAAATGCTGCTCAGGGTATTTTGGTCAGAAGTGCAGCTATGCACGATATGGAACTGCCGGAAGGATTATTGGCTGTAGCCAGAGCCGGTGCCGGTGTCAATAATATTCCGTTGGATAAGTGCGCAGAAAAGGGTATCGTGGTATTTAATACTCCGGGTGCCAATGCTAATGGTGTAAAGGAATTGGTACTTGCAGGTATGTTGCTGGCCAGCCGTGATGTAGTTGGCGGTATCAACTGGGTAAATGCCAATAAAGACGACGAAGCCATTGCAAAGACCGCAGAAAAGCAAAAGAAGCACTATGCCGGTTTTGAACTTCAGGGAAAGACACTGGGTGTTATCGGTTTGGGCGCTATCGGTATCAAAGTTGCCAATGCTGCAAGACATCTGGGCATGAAGGTTTTGGGTTATGACCCATATATCTCTGTAGATGCTGCATGGAGCTTAAGTCGTGATGTAAAGCATGTAACAGATTTGGATGAGATATTTAGCTCCTGTGATTTTATCACTATTCATGTTCCGGCTCTGCCAAGTACCAAGGGTATGATTAATGCAGAAGCCATTGCTAAGATGAAGCCTACTGCTGTAATTTTGAATTTTGCACGTGACGTGCTTTGCGATGAAGATGCTGTTTTGGAAGCTCTGGATGCAGGAAAGATTGCCAAATATGTATCTGACTTCCCAAATCCAAAGACAGCAGGTCATCCGGGCTGTATCGTGATCCCACACTTGGGCGCTTCCACAGAAGAGTCAGAAGACAACTGTGCGGTAATGGCAGTGAATGAGATGATGGATTATCTGGAGAATGGTAATATTACCAATTCCGTAAATTATCCGGCATGTAATATGGGCATCTGCAAGACTGCAGGTCGTGTGGCAGTATTCCACAAAAATGTTGCCAACATGATTAGCCAGTTAACCGCTTGCATCGGTGAAGCAGGCATCAATATCGCAGAAATTGTCAATAAATCCCGCGGAGACGTGGCTTATACCATGATGGATATTGAGCAGAGTGTTACCGAAGATGTAATTGCTAAGGTAGAGGCTATTGAAGGTGTATTTAAGGCACGTTTGGTGAAGTAAACTTCATGCTTTACAAATTATATTGAAAATAATAAAAAGGTGTATTAAAGTTCTTAGATTTTAATACACCTTTTTTTAAACTTTTATGTCCAACTTGACAGGAGCAAGCTATTTAAGTGAAAATTAAATATTTATGTGTAATATTAATATTTTCATAATGAAATAACACCATGGAATATGTTATTATAATCATATAAATAAAACAGTATGTTTTGATATTGATATAACAGTGCATGAAACAAGGAGGTTTTTCTATTATGAAAAGGATTCTGTACCTGCTGCCTTATGTGATTATTCCTATATTTATCCCGGTTTATAACATACTGGATCAGAAATTTTTGGTAGAAGTGTTTGGCTGTGGATGCGTGCCTATTGCACAGACGAATATGTTTAACATAGGTTATAATGCAAATGATCTGAGAATGACAGTATTCAGTGTGTTGACCTTATTATTAACAGCATTGGGATATCGCTTATCCAAGGGCTTTGTTAAGTGTTCGGACAGAATTGTTTATTGCGTCAGTATTTTTGTGATAAATGTTGTTTTGACCGTGTATACCTACCAGAGATTTATGTGGGGATAATTCAACTTATCGGAAGTTACGAAAGTGACTTTCGATAAAAGGCGCAGATATGCGCCGCAAATCGATTATAGGGTTCGCGAAGCGGTTCCTATAATATTAAACAGGAGATAGTGTAATATATAAATGAAGAATGATTCCATACAATCCAGAAAAGAGCTGAGAACAGAAAAAATAAAAGCCAGGAATAGTATTCCTCTCGCAAAAAGAGAGGCACTTTCCCGGCGAATATCTGAACGTATCTTTTCGTCCACAGCATTTCAACAGGCCAATACCATTATGCTTTACCGTGCAGTAAGGGGAGAAGTAGACCTGACGGTACTTGCAGAACTGGGAGCAAGTATGCACAAGCAAATCCTGTATCCTTTATGTATCAGCGACAGTGAAATGATTGCATTGCTGCCGGAAGATGAGCAGGCATGGCAGAGAGGATTTTGCGGGATTATGGAACCTATACGGGAACGTTCTGTTGAAATTTTGCCGGAGCAGATAGACTTGGTGATTTGCCCCTGTACGGTATTTGATGATGCTGGCGGCCGAATGGGAATGGGTGCCGGATTTTATGATAGGTTTTTGGCAAAGTGCCACAATGCCTGTGTTTCAGCCGCCGCCTTTGAAGTACAAAAAATCCCAGCTATTCCAAGAGAAAGCTGGGACCGTGAGATGGATCTTGTTTTTACGGAAAAGACAGTATATCACAGACCAATATTATCTGAATAATAATGGATTGCCGGGATCATTAGCCAGATCGGAAAAGCTTTCACGAAGCTTCAGCTCATTGCTTAAGCTGGCTTCACTTTGTAAATCCATGTATTTGATGAACATATCCTCAAGAGAAATACCCAGCTCATCCGCGATTTCCTGTAATTTAGGCATTAAAACGCTTAACTGAGCGGAAACCTGGGTTTTCTGGGGATCAATATTGCCTAATTTCTCTTCTGCATATTTATTGATGCGGTCTAAAATTTCTATTTCTTTTGCAGTCATGCCGGTTGCTCCTTTAAAAATAATACATTTATTTTATCACTTTTACCTTGTGTTGGCTAGAGGTTTTTGTTAGAATAAGTATAAAGATTTTATAACTTTAAGGAGATGATCTCATGGCTATTGTGAAACCATTTAAAGCCTTCAGACCTGCTAAAGAATACGCTTCTCAAATTGCAGCTTTGCCCTATGATGTGTACAACCGGGCAGAGGCAGTTTCGGTTGTGGCAGACAATCCACTGTCTTTTCTTGCAATTGACAGGGCAGAGACTGCTTTTGACAGCAGTGTAGATACTTATGATGATCGTGTATATTTAAAGGCTAAAGAGCTTTTGGAATCCCGTATACATGGAGGATATTTTATACAGGAAGATAGGAGCTGTTATTATATTTACAGACTGACGATGAATGGCCGCAGCCAGACCGGATTGGTAGGCTTAGCATCTATTGATGATTATGAGAGTCAGATTATTAAGAAGCATGAGAATACCCGTGCGGATAAGGAATTGGACCGCATCCATCATGTGGATACTTGTAATGCCCAGATAGGGCCTATTTTTCTGGCGTATCGGGCCAAGGAAGAGATTCGTCAGGTTATTAGGAAAGTCATGGAGCAGGAAGCTCTTTATGATTTTACTTCTGAGGATGGCATCGGTCATCAGGTTTGGGTGATTTCGGAAGAGACTGATGTAAAACAGATTGAAGCAGCTTTTGAAGGCATGAAGGAGATTTATATCGCAGATGGTCATCATCGCTGTGCTTCTGCTGTAAAGGTAGGTTTAAAGCGAAGAGAAGCTTGCCCTGATTATGACGGAAGTGAGGAATTTAATTATTTCTTGTCTGTATTTTTCCCGGATGAAGAGCTGATGATTATGGATTACAATCGTGTGGTAGATAATCTGGGGGGATTAGAGGAAGCAGCATTTTTACAGAAGCTTTCACAGATTTTTATTGTCACTGAGCTGGGAGAGAAGGCTGTCAAGCCTGTGTACAAGGGGCAGATCACCATGTATCTTGGAGATAAATGGTATTTGCTTGAGATTCCTGAGACCTGTTATACGGGGCACCCGGTGAGAGACTTGGATGTATCTATTTTACAGGAATATGTATTAGAACCGATTTTACATATTTCTGATCCCAAGACAGATAAGCACATTGATTTTGTGGGTGGTATTCGCGGGCTTGGTGAATTGGAGCGCAGAGTACATACTGATATGAAGGTGGCTTTTGCTATGTATCCGACGGATATCCGAGAGTTATTTGCCGTTGCAGATGCAGGGCTTTTGATGCCGCCAAAGTCTACCTGGTTTGAGCCAAAGCTTAGAAGCGGTTTGTTTATTCATTCCCTGGAGGATTAATTAATAATATTTTTTTATGGAGGTGTCCTATGATGGACTGGTTAGACGCTGTACTTTCTACGATGCTTATACCATTGGCATGGAAAGTGATTGTTGTTTTTATTATTTTTTTTGTGGGTACCAAGTTGATTTCGTGGATTCGTAAATTGGTACATAAAGCACTTGAAAAAGCAAATGCAGATAAGGGTGTTATTACATTCCTTGATAATTTCCTGAAATATGCATTATACGCGTTGTTAGTTATCATTCTTTTGAAAGAATTTGGTATTGAAGTGACCGGTTTGTCTGCTATTGTAGCTTCTGCAGGTGTAACCGTTGGTCTTGCACTTCAGGGGTCTTTAAGTAACCTTGCAGGCGGTGTACTTATCTTATTGCTTCGTCCTTTCAGAGTTGACGATTATATCGTGGCAAATGGATTGGAAGGAACCGTTACCGAGATTCAGTTGTTTTATACCAAGTTAAAGACAGCAGATAATCGTGTGGTTGTGATGCCAAATGGTACTCTTAGTAATGGCAATATTGTAAATGCATCTGCCATGGATACCCGCAGACTGGATATTACTGCCAATATCTCCTACACTGCTGATTTAAAACTTGCCAAGAGTGTTTTGATGAGTATGCTGGAGGATTGTCCATACATTTTAAAGGATGAGGTGTATGATGTGTTTGTTAGTAATCTGGGAGCCAGCAGCGTAGATTTAAATGTACGTTTCTGGTCCAAGAAAGAAGATTACTGGACTGCAAAGAGCTACGTAACAGAACATATCAAGCTTACATTAGATGCTAATAATATCGAAATCCCATACAATAAGCTGGATGTTTATGTACAGCAGTAAAAACCGAAGTACGACATATGCGCCATATATGAGACATGGTTGCGGTATGAGCTACATGAATAATGTATAAAGTAATCAAAATATATAAAAAGTCCGCATCGAACCGGTGCGGACTTTTTATAAGCTCCCGAAGGGACTCGAACCCTCGATCTATTGATTACGAATCAATTGCACTACCAACTGAGCCACGGAAGCGAACAAAATAATTATATACAAACATCACAAAAATTGCAAGTATTATTTTGGGTAATTATCATGTTAGAGTTTATCTGTTTTAGGAAAGAAGAATCGAATTTGCAATGACAGAAATTTTTATTTAGTGGAGAAGCACTTCCGTCTTTTATATGTAAACCACGTTACGATTCCGGAACAGGGTTCATATAATAAAGTAAGTAAGTATTTGGAGAAATTTATGCAGCCCTTTCTTTCTTTTGAAAATGTTTCCTTTGCATACCACAATTTAAAGGGAGAAACCCAGGCAATACAAAATTTGTCTTTTCAGATTAAGGAGGGCGAATTTGTTGCAATTGTTGGTCCCAGTGGTTGCGGAAAATCCACTATTTTGTCATTGGTATCAGGGTTATTTAAACCGGAGGAAGGAGAAATTAAATTTTCTGTTGCCAATAAAAATCCAACGATAGGATATATGCTGCAGCGCGACCATTTATTTCCGTGGAGGACCATTTGGTCAAACTGTATGTTGGGTTTAGAAATTCAGCAGACAAAAACCAAAGAAAAAATTGCTTATGCGGAATATTTATTAAAGGAATATAATCTTTGGGAGGTAAGAAATAAAAAACCAACGGAGTTATCAGGAGGCATGCGTCAAAGGGCGGCACTGATCCGTACCCTGGTATTAAATCCGGACTTGTTTTTGTTGGATGAACCTTTCAGCGCATTGGATTTTCAGACCAGAATCGAGGTGTCAGGAGATATTGCTTCGATTATCCGAAGCAGTGGCAAAACCGTTATATTAATTACCCATGATCTGCAGGAAGCGATCAGCTTAAGTGATAGGATTATTGTTTTAAGTAATAGACCTGCTCATGTGGTCCGGGACATTCCAATCAAGCTTACCTGCAGTGATAAAAGTGTGCTATCTACTCGGACTGCACCGGAGTTTAATGACTATTTTAACCTGATATGGGAGGATTTAAAGGGAAAGGAGGCCATAGTATGACAAGACAGGAGCAATATATCAAAAGCCATAAGAGATTTCATAGAATGATTTCCATCGCCCAGATCGGACTGTTTCTCACGCTTTTAGTATTATGGGAAGCAGCGGCACGACTTGGTTGGATAGATAGTTTCTTTTTCTGTAGTCCCAGCATAGTAGTCAGTTGTTTTATAAAGATGTTAATTGGTGAAGATCTGCTGATGCATTTAGGATTTAGTCTTTTGGAAATTATAATCAGTTTTTTGATTATTTTTCTGGTTTCTTTTTTGGTGGCAGTACTGCTTTGGTACTATTTGGCACTATCCAGAATATTGGAGCCTTTTTTAGTAGTTTTAAATGCATTACCGAAATCTGCCCTTGCACCATTATTCATTGTGTGGATTGGTACGGGTACAAAGACCATTATTGTGGCCGGTATATCAGTTGCTGTATTTGGCAGTATTATCAACTTATACAGCGGTTTTCGAGAAACGGACCCGGAGAAGATTCTGTTGATTCAAACCCTTGGAGGAGATCGACAGGATACCTTGACAAAAGTAGTAATTCCTGCCGCAGTGCCCAATATTATCAGTGTTATGAAGGTTAATATCGGTCTTGCTTTAGTAGGGGTTATTATAGGTGAATTTTTTGCCGGCAGAAGAGGACTGGGGTATCTGATTATTTATGGTACACAGGTATTTAAGTTGGATATGGTGCTTACTTCCATTATCATTTTATGCTTCTTGGCAATGGTTTTATACAAGATTGTGCAATATTTAGAACACATATATTTGCGAAGCGGTACCTTGGCAAAATAGTTTGCTGCAAAGTTGTAAGGAAAAGCTATGTATAAGAATAATAGTATCCCGGATTGAATGGATTTTAAATATTTCACACAGTAGTAAGAGATGTGGATATAGTTCAATTGGGGATACTTTTTTGGGGTAAAGAGATAAAGACATAAAGTATCTCTTGAAATATATTGTATTTTGTGTTAATATGGTGTGAAAATAATAAATTTTTCGGAGGAAGCTTCCATGGCACAATTGTGGGGCGGTAGATTTACCAAAGAAACAGACCAGTTAGTATATGATTTTAATGCATCTATTTTATTTGATAAGAAATTAATCGAAGAGGATATTACCGGCAGCAAGGCTCATGTAACCATGCTTTGTAAGCAGGGCATTGTGACGCATGAGGAAAAGGACCGGATTATAGAGGGGCTGGAGTCTATTCTGGCAGATGCCTTAAGCGGAGCTCTTCCTATTACTACCAAGTATGAAGATGTACACAGCTTTGTTGAGGCGAATTTAATTGACCGGATCGGTGATGCCGGCAAGAAGCTGCACACCGGCCGCAGTCGTAATGACCAGGTGGCGCTGGACATGCGTATGTATGTGCGTAAGCATGTGAAGGAGACAGATGCTTTATTAAAGAATCTCTTAGAGGTTATTTTAAAGACTATGGAAGAGAATCTGGATACCTATATGCCGGGTTTTACCCATTTGCAAAAGGCCCAGCCTATTACCCTGGCACATCATTACGGAGCATATTTCGAGATGTTTAAGCGTGACAGAGGCAGAATGCAGGATATTTTTGAACGTATGAATTACTGCCCGTTAGGAGCAGGTGCTTTGGCAGGTACTACATATCCCCTTGACAGAGCGTATACAGCTGAGCTTTTAGGGTTTTACGGTCCTACCTTAAACAGTATGGATTCTGTGTCCGACAGAGATTATGTGATTGAATATCTCAGTGGGTTGTCCATGATCATGATGCACCTTAGCAGATTTTGCGAGGAAGTGATTATCTGGAACTCCAATGAATATCAATTTGTTGAGATTGATGATGCTTATTCTACAGGTTCCAGTATTATGCCTCAGAAGAAGAATCCTGACATTGCAGAGCTGGTTCGAGGTAAGACAGGTCGTGTATATGGCGCTCTTATGAGTATGCTTACTACTATGAAGGGCATTCCGCTTGCATACAATAAGGACATGCAGGAGGACAAGGAAATGACCTTTGATGCCATTGAAACTGTAGAGAATTGTCTGCTTTTATTTACAGGCATGCTGGATACTATGAAGTTTAAAAAGGACGTAATGGCCAAAAGTGCCATGAACGGATTTACCAATGCTACAGATGCAGCAGATTATCTGGTATTAAAGGGGGTTCCGTTCCGTGATGCCCACAGTATTATCGGCAGACTGGTGTTATACTGTATCGAAAAGGACACCTGCATAGATGCCCTTAGCCTGGAAGAATTGCAGTCCATCAGTGATAAATTTGAGGCAGATATTTTTGAAGCTGTCAGTCTGGAAACCTGTGTAAATAAGAGACTTACCATAGGTGCTCCGGGACCGGAAGCTATGAAGCAGGTTATTGCACAGCATAAGGAGTATTTGAGTTAATCCCCGGATACGGTTGTGCAGGGTGAATCTGATTTTGACAATATATAATTACAAGACATATTATCTTAAAAAAGTACATATTTAATAATTAATCTAGTATAATATACTATTTTAATATACTTTCCCAAGAGGAATGAGGAGGATACTATTATGGTTAATGAGAAGTTGAAAGTTGGTATTTTGGGTGCTACAGGTATGGTTGGTCAGCGTTTTATCGCATTATTGGAGAACCATCCATGGTTTGAAGTGGTAACCGTAGCTGCATCCGGCAGAAGTGCAGGCAGAACCTATGCAGAGGCAGTAGAGGGACGTTGGAAAATGCCTACACCAATTCCGGAAGCTGTTAAAGAGCTGACTGTATTGGATGTAGCTGATGTTGATGCTGTTTGTAAGGATATTGACTTTGTATTCAGTGCAGTGAATATGTCTAAGGATGAGATCAAGGCTATTGAAGAGCTTTATGCAAAGCACGAAATCCCTGTTGTGTCCAATAATTCTGCGCATCGTTGGACTCCTGACGTGCCTATGTGTGTTCCTGAAATCAATCCGGAGCATATGCATGTAATTGAATTCCAGAGAAAGCGTCTTGGCACCAAGAAGGGCTTTGTGGCAGTTAAGCCGAATTGTTCTATTCAGTCTTATGCGCCGGTGCTCACAGCATGGAAGGAATTTGAACCATACGAAGTAGTTGCAACTACATATCAGGCAATTTCCGGAGCAGGTAAGACCTTTAACGAATGGCCGGAGATGGTAGAAAATATCATTCCTTATATCGGCGGTGAGGAAGAGAAGTCCGAAAAAGAACCATTAAGAATCTGGGGAACTATTGAAGATGGTGTGATCAAGCCTGCTGTAAGCCCTACTATTACCTGTCAGTGTATCCGTGTACCAGTATTAAACGGCCACACAGCTGCAGTTTTTGTAAAGTTCCGCAAAAAACCTACCAAAGAGCAGTTGATTGACAGAATCGTAAACTTCAAGGGTGCTCCACAGGAATTAAATCTTCCTAGTGCACCAAAGCAGTTTATCCAGTATCTGGAAGAGGATAACAGACCTCAGGTTAAGCTGGATGTAGATTATGAAAATGGTATGGGTGTAAGCGTAGGCCGTATCCGTGAAGACCATGTATATGACTTCAAGTTTATCGGTTTATCTCACAATACTGTTCGCGGTGCTGCAGGCGGCGCGGTATTATGCGCGGAATTATTAACCGCTCAGGGTTATATTACTAAGAAATAAATTTTTAAAAATAATTTTAAATGGGACTGCTGCAGTATACAGGGTATCCGTATTTGCATTCACGAATATGGGGATGAGAAACAAATACCGTGTCCATCTGCAACAGTCCCAAATTGACGAAAAGGAATTGTATGGGCAAAAGTGTATTTATAGCAGAAAAACCAAGTGTAGCCAGGGAATTTGCCAAGGCTTTAAAAGAAAATATGGTACAAAAGAACGGCTATCTGGAAGGGGAGACTTCTATTGTAACCTGGTGTGTAGGACATCTGGTTACCATGTGCTACCCGGAAAGCTATGATGCCAGATACAAACGTTGGTCCTTGGAGACCATCCCCTTTATTCCTGAGCAATTTCTTTATCAAGTCATCGATAATGTAAAGGATCAGTTTCAGATTGTATCCGGTATTTTAAACCGTAAGGATGTAGATACCATTTATGTATGCACCGACTCTGGACGGGAAGGAGAGTATATTTACCGTCTTGTGGAGCAGATGTCCGGCGTAAAGGGTAAGCTGCGTAAGCGAGTGTGGATTGATTCCCAGACAGAAGAAGAGATTTTGCGCGGTATCAGGGAGGCTAAGGACTTATCGGAATATGACGCCTTGAGTGATGCAGCTTACCTGCGGGCCAAGGAAGATTATCTGATGGGTATCAATTTCTCCAGAGTACTGACTTTAAAATACGGAGACGCCATTAAGAGATATCTGGGCGTGGAACGTGGTGTGGTCAGTGTAGGCCGTGTTATGACTTGTGTGCTGGGGATGGTTGTGAATCGTGAGCGGGAGATACGTAACTTTCAAAAGACCAGTTTTTATCGATTGATAGCTGATTTTATGGTAGGCGATAAGGCGTTAGATGGGGAATGGCGTGTAACGGAGCTCAGCCGATACTATAATTCTCCTAAGCTTTATAGTGAAAAGGGCTTAAAGGAAGAAAACGAAGCAATAAAATTTCGCGAGGAATTGCTTCATGAAGCACAGAACAAGTTGATTCTGGTAGACAAAGAAAAGAAAAAAGAAACCAAGAATCCACCGCTGCTATATAATTTGGCTGAACTACAAAATGACTGTTCCAAGTTGTTTAAAATCAGTCCGGATGAGACATTGAATATTGTACAGCAGCTTTATGAAAAGAAAATGGTCACCTATCCGAGAACGGATGCCAGAGTACTTTCTACTGCCGTTGCCAAA
This sequence comes from Lachnospiraceae bacterium, assembly GCA_045646695.1. GTDB lineage: Bacteria > Bacillota > Clostridia > Lachnospirales > Lachnospiraceae > RGIG6307. Next base: position 33,757 of record JAZRLF010000005.1, read on the forward strand.
GAAATATATAAAAATATAAAAGGGCTTACTCATTATGTACACGGTCAGTCTTTTGCGGAGGAAATTCTGGCAAACGGCAGTTACAAAAAGATTGTAAAAAGCAGATATGTAGATGATAAAAAAATTACAGATCATTACGCTATTATACCTACCGGTCAGGGCTTAAATGCCATGACGAGCCTTCATCCAACGGCTCAGAAGGTATATGAGGTGATTGTACGCAGATTTTTGGCAATTTTTTATCCACCGGCGATTTATCAAAAGATTGCATTGGTTACCGGCATAAATAATGAGCGCTTTTATTCTAATTTTAAGACATTGACAGAAGAGGGATACTTGAAGGTATCAAGATATTCGTTCAGTAATCGAGGCACCGCTTCTAAGCTGAAAACGGATGAGTCTGAAGTTCACGATAATCAGACTGAGGATGCCGGAAAGAATAACGACAATGATTTCGGTGATAACATAGAAGCCAGCTGTGATGCAGCTTTTATGGAGAAACTCAGTGCTTTAAAGAAGGGGGAAGAACTTCCTTTAAAGGATATTGAAATCAAGACAGGCGAGACTTCACCACCGAAGCGATACAATTCCGGAAGTATCATCCTTGCTATGGAAAATGCAGGACAATTGATCGAGGATGAGGAGCTTCGTGCTCAAATTAAGGGCAGCGGTATTGGCACCAGTGCTACCAGAGCTGAGATTTTAAAGAAATTGATCACTACCAATGAATATATTGCTTTAAACAAAAAAACGCAGATACTTACACCGACTCAGCTTGGTGAATTGATTTATGATGTGGTTGATTGTTCCATGAAGCGTATGTTAGACCCGACACTTACTGCAAGCTGGGAAAAAGGACTTACCGGCGTGGCAAATGGAAATATTACGTCGGATGAATATATGGCAAAGCTTTCGGATTTTGTATCCAAATATACCAATTATGTCAAAAGCATCAATAATCAGGCAACTGTGTATGCAAAATTTAAAGCAACAGAAGTATTTTATAAGAAATAAAAGGAGATTTTAAAAGACAAAAACAGTGGGGATATCATTATGAAACAGTATAATATTTCAAGTTTGTATACACTTACAGAAACAATAGCAGCAGAGCTTTTTGATGGAAAGGAATATCCTTGGGAAGTATTGCCGGAAATATCCAAATTTATTGTAAAGCTGGGAGAAAATCTGGATACAGATAAATTCGATAAAACAGGCGAGAACATTTGGATTGCAAAATCTGCTAAGGTAGCACCTACAGCCTGTATAAATGGACCTTGTATCATTGATGAAGAAGCAGAGATTCGCCACTGTGCCTTTATCCGGGGGAATGCTATTGTAGGCAAGGGCGCAGTAGTAGGCAATTCCACAGAACTCAAAAATGTAGTATTGTTTAATAAAGTACAGGTGCCTCATTACAATTATGTAGGGGATTCTGTGTTAGGTTTTAAGGCTCATATGGGTGCAGGCAGCATTACCTCCAATGTGAAGAGCGATAAAACATTAGTAGTTGTGAAAGCAAAAGAGGGACAGATTGCTACAGGACTTAAGAAGGTGGGAGCTATGCTTGGAGACTACGTAGAAGTAGGCTGTAATTCCGTATTAAATCCGGGCACGGTACTGGGAAGAGGCAGTCAGGTATATCCAACCAGCTGTGTGAGAGGCTGCATTCCTGCAAATCATATATTTAAAAATGCAGAAAATATCATTTTGAAAAGCTGAAACTTTGCATGTGATAGACAGATATTAATATTTGAACAATAAAACCGTGGGGTGTGATTTTACACCCCATTTTGTGGTTTTTTGTGGTAATTTGATTATTTTGCCGTTTGTTCGGCTTGCTTTTGGTTTTGTTTTTGATTTTATAGTTAAATCATAAACAAATTTTTGTGAAAAAAATTTATAAAAAAGATTGACTTATTTTATTTTTGTATTATAATAGTGCTTGTACATTTTGTTAACGCTTTAACGCGTTACAGTTTAATGTGCTAAAACGCATATGAATCGAGGATACTTTTATGAAAAAGAAATTATTGGCACTTATTTTAACGGGCATTATGGCCATGTCTCTTATGACAGGATGCGGCGCTGCAAAAGATGACACCTACCAGATCGGTGTGCTCCAGTTAACACAGCATGCAGCATTAGACGCTGCAAATGATGGTTTTGTTGCAGCATTAAATGATTCCGGTATTAAGTATGAGATTGATCAGCAGAATGCTTCCGGCGACCAGACAACTTGTGTTACTGTAGCAGAGAAGTTCGTAAATGACAAAAAAGATTTGATTTATACCATTGCAACTCCTGCAGCACAGGCAGTAGCAGCTGCTACTACAAAGATTCCGGTTGTTGGTTCTGCTATTACTGATTATGTTGAAGCAGGTTTGGTTGATTCTAATGATGCTCCTGGCGGCAATGTAACAGGTTCTTCCGATATGAATCCGATCGACCAGCAGTTGGATTTATTATTACAGTTAGTTCCAAATGCAAAAACTATCGGTGTATTCTATAGTGCAGACGAAGATAACTCTGTATTACAGGCTGAGTTATTTACAGAAAAAGCAGAAGCAAAGAATTTAAAAGTTGAGAAGTATACTATCTCCAATTCTAACGAAATCCAGACCGTAGTACAGTCTATGGAAGGCAAGATTGATGCTTGTTGGATTCCTACAGACAATAAGCTGGCAGCAGGTATGGCTACAGTAGCTATGATCGCCAATGAAATCAAGCTTCCTATTATACCTGGTGAATCAAACATGGTAACAGAAGGTGCATTGGCTACATATGGTCTTGATTACTATCAGTTAGGTTACTTAGCAGGTCAGATGGCAGTAGATATTTTGGTAAATAACAAAAAGCCTGCTGATATGCCAATTCAGTTCTTACCTGCTGACAAGTGTGAACTTGCAGTAAATAAAGATACAGCAGCAGCAATCGGTATTGATTTATCTGTATTAGATTAATTCTGATAGCTGTACGGAGGGTTTTATGAATATAAGTTCGTTGTTATCCTCAATTCCCGGCGCACTCAGTCAGGGTGTGCTTTGGGGAATGATGGTACTTGGTGTTTATATCACATTTAGATTACTGGATATTGCGGATATGACCTGTGATGGTTCTTTTTCACTGGGTGGCTGTGTATGTGCGGTACTTATTGTGAATTTTGATGTACATCCTGCAATTGCAATTATTGTTTCTATCATTGCCGGTTCTTTGGCAGGTTGTGTAACAGGTTTATTACATACCTTTTTTGAAATCCCGGCTATTTTGGCAGGTATTTTGACCCAGTATTCTTTGTGGTCCATTAATCTTCGGATCATGGGTGGTAAATCCAATATTCCGTTGTTGAAATCAAAGACCATTTTTTCTGATTTGGTAGAGATGACCGGTATGAGAAATTCTACAATAGCATTGTTTATCGGTATTGTCATTGCTGTTATCGTAGTCATTGTTTTATATTGGTTCTTTGGTACGGAGCTTGGTTCTGCACTGCGTGCTACCGGTAATAATGAAAATATGATTCGTGCTCTCGGCGTGAATACAAAGAAAACCAAAATGCTTGCTTTAATGATCGCAAATGCATTGGTTGCTCTTGCAGGTGCTCTGGTTTGTCAAAGCCAGAAATATGCGGATATCAATATGGGTACCGGTGCTATCGTTATCGGTCTTGCATCCATTGTTATCGGTGAAGTTTTATTAGGTAAGTTTAAATCTTTCTATATGGTGCTTTCCAGTGCAGTAGTAGGATGTTGTACATACTTTGTGATCAGAGCCTTTGTTCTTTGGTTAGGCCTTGATCCTAACGACATGAAGTTACTCAGTGCGATCATCGTAGCACTGGCATTAGCAACTCCTGTTGCCCTTCAAAAATACCGTACAAAGAAAGCTTATTCTGCAAACGGAGGTGCCGACCATGCTTGAGATTAAAGATGTATTCAAAACCTTTAATGCCGGTACCATTAATGAAAAGAAAGCATTAAACGGTGTAAATTTATCCTTAAAAGAAGGAGATTTTGTTACCATCATCGGTGGTAATGGTGCAGGTAAATCTACTACGCTGAATATGATCGCAGGGGTATATCCTATTGATAAGGGTACCATTACTATAGATGGTGTAGATGTGTCTACCTGGCCGGAACACAAAAGAGCACAGTTCCTTGGCCGAGTATTTCAGGATCCTATGATGGGCACGGCAGCAGGTATGCAGATTGAGGAAAATCTGGCTCTGGCATATCGTCGTGGCAAACGCCGAGGTCTGAAATGGGGTGTTACCAATGAAGAACGAGAGATTTATAAAGAAGAGCTCAAGATTCTCGGTCTTGGTCTGGAGGAAAGAATGACAGCTAAGGTTGGCTTACTTTCCGGTGGACAGAGACAGGCTCTCACACTATTGATGGCTACTCTGAAAAAACCAAAGCTTTTACTGTTGGATGAGCATACAGCAGCTCTGGATCCCAAGACAGCCAAGACAGTATTGGATTTGACAGAAAAGATTATCGAAGAGAATCATTTGACAGCTCTTATGGTCACACACAATATGAAAGATGCGATCCGTATGGGCAATCGTCTGATCATGATGCAGGACGGCAGAGTGATTTATGATGTTGCCGGCGAAGAAAAAAAGCGTTTACAGGTATCTGACCTGATGGCCAAATTCCAGGAAGCAAGCGGTACAGAATTTGCAAATGACCGAATGATTTTATCGTAAATTGATGACAATAACAGTCTCGTGATATTTTCCCAGCTATATACCCGGAAATGATATCACGAGATTGTTTTGTGAGTAAATATCTTCATATTATGCTTGATTTTTTTGTCACAATGTGCGAAAATAGGGTAAGTGATTATGTCAAAAAGCTAACAATCCTTTTGTTGCTTAAGATAATCTACATATTGAAAGGAGAATTCACATGATTTATTCTAAAGAAGTAGAAGAAATGTGTCCAGTAGCACAGGGCGTTAGTCACGGTTGTGCTCCTATCCCAGAAGAAGCTAAATGGGTTAAAGTTAAAGATGTTACAGATATTTCTGGTCTGACACACGGTGTAGGCTGGTGTGCTCCTCAGCAGGGTGCATGTAAGCTTACTCTGAATGTTAAGGAAGGTATTATTCAGGAAGCATTGGTTGAGACTATCGGTTGTTCCGGTATGACTCACTCTGCAGCTATGGCCGCTGAAATCTTACCTGGCAGAACTGTTATGGAAGCATTAAATACAGACCTTGTTTGTGATGCTAACAATACAGCAATGAGAGAGTTATTCTTACAGATCGTTTATGGTCGTACTCAGTCTGCATTTTCTGAAGATGGTCTTCCGATCGGTGCAGGTCTTGAAGATTTAGGTAAGGGATTACGTTCT
>JAZRLF010000006.1:0-56698 GCA_045646695.1 Lachnospiraceae bacterium
CAAATCAATGATATATCATACACAGGAAGAACTATTAGAATTGCTACCTCAGGAGGAGAATATAAAATCATTACCAACGCAGAAAAAGCAAAAGAGATATTTGATTATTATAACCAGATAAAAAGTACTATTGGTGAGTAAATGCAAATTCTATTAAAAATAGTCGAATATCATCATTATTCTTGAATGTTATTGAGTTGAGCTTAAAAAGGGCTGTTAAATTAGTAAATTGCCCCGTATTTTTAATAGGGGAAAGTTTACTGATTTGACAGCCTTTTTGTTCGTCAATAAAGTGATAAAATCATATACTGTAAATTTTACTTCCGTGCCTGCCCTTTCTTCAACACCAGCGCACACCGGTTCGGCAGCAGACACTTAAATCCTAACTGGCCGTTTACTTTGCAGGTAGTGTAGCGATATGCTGTGTCCACCCGGCCAAGGCCGCTGAACACAGCATCATCTGTGCAAAGCACTACAGAATATGTGCCTTCCTCTTGCACAGGAATAAAGAAATCGAAAGCCTGATTAGGGTTAAAGTTAAAAGCAAATACAAGATTTCCTTTGCCGTAAATTAATAGCTTTTCATTCTGGCCGATCCAAAGGGAGTAAGCTTCCTTCGTTAATAAATGCTCTTTCTTAAGCAGGGCAATCATAGCCTTGTCAAAGGCCTGCAGTCCGCCATAGCGCAGGAAGCTATTGTCTGCCAGACTCCATTGGCGGCGGCAGTAATGATAGCTCCAGTTATTGCCTTCTCTAGGAAAATCGATCCATTCCGGGTGGCCAAATTCATTACCCATAAAATTCAGGTAACCTTCCCCGGCAAGGGAAGAGGTGAGCAGGCGGATCATCTTGTGAAGGGCAATGCCTCTGTCTATAGTAAAACTCTGAATATCCTTGCTCATGCCGGTATACATCTCGGCGTCACAAAGCCGAAACATAAGAGTCTTGTCACCAACCAATGCCTGATCGTGAGATTCGGCATATCCTACTGTTTTCTCGCCCGGACGTCGACTGTTTAATTCGTACCAAATCTTGTGCATGTCCCAATTTTCGTCGGTATTTTCCTTCAAGGTTTTAATCCACATATCAGGAACACCCATGGAAAGTCTATAGTCAAATCCCATACCTCCGCTCCGGATTGGCAGACACATACCCGGCATACCGGACATATCCTCTGCAATCGTCAGAGCGTGAGGATTTAATTCGTGAATCAGTTCATTGGCCAGCTGCAAATAGGTAACCGCGTCCAAGTCTGTATTGAGGGAAAAGTACATACTATAATGCATAAAGGCGCTGCCTAAACCATGGTCGTGGTATAGCATGGAAGTGACGCCGTCAAATCGAAAGCCATCAAAATGGAATTCCTCCATCCAATACTTTAAATTAGACAATAAGAAGTGAAGCACTTCATTCTTGCCATAGTTAAAAAGCTTGGTGCCCCAGGCACTGTGGTCACCTTTTGTGCCCTCATGGAAGAACTGATATACAGTGCCGTCAAATTCATTGATGCCTTCGTTGGTATTTTTAATGGCGTGAGAATGTACTACATCAAGCAGTACAGCAATTCCCATACTGTGGGCAGTATTTATCAAATCTTTTAACTCTTTGCTTGTACCATAACGGGAAGAGGCAGCAAAAAAGTTGGATACTTGGTAACCGAAGGAGCCGTAGTAAGGATGCTCCATAATGGCCATAATTTGAATGGTATTGTATCCCAGGTCTTTAATGCGGGGCAGGATATTTTCCTGAAATTCCCGGTAAGAGCTGACTTTGTACTGCTCACTGGACATACCGATGTGACATTCGTATATAAAAGGCGTTTTCTCGGGTTTGAAATCACTGTCGGTCCAAGGGTAAGAGGTGTCAGGCTCTTCCAACTCGGCACACCACAGAACCGTCACCGGGTCTTGTACCACACGGGTAGCATAGAGTGGAATACGGCGAAGTTCCCTGCCGTTATTGATCGCTATAGTTTGTACTTTCTGGCCGGGACGCAAAGTGTCGTGTCCATTTAGGTGTACTTCAAAAATCCCCCCGGATAATGCTTGCATAGGACAGGAGGTTGGATTCCAGTCATTGAAATCGCCGGTAAGATACAGCTTCTCGGCGGCGGGTGCCCATTCCCGGTATACCCAGCCTGTGTCGGTACGGTGGAATCCAAAAAACTTGTGGCCGTTGGCAAAGTCTGTTAATGTATCATTCGTAGCTGTAAGCTCTTTTTTCTTACGTTTATAGTGCTCCATTCTGAGATCGATATCATGTTCAAAAGGAGTCAGCGTAGGGTCAATTTTTAAAATCTTGTATGACATGTCAACCTCCGTTTTATAATATATGGATAACATAATTATAGCCTTACTGACAGAGACTGTCAATGAAAGGAAAAATTTAATTAATTCGTGAAAAATTTAACCAAATCTTGATTGCGTTATAGGAGAGGAGCAGTTATAATGAGAAAGAACAAAATTACCGGAAAGAGGAATGCTATGTTAAAGAAGACTAAAATTATTTGTACTATGGGTCCTTCCTGTGAGGATGAGGCAACTCTGAAATTATTGATACAAAACGGTATGAATGTAGCCCGTTTTAATTTTTCCCATGGTTCCCATGAGGAACAAAAGACAAGATTTGACCGTCTGGTGAAGGTCAGAGACGAACTGGGAATTCCGGTGGCTGCATTGATGGACACAAAAGGGCCGGAAATACGTCTTGGCGTATTCGAAAACGGCAGAGAAGTTCTGGAAGACGGCGCCACTTTTATTCTCACAACAGAGGAGATGGACGGTACTGTAGAAAAGGCCACTATCACATATAAGGAACTGAAGAATGATGTACAGATAGGTTCTACCATTTTAATTAATGATGGTTTGATTGAACTGGAAGTACAGGATATTACAGATACCGATATTATTTGCAAGGTTATTCACGGAGGCGTGGTTTCCAATAAAAAAGGCATCAATGTGCCCGGCGTAGAGTTGTCTATGCCTTATCTGAGTGAAGTGGATACGAAGGACATATTATTTGCTGTAGAAACCGGTTTTGATTTTATCGCGGCAAGTTTTGTACGAACTGCAGAGGATGTAAAGGCAATTCGTGCTCTGTTGGATGCAAAGGGCAGTCACGTGAAGATTATTGCCAAGATAGAAAATCGTCAGGGTGTTGAAAATCTGGATGAAATATTAGCTGTTTCCAATGGTATTATGGTGGCCCGCGGTGATATGGGTGTGGAGATTCCGTTTGAGGAGGTTCCGCATATCCAGAAAGCCATGATTCAGAAGGCTACTAAGGCACAGAAGCATGTAATTACAGCTACACAGATGTTGGAATCTATGATTACCAATCCTCGTCCTACCAGAGCAGAGGTGACAGACGTTGCCAATGCGGTTTATGAAGGCACGACTGCTATTATGCTTTCCGGTGAGACTGCTGCAGGTAAATATCCGGTAGAGGCAGTGGCTACCATGTCCAGAATTGCAATGGAAACGGAGCACAATATTGACTATGCCAGAACTTTGGAATTACGGGAATTATACACTACAGATGATTTGTCTGCGGCCATTGCATATGCGGCATGTACTACTGCCGTGGAGATTAATGCAGCGGCAATTATTACAGTTACCATTTCCGGAAGTACCTGTAAAAAGGTGGCCAGCTTAAAGCCGCCAATGCCGATTTTAGGCGGTTCTATGCATGCTGATGTATGCCGTAAGATGTCTCTTATGTGGGGCGTACAGTCTATGCATGTGGATAAGAAGGAAACGGAAGAAGAGCTTTTTGCAGAAGCAATCCGTGTCAGCAAAGAGAATGGTTATATCAAATCTGGAGACCGGGTGGTTATTGTAGCCGGTGTGCCTCTCGGCAAGGTGGGCAGCACCAATATGATACGTGTAGTAGATGTGGAGTAGCATATCAAGACGACAAAGGGTGAGGATTAGAGTATGAAGAGCAGGAAAAAGATACCCACAAAAAGACTTGTAGTCTTTGTGATGTTGACAGTGGCAGCAGTCATTGGTGTATTTTGGGGATTCAGGCACTTTAAAGATGAAGGGCTGAAGAAGCTTTTACAAAAAGAGCAAATACAAAGTACGCTGGACAAACTGCAGGAGGATGACGTACAGGGTATCTTTTTTGCTATGTATCCTCTGGATAGCTACAATGTTGACGATATTCTTTTTTATAGAGGATTAAATACCGTTATGCTGCCACAAGAGCTTGCAAATGGCAGGGAAATGGCAGAGTTTTTACAAGCCGCACTGGAGCAGCCTCATCATCTGGAGGCAGTTTACATGGGATTCGGCTATGAAAAGGAACGGGGAAGCTTTTTGGATTCTATTTTCCAAGGAGGCAAAGCAAATTGGGAATCCCAAATTCGGGATTTGGTACAGGCCAATCCGCAAATTCGCTTTTATATTATGTTGGAATATCCGGGAGTGAACGAACTGGCGTCTTTTTCTCAAAAGGAGACAGAGGCACTTTTTGACTGGTATAGAGAGCTGGCAGTGCTTTTTACAGCAGGGGAAGATTATTCCAATATTGTACTGAGCCTGCCGGGAGGAGAGGCTTGGGCCACAGGCAATATATCTAATTATCTGGAAGATGGACAACCGAATTTGGAACTGGCTCAATTTGTGCTGGGGCAGGTAGTGTGTAATGAACGCTATCTTTTGACAACAGACAATGTAGAATACAAAACAAATGCTTTGCAGGATATGATTAGGGAGTATCGTGATAAGCAGACCGCAGATCCGGAGTACACGCTGGTGTTTTTCGGAGACAGCGTGATTGGAAATTATACCGATTCCATGTCTATACCTGAGGTAGTCCGAGGGGTTACGGGTGCACGGGTATTTAACTGTGGTTACGGAGGATTGTCTGCAGCACGTACTGACGAGTATATAGGAATGGCAGATATAGTAGATGCATTTTTGGCCGGTGATGAAAGCGTAATCGTAGAAGAAGGTAAGCCTGTGAAGGAAGGGATTATCCAATTCCACGAATCGGCTGCAGAGATAAAGGAAGAAAAACTGGTGTTTTTGTTGAGTCTGGGGCTGAATGATTATCTGTCTTCCCGTACCCTGGATGGGGGAGAAATGGAGGATACATACACGTTTAAGGGAGCCTTGGAATATGCAGTGACCCGTTTAAAGGAATATTATCCGGACAGTGAAATCATACTGATGACGCCTAATTTTCTGGGACTGTGCAAAAATGGAACGGAAGTACATGACGGGCATGTTTTTGAAGATTATGTAAATGCGGTTATTTCTGTAAGTGAAGAACAGCAGGTGAAATGTATTGATGTATACCGGGAGGCAAATATCAATGCAGTTAATAAAAATGTGTATTTGGCGGACGAATGCCATCCTAATGAATATGGAAAGTACGAAATCGGCAAATTGGTGGGTGAGTATATCGCCCGGTGGTATCCTGCGGAGTAGGAATGAAAATGCAATAATTGGTTTCGGTATGAGTAAGAATATCGGTGAAATGGAGCGTTGAGAATACAGAATAGTCCGGAGATGCAAATTCACATAAAATTACAAAATATGCTTGAAGTATAGAAAACTTTGTGCTATAATCATGGATGCATTGTGAAAGAACAATGCAAACATTTCGGCGTGTGGCTCAGCTTGGTAGAGCGCATCGTTCGGGACGATGAGGTCGCAGGTTCGAATCCTGTCACGCCGATGTTAAGGAGACACTAATGGGTAAGCTGATCGTTCTCATGGGCAAAAGTGCAACCGGTAAGGACACCATTTTTAAGCTGTTGCAGGCTGACAATAGTCTGGAGCTTAGACAGTTGGTTCCATATACTACCAGACCGCAGCGCGTGGGAGAAGTAAACGGAGAGGCTTACCATTTTGTTACTGAGGAGGACTTTTCTGTACTGTTGGAACAGGGGCTGGTGATTGAACATCGGGCTTACAATACGGTACATGGTCTGTGGAGATATTTTACGGTGGAAGACGCTCAGTTGGATTTGGAGCACCACAGTTACCTGTTGATCGGGACTTTGGAGGCTTATGTCAGCATCGTGAAGCATTTTGGCAGAGAGAAGGTTATCCCTGTATTAGTCACCTTAGATGATGGTATGCGTCTGGAGAGGGCATTAACCAGAGAGAGGCAGCAGGAGCATCCACGGTATGAGGAGATGTGCAGACGTTTTCTGGCGGATAGTGCAGATTATTCCCGGGAGAAGATTGAGGCCGCAGGTATCAATCGAGAGTTTGAGAATCTTGCTTCTGTGGATTGTAAAGAAGAAATCAGTGCTTACATAAAAGAGCAGTTGGCACTTTAGCAGAAGGGAAATGTATGCAGTCATTTGCAGATATTATTGGACAGGCTTCCATAAAGGAACACCTTAGGAAAAGTTTACAGACCGGTAAGATTTCGCATGCGTACATTTTTTATGGAGAAAAAGGTAGTGGAAAGAAGACTCTGGCGGATTTGTTTGCCAGAGCTTTGCAATGTGAGTCAGGAGAGGCGGAGCCATGCAATCAGTGTATTAGCTGTAAGCAGGCGATTAACCGCAATCAGCCTGACATTATTTATTTACAGCACGAAAAGCCCAATGTTATCAGCGTAGATGAGATTCGAAGGCAGGTCAATAATGATATTGGTATTAAGCCGTACAGCAGTGCCCGCAAGGTGTATATTATTGATGAAGCAGAGAAGATGAATGTGCAGGCTCAGAACGCCCTATTAAAAACCCTTGAAGAGCCGCCGGCGTATGCCACTATACTGTTATTAACCACAAATATGGAAGCCATGCTGCAGACTATCCGCAGTCGTTGCGTTACATTGACTATTAAGCCTGTGGCAGATGCAGATATTCAACGTTATTTGATGCGGGAGGTTCAGCTTCCGGACTATAAGGCAGGTGTTTGTGCAGCCTTTGCCAGAGGCAATGTGGGCCGGGCAAAGGAATTGGCGGTAAGTGCAGAGTTTGAGGAGATGAAGGAAGGGACCCTTCAGCTGGTACAGCGCTTATCGGAGAAAAGCTACAGTGAGCTGGCAGCAACAGCCAAGTCCAAGGCGGAAAGGGGCAGTGATGCAGAGGGCTTTCTGGAGCTTTTACAGATGTGGTATAGGGATGTGCTCTTATACAAATCTACCGGCAGCAGTAGTGGGCTTATTTTCAGCGAGGAACTGCCTGGTATTAAGAGAATGTCCCATCAGCTGACCTATGAGGGGCTGAACAGTATTCTGGATACGATAGAGTTGACCAGGACCAGGCTTGCCGGCAATGTAAATGCAGAGCTTGCGTTAGAGTGGATGTTGCTGACTATGCATTCAGAAGGCGCCGGAAATGTCAGAGCCTGAGTTTGGCGGTGCATCCGGAAGGAACAGATGGAGGAAATATTGGGCGGCCGAGGATTCAGAGGAAATTACCGTTGGCTGCATTCCAAGTTGGTTGCCGAGAGGAGCGACACAGAGAGTATGGCATCTTAGAAAGATGCAAAATGGAGGTATATAGATGATTAAGGTAATTGGAGTTAGATTTCGTACTGCGGGCAAGATTTATTTTTTTGACCCGGTAGATTTTGAGATAAATAAAGGGGATCACGTTATTGTAGAAACCGCCAGAGGTATTGAATTTGGTACTGTAGTGAGTGGTATTCGTCAGGTAACAGATGATGAAGTGGTACAGCCGTTAAAACCGGTGCTGCGTATTGCTTCTGAGCGCGACGAAAAGCAGGAAGCGGACAATAAGCTGCGTGAAAAGGAAGCTTACAAGCTGTGCCTCGAGAAAATTCGGGAGCATGAGCTGGAAATGAAGCTGATTGATGCCGAATACACTTTTGATAACAATAAAGTTTTGTTTTACTTTACTGCAGACGGTCGTATAGACTTCCGTGAACTGGTAAAGGATTTGGCTGCTATTTTCAAGACACGCATCGAGTTACGACAGATTGGTGTGCGCGACGAGACCAAGATTATGGGTGGTATCGGCATGTGCGGCAGACCGTTGTGTTGTCATGCTCATTTGTCTGATTTTATGCCGGTGTCCATTAAGATGGCAAAGGAACAGAATTTATCCTTAAATCCTACCAAGATTTCCGGTGTTTGCGGCAGACTTATGTGCTGCTTAAACCATGAGGAGGAGACTTACGAAGAGTTAAATCGCAACCTGCCTCATGTAGGAGACAGGGTGACCTGTCCGGATGGCACTCAGGGAGAAGTGACCAGTGCCAATGTGCTTCGTCAGCAGGTGAAGGTTGTGGTGGAAAATGGGGACTCCAAGGAGATTCGCGAATACAAGGCAGAAGAGCTTCGCTTTGTACGTAAGGGATATCGCCAGGTAAAGGAGGAGGTTTCTGCCGAAGAATTACTGGAGTTGGAACTGTTGGAGAAGCAGGATAAGCTGGATAGCCAGGAGACGGAGGAAAAGAGCGAAAAACCATCCCGCAAGGAACGGGGCGAACGCAGAGAGCGTAGAAACCGGGACGAACGTGAGAATAACGAAGAGAAAAGAAATCGTGATGAGAGTGTTGCCCATGGCGAACGTGAAAATCGCGAGGAGGAACATAAAGAGCGCAGAGATCGCAGAAATCGCGAAGACCGCAGAGAACGGAGAAATGGCCAAGAGTGTGATAATGAAGGCGGACACAGAAATCGAGAAAATAACGGTGAACGCAGAGAACATGCCCGTAGGGATAAGGATCGTGCAGACAGAACGGCTATGCAGGACAATATGACTCCGGCAAAGGAAACAGACCGCATTGAGGTAGAGGACGCTTCTTTAGTGAAGAACCAAGATAATAGCAATCAGGATTCTCAGGAGAGAAGAGAAAGATCCCATAAGAAACACCGTTCCGGTAAGTATAAAAATTATCACGGAGAGGGACAACGCCCGGAGGGAAATCAGAACCTTGCGGCAGAGGACACAAGACCGGCAGTAAAAACAGGTTCCGGTGTGAATACAGATAAAGCAGAGGATGAACATTCCCAGGACGGACAGCGGACAGAACGTACTCATTACAAGAAGAATTATTACCGCAACCGTAGGAGAAACCGTCCGGAAGGCGCAAAGGAGCAGCATGAATCCTAATTTAAATGAAAATGAGCGGTTGGACTCATTGCAGCGTAACGGATATTATATTATTCAAAATCCGGAGAAGTTTTGTTTTGGCATGGATGCTGTGCTTTTAAGCGGTTTTGCCAGAGCGAAGGAAGGCGATCGGGTATTGGATATGGGTACCGGAACCGGTATTATTCCGATATTGATGGAGGCCAAAACACCTGCGGCTGAATTGATAGGATTGGAAATTCAGCCGGAAAGTGCCGATATGGCTCGCAGAAGCGTTGCATTAAACCATTTAGAACATAAAATTAAAATCGTGGAAGGTGATATTAAGGAAGCAGCAAGCATTTTTGGTGCTGCTTCTTTTGATATTATCACGTGCAATCCACCGTATATGATAGGACAGCACGGATTGCAAAATCCTGATGCGCCAAAGGCTATTGCCAGACATGAAATTCTTTGTACCTTAGAGGATGTGATCAGCCAGGCAGCTAAGCTTTGCAAACCGGGCGGGCATTTTTTTATGGTACATAGACCTTTCAGACTGGCGGAGATTATCAGCCTGATGACCCAGTACCGACTGGAGCCAAAGCGTATGCAGCTGGTATATCCTTTTGTAGATAAGGAACCTAATATGGTTCTGATTGAGGGCGTGCGGGGCGGCCGCAGCCGTATGACGGTGGAAAAACCGCTGATTGTATATAAAGAACCGGGAGTTTATATGCCGGAGATTTATGAAGTATATGGTTATTAGGATAGAAGTTTAGGTATAACCGGGAAGTTTGAAGAAGACGATTTACAGGATGTTTGTTTATATTAGCCGGAGGAGATATTATGGCAGGAACGCTTTATTTGTGTGCCACACCCATTGGCAATCTGGGAGATATGACGCCTCGTGTAATTGAAACCCTACGCCAGGTAGATGTAATTGCAGCAGAGGATACCAGAAACAGTATCAAATTATTAAATCATTTTGAAATCAATACGCCTATGACCAGCTATCATGAGTACAATAAAGTAGAAAAAGCTCATCAGCTGATTGCCAAAATGCAGGCAGGGCAGGACATTGCCTTGATTACGGATGCAGGTACTCCGGCTATTTCTGACCCGGGTGAGGTGTTGGTGGCAATGTGCCATGAGGCAGGCATTGCAGTTACATCTTTGCCGGGACCGGCGGCATGTATCACTGCGCTTACTTTGTCAGGGCTCAGCACCAGAAGATTTTGCTTTGAGGGCTTTTTGCCCACTGACAAAAAAGAAAAGGCCCTGGTACTGGCGGAGTTAAAGGAAGAAAGTCGTACCATAATTTTGTATGAGGCACCCCATCATTTGATAGGGACACTGCAGGAGCTTTATGAAGTGTTGGGCAACCGCCGTATGACACTTTGCAGAGAACTGACCAAAAAGTTTGAAACCGTGCTGCCTACTACTTTGGAGGAGGCATTGGCCAGATACGAAACAGAGGAACCACGGGGCGAGTATGTACTTGTTCTGGAGGGCAAGAGCTTTGAACAAAAAAAAGAAGAAGCAATCAAGGCCTGGGAGACTATGACAATCGAAGAACATATGGCACATTATGAAGAGCAGGGTATGGATCGAAAATCTGCCATGAAGCAGGTGGCCAAGGATCGCGGCGTAGGCAAGAGAGATATTTATAACTATTTAAACCAGTAATTTCCGGAAGGCGAGGGACAGAGATGGCAGGCTATACAAATTGCGACAATTGCAGCAATTATGTTTATGATGAGGATTATGAATACTATTATTGTGCAATCAATTTGGATGAGGATGATATGGTGCGCTTTTTGAAAGGGACCATGGAAGGGTGCCCCCATTTTAGTCTGGATGATGAGTATGCAATTGTGAGGAAACAGAATTAGTTTTTGGGAAAGGCCGCTTGAGAAATCAAGCGGCCTTGTTAGAACATGCATTTAGATGTTTTTCTAAATGTATGTTGACAAAGACTGCGCCGTAGTATATTATAAAGATACATACATTTAGAAAAACATCTAAATGAAAAACTGAATATAAATATTAACAAACTACTGCATAATAGGTGAAAATGGAATAGAAAGATAGCTACGAGTAACCAATGAAAAACCTAGTCAAAAAAAGGAGGAGCAAGCATGAGTTTAAAGGAAAGCTTTAAGGCTTTGTCGGACCCTACCAGACAGGAAATCTTACAGCTGCTAAGAGATGGGCGAATGAGTGCCGGGGATATTGGTACGCACTTTGATATGACAGGTGCTACGGTATCTCACCACTTGAGTATCTTAAAGCAAGCTGGTCTGGTGGAGGATTTCAGAGAAGGTAAGTACATTTATTATGAGTTAAACACATCGGTGATTGAGGAAGTGATGGGCTGGTTCATTCAATTGAAGAAGTAGTGGGATGATTCGGCCGGCCGAAGAAGTAATGGGCTGGTTCATTCAATTGAAGAAGTAGTGGCCGGTTAGTCCGGCAGAGAAAGAAATGTGTTGCTATGCGCGGCACAA
This sequence comes from Lachnospiraceae bacterium, assembly GCA_045646695.1. GTDB lineage: Bacteria > Bacillota > Clostridia > Lachnospirales > Lachnospiraceae > RGIG6307. The sequence continues at coordinate 11,518 of JAZRLF010000006.1, forward strand.
AAATGACGGAGGTAGTTATGAAAAGTATTTTTGATAAAAAAATGATGAAAACGTGGATAGTTACAGCTATAGCATTGGTGATTGCTATTATGGGCATACTGATTATGCCTGACACCATACCGACCCACTTCGGGCTTGACGGAACGCCGGATGCCTGGGGGTCAAAATACACAGTGTTTTTATATCCCGTTATATTATTGTTAATAACAGCATTGGCAAATCCTATGAAGAAGCTGGATCCGAAGGAAATCAATTACGAGCGCTTTGAAAAATATTATTACAATTTTTTCTTTGCTTTTGCAATATTCTTTTTGGTGATTGAGATTTCTAATATCGCCATTGCTATGGGATATTCGGTAAATGTGGGCAGCGTGATTTGTTTCTGCATAGGAGTATTTCTATGCTTTTTAGGCAATTTTATGCCGAAAATCAAACAAAATTTCTTTTTTGGCATAAAACTACCATGGACTCTTTCTGATGAAGAGGTGTGGTTTAAGACCCATCGTCTGGGTGGTAAAGTATTTGTATTGGGCGGACTTGTCATGATGATAGGTGCATTTATTCCGGGTACAGCCAAAGTTTGGTTCCCACTGGTGGCAATTCTGGCTATGTTAATCATACCATTGGTGTATTCTTTTGTGATTTACAAAAAGAAAAATTCATAAAAAGGCATTTGGGATAAATGTTGTGACAAGTACAAAGCCAGATACATGAAACGAATGCAAAGTCAGATACATGTATCTGTCATTATTTATCAGCCTGATGAAGAAATAATCTGTCCTGTTTTGTGCATAATAATAAAGACGTTACGACGTCGATTGTGTTGAAGATTATCAAAAAATGGAAAGCCGATTTTAGCTTGAAAGCAAATTTTGAATTACAAGAAGCTTCGAATTTTGGGATAAGCAGCACGCACTAAATATTAGGAGGTACTAGGAATGGGTCAGATTTCTGAATTGGAATTACAAAATTTACGTCATCTTATCACAGGTTATGAGACTACACACTGTAAATTAAAAGAATATGCAAACTGTGCAACAAGCAAAGAAGTAAAGCAGTTCTTTGAAAAAGGTGCACAGAGTGCCATGGACAATAAAAATACGTTGATGAAATTTTTACAGTAGGAGGTGCCGGTGATGGAGATGAATGAAAAAACAATGGTGGCTGATACCTTGACAGGTATCAATGGAGAATTGGTTCGTTTCGCGGAAATGATTCCGCAGACTGAGCATAAGGAATTAAAGACAACATTAAAGCAGTTTAGAACTGCATGTGAACAGAGCCAGGAAGAGCTTTACCAGATTGCACGAAGCAAGTCTTATTATGTGCCGGCTGACGCCGCTTCTAAGGAAGATATTGCACATGTAAAGAGTTTGTTTACACAGGCAAAATAGCGGCATATAAGGTTTTGTTGTAAATTAAATTGGTTTCATGAAAAAGAAAAGTGGCATTGATGATTGGAAAAATCATGAATGCCACTTTTTTATCATATATTGTAGGAAAGAAAATGGGTTGGTAAGGTAATGTTGAATTATTTGTGGGCAGGCATGATCTTAGTGGGTATCTGTTATGGGGCAGTGACCGGGAATATGGAAGCGGTAGGGGATGGTGCCTTGGAGTCTGCGGGTGAGGCTATCTCCTTGTGTATTACGATGCTTGGTGCTGTGGCACTGTGGAGCGGATTAATGGAAGTAGCCGAAAAGGCAGGACTGCTTGAAAAGTGGAAAAGGGGATTACGGCCGGTGCTTCGGTTTTTATTTCCAAGGTTGGACATGGAAGGAGCGGCAGCGGGTTATATTGCCACCAATATGATTGCTAACATCCTGGGACTGGGCTGGGCCTGTACACCTGCAGGGCTAAAGGCTATGGAAGAATTAGCAAAGGTGGAAAAAAAGCGTCTTGGTGTGGATACATTGCCTCGGGCCAGCAAAGAAATGTGTACTTTTTTAATTGTAAATATATCATCGCTGCAGTTGATACCAGTAAACATGATCGTGTATCGTACCCAGTATGGAAGCGTTTCGCCTACGTCTATTATTGCTCCGGCCATTGTGGCCACGGGGGTGGGGACCTTGGCAGGAGTGATTTTTGCGAAGGCAGCTGAGAAGCTTACGAAGGATTAGAGGGGCAGGATGAATGCGGAGTGGTGAGTACCTAAGTCGAAAACAAGGAGATGTTAGCAAGCAATGAAATGAAAAGTAAGCAGTTAAACGGAGGCAGGAACTGGAGCAAAAAGTAAGCAATTGAATAAAAAGCAAGTAATCAGGAAAGAAGGAGAAACAGGTGCAGGCATTAGCAGAGCTTTCAAATATTATAATACCGGCAATTATTTTCTATATTGTGGGGTATAGTCTGGTCAGCGGAGTACCCGCTTATGAGCATTTTATTAAAGGGGCCAAGGACGGCTTAGAGACGGTAGTGAGGTTGGTGCCTACGTTGATTGGGCTTTTGATGGCTGTGGGGATCGTGCGAAGCTCCGGTTTTTTGGAGTTTTTGGGAAATATGCTGCAGGGAGTGGGAGGCCTGGTAGGAATCCCCAAGGAAGTATTGCCGCTTGTTTTTGTAAAAATGGTGTCAGGCTCTGCTGCCGCCGGGCTGGCCATCGATTTGTTTAAAACCTTTGGGCCGGACTCTTATATAGGGACTTTGGTGTCTATTTTGATGAGCTGCACGGAAACTATTTTTTATACCATGTCAGTGTATTTTCTGGCAGCAAAGGTGACCAAGACCCGATATACTCTGGCCGGGGCTTTATTTGCAACTTTTGCGGATGTTGCAGTCAGCGTGATATTGGCAGGACTGTAGGAGAAGTTTGTGCAAAGTGACGAAAATATAAAAAGATAATTTGTTCTCTGACATTTAAATAAGGATGTGGTACAATCATTTTACAGAAAGAGAGGTCTTAAGTATGGGTGAAATGATTGCAGCACTAATGGACAAGCAGAGTCTTGTGCTGTTGGGAGCAACAGCGGTTTTTGTGACGATTATAGGAATACTTTATTTGGTTTTCCGGGGCAAAAAGCATTACCAATGGGATGACATGGAAGGCCATGAATTTGAGCATTTTTGTGCGGAATTGTTGAAGCGCCGGGGCTTTAAAGAGGTACGGGTTACCAAAGGCAGCGGTGATTTTGGGATTGATATTTTGGCAGAGCGGGACGGCATTAGCTATGGCATTCAATGCAAGAATTATACTGCGCCTATCGGAGTGAAGGCCGTGCAGGAGGTTTATGCCGGCAGGGATTATTATGATTGCATGGTGGGTGTGGTGATGAGTAATCAATATTTTACCGGGCCTGCGGTGGAAGCAGCTAAGAAGTTAAAGATTGTGCTCTGGGACAGAGGGTATATGGAAGAGATGATGGAAGAGGCAGATGAGTGATACACCAAAATAAAAAGAGAGACGTTTTCTAATCTGGATATATGTCAAGTTGTCAGGCAGACCTGTGATATTGCAGTGGAAAACGTCTCTTTTTGATGTGCAAAATATTTAAATAAGGCTTTCATATTTAATAAATGAGGTTTTAGTTAGCTAAGGCTTTGGCACAGGAGATTTTTCTAGTAGCCCGTTCAGGCTGCTAAAATCTCCGCCTCCGGTTTCCAACAGCCATTTATGAAAGGCAGAGTCTGAATATTGTGTGCCCCAAAGCTCTTTGGCAGAATCCCGTAAATTAACAATTTCCAGGTAACCTACATAATACTTGGGATAGTTGGCCGGGGCATCGCAAATGGCTTCGTATATTTGCGATGCACTGGCACTGTTTAGCCCCAGGTTTATTAAAAGCTGCTCCACATCATCTCGGGAGGCTCCTTCGTAATGAATAAAAATATCCAGGATACTGCAAAGGCATAATTGGATTTCCCGATTATACATGTTTAATAATAGAGTGTCCTTTAATTCTTGATCACAGCTGTCTATCAAAAAATGATAAGAGTAAAGTTCTGCATAAACCGCCCAGCCCTCCGTGAAACCACCATAGTACAACAATTGTCTGATCAGAGGGGCGTGAGTTTGATTTAAAGAGGTCTGACTGTATACGGTTTGATACAAGTGTCCCGGAAAGCCCTCGTGGGCCAGGGTAGTATATAAATCTAACGGTTCCATTTCAGATTCCGGGTTAATATAAATGGTATGTTTATGGTTTGCATCGATAGGCGGTGTCATGTAAAAAGCAGGGGCGCTCATGCCTGCCAGAGTGTCATTCACATTTTTCAGCTCCACGCGTTGTGTCGTATTCCGGTCTAAAAGACTTAGAGAAGGAAAGTTTGCAGCAGCACTTTCATACAAATGCTCTAGCATTTCACTGTGGGTTTTAAAAGGAAAATCCCAGTTTTGAACAAGGGTATTTTGTGTAAGCAGGTTTGTATATGCTTCATAGAGTTGGTCATACCGCTGGTACAGCATGGATTGAATTTCTTTTACAGTGCGGTCAGAACCGGTGCTTGAAGCCAATAAAAGTTCATAGTATTCCTTTCCTTTTGGCAGACTGCTTAATCCGGTCAGTTGGGGAGAACCAACCAGACGGCCCAGAGCAGCGGCTAGGGCGGTGTAAGCAGGAGCGATTTGATCGATTAAAAGTGTGGTGTTGCGAAGTTGATAGTCAGCTGCTTCGTTTTCTGTTATAATATCTGCTTTTACAAGCTCCTGCAGGCGGTTATGAAAGCTTACCTGAAGAAAATGAGTATTATTTTTCAGGGCTGTTTCGGGAAAAAGAGTAAGGCACTGACTACGCACTTCTGAAATACTTCTTTCGTATTCCGCAATGCCCATGGCTTCCCGGTCAGCGGCGTAAAGAGCAATGCCTTCCAGATATGCGGGAAGCTGGGATAAAAGCGTAAAATATGCTTCTATATCGTCCTTGTCCCGCAAGGCATATTCTGACAATAAAATAGGAAGCTGACTGTGTACACCTCCGGAACAGGAGAGGGGATTTTCATAGTAAGGAAAGTCCAGGCTTTTCATCTGTATGTTTACGTAACGGTCCAATAAACTGTATAGAAACCAATTTTCCACATTTAAATTTTCTGATCTGATTTGGGACAAGGATTCTTGGTGGTGAGACCAGAGACTCCGGACCCCGTTATAAAAATCTGCGTTATAAGGGATTAAATCCTGTGATATGTTTTCCAGTCCCATTTCCTTCGGATAGGCTATGCTGTAATGAAGCTCTAGAGGGTTATTTTCCAGAGTATCCATAGTCAGCTCCTTACAGACAGAGGCCAGTGGAAAGGTGTTCATGTAATAAAGAAAAAAGCCACGGGCAACAATACAAAGTATGATAATAGAGATCGGAATGACAGTACGTTTTTTGGAAAAAGTCATAAGCAACCAACGTATTTTTTTAATAGCTTATGATTTGCAGTAACCGGAAATACCATAATTTACAAGCAAATGAGGCAAATTTTGGCTTTATAGATTGACTTTTTGCAAGGTAAGATATAGTATTATTATGTATCGATTTTGCAAATTAGTTTTTACTAGGAATGGAGGAGCAAATGAACAAATTAGAGCTACAGAAAATGGCGGTAGAGGTTGGTAAGAATCTTTTGATAGGTTTACATGCTGCTAAGGCAGGGCATCCGGGTGGATCTTTATCAGCAGCAGATATTTTTACCTATTTATATTTTGAGGAGATGAATGTAGATCCAAAGAATCCAAAATGGGAAGATAGAGACCGTTTTGTATTATCCAAGGGTCATACTGCACCGGGTTTGTATGCCACATTGGCATTAAAGGGTTATTTTCCGGTTGAGGAGATGGTTACTTTACGTAAGCTGGGTAGTATTTTACAGGGACATCCTTGTTTACAGTATACACCGGGTATTGATATGTCCAGCGGTTCTTTGGGACAGGGTATTTCCGCTGCTGTAGGTATGGCTTTATCTGCAAAGATGGATGGTAAGGAATATCGTACTTATACTCTTTTAGGCGATGGTGAGCTTCAGGAAGGTCAGGTTTGGGAGGCTGCTATGCTTGCAGGTTTCCGTAAGCTGGATAATCTTGTTGTGATCGTAGATAATAATAATTTACAGATTGACGGTGCTATTGACACTGTTTGTTCTCCATATCCGATCGACAAGAAATTTGAAGCCTTCAACTTCCATGTGATCAATATTGATGGTAATGATTTTGATCAAATCGATGCCGCATTTAAGGAAGCAAAGGCTACCAAGGGCATGCCGACTGCTATTATCTGTAAGACCGTAAAAGGTAAAGGTGTTTCCTTTATGGAGAATCAGGCAGGATGGCACGGCAAGGCGCCAAATGACGCTGAGTTTGCCCAGGCTATGGAAGAATTAGAGAAAGCAGGTGAAGCATTATGTCAGATGTAAAGAAAATTGCTACCAGAGAGAGCTACGGCGCTGAATTAGTCGCTATAGGTAAGGATTATCCGAATGTAGTAGTACTTGATGCAGACCTTACCAAGTCTACTATGACCTGTTTCTTCCAGAAGGAATTTCCGGAGAGACATATTAACTGTGGTATTGCGGAAGCCAATATGGCCAGCATTTCAGCAGGTCTTGCAACCACCGGCAAGATTCCTTTTATGAGTTCTTTTGCTATGTTTGCAGCAGGACGTTGCTATGAGCAGATTCGTAACTCTATCGGTTATCCGCATTTAAATGTTAAAATCGGTGCAACTCATGCAGGTGTTACCGTTGGTGAAGATGGTGCATCCCACCAGTGTGTAGAAGATATCGCATTGATGAGAGCGATTCCGGGTATGGTTGTTATGAACCCTTCTGATGACGTGGAGGCAAGAGCCTGCTTACGTGCAGCAGTTGAGTATGAGGGTCCTGTGTATATGAGATTCGGTCGAGCTAAGGTATCTGTAATCAATGATTATCCTGAGTACAAGTTTGAAATCGGCAAGGGCACTGTTGTAAAGGAAGGTAAGGATGTTACTATCGTTGCAACAGGCGTTTGCGTAGACAGTGCTGTGAAAGCAGCTGAGATGTTAGCAGCAGAAGGTATTGATGCAGAGGTTATCAATATTTGTACGATTAAGCCATTAGATGGTGAATTAATTGCAGCTTCTGCCCGCAAGACCGGCAAGGTTGTAACTGTAGAAGAGCATTCTGTAATCGGTGGCTTAGGCAGTGCGGTATGTGACGCATTGGCGGAACTGGCACCGACACCGGTTAAGAAAATCGGTATCCAGGATGTGTTCGGTCAGTCCGGTACAGCGGACCAGTTAATGGCATTTTATGGATTAGACGGCGAAGGCGTGTACAAGACTACAAAGGAATTTTTGGGTAAATAATACTATGGAATATATTTTATCTCCTTCCATGCTTTCCTGCAATTTTCTGCAGGCCGGTGAGGATTTAAAGAAAATTGACAGAGCCGGGGCCCAGTGGGTGCACATCGACGTTATGGATGGTGTGTTTGTACCTAATATTTCTATGGGTATTCCACTGGTAGAGGCGTTCCGCAAAGGTACAGAGCGTTTTCTGGATGTACATTTAATGATTGTGGAACCGGAGAGATATATAGAACGCTTTATTAAAGCAGGCGCAGATTTGGTTACTTTTCATCTGGAAGCTACAGAACAGCCTATGGAATGTATCGATATGATACACAGACTGGGCCGTAAGGTGGGTATTTCCATTAAGCCGGGGACAGATGTAGAGGAGGTGCTCCCGTATCTGGACAGCGTGGACATGGTCTTGATTATGACAGTAGAACCGGGCTTTGGAGGTCAGTCATATATTGAATATTGCACAGATAAGGTGCGCAAGCTCCGCAGTATCATTACAGCCCGAGGTCTGGATGTGGATGTGCAGGTAGACGGCGGTATCGGTCAGGACAACGCTGCCAGAGTGGCAGAGGCCGGAGCCAATATATTCGTGGCCGGAAGCAGTGTTTTTAAGGGAGATGTAGAGGCCAATGTAAAGGCGATCATGGCTCAGTTTCCCGGATAAAGGAATGTGAGCAAAGCAACAAAAATCAGGAGGTTGGCAATGAGTAAAGGAAAATATTACATTACAACTGCAATTGCATACACATCTGGTAAGCCGCATATCGGCAACAGCTATGAGATTATGCTTGCAGACAGTATTGCCAGATACAAGAGAAAGGATGGCTATGATGTGTTTTTCCAGACCGGAACTGACGAGCATGGCCAGAAAATCGAATTAAAAGCAAATGATGCCGGTGTAAGCTGTCAGGAATTTGTAGATGGTGTAGCAGGTGTTATTAAGGATTTGTGGGATTTGGTGGACACTTCTTATGACAAATTTATCCGTACTACGGACAAGGATCACGAGAAACAGGTTCAGAAGATTTTCAAGAAATTATATGATCAGGGAGATATTTATAAAGGCGCTTATGAAGGCTTATATTGTACTCCTTGTGAGTCTTTCTGGACAGAGTCTCAGTTGGTTGAGGGCAAGTGCCCGGACTGTGGTCGTGAAGTAAAGCCTGCCAAGGAAGAGGCTTATTTCTTCAAAATGAGCAAGTATGCAGACAGACTGATCGAGCATATCAATACACACCCGGAATTTATTCAGCCGGTGTCTCGCAAGAATGAGATGATGAACAATTTCCTGCTGCCGGGCTTACAGGATCTGTGTGTGTCCAGAACTTCCTTTAAGTGGGGTATTCCGGTAGATTTTGACGACAGGCATGTAGTATATGTATGGTTAGATGCGCTGACCAACTATATTACCGGTATTGGCTATGATGCAGATGGGCAGTCTACAGAACAGTATCAGAAGCTTTGGCCTGCAGACTTGCATTTGATTGGTAAGGATATCATCCGTTTCCACACCATTTACTGGCCGATTTTCCTGATGGCATTGGGAGAACCGCTGCCAAAGCAGGTATTTGGACATCCATGGTTGCTGCAGGGTGACGGCAAGATGAGTAAGTCTAAAGGGAATGTGATTTATGTAGATGATCTGGTACGTCTTTTTGGCGTAGATGCAGTGCGCTATTTCGTGCTGCATGAGATGCCTTTTGAAAATGACGGTGTTATCAGTTGGGAATTAATGGTAGAGCGCTTTAACTCTGATCTGGTAAATACTTTGGGCAACTTGGTTTACAGAACCATTTCCATGACCAATAAATATTTTGGCGGCCTTGTACAGAGAACCGGTGTGGAAGCTCCGGTAGATGCAGAATTGAAGGCTGTGGTAAGTGGGGCTGTGGATAAGGTAGCAGCCAAGATGGACGGCTTACGCGTGGCAGATGCCATTACAGAGATCTTTACAGCTATTAAGCGTTGTAACAAATACATCGACGAGACAGAGCCTTGGGTACTGGCAAAGGATGAAGCCAATAAAGACCGCCTTGCAGAAGTAATGTACAATCTTTGCGATTCCATTATAACTTGCGCAAGTCTGTTAGAGCCGTTTATGCCTCGTACAGCTCAGGCCATCAGCGCCCAGTTAAACTGTCCGCTCAGAAGCTTTGATGCATGTAAGGAAAGCGGTTTGTACCCTGCAGAAGGTCGTGTGACCGATGCTCCTACTATGTTATTTGCCAGACTGAAGCTGGAAGACATTATGGTAGAAGTGGAGAAGATCCGAGAAGCACAAAAGCCAAAGGATGAGCCCGCTGCAGAAGAAAAGCCGGAAGAACCTGTTATTGATATCGAGCCAAAGGAAGAGATCGAATATGGTGATTTTGCAAAGCTTCAGTTCCAGGTTGGTGAGATTATTGCCTGTGAAGAAGTGAAGAAGTCCAAAAAGCTGCTTTGTTCCCAGGTGAAGATTGGTTCTCAGGTGAAGCAGATTGTGTCCGGCATCAAGCAGCACTATACTGCAGAGGAGATGGTAGGCAAGAAGGTTATGGTATTGGTAAATTTAAAGCCTGCTACCTTGGCCGGTGTGATGAGTGAAGGTATGCTTCTGTGCGCAGAAGATGCAGAGGGTAATCTGGCGCTGATGACTCCAGAGAAACCGATGCCTTCCGGTGCTGAAATCTGCTAAATAATCTGTTTTCTTCGTTGAGATAATAATTTTATATGAAAATATGGCTCCTTTTCGTGGTGAAATCTATTTGCCATGAAGAGGAGTTATTTATATTATACAGGAAAGTACTCTTTCCTGTATAATATAAAAAGCTCCGCGAGGATGCGCACGATGTGCTAAGGAAGGCTGCTTTGCAGCTGCACATCGGCGCACAAAGGGAAGCAAGTCCCATGGGGGATGAGGGATGTACGGAGTTCAAAGGGGACTTGTCCGCTTTGTTTTTATATAGATGGAAGAAATTGTAAAGAAAATATAAAGTGGTTTTTTTGCGTTGCAAATCAACAAAATTCGTTATATACTAAAGAAGTCACTTTTTGTCAAAAAAGAGATTGATTCGCATAATTCTACAGATTTTACAGAGATTTGGGTGATATTATGAGAAATGTAATGATTAGACTGGCAAAAGCTGCGGATTGGGAGGCAGCTATTGGTGTGGCCTGGATCACTTTTCAACAAATAGCGGCACAGGTGAGTAGTGAAGAAGGAGCCCGAGATTTTCGTGACGGCCTAACCAGTACACAATTATATATTGATTTTCTTCAGGGCAGGTATCCTCTTTTATGCGCATATCAGGAGGGCAAGGTAGTAGGCATGTTGGCACTTAAGGAATGTGGACATATTTCTTTGCTTTTTGTGAAAAAGGAGTTTCAGAGAAGAGGAATCGGTACAGGACTCTTGGAGATGTGTAAGGCCTATTGCAGAAAGCAGGGGATAAGGGAGCTGACCGTGAATGCTGCTCCTACGGGACTGGCTTTTTATTTGGCCAATGGATTTCAGGCAGTGTCCGAAGAGCGTTTTGAAGGGGGACTTTGGTTTGTTCCGATGACAGTAAAAATATAGAAGGTAGGAAAGAATATGGGTATTTTTAATTATGACAGTAAGTTTATGCAGTATGCAAATAAATTTGCAGACTTGATGATCTTGAATGCGTTAACGGCAGTATGCTGTCTGCCGATTATCACAATAGGTGCATCTTTGACAGCAATGCATCATTCGGTTTTGAAAGTTTACCGTAATGAAGAGTATTATGTAGCTAAGATGTTTTTTAAATCCTTTAAGGAGAATTTCAAGCAAGCAACAGCAATATGGCTGATATATTTGGCTATTGCCGGCATATTTGCTGTTGATATGATCATTATTACCGGAAGTGGACTTGAAATATCAAAATTCCTGGAATACGGTCTTTATGTAGTGACCGTTATGGCTGTGCTTAGCTTGACTTGGGTGTTTATATTACAGTCCCGATATGAGAATAAAGTTATGACTACTATTAAGAATGCATTTATACTTGGTACGGCCAAGCTGTTCCGTTCCCTATTAATGATTATTGTATCCGCTATTCCGATTTCCATAGTGGTATTCTCCATTCCGGTAGGAATGACCGTAATTATGTTGTTTGGATTTACATTGCCGGGCTTATTACAGGCGAAGCTGTACAGCAAAGTCTTTGATCGTCTGGAGGGTGTAGATTCTAAAGCACCGAAGGCAACAGAGATCCGGGATGACGGCTGGACGGTGGAATTGGAAGAGGGGACGGTACAGCCGCAAGATGGTGTTCCGGGAATCGATGAAAATACTGGCTTGGCAGAAACCGTGCAAAACGAAGCTAACATGTAGCCGGATAGATGATACTGGAAGATGAAGTATAAGATATGGCAGTAGTCATAATGACGAAGAAAATCTGATTTGATGTACAAATTGCACGAAAAGGATTGCATATTATCTGTAAAATGTCAAATTCGACAAGGATAAACTAAAACTTTGTTGAATTATGATATGGCAAAAAAACGAAACAATCATTATACTAGGTACATAGGGTATTTGAGAGATACCAATTTCAGGTATATTATGGAGGAAAAATAAATGGCAAGCTTAAGCTTAAAAGACGTTTGCAAAGTATATCCAAATGGATTTGTTGCAGTAAAGGATTTCAACCTTGAAATCGAAGATAAGGAATTCATCATTTTCGTAGGTCCTTCAGGATGTGGTAAGACTACTACTCTTCGTATGATCGCAGGTTTGGAAGATATCTCTTCCGGTGAATTAAAGATCGGTGACAGAGTTGTTAACGATGTAGAGCCTAAGGACAGAGATATCGCGATGGTATTCCAGAACTACGCTCTTTATCCACACATGACTGTATATGATAACATGGCATTTGGTCTTAAGTTAAGAAAAGTACCAAAGGATGAAATCGACAAGATGGTTAAAGAAGCTGCTAAGATTCTTGACCTTGAGAAATTATTAGACCGTAAGCCAAAGGCTCTTTCCGGTGGTCAGAGACAGCGTGTTGCTATGGGTCGTGCTATCGTTCGTAGCCCTAAGGTATTCCTTATGGTCGAACCTTTATCAAACTTGGATGCTAAGTTACGTGTACAGATGCGTATTGAGATCGCTAAGTTACATCATAGATTAGGTACAACTATCATCTACGTAACACATGACCAGACAGAAGCTATGACACTGGGTACCAGAATCGTAGTTATGAAGGATGGTGTTATCCAGCAGGTTGATACTCCTCAGAACTTATATGATAAGCCACAGAACAAGTTCGTTGCAGGTTTCATCGGTTCTCCTCAGATGAACTTCTTGGATGCTACTGTAGAAGTTAAGGGAGATGCTGCATTTGTTAATGTTGCAGGCAAGTCTATTCCTTTAACAGCAGACAAGGCTAAGAAGGTAATCGACGGCGGTTATGCAGGCAAGACTGTTACAATCGGTATTCGTCCTGAAAATATTAAGGTTGTAGATGCAGCTGATGATCATGTATTTGATGCAGTTGTTAACGTATACGAATTACTTGGCGCAGAAGTTTACTTATACTTAGATGTTGCAGGTGAATCTATAACTGCAAGAGTATCCTCTACTACATCCGCAAGAGTTAATGATAAGATTAACGTTGCATTAGATCTTGAGAAGATTCACGTATTTGACAAAGAAACAGAGCAGATTATCACAAACTAATCTAAAGTTCTTAACAGGGGATGCAGCTGCATCCCCTTGTTTGTTTCATGAGTGTCCTGCAGAGAGGGATCAAACTTGCCGGGCATTGTCCGGAGGCCGTCCATGCCGGCCGAACTATAAATAATAAGGTGAGACAAATGATTTCAAATCAGATTATACAAACTTGTTTAGACGACCTAAAATCAATTACCAGAGTAGACCTGGGAGTTTATGACTTAAGTGGAGATGAAGTGGCAGCTACTGTAAATATGCAGAAGCCGGATGATGCTGTGATTACATCCTTTGCAGTATCCCCGGCAGACAGTCAGGTGATAGGCAATTTTCACTTGCTGAAGGTAAAGGATGAGGATGAACTCATTTATGTTTTGGTATCCATAGGCTTCGGCGATGATGCTTATATGATTGGAAGAGTTGCAGTGGCTCAGCTGGAGCGTCTTGTGGCTGCATACAAAGAAAAGTTTGACCGAAACAATTTTTTCCAAAATTTGCTGTTAGACAATCTGCTTTTGGTGGATGTATATAACCGTGCCAAGAAGCTGCATATCGATATTAACGTGCCTCGAGTAGTCTTTATGATTGAGACAGAGGCGGATACAGACAGTGCTGTAAACGAATTGCTGAAAAATATTTTTTCCTCTCAAAACGGGGATTATATTACTTCTGTAGAAGAAAATAAAGTAATTCTGATCAAAGCCATGGAGCCCGGTGAAGGCCATGAGGACATTATGCAGGTTGCCCATACCATTGTGGATATGGTGAATACTGAGATTATGATTAATGTCAGGGTTGCCATCGGTACAATGGTACAGGAATTAAAGGATGTATCCAAGTCTTATAAAGAAGCCAAGATGGCTCTTGATGTTGGCAAGATTTTCTATACAGAGAGTACTATCAGCGCATACACAACATTGGGAATTGGCCGTTTGATCTATCAATTGCCGGTTCACTTGTGTAAAATGTATATTGAGGAGATCTTTGGAGAGCATCTTCCGGAAGAGTTGGATGAAGAGACATTGCATACAGTTAATAAATTCTTTGAGAATAACCTGAATGTGTCCGAAACCTCCAGACAGTTATTTCTTCACAGAAATACTTTAGTATATCGTATCGAGAAGCTTCAAAAGAGTATTGGATTGGATATTCGCACCTTTGAAGATGCTTTGACTTTAAAGATTGCTTTGATGGTTGTGAATTATATGAAATACCTGGAGAAGAAGGATTACTAACAATTGTTCATAAGACACCTTTCTGGCTCATATACTTAGGTATAGGAGGTGGGAAGGTGTATTTTTTTGATAAAAAAACAATGTATTTAATTTGGAAAATGGAGGAGGGACAGGCCAGAGGTGTAGGTACTGTGCGTTTTCTGGTAATGGATGAAGTGTGCCGCTTGGAAGTGGTGATTACGGCCTGCGGCAAGGTACAGGGTACGTATCCGGTCTATGTAATATCCGGAAATATGCAGTCACTGTTAGGTGAAATTCTATTAAATAAAGGAAGAGGCACCCTCTCTGTGAAATGTAATGCCAATCGGTTGGGACATCTGGCATTTCCGTATACCCAGGTCACGGGTTTGCATATTGACCTGAAATCGGAAGGTTGCCTGGAGCAAAAGTGGCTTCCGGTGCAGGCGCAAAAGGTGGAAGTACAAAATCGAACCGAGAAAAAGGGACGTGAGGAAGAGAGTAATAGCCGGGCAGGAGAACTAAAACATTGCTCTGATAATGTAGAAAGTCCAGAGAATCCTGAGCAGAAAGAGTGGACTCGAAATCAGTTTGCGCGGAAAGAAAAGAGCGACAGCGAGAAAGTCTATTCAATGCAGCGAGAAAAAGCTGGCAGAGAAGAGCCGCGTTCTGCACAAAAGGAAAAAGCACAGCTTGTACCGAATGAAAAACCGATAGAACAGATACATAATACAAAACAAAACCTTATAAAACCACCCCAAAAAGAAGAGTTTCAGTTGTACCAAAGTAAGTGGCAGCAGTTATGCGCCATATATCCGGTGGTGCATCCGTTTGGGGATGGACGAGCGTATTTATCCATTGAACCCAGAGATTTTGTGATTTTGCAGGAGCAATTTCAGCCAATGGTGCAAAATAGTTTTCTGCTGCACGGATTTTATCATTACAGACACTTGCTTTTAGGAAGGAAAAAGCAAGGCAATTACATTCAGTATTATCTGGGGGTACCGGGAGTATTTTACGAAAAAGAGAAATCTGCAGCGCTTTTTTATGGTTTTGAAAGCTTCGAAGGGGCAGTGACACCGACTCCGGAAGGAAGCTTCGGCTATTATATGAAACGAGTGCAGATTTAAAGAAAAAAATAAAATATATCAAGTAAAATTTTGTAGTTTTTGGGTACAATATATTTGTGTATATACACTGTAAATATAATTGGGGGAAAACTATGGATAAAAAAATAATTACAGGAAAACAAATTGATAGCTTTTGTCAATATTTGCGTGAGGAGGAAAAAAGTGAAGTCACTATAAAAAAATACTTGCGGGATGTCAGAGGCTTTGTAGCTTATACAGGGGGAGAAGAAACAACAAAAGAACAGGTCATTCAATATAAAGAAGCATTATTAAAAAAAGGATATGCAGTGCGCTCTGTTAATTCCATGCTTGCATCCTTAAACAGTTTGTTGGCTTTTCTGGGATGGTCAGAATGCAAAGTAAAAAATATCAGAACACAAAAAAAGGTTTATTGCCTGGAAGAAAAAGAACTGACCAAAGCAGAATATCTTAGACTATTGCAGGCTGCTGAGGGGAAAGAACAGTTAAAGCTGGTAATGCAAACTATATGCGGTACGGGAATCAGGGTTTCGGAGTTAAAATATTTTACAGTGGAATGCATCAAACGGGGGGAAGTAAGCGTGAAATGCAAAAGCAAGGTACGAACCATCCTGATACCGGGTAAGCTTAGAAAACTTCTGCTGGATTATGCCAAGAAACAAAAGATTTGTACAGGAGCTGTATTCGTAACAAAAACCGGAAAACATTTGGACCGCAGCAATATATGGGCACAAATGAAGAACTTGTGTAAGAGGGCAGGTGTAAATCCGACTAAAGTATTTCCGCATAATCTCCGTAAGCTGTTTGCACGGACTTTTTATGACATCGAAAAGGATATTGCCAAGCTAGCGGATATACTGGGGCATAGCAGTATTGAAACAACGCGAATATATATTATTACTACCGGAGAAGAACATAGACGAAAGATAGAGCGGCTGGGGCTGGTCGTGTAGAGGGGAAAAATAAAAAAAACACATAATTCGCATTATGTAGTAGTGTGTTCGTCGAATACATATTCATTCCTTTAAAGTTTACATCAAAAAAACTAAAAAGGCAATGATTTTTTTACAAAAATTTGTTTCAATTTATAAATCATACATAATTAACAAAAAAATGGCACCACAAAAACGCCTTATGTCCAATTTTTTTAAAAAGACATGGGCGTGATTTTTGTGTGCCATTTTTTATATGCAATTTTACCCAGGAAGGTGGGTAAGAAATAGCCACAATTTTCAAATATAGTGCTGACAGTAGTTTTTGGGTGTAAAAATTTTTAAAAATTATCGATACAGTTCATGAGTTGCCACATAATGCGAATTATGTACCTAAACTTATGATAATTAAACAAGGAGAAATGCATGAAGATATCTGAAGAAAAAATTTGGATGAAGTATTACTCGGAAGAAGTTAAGGCATTGGAGCTTCCAAAGACTACGGTGTATTCCTATTTAAAGGAGGAGAACAAAGACCGTCCGGAGGGCCCGGCTCTTTATTATTACGGTACGAAGATTAGTTTTCAGAATCTGATGGATCGTATAGAGGAGTGCGCCAAGGCCTTTGCAGCAATAGGGGTAAAGGCAGGGGATATTGTATCCTTCGTGGCAGTAGCAGTGCCGGAGT
Organism: Lachnospiraceae bacterium; assembly: GCA_045646695.1. Lineage (GTDB taxonomy): Bacteria > Bacillota > Clostridia > Lachnospirales > Lachnospiraceae > RGIG6307. Next base: position 28,373 of record JAZRLF010000006.1, read on the forward strand.
GCATTACGGCAGTGTATGCATTAAATAAACTGGGTGCCACGGCTAATACCATTGATCCACGTATGGATAAGGACAGTATTCAGCGTATGATTCGGGAGTCCGAATCCAGGGTACTTTTGGTGCTGGATATGGCTTTTCCGAAGATTCGTCCGTATTTGGATAAGATGAATCAGGAGCACATTATCGTGTTGTCTCCGAGTGATTCTCTGCCGACCATCAAGAAAGCAGCCATGCGGTTAAAAAATAAAACTGACATACCTTGCAGTGACACCATTGTAAATTGGAAGCAATTTATCAAGGGCGGAAAAAATACCGTAGCCGTAGAAGCTCCTTACAGAGGGGATGCGGTAGTAGCAATTGCCTATACCGGTGGCACCACCGGATTTCCGAAGGGTGTTATGATGACCAACGATTCTATGAATGCAGTGGCTGTCAACTTTAAATACTGTGGTCTGGATTACACACCGAATGACCGTTTTCTGGGCATTATACCGATCTTCTCCGCTTACGGTATGGTTTGCGGATTACATATGCCGCTTTGTCTGAACATGGAAGTGATTCCGGTTCCAAAGTTTGTTCCATTTGAATTTGGTAAGCTGATCAAAAAGTACCGACCACAGCACATGGTTAGTACACCGGCTTTCTATGAAATGCTGATGGAGAGTAAAGAAGTGCAGGATATGGACTTGTCTTTCCTGATTACCTTGGGCTCCGGAGGCGACACCATGAACGACGGCCTGGAGCACAAGCTTCATAAATTTATGAAGGCTCACCGTATCAAATATCCGCTGGCACAGGGCTACGGCATGAGCGAATTATCCGCGGCTGCATCCTTCTGTGTAAATAATATTTACAAAAAAGGCAGCGTGGGTATTCCTTCTCTGACCACGACTGTATCTATCTTTGACCCGGAGACCGGGGAGGAAATGGGCTATAACGAAGAGGGCGAAATCTGCGTAACCGGTCCTTCTATGATGAAGGGATACTTTAAGCGTCCGGAAGAAACCGACAATGTGATGCGTCTGCATGACGATGGTCAGGTATGGATTCATTCCGGCGACATCGGCTACATGGATGAGGATGGCTTCCTTTTTGTAAAGGGCCGCGTAAAGCGAATGATTACCCGCTTTGACGGGCACAAGGTATTCCCGGTGAATATCGAAAGCCGCGTAGGCAAGCATAAAGCCGTGCGTAACTGCGCCGTAATTGGTGTCAATGACAGGGAGCGCAGCCAGGGCCAGTACCCATTAGTCCTGGTGGAATTTATGGAAGGCGTGGATGCCCAGGCCACCTGCAAGGAAATCTTTGACATCTGCAATGAGCGCCTGGAAGAGCGAGGCAGACCTGTGGCAGTGGTTCCGATAGAGGAAATACCACTTACAGGTATGGGTAAGAACGATTATCGAACCTTGGAAAAACAGTACAAGAAGTTTGATTATCTGAACTGGGACCCTATGGCTTAAGGCATAGGCAGACATTTATCAAGGCATTTTCACCGCATAATACGGTGTGATGTAAATAAATGCAGGGGTGCAATATCCTTTGCAAAAAATAAAATTTAGGAGGTAATTATGAACCGAAAACTTAAAAGAATATGGCGCTCCGCCACGGCACTGTGCATGGCATTTGTGATGATGTTCAGTACCTGCGGCACCGTATTTGCAGAGAATGGAGGAGCGACAAGTGGAGTGCCGGGTGAAGTGGCACCGGATGGCGAAATCCTCAAGTATGTTTCCATTGGTGACTCCATGGCAAATGGTTATGGCTTTGTTGGCTATAAACAAAATAGCAGTGGTGCTGATGGTTACGATTTCATGAGCGGCGCAAAAATGTATGGAGAAGGCGCATATCCGCTTCAATTTGAAGAGTATCTTGAGAGCAAGGGCTACGAGGTAGAACACACTAAACTTGCTACTTCTGCTATGTTGGCAGAAGATTTGCTGTATCTATTAGGCGGCCGTGAAGAATTTGATGATGGCTGGGCAGGATACAAGGATTATGTTGGTAATTATAGTGATGAGGATCTGATGCCTTATATTCAGGCAGCTGTTGCTGAAGCTGATATAATCACCATGGGCATTGGTAACGCATCTTTCGGTGCTTTCCTAATGCATAAGGTAACAGATGCCTTAGGGGTATTCGGTGCGAAATTAGAGGAAGAGGAGAAACTTTCTTTCGAGGATGCTATCGCCGTATTAAATTTGGATGCTGAACAATATGCTCTGGTTATGGAAGTATATGACTATCTGGAAAGTAAACTGATTGCAGAAGTTCCGGTTGAATTGGTTAAACAGTATAATCTTGAAGCTATAGTTGATATGATGGCTTACACTACAGCGAGCTATGTGGTTAACTACAAGTTGTTGGTTGAAAAAATTCTCAATATGAACCCTGACGTTGAGATTATTTTAGTTGGTTTATTAAACACCACATATGGCATGAATGTTATCGATGATAACGGCGAAGTGATTTTGCCTTTTGGTGACGTGATGGATGCGTTATTTGGCACCTTGAATGCTTATATGGCTGGCTTGCCTGCGGTACTACAGGCACAGGGCATTGCTAAAGATGCAAAGCTGTATTATGCGGAAGAAACCAAGCCTCAATTTATTTGTCAGGAATTTGAAAATTTGATAGATAATAATTGGGTAGCAGAAGATATACGTTTAGATGGTGCTACTGTTCGGGAACGCAATATTGCTGCATACAATGGAGATTTGGCTGGGATGATTAGCTTGGCCTTGTCAAGTCCCGAAAAACAAGTATCCTTGCCTGGAATAAACCTGGATGATGTTAAGAGGTATGAGGCGCTTGATGAAATTTCTTGGACCAGTTTTGATGCTGACGTTGATAAACTCTTGTCTGTAGCAATTTATTTAGGTATCGAGGAAGCGGTTGCTCGCAGTATTGATACAATGGATATTCCTTTGACTGGTCTGATGACTATTGCGGGAGATCTTTCTAGTGTATTTACCGATCTTGGAACTCATCCAACGACGAGTCCGGAAGCTACACGGCTCTGGTTGGCTGAAGGTTTAAGCGGTGATGTAACAAAAGGAATGTGTAAGATTTATGGCTTATTCAAAGTGGGTAATGGTATGTCTGTTCATCCTACTCCTGCCGGCCATGATAGTATTGCTGGTAAAGTAATTGCTGCTTACGAAGAAAAGCACACCGTTCAGGATGAAACTATCGAGAACATAAAAACCGCTCTGAGCGAACTCTGTAAACTGTTAGAAACCTACGGCCCGGAAGTTGCAGCTCAGGTTTGGGCTCAGTGGGAAGAATACGGCTATGTTGATGTTGTAAACGCAACAATCGATGAGTTGACAGCAATTTTAGAAGCGCGTTACGAAGTATATACAACAGAAACATTGCCTGCTGTCAATGCTTCCGTAGCAGCGCTTACAGAACAGAAGGATGCATTAACAACTCAGCTTGCTGATCTTAATGCACAGTTAGCAGCTAAAAAAGCGGAACTTGAAAAGGTTCTTTCTGAACAGGAAATTGGCTCTGTAACAGTTCCTGATATCAACATCAACGTTGAACTTGGAAACAATGAGCAGACAGATATTCCGGAACATGAGTGTGTAGTATCTGTTGACGGAAATGCAATTGTTGCTGAATTAGAAGCAGCAATTAAGGATATTGAACATGCAATCGTAACAGTTGAAGCATTAGTTGCAGATGTTGAAGCAGATATCGAGGACATGGTTGCATTGGCAACTCAAATTGCAGACGCAGTGGCTTCTCTTGAAACAACAATAAAAGACATTGTAAATGCTGCTAATGATTTAAAAGATGCTGTAAAAGCAGTAGCCACAGTATTAACAGATGAATCTGCAGGTTCAATCCTTTCTACTGTTGTCGGTACATATGAAACTGTTCGAGATGTAGCATTAGAAGCGGCAAACTTGTTAGATATAACAATGGTGGCAGCAGAAGAAACAATGGCTGACATTGATGAAATGGTAGTTATTCTTTCTAATGATGCAGAAGCACTCTACAATAAGTTTGTGGCAGATCTTCCGGGATGTATTGAACAGATTCCTGAAGAAGGCAAGTTGCTTCTTGGTGCCGCTGTTTTAGGTCTTCAGAAGGCATACGAGGAAGGCGAAAAACTTGTAAATGAAAAATTGGCTGAAGAGCTTGCTGCCCTTGAAGCAGAGTATGCGGATGACATAGAAAAAGCAAAAGATGATTTAAATGCAATTCAGGCTGAAATTCAGACTGAAATCGATGCGAAATACGCGGAAGCAGTTGCAGAAACTCAGATAAAAATTGAAGCAGCAAAAGTGGAAGCAGCAGAAAAGGTTGCAGCTCTTGAAGCAGAATTAAAGCAGTATCAGGATGAATTGGCAGCCCTTGGCGCGGATGTTGCGGAAGAAGTTCGTCAGACAATTCAGGCAAAGATTGACAGAGTAACAGCAGATATCGATACTGTGAGCGCGGATCTTGTTTGTGCAGTAGAGCATATGGAAACAGCATTACAGCTTACATATGAAGCAATTGTGGCTGAAGTGAATGCGCTGTATGCAGAGGCGGTTGTGCAGCTTGAAAAAGTATACAATGACATCATGGCTGAATTAGAAGCAGCTAAGAAGGCACTTGAAGAAGCAGCTGGTAAAACTCTGGAAGAATTAAAAGAAGCCATCGATAAGCAGATTGAAGAATTTAATAAAATAGGCGAAGAGCTTTCTGAAGAACTTAATTCTATTTTAGAAGGTATTCGCGAAAATATGAATAAGATTCATGATGCTGTGAAAGGAATCCTTTCCGGTTCCTTAGAATCCGTGGAAAAGCTTAAAAATGCTCTTGAAGCTATGGGTGCAGAGGCGCTTGCAGAGCTTGTAGACATCATTGTTGCTCAGATTAATGCAATGCTTTTAGAAGCAACTACAGCAGATATGGTTGTTGATAATGAATTCAAGTTTGTTGCAATCGGTGACGAATCTGCAATGGCGGAAGGATATGTAGAGAAGCTTGCTGCAGCAATCAACGCAGAAGCGGCAGAAAATGGTGTGAATGACATAGAAGTTGTAAATAATGCAAAGACCGGTAATACAGTTGCTGCCGAACGTGCAAATTTAAGCGATGTGACAGATGCAGATCTTGTAACCATTGGCTTCAGTAATGTAACATTTTTAAGCAATGCTCTTGATGCTGCAATGAGTGGCAATGCTAGCTTTGATTGGTCAGGTCTTCTTGGGGAAGAAGCGCTTCCATATGTAGAGGATATTTTGGCAGACATCAAAGCTGAAATCGCAGCTCTTGAGCTGGATGAAGAATCTACAGCAATGTTAGAAACTATCGTAGAAGCTATGGCATACAATGCAGTTGAATATGCGGCCACGCTTCCGGGCTTAATCAGTGACATCAAAGCAGTTAATTCTGATGCGTTAATTATTATCGTTGGTATGTACAATCCTTTGGCAGATACAACAATTAATGTAGGTGGTGCAGAATTTGACGTAAGTGAATATGTTGATTATCTTGTAGATGCTGTTGCTGTACATGGCACAGCCTATGCAATAATTTCAGGCGATGCTATTTATGTAGATGCCCGTGATGTGGACGTAGAAAATACAGATAAAGAATTGTCTGTATTAGATCTTGCTACGTTAGTATACAACAAGTGTGCAGCACTTTATCCAAACGCTGTAGGTGACGATTATATCGCAGGCGAAATTGCAGATGCGTTAGATATTACTTACGTTAGAACAGAAAAATTATTGGGCGATGTGAATGATGACGGGGTAGTTGATTCGCGTGACTTGGTTCGCTTAAGAAGATATTTCGCTAAGGACGGCTCTGTAATCAATGCATTAAATTCTGATGTTAACGAGGATGGTGTTGTTGATTCTCGTGATATGACGCGTTTGACAAAATTCTTTGCACAGGTAGATGGTGTTGTATTAGGGAAATAATTACATGGGGGTAAGCGAAACCTTGCCCCCGACTTTAGAAGAATATAGGAGTTTTTAAACTATGAAAAAATTATTGAAATTCGTGTTGGCGCTCGCTATGTGTGCCACAATGATGTCAATGACCGTATTTGCTGCCGATTCAGGAAGCATGGCTATAGATTCCCAAACAGCGGGATTAGGTCAGGCGGTTTCTGTTGATGTTTCTATTACAGGTAATCCGGGGGTTGCGGCATTAGTTATTGTACCTGAGTATGATTCTAACGTACTCACACTGGATTCTATTACAGGAAGCGGACTTGCATGGACAACCGGAAAAGCTGCTTCTTGGTCAGATGCTGCAAACACTACATATACAGGTAAAATCCTTACATTAAACTTTACTGTAAATGAAAATGCAGCTTTTGGAACAACACCTGTTAGTGTGAGTGTAGATGCTTCCAATTTTGATGAAGAATTAGTATCTTTCAGCGTTTCTACCGGTACTGTAACAATTGAATGTCCTCATGTTTATGACCAGGGAAGCGTTACAACAGCAGCTACTTGTGAAGACACTGGCGTGATGACTTATACATGTACACTTGGTTGTGGACATTCTTATACAGAGGTTATCCCGGCAACAGGTCATACAGAAAAGACCGTAGGTGCAAAGGAAGCAACCTGTTCCGCAGAAGGTTACACAGGTGATGTGATCTGTTCTGTATGTGAAACCGTTATCAAGAAAGGTACTGCTATTGCAAAAACTGAACACGATTATAAGTGGGTAATTGATCAGGAAGCTACCACAGATGCAGCAGGACTTAAGCATGAAGAATGTACTGTTTGTGGTGCAAAGCGTAATGAGGGCACTGTGATTCCAAAGAAGGAAGTACCGTCCGAACACATTTGTATTTTCGGTGGTTTAGGTATGGATGAGCTGTATCATTGGACATATTGTTCTTGTGGTGCTATCGAAGGCAAGGCACCTCATAACTTTGTGGATGCAGATACTCCGGGCATGTTACGTTGTGTAGATTGTGGATATGAAACAGCAAAGACATCCGGCAGCGTTGCAACAGGCGACAGCAGTAATCCGGTATTGTGGATTGGCTTAATGGTGGCTGCAGCAGGTACTGTAACAGCAGCAACTTACAGAAGAAAAAAATGTATGTAATATAAGCGAGGTAAAGCATGGGCAGAGGGAACTTGTCTGAAGAAGAGAGACTGATACTAAAACAAAACCCCCATGTACGGGAGGTAAAGGTAAATTGTATCATGTATACGGATGAATTTAAACTGCATTTTATGAAAGAGTATATAGCAGGGAAGGGTCCGCAGAGAATATTCAGGGAAGCCGGTTTTGATGTGAAAATATTGGGTTCTAAGCGCATTGAAAGAGCTGCCGCTCGCTGGAAAGAGGCTTATGCCGCCAACTCCTTAATCAAACCACCGGGGCAGACAAATGCCAGGGCTAAAAATTTTAGGGGGGGGTAAAATACATATCTCAAAAAGTAGAAGGCCTGGAGCAGGAAATAGAACAATTAAAAAACCAGATAAGCATGTTGTGTAAAAATTTAAATTGCAGTGGCGATTCTATAGAACACAGCAATGACAATTCCCCTATGAAATAAATCTACTGCAAAGAGCCTAGATGCTTAAAAAAGCCCGTTATCGATTTTAGGTCGGTGACGGGCTTTTTGCAAAGATGAAGGAAATTTGTAGTAAACTTATCTCTTTGGTTAAAGCAGTCCGGTAAAGTCAAATTCAGGGATAAAGCTTTCCTGTGCAGTGTCCCCTTCCTGAATAAAGCCTTGTTCTACACCTAAATCAATGGCATAATCCACCACCTCGTCATATTCGGCTTCGGTAACTTTGCGATTTAATTCAGGATAGGCAGCCACATGAGGCAGGGGGGTATACTGATTCATAATGCTGATAAAAATGTGATTGCCGTAGGTTTCGTAGAGATAACGAATGACGGCTTTGCTGTCCTCTACACAGCCCGGAAGAAGCAGATGGCGGACAATAATACCCCTTTTCATCAGAGTGATATTGGCAGGTGAATCTGCCTCACAGTCAGTATCAGAAGCAATCACAGAGACGGTATCAGAACTAGCCCCAGAGGTAGTATCAGAACCAGTGTTAAAGGCAATGCCAAGACTGGCTTTGGCATCATCTGGGAGAAAATCTTCAAAAACAGGATCTCCAACCTGGCGGAACATTTCGGCCAGGCTTTCTTTTGCTACCTGAAAATAATCCGGAGCGTGGGAATAGCGTCTGCTAAGCTGATCGGAAACATATTTAAAATCCGGCAGATAAATATCCACCAGGCCCTCTAAAAGAGCTAAGGAGTTTACGGAGTCATAACCGCTGGTATTGTACACGATAGGTACAGTAAGTCCCTGATCTTTGGCAAGGCACAGGGACTGAGCAATCCCGGGTATGTAGTGGCTGGGAGTCACCAGATTGATATTGTGGGCCCCTTTTTCCTGCAGCATTAAGAAAAGCTCTGCCAGCTTTTCTACAGAGACTTCTTTCCCTTTGCCGCCCAGGGCAATGGAATGATTCTGGCAAAAAACACATTTTAAATTACAGCCTGTAAAAAACACAGTACCGGAGCCGTTGATGCCGGAAATGCATGGTTCCTCCCACATGTGCAGGGAAGCGCGGGCTACCCGGACAGTGGCAGGCATACCGCAAAAACCGGTTTTGCCGGCGGCTCTGTTAACTTGACAATTTCTGGGACATAGGGTACAGGAACGATACATTTTACTACCTCTATAAACAGGCGTTTACAAAACTGGATGGTTGCCGTCCGATTTTGTAAATGCTTAATTAAAAAACATCGAATTAGGAGGATACTCCTGCGCGATACCCTTCAGGCAGCTCCGCCAGGCACCCTTACGGCACAAGGAATGACTACTTAGTGCTGCTTCGTTCCCGACCTGACACGATTCATAGCTTCGCTTTGCGTAAGACCCAAACATCAACGCCACACTGAAAGGCCGGCCACAGAAGCACCCGCCTAATTCGATGCACGACATTCATAGTTTATAGTGTTTTGGTGAATTTGTCAACTGTTAATTTTTAATTCCCTGCGTTCCTTGTGTTTGCGCCTAAGTTCAATAAAAAAGGAGGTCAACAAATCGGTACATGCCTCTCGCATCACATCATAAATCACCTCAACCTGATGGTTAAACTTAGGCTCCTGTAGGAGATTATATATGGAGCCTGCGCAGCCTGCCTTAGCGTTCATGGTGCCGATAACAACTCTCGGAATACGGGCCTGTACAATGGCCCCGGCGCACATCTGACAAGGCTCCAGAGTCACATAGAGGGTGCATTCCTCCAGCCGCCAGTCTCCAATGACCTTGCTGGCCTTTTTGATGGCTGTGATTTCTGCGTGGGCCAAAGTGGATTTGTCGGTATTGCGGCGATTGTATCCTCTGGCAATAATCTGCCCCTGATAGGTGATAACGCAGCCAATAGGCACTTCGTCCAGCCTGGCCGCCTTGCGGGCCTGCTTGATGGCTTCCTTCATGTAAAATTCATGTTGTTCCATGGTCTCCTCCTCAACTGTGCCCTTAATGCCGGAAAATGATTTAGTATAGTAAAGTATAGCATAGCACTAAAGAACTGTAAAGAATGGCCTGTTTAATTTTTTCAATTTCCTACATCAAATATATAGACCCAAATAGTACTTCCTTTTTCTGCTAAGTTGTGCTATGATACTTTGGGGTGATAAAGTGAAAGACAGACGTGACAGAGGAATATGCTGCGTATTAGCGATATTAGTGCTTTTTTCGGGAATGTGTTTGGAATTGGCCAGAACAGATTCCTTCTTTGCGTCTGTAAAAAATCCTTCGTCAGCCGCTTATGTAAGCTCACTTGAGGGTAATATGACCAATTGTGAGTTTTCTACAGCAGAGATGTCCGGTGTGCGCGGTACTGAATATACAACCGGCAGCATCAGGCGTGTCGGTGAACGCAGCATGCTTCGTCTGACTCTGCTTCTTTTTTTTGTTAGATTTATTTTGACGAAAGTATCTAATATGCGAGTGGCAGTAGAGACTGCCGGTGCTCCCGAGACACGATACGCGGAGGCCCTCTTGCATTATATCCACAGCCAGGACGGCAAAAAATAAATTTCATAATACTATTCATTGGATTTTGGCCTATGTAGAAGCATAGGTTTATTTGAGTTTGCACAAATTTGAAAGAGGTATAGGATTATGAATATTTTTAATTTTTTAATTGTAGCAATTATGTGTGTAATGGGTATTGGTTCTTCTTTGGCAATTGTGGGATATATGATTGTAATTTTAGCACAGAAAATTTACCGCAAGATAAGATACGGTACCTCTCTTTATAAATAAGGATGTCCCCATAGCGTTGCTGTAAAGGCTGCAGAGCATTTTTATATACAATTTATTTACATAAGGAAAAGGCTTTCGGAGTAATCTGAGCCAAAGGTTAGAGCAGGAATTTGACTTTTGGCGGTGGATTTATTTCCGGAGGTCTTTTCATTTGGCAGAAATCCAGTGGATTTCGGAAAACCAGTGATTATTAATGGGTTTCCCGGGGAGGACAAAAGGTTCGGTAAAAATGGGAAACAGGCTGATAAATTTTCCGGAAAATGTTTTGCCTACATTTAGTGCAGCGGTATATAGCAGCATATTAGGGCTATATTTGCAATATAAAATTATATTTACACAATGTGAAAAACAAATGCCGTATATTAAAATAATATAAAATGGCATACAGACTTGGTAATGGAGAGCAGGCCTGAAAAATTCAAATAAAATATAAGAGAGTATGCAGAAGGTAAACGTTATCTATGGAGGAGATGTATATGAATTTTATCATTGGACAAATAATCAGCACGGCAGGTTTGATTGTTTCAGTGGCAATTGCACAGTTTAAGGATGTAAAGCACATTTTGGTCGGAGACATAGTTGCCAATATGCTGGTGGCCCTTAGCTATGTATTTCTGGGCGGCTTGTCCGGCGCATGGGTTTGCATCGTGGCATCTCTTCAATGCCTGATCATGTACCGGGCAAATAAGCGCAATTGGACTCAGAGAACCAGAACATATTTAATGATTATATTTGCTGCCGCTTATATAGCAGGCACGGTGATCGTATACCGTGGCTGGGCAGATATTATATCCTGCGTGTGCGCTCTGCTGTATATCATGGCAATTACACGAAAAAGCGCAGCCGGTTACAGGACTTATATGATGGCAAATTCTCTGCTGTGGATAATTTATGACGTTACAGCACTGGCCTTTGTCAATATGATTACACACGGCTCTGTATTGACTTCAGTTGTAATTGCAACAATTCGTCTGGACAGAAAGAAGGAATAAAGGTATGCATTTGCGAAACTCGACAGCTAACAGACTCTGAGTTTCGCAAACACCAAGGAATAAATGGGCAAAAAGGAGACACCATGCAAGTAGAAGTAAAACCACAAATCAAACAATTAATGAAGGATGCTGTAGCGTTGTACGTAAACAAACCGAATGTGTTACTGTTTGGTGAGAAAACATACATAGACGATAACAGGGCCATTGTCCCTTATCAAAAAGGAAATAGTATTATGGTTCCGGTGCAGTTTTTTGCTAAGACTGTAGGCTGTGAGGACAGTCTGGCTAATTTGTCTGAGGAAGCCGACACCAAAGTTGAGAGAAAAGGTGGCGAGATTGTGTACGCGCCTATAGCAGAGCTGTGCCGGATATGCGGTTGGTATCTGCATACGGAGAAAAACGGCATAGTGATTTATAGCAGACAGGATATGTCAGAGGTGCTTGACTGGCGTACCAATATAAATACCATGCGAAGGCTTTCTGAAAGCTACATGTTTGATGATGTAAAGGGAAGTTTAGTTTATGAAGCTGTGAAGGCAAAGCATCCGGATTGTGGCCATCCACGCATGGTTTTAACCATGGAGAAATTACAACAAATGCGGGCAAATATAGACCAAGGGGAGCCGGTATATACTAAGATTTTTAAAGATTTAAAGACACATGCGGATCGTTTTTTGGAGGAGGGAACTTCCGGATATGAGCTGCGGGATGGCATTCGCCTGGGTTATGTATGTCAGGAAAACAGCGAAAGAATGTTAACCTGCGGGTTAATGTATTTATTGACAGATGAAGAGGAATATGCCCACAGGGCCTACCTGGAAATGTATGCTTCCGCCAGTTTTGTAGATTGGAATCCTTATCATTTCCTGGATGTGGGAGAAATGGCCATGGCTATGGGACTTTGCTATGACTGGCTGTATCAATGGATGAGCCCTCGCCAAAGGAAATACATAAGAGAAGCTATTGTAAAAAAAGCCTTTGAACCGATTATGGAAGATTTTGAGGATAAGCCAAGAAGACGTTCCTGGAATTGGAGAGGGGACTTAGCAGACAACTGGCGTCTGGTTATTTTGGGCGTAGGTACGGCTGCCCTTGCTATTGTAGATGAGCTGGAAGGTGAAGAACTTGCCATGGCTCAGAAAATTATAGAGCAGACTATGTGGGATATTCGGGAATCCTTAAGCCTTTTTGCACCTCTAGGGGGCTATGAGGAGGGTTACAGCTACTGGGAATTCGGCATGATTTATTTTGTGTATCATATCAGTGCGATGCTCACTGCTGCAGGCACGGATTTTGGGTATGTGGATGTGCCGGGCATGAAGCTTACCAACCAATACCTGATGGCCATGAACGGCCCTGTCAAAGTATTTAATTATCACGATTTTGATCCTGCCAGGGATGGAATACCTTCCCAGATGCTTTTTTTGGCAGACTATTTCGGACAATATGGTGAAGCTTATCTTAGAATAGACAAAATCATGTCAGCCTGTTCTCCGGCCCGGATGCTGGTAACGGATATGCTTTATTATAATCCGGTCTTTTTAAAGGCAGACCCTTCTAAGCTGCCATTAGACTGTTGCCTGCCCATTTCCGAAGTGGCTACCATGCGAACAAGCTGGGACAAGACCGCTACCTTTGTAGGACTTCACTGCGATGATCCCATTGGCGGTGAAGGCCACGATCATATGGATGCAGGCACCTTTGTATTGGATGCCCAGGGAGAAAATTTTATATTGGACCTGGGAAAAGATGACTACACAATTCCTAATTACCTCCATGCATATCGCGTAAGAGCAGAAGGACACAATACCGTTATCTTTAATCCGGAAGCGGACTATGCTCAAAAATACGGCGGTACCGCACAAATTGTTGATTATGCATTTACAGATAAAACTGCTTATGCAGTAGGGGAACTGACCCATGCATATGATGAAAAACACGGTGTAAAAAGCTTTTACAGAAAAGTGCAGCTGGACAGAGAACTTGCTCAGGTGACAGTACAGGACAGCATTCAGTTGACAAAGCATGCTGATTTTTGGTGGTTCGTCCATACCAGAGCTGATGTAGAGGTGCGGCCGGACGGCAAACAGGCCATTCTGACCCTGAACGGAAAGAAACTTTTGGCATCTATAGAAAGCGGCGAAGAGGCAATCTTTACGGTTATGCCGGCTAAGCCTTTGAAAACCTCCCCGGCGATTGCAGAGCAAGACCCGAATGAAGGTGTATGCAAGCTCACCATTCACATACCAAAATGTGAAGGCATCGACCTGAAGGTAGTTTTTAAAAATATATAAAAGGAATATATGTTACATGTATCAAAGGAAGGAGACGGCATGGAATTATTGACATTGCAGCAACATAGAGATCGCATAGCAAACATCCGATATGCTGAGGAGCATGTCAAGGGATATTTGCAAAGAATCCGTGTACATGATTATATACCGGGTCAGGTAATATACAATCTTGGAGAATACCCGGCTGGATTTTCTATTCAGCCTACAGAATACGATTACAATCTGATCAAAAAACTGGCAGAAAAAGGAGTGGGTCTTATTCAGCTCCACGAGGAGTGGAATGACGGTATTAGAAAGCTGGGTGCGGATAAATTTTCCTCTCATGATCCGGCGGGGCTGAAAGCCTTTATTCGATTATGCCACGATTTCGGGATCAAGGTCATTCCTTATGTGTCTACCGGATTTTTCGATGTGCGTGACCCGGATTTCAAAGAGAATTTTACAAGAAATAAGGTGGCGTTAAATGGCGCTCATTATCGCTACAGGCTGTGTAATGCGGCTTCTCCTGAATGGAATACCTATGTAATGCAAAAAATCGCAGGAATTTTGGACGAATATGAATTTGACGGCTTATATAATGATATGGGGTATGATGGAGAAGAGGTGGCACCGGAAAACTGGGGGAACTGGCCGGAAGAGATTCCGTACAACCCTTATTGGGAAGATATGCTTGCAAGAGTGTATTCTCTGGTTAAGGAAAAGGGCGGCATATACAAAATTCATCAGGGAGCCTGTCTTCGTCCTAATACGAAGGAGAAAATATATGATTATCTGTGGGTGGGAGAGTGTGTGGAATCTTCCGAAGCCATACTTAGAACCGCTGCCTTTGACCCTTACGTAATTGTATGCCCGGATTACCGGTTTATGGAAGGAAAGGACGGAGAAAGTCTTTTCGCCAAAACATTGCCGTTTATGCAGTTTGTGCTGCGGGTAGACGGCCGCCCTGTTACAGGAGAACGCATTGCGGTGCCGGGTGTAGATTATGTGATTGATAAGGAAACGGTATTTTATCAAAAGGTTTGGGAATATCACAAGGCTCATCCGGAGGGCCCTCATGTTTACAGTGAATGGTCAACCATTCCGGATGATGAGAAACAAAGAGCTGATTGGTTTAAATATCTGGATCTGTACAAGCCCATGGTAAAGGAAAATTCTGTGGCTTTTGTGGATATTTCAGAAAATACTATTGTTCAGGGAAAGCTTCCGAAGGATGTACATATGAGTCTGTTCATTAATGAGAAGAGATATTTGTGCATGTCTAATCTGGGCGAGAAAACGGCCAAGATAGAACTGAGAGAATGCTGGCATGACAGACAGACGGATACCACTGTGAAAACAGTGCAATTACAGCCGGGAAGCATTTGTTTTCTGGAAAATACAGAAGCAAATATCCGGATAAATTAAAATGTCATGCATTTTTAAATGCAGTGGCCTGCAGTCAGGAGTGAATGCCTGATTAATATTTTCAAGGAAGGAAAATTGTTATGTCATACGTATTAGTAGAACACTATCCTGAGTTAAAATCACTTTTATCAGATGCGATAAAGGAAGCAACGGATATTTTAAAAAGAGATATGGTAAAATACGGCAGTGGAGATTTATATCCTGCAAGATATGCTGACGGAAAATATGTCGCCGTAAAGAATGCAGATCCTCTGTGTTATTATTGGGAGGAGGGCTTCTGGCCGGGGCAGCTGTGGCTTGCTTATGAAGCTACCCAAGATGAGGCATTTCGTGAGTTGGCAGACAAAAATGTAGATGATTTTTATAAGCGAGTGGATGAAAATAACCACATTGACTGGCATCATGATCTGGGCTTTCTGTACACACCATCCTGTGTATCCGCCTATATGCTGACGGGAAATGAAAGGGCCAAGAAAGCAGCATTAATGGCAGCTTATTCTTTGTCCAGAAGATTTCGACCAAGAGGGCAGTTTATCCAAAGTATGAGCTTTGAATTGGATGAGCCAAATTACAAGCTTATTGTGGATACTATGCTGAATTTACCGCTGCTTTTCTGGGCATCAAAGGAAACAGGTGATGAGAGCTATAGAAAAAAGGCGCTGGCGCACTTAAATACTACGGTGAAGTATGCCATGAGAGAAGACGGTACTACTTATCATCATTTCCTGATGGATGAAAAGACCGGTGAACCTGTAAAGGGACAGACCTGGCAGGGAGCCGGGGATGAATCCTGTTGGAGCCGAGGCCAGGCCTGGGTGGTATATGGTCTGGCTTTAGGTTATGGTTATACTAAGGATGAGGGGATTTTGGAGCATTTCCAAAAGGCAACGGACTATGTAATGGCGCATATGCCTGAGGATTTGGTACCATACTGGGATTTTATATATTCCGATGGATCTGAGGAGCCACGAGACAGTTCTGCGGCAGCTATTATTGCCTGCGGCATTCTGGAAATGGCCAAGCATGCACCGGAATGTGACTTTATGAAGAAGTATTTGGATAAAGTGGCCAAAATGATGGAATCCATGGCAGTGGGCTATGCCAATAAGCTGAAAAACGGCACAGAAGGCCTTCTGCTCCATGGAACAGATGCCAAACCGCAGGGAGAAGGTATTGATGTGCCGTTAAGCTTCGGAGATTATTTTTATATGGAAAGTTTGATACGTGCTACCAGAGACTGGAAGTCTTATTGGTAAAAATGGGAGGGGTCGCTAAACATAATGGTTTCGGCCCCTTTTTCATGGGCAATATCCGGGAAAAAACCTCCGTCTTTATCGCAGGAAGGGGAATGCCCCCAAATACGGATATAAGCCCGGTAAAAGGTGGAATAATCCTGAAAGCCGGAATGGACAGCCGCATCCTGGGCGCTCATTCCTCCGGCCAAAAGCTGTCTTGCCAGGCTGATGCGCTTGTGCAGCAAATAATCAATGACTGTGGTGCCGGTGGCCTTGCGGAAAATACGATTCAAGTAATGCTTGCTGATAAAAAATTTCTGGGAGATCTGGTCCAGTGTAATGTTTTCTTTTAGATTTTTGTTTAAATACCAGGTGATCCGGGAAACGGTATCCAGTCCGGAGTCTGTAGAAAGTGCAGCTTCCGTATCACTCATATAAAGGATCCGGGTGAGCAAAGCTTCCATCCCAATGGAGAGCATCTGCTCCTTCCGAGGACTTTCCAACTGTCTGTATTGCTCCAAAGCCTCCAGATAATGTTCAAAATGAAACCTGTTGACATCCTCAAAGAAAACCTTCTGTTGAGGATTTTTTATTGGGGAAGGAAATGCCGACAGCAAAAAAGCCCTGCGTTCCATGGAAAGAAACTCAGGATTAAAATAAAGAATAAAACGACGATAAGGCCGTGGGCTTTTGATTTTGATGCCGTGAAATACATGAGGCGCTAACAGGAGCATGCTGTTTGGCGTGGGATTGTATTTTTGACCCTCTACCAGACACTCCACATCCCCTTCCAAAAAATAGTAAACCTCGTAAAAGTTGTGGCAATGCAGCTCATGGTCCTTGGTGGTATAAGTGGAAACATCATATAAATAATCTGCATTATGTATCATATTGTGTACCTGCGCTGTAATAAATTCCTATATGAATTTCAATTAAAAATGAAGCTTATGAAAAAAATTATACATTAAAAGGGCTATATTTGCAATGTGATTTCCTTTATTATAAAAATATTGGTAACTATTCAGCGGCCTGTTAAGGGTCGCAATACTTAACACAAAAATTTTTGCCGTGAGCTGGTCTGAGCATATATCCTTTATCAAGCAGTGTGGTTTCTTCAAATAGAAAACCACTGCTTGATAAAGGATATTGCGAGTTCTGCGCTAAGGCAGCAAGCTTTTGCGTTAAATACTGCGGGCACTTAGCAGGTTAGCTGAGCAATTTCCAATATTGTGCTGTTGGCAGAACGTAGGGAAATTTTCCTTTGAATTTATTGTAAAACAAAAGGAAATGTGTTAAATTATAATAGTGAGATTATGGAAAGAGGTGTGTTATGTCATATACGGCACTTTATAGAAAATTCCGTCCGGCCACTTTTGAAGGTGTAAAGGGACAGGACCATATCGTAACTACATTGACCAACCAGATAAAGGCCGGCAGAGTGGGACATGCTTATTTATTTACAGGCACCCGGGGTACCGGCAAGACCAGTATTGCCAAGATATTTGCAAGAGCAGTAAATTGTGAGCACCCGGTAAATGGCAGTCCTTGCGAGGAATGTGAGACTTGCAGAGCCATTGCGGCGGGCAGCAGCATGAATGTGATCGAGATTGACGCGGCCTCCAATAATGGCGTGGATAATATCCGCGAGATTGTGGATGAGGTATCCTATTCTCCGGCAGCGGGCAAGTATAAGGTGTATATTATCGACGAGGTCCATATGCTGTCTATCGGCGCCTTTAATGCATTGTTAAAGACCTTAGAGGAGCCCCCAAGCTATGTAATCTTTATATTGGCTACCACAGAGGTTCACAAGCTGCCTATTACCATTTTGTCCCGTTGTCAGCGATACGATTTTAAGCGTATTACCATAGATACCATTGCTGCCAGACTGCGGGAGCTGGTGGATATTGAAGGGGTAGAGGTGGAGGATAAGGCTCTGCGTTATATTGCCAAAGCAGCGGACGGCTCCATGCGAGACGGCTTGAGTCTGCTGGACCAGTGTATTGCCTTTCATATCGGCCAGAAGCTTACCTTTGATAAAGCTCTGGATGTGCTGGGTGCGGTGGACACCGGTGTTTTTTCTGAGTTGATCCGGGCGGTACTGAGAAGAGATGTGACAGCCTGTATTCAAATTCTGGAAGAGATTGTATTACAGGGCAGGGAACTGGGCCAGTTTGTACTGGATTTCACCTGGTATCTGCGTAATCTTATGTTATTGCAGGCTTCTGCAGATCAGGGAGATACAGCACAGATGCAGGCCATGGAAGACATTATGGAGGTATCCAGTGACAATCTTATGAAGCTCAAGGAAGAGGCGTCCATGGTGGAAGCAGAGAGCCTGTTAAGATATATCCGCATTATGTCAGATTTATCCGGTCAATTACGCTACGCCAACAGCAAGCGCATTCTCATAGAGATTGCCCTGATTAAGTTGTGCAGACCTGCCATGGAGATCGACACTGCTTCTGTTTTGGAGCGTGTACGTGCCGTGGAAGAGCAGGTAGAAAAGGGCATTGTGGTTCAGGCAGTGCCGGGAGCTATGGCAGAATCGCCCAGGCAACAGATAGAAAGACCTAAGCTGCCAACGGTATTACCGGAAGAATTGATAGAAGTGATCCAGAATTTTTCCGGCTACCGCAGGGAAATGTCAGGCCTGATGAAAACCAGCCTGAAAAATGCAGAGCTGTCCGTATCCGGAGAGAATGAACTGATCATCGGCGTTCCGGACGGCTATGAAAGTGATTACTTCACCAGATTTCCGGAGAATATGCAGGCACTGGAGGACTTCTTAGAGGATGCAGTGGCCAAGCATGTGCCGGTCCGGGTGGTACCTATTTCCCAGAGAGCAGAGTTTGAGAAGCAATATCCTGATACTTCTCAGTTGATCCGCATGGATTTACTGGAGGAAGGGATGGAGGAAGAATAATAGAATGGTACTATAGGGAGAGGGTTCGATGATTCATATACAAAAGTTCTTTGGAAAAGTTAAAAAACAACCACTGGTTCTGATTTTAGGAGGGATACTGTTAGCTCAGATTTTTCTTATATCAATTTGTAATTTGAAGCTTATTGATAATAATATTGATTGTGATAATGCTAAACTATTTGTTCATGTAATGAAAATGTGGGAACACAAAACATTGATGATTCCGGATTGGTCATATACTACAACTTTAGAATGGGATTGTTCCAGTCTTTTGGCATTGCCTATATATGCTATTACGAAGGATATATATTTATCTTTTGGTATTGCAAATATTATTTTCTTATTTATATTTATTGGTGTTTTATTCTATCTGTTTAAAGATAAGAGTGCTGTTTATCCGCTGTTGGCTGCCAATATGGTTTGCGTTCCGTATGGTGTGGGTATGCTGGACTATTTTAATATGATGTTTTTCTGTGGTTCCCAGTATGTTTTGAAGGTATTAATTCCACTTATGTTTATTGCTGTTTTAGTGCATGAAGATGGTGAGAAGAAACATAAATTGAGTGAATCTTTATTTGCCGGGGCATTTTTGCTGTTATTATTTATTACATCATCATCCAGCGGAATATATGTATTTATGGTAGGCATAGTACCGATTATTATAGTGTATTTTTTGTACAAGCTATTGAAATGCCAAAAGATTTCTCTTTACACTTATACTATGATAGGCATTGCAGCTGTACTTGCAGTTTTAGGAATATATATTAACAATGCTGTTATGGGTGGCGCAAGAGGAAACAGCAGTATGGTACTGATTAGTATTTATCAGGTGTTAGCGAATGTATCCTCTTGTTTGGCTGGTCTTTTCGAATTGTTTGGTGGTGCTGCATACAAAATGGATATGCCGGTTCTTTCTCCGGAAGGGATTGCAGTAGTTGCGAAGATCTGTGTTGTTTTATTACTTTTAATCTGTGCCGCTATTGCAATGCATAAAGTAATTAAGAAAAAAGGGGATTTACGTCTCGCTCTGCTGCTTTCTGTTTTTGCCTGGAATATGTTCGTCTTGCTCACAACAAATGCCAGGGCAGGTTCGGCAACCTATGAATACCGCTATCATTTAATCGGAATGATACCATTGATATGTGTCGCAAGCATAGTTTTATTTGATGCTTTTGGGGGCTTGCAACCAGTTCAAAAAAATGTATTCGGTATATTTGGAATAACAGCATTGGTAGTATTAAATATACTGACATTTCCAATAGCATTGAATAGAGAGGATAAGCAGGTTGGGTTAAAAGAGCTTTGTGCATACTGCGAAGAAATGGACGTAGAGCGCGTATATTTATATGATGCTTCTAATGATGCTGATAT
Source organism: Lachnospiraceae bacterium (assembly GCA_045646695.1). Lineage (GTDB taxonomy): Bacteria > Bacillota > Clostridia > Lachnospirales > Lachnospiraceae > RGIG6307. Next base: position 48,874 of record JAZRLF010000006.1, read on the forward strand.
GTGCAGATTGATTGGAGATGGTGATGTTCTTTGGCTGTGTGTGATTTCTTCAGGAGAAACATGGGCATATGACTATTATGAACAATATGTAGCTGCTCCGATAGTGCCGGACAATGCAATTATGGTTGTTGAAAATACACAGTATGATTTCGGAGATGATTTTGAAGCCTTTGGTTTTAATTTTTCCAGATTTGCTACTGTAGGAAACAGAAGTTTGTATAATTTCAAATAAAAATATATTTTAAATTGTAAAAAAGGAGATTTAATTATGGCAAAAAGAGGTGGATATCCGGGTGGTATGGGAATGCCCGGCAATATGAACAATATAATGAAGCAGGAGCAGAGAAAGCAGCGTCAGATGGAAGAGCAGCAGAAGGCCTTAGAAGAGGCAAGCTTTACTGCAAAGGCAGGTGGCGGTGCGGTAGAAGTAACTGTAACCGGCAAGAAGGAAGTGACTGCTGTGAAATTATCACCGGAAGCAGTTGACCCGGATGATGTGGAGATGTTAGAGGATCTTATCATGGCGGCCATCAATGAAGCTATGAAGCAGGCTGAGGAAGCTTCCAACGCAGCTATGAGCAAGATGACAGGCGGTTTAGGAGGATTTCCTTTCTAATGGATATGTTTAGCGGGCATATAAATAAATTAATAGAGGAGCTTGGGGCGTTGCCGGGTATCGGACAAAAGACTGCCCAGAGACTGGCCTTTCACATTATGAATATGCCAAAGGAACGTGTGGAGGGCTTAAGTCAGGCTATGATGAATGCCAAGCTTCACGTAAGGTATTGCAAGGAATGTTTTACCCTGACAGATCAGGAGATTTGCCCTATCTGCGCCAATGAGAAGCGTAATCACAGTGTGATCATGGTAGTGGAGAATACCCGTGATCTGGCAGCCTATGAAAAGACAGGTAAGTATGAAGGGGTGTATCATGTACTGCATGGTGCCATTTCTCCTATGTTGGGCATTGGTCCCGGAGATATTCGCCTGTCAGAGCTGATACAGCGTTTACAAAAGGACGTGGATGAGGTGATTATTGCTACCAACTCCAGCTTAGAGGGTGAGACTACTGCCATGTATATCAGCAAGCTGATAAAGCCGGCGGGCATTAAGGTGACCCGCATTGCCAGCGGTGTGCCGGTAGGAGGTGATTTGGAATATATTGACGAGGTGACCCTTTTGCGTGCCTTAGAAGGCAGAATCCAGTTGTAAGCAAAAGCTCGAAGGACCTTATATTTCGGCCACGGCCAAACTTGGGCCAAACTGGGGCAAATAAATAACATAACAGAAAACCTTTCAACATAGAATAGGAATATATAGGCGTTTGCGAAATTTTGTGTGTATTGCGACTGCAGAAAACGCAGACTTTCGCAAGCGCCTATGGAAATATATGTTGGGAGGTTTTTTTATGGATTTTTTGTATCGCAATATTCATATGGAGCAAAAAAAATGGGATGCTTCCACCCAGATAACCATAGAAGAGGACATTAATATACCGGAGCTAAAGGGCGACTGCATGTCCATGCTTTTAAAGGATGCCACGTTAAGTATAGACGAAACCAGAGTGGGCAGAGACCAGGTGGTGCTGAAAGGGGCTTTGCAGTATCAGATACTTTATGAAACAGAAGGGGGACAGTTGGAGCAGCTTTCCGGTACACTGCCATTTGAAGAAATCATCAATGTAAGCGGTACCACACCGGGAGAATTGGCCGGAGCAAGGGGAATTATTGAGGATTTCAAGGTATCCATGATCAATACCCGCAAAATCGCCATTCAGTCTGTGGTTATGCTCTATGCTTACATGCATCAGCTTTTGGAGGAGGAGTGGACCGATGATGTGGTCAATGCCGGCACGGATTTGGAAAAGCTTTTTGAGAGCAGAGAGGTGCTGCAGCTTTGCCAGAAAAAATCCGACGTATTCCGGGTAAAAGAAGAACTGGAGCTTCCGGGGGGCTATCCAGCCGTACAAAATCTACTGTGGAAGCACGTATCATTGGGAGACATGGAAGCCAGACCGATGGAAGGTAAGGTCAGCTTGAAAGGAGAACTGAACTGTTTCTTTATATATACTGCACAGGGAGCCGGTCAGGCTATGAAAATGGTAAATAAAAAGGTACCGTTTCACGGTATGATTGAATGTAGTATTTGCCAAAGTGACATGAGTGTCAGTGTCCTGCCGACGTTAAATCAGTGTACTGTGGAAGTAAAGCCGGACTTTGACGGAGAGGACAGGATATTATATCTGGAAGCGGCTTTGGATTTACAGATTCGCATTTACAGCCAGGAGAAAATTGCACTGCTGCAGGATATGTACAGTACCAGTCAGGAAATAACGCTGGAAGAAAAAACAGTGCAGGCACCGGTCTTACACCTTGCAGGCGATGGCAAGTGCAAGCTGAAGTATAGTCACCGCTTAAAAGAAGGCACTCCGAGAGCTGTTCAAATGCTACATAGTTGCGGCACTGTATTTCCGGACAGAGAGGTTTGGGAAAACGACAAACTAAGTCTCATGGGAAGTGTCAGAGTACAAATGCTGTACATGACCGGGGAGGAGGAAATGCCTTATGCCATCAGCGAATGCGATGTTCCGTATACACTGGAAATGGAAAGCAGTAACGCCATGGGAACAGCAACGGACGGAGAAGCTTTTGGTGGGGCAATGCCACAGAAGCCGACCATTATGATTGAGCCAAGGCTGGAGCAGTTGGAAGCTCAGCTTGTGGACAGCGAGGAAATGGAAGTAAAGGGCATTCTGGCATTCTCTGTACTGGTATTTGACAGCGAAAAGCAGCAGTGCATCGGCCGGGCAGAGTGCAGGCCGTTGGATACTGCAAAATTTGCAGCACTGCCGAGTATGGTAATGTGTTTTGCAGAAAAGGATACGCCGCTTTGGGAATATGGCAAGCGCTATTATATGCCGGTGGAGGAAATCAAACGGTTGAATAATATGAGTGGAGATTGCTTGAAGGCCGGAAGCGGGATGCTGTTAGTGAAGGGAGCAAGGTAAAAGAGCAGGATTGCGAAAGTGGAAATACTTTGGATGCTGTACAGTGATATTTGAATATATATGATAATTTGTATGATAATAATATTGAGAGTGTTGCAATGTGCATTCAAATGCGGTACAATGTAGTTACAAAGGAGGTTTAAGTTATGGGGAAAACAGCTACTTTAAATCTAAGAGTTAATCCTGATGTGAAGAAAAGTGCAGAAAACATATTGGAACAGTTAGGGATACCGATGGCGACAGCTATTGATATGTATTTAAAACAGATTGCTCTGGTTGGAGGTATTCCCTTTTCTGTCGTTTTACCAAAAGCAAACAAGTCTATTAATGCAGATAGCATGACAACTGCTGAATTAAAGGCTAAGTTGGAAAAAGGATACTTCGATATGGAAAACGGAAATATTGAAGATGCCGCTGACGCGTTTGTCAAGTTTAGGGAGAGACATGAATGAAGCAATATAAGGTGAAGATTACAAAAGAAGCCTTATTGGATATGGAAAACATTTATGATTATATTGCAATGGAACTGGAATCTCCTGAAAACGCTATGGGTCAATATAACAGAATTGCAAAGAAGATTCTTGAATTGGAGACTTTCCCGGAAAAATTTCGAGTGTTAGAATCTGAACCGGAGAAACAAAAAGGAATTCGGAGAATGATAGTAGATAATTATTCAGTATTCTATGTTGTAAAGGATGAACAAGTGATTGTCACAGATGTCTTATACAGCGCATCGGATATTGAAGCCAGACTGAGGGGAGAAATAAAAGTCAAGTAGTTGCCGTAAAATGCGACAACTACTTGACTTTTACTAAAGTTGAACGAAATGACAAAGCAAGTCAGCGTTTCAATTCTGCAGGAACCTCTGCCTGAAAGCATCCCCATGAACTGGCGGTACCTGCACCAAGCTGGGCAGTGACATTAGCCAGTACCGCAAAAACAGACAGGAACGTAAGATAAAACTTTTTTTTCATTGCAATCCCCTTTCATATAGTGTAGAATTAAGTTGTAACTAAAGTATAGCACGTTAGACGTAAGATGCATGATTTGATACGCGAAGCGACGATACTCAAACATAAAATGCAAATTGTGACCATTTGCGACTTGTTTTTGACGTGAAAAGGGGAATTATGAACGAAAAATGGATTATTTTTGAGAGCATCATCAGTTGGTTAGAGATGCTCACGTCTTGTTTCTTTGCAGCGCAGCTCTTTCGGAAGGAATGGAAGGGTAAGAAGGATATTTTGTGGCTGCTCTTATTCGCAACTTGTGGTGCGGCACTTTTGACACTGCGAGAGTTGGGAATTCTGCCTATTTCAGATTATGTACCTGCAATAGTGATATTTGGCCTATATGCCATTTTCATATGCAAAGCTAAGATATGGACAGCTGCTTTGTGGGCTGCCCTCAATTATCTGCTGATTGGGATTGTGACGATTACCATTAATTCAGTTATCAGTATGATGCTCAATATACCTATTAGTGAGTTGTGGACTCGTATAGATGGAAGGATTTTGGTGTGTTCTCTAATTCGTCTGGGGCAGCTGATTCTTTCCCAGATAATTATTAATATTATGAAGCGTGTCCAACGACCTGACAACGTAGAGCCTAAAAGGATCAGTCTGTTGGTAGTGGCTGTTGCCAGTATTGCATCTCTAATGATTTTATGGAATGTAGAATTCTATTTGACAGAGGAGTTAATACTAATTTTTAATATATCCATTTGTTTGCTTGTACTGGTAATGAATTTTATATTTTTACTATTCAGGGAAATTCTTTCAAAAGAGAAGTATGATAATAAGGAATTGAAGGAACAGAACCGGATTATCAGTATGCAGATGCGCAACCAGAATGAAGTCAATGAAATGTATAATAGTATTCGGGCGCTAAAGCATGATATGAATCATCATCTGAGCACGATGGTAAATTTGGTGAAAAAGTCTGAATATGAGAAATTGGAAGAATATATAGAGAGTGTTATAGGAGAAGTAGCCGAAATTGAGGCGTATCAATCAGGTAATAGCACCATTGATGCAGTGATTGGAAGTAAAACTGCGCTGGCCAAGAAGGAAGGAATACATATTGAACTGGAAATGGCTGTGTCGGATGAGCTATGTATACCGGCAGAGCATTTAACAGTGGTTCTGGGAAACTTATATGACAATGCGATTGATGCAAACCTTAAAATCGAAGATCCGTCTAAGCGCTATATTATTATTAAGATTCTTCTGAAAGGTGATAATCTGATTATACATTTTGAAAATGCAGCAGAAGGTGAGGATACTGCAAATAAGAGCTTATGGGCATCGACAAAGAAGTCAAGCTTTGGACATGGGTTTGGAATCAAGAATATAGATAGAATCGTCCGATTATATGATGGATATTGTTATCGGGAATTGAAAAAAAATATTTTTACTTGCCAGATTAGGATTCCGAATGAACGAAAGTGACCATTTGCGCCTTGTGTGGAACATTCTGCGATAAAAAGAGAAAATAGAAGACCTTTTATGCTATATTATAGAAAATAGTTGATAGAAGGGAGGGGAAGCCGAAGTTATATTCGGCGAGAAGGATGCGTATTGCAATTTGTGAAGATAATCGAGAGCATGCAGACATGCTGCAAAGTATGGTGAAGCGTTGGGCAGAAAATGAGAAGCTGGAGGTTGACATTGGATATTATCAATCCGCAGAACAATTCTTGTTTTATATGAATGAGGATGCTCATTATGATCTGGCATTTCTGGACATTCAAATGGAAAAAATGAGCGGTATGGAGCTTGCTAAGCTAATCAGGAAGGAAGACAAAACCATTTTTTTGGTTTTTACTACAGGTGTGATAAATTATGCTTTGCAGGGCTATGAAGTATCTGCCTTTAGGTATTTGGTGAAGCCGCTGAAAGAAAATGAAGTGGCGTCCGCCTTGACCAAAGCTAATCGAATCATGGAAGAAACAAGAAAAGATGCAATCATTATTACTACGAATGATGAATCTCTTCGTGTCTATAAAAGAGAAATCTATTATGTAGAGGTAGATAATCATCATATTATTTTACATATGAAGGATAGAGAAATACGCTTTAAAGCAAAACTAAAAGATTTGGAAATGCAGTTTGAGGAACCTAAATTCTGCAAATGCCATCGTTCCTATATAGTGAATCTTCATTATGTGAGTAAGATTTCCAGAGAGGGCGTGGAAATCGAAAACGGTGAGACACTCCCTATCAGTAGAACACGCTGGGATGATTTAAACAGATGTTATGTTGCATATTATACGATACGTTAAGGGGTATATATGGATAAATGGATTCATACATGTGTAGCAACTATGTTGGAGTATAAAATAATAGAAAAAAAGCAGAAAGCAATTATGATATATGGCTTAGATCTGCTGTTTTCTTCAATAATATCCCTATTGGCGATTATCTTGTGTGGGATTGCATTAAATGTGGAAATGCAGACCCTATGGCTGCTAATGGTGTTTATCCCTTTACAAAGTTTTGGTGGTGGCTATCACTGTAAGACACATCTTCGATGTTGGCTGTTAATGTTGGCAGGGTATTTGATAAGTGTGTTTGGCCTGATACAGTTACCTGTGCCGGTTCTTTGGTGTGGGGCGCTTTTGGCAGCTTACCCGTTCCTTAGGTTTACGCCGGTAGAACATGAGAACGCGCCATTTGGAGAGGCATTTGGGAAAAGGATGCATGAGATTGTGGTTGGCTTGTACTATATAGCGTTGGTGGTGGCAGCAGTTGGTACGTGGATGAAATGGGGATTTGAGAAGCCGATATTAGCGGCCGTTATTATGTCTGGAGTGTCTATACTGTGTGCAAAGATGAGGAAATTGAATAGAGAAAGAGATAGGATGTAGGACTTCCGGGGAATGTAGCCGGGGTCCTTTTTTGGTGGAGTGAAATGACGATTTCAGGACGTGAAATGAAAAAAATGCAATATAATTTATTTTAACGACCATTAACGTTGGAATTGGATGATTTTAAAGAAAGTATGATAACATGTAAACAGGAAATGCCGGAGGGGGAGAGATAAAAATAGACCTGATGGCATGCAATTAAGCTGTTCAGGGCCATATATTAACGGGAATCGGAACACTTGATGAATTTCTGGATTCCATTCGAGAATAACCAGGAGGAGCTAGAGGTTCGAGTGGTAAAAGTGAAAACAAGATATTCGGATACTTCGTTGCATGAAGGTATACAGGAATATTACAAATTGAAGGGTGAAAAGTCATGAAAAATTCAATGTTTAATAAGTGTGTTTCCTATTTGAGGAATATGCTAAATATTATAAAAAAATGACACAGAATGTATTATCAGATGTGATCTTTATAAAAATTCCGAATGATACATGTATACCAGTAGGATTAAAGGAGAATAGCTATGAATTGGTATATTTTCCGCAAGACTATGATTACGAAATAATAAAATCCGATCGAACTCTTATGAGTTATGATATAGTTAAGCTTAATTTCAAGAGGTAATTTATGATTAAGAAAATAATAAATTTTTGCAAAACAACTATACAATCTGCTCCCGGCTATTTTGTAGTGAATATCTTAATTGTTTTCGGGATCGTTTTATTGCAATTGGGTATGAGCCTATCTTTTAAGATGTTAACAGCAGCTATTACCTATTCGGAAATAGGTGCATCTGCATTACAGGTGGTCGTTCCAATTTTGATTTTCTTTTTTTGTATTACTTTTGGAGGCAACACGGGCAATTTCAGCAATATGATGAAAGCGCTGTATACACAAAAAGCGAAAAAAATATTCCAGAAGAAATTCTTAAATGTAACTTATCAAAA
>JAZRLF010000007.1:0-72222 GCA_045646695.1 Lachnospiraceae bacterium
AATGTTCGGTGGCGGTAAGGGTACACTGGAACTTATGGAAGATGAAGATATTCTAGAGGCGGGTATCCGTATTATTGCACAGCCGCCCGGAAAGAAACTGCAGAATATGATGCAGTTATCCGGTGGCGAAAAAGCTCTTACGGCAATTGCATTATTATTTGCCATTCAGAATTTAAAACCTTCACCATTCTGTTTACTAGACGAAATTGAAGCTGCTTTGGATGAAAGTAATGTATCCAGATTTGCAAGATACTTACATAAACTGACAAAACATACACAGTTTATCGTAATTACCCACAGACGTGGAACAATGGAAAGAGCAGACCGTTTGTACGGTATTACCATGCAGGAGAAAGGTGTTTCTGCGTTGGTAAGTGTCAATCTGGTAGAGCAAGAGTTGGAGGAGTAAGCTGATGGGTGAAGAAAGAAAAGGCTTTTTTGCCAAATTAAAGGCTGGTTTAACGAAAACCAGAGATAATATTGTTCGGGGTATTGACCAGGTGTTCAGTGGATATTCCGACATTGATGATGAATTTTATGAAGAGCTTGAGGAGCGCCTGATCATGGGCGATATTGGTGTCAATGCAACCTCAGAGATTATGGAACGTGTGCGTAACGATGTGCATAGACTTCAGATCAAGGTGCCGTGGCAATGCAAAAAGCTTTTGGTAAATTCCATTAAGGAGCAGATGCAGGTTGCAGATACTGCCTACGAATTTGAACACAAAAAATCCGTAATTTTTGTAATAGGTGTGAACGGAGTGGGCAAAACTACTTCTGTAGGTAAATTGGCTTATAATCTGCGTATGTCCGGCCGCAAGGTATTGATTGCTGCAGCAGATACTTACCGTGCCGCAGCAGGAGAACAGCTGCAGGAATGGGCAAAGCGTGCCGGTGTAGATATGATCAGCTCCAAGGAAGGCACTGACCCTGCCAGTGTGGTATTTGACGCGGTAAGTGCTGCCAAGGCCAGAAATGTGGATGTATTAATCTGTGATACAGCAGGACGTTTGCACAATCGCAAGAATTTAATGGAAGAATTAAAGAAAATGAACCGCATCATCGATAGAGAATTTCCGGATGCTCACAGAGAAAATCTGATTGTTTTAGATGGTACTACCGGTCAGAACGCTCTGGTACAGGCAAAGGAATTCGGTACGGTAACAGATTTGACCGGTATTGTACTGACCAAGCTTGACGGTACTGCTAAGGGCGGCATTGCCGTAGCCATTCAGTCCGAATTAAAGGTACCGGTGAAATTTATCGGTGTAGGTGAAGGGATTGAGGACTTGCAGAAATTCGATGCAAATGCCTTTGTAAATGCATTGTTTGAAGTGCAGGACGGAGAATTTGATAAAGACTGACAAGAAGCGCACATGATTTAGATGCAGAATGAGGATGATTATGAAAGATTTACTTACATTAGAGAGATTTGAAGAAGCCAGTGAGGTGTTAAAATCAGTCACCTTGGAGACAAAGCTGGTTTACAGTGATTATTTCAGTGCACAGACCGGGAACAGGGTATATTTTAAACCGGAGAATATGCAGTTTACAGGTGCATACAAGGTACGTGGTTCTTACTATACCATGAGTACATTGTCAGAGGAGGAGAGAGGCCGTGGTGTGATTACAGCTTCTGCAGGCAATCATGCCCAGGGCGTTGCCTATGCGGCTAAGTGTTTTGGCTGCAAGGCTACTATTGTTATGCCTACCACCACTCCTTTGATGAAGATCAACCGGACCAAGTCTTACGGTGCAGAGGTAGTGCTTCATGGAGATGTGTATGATGAGGCTTGTGCCAAGGCCTATGAGCTGGCAGCAGAGCATGGATATACTTTTATCCATCCTTTTGATGATTTAAGAGTAGCAACCGGTCAGGGTACTATTGCTATGGAGATTTTCAAAGAATTACCATTAGTAGACTATATTCTGGTACCAATCGGCGGCGGCGGCCTGGCAACCGGTGTGTCTGCCCTTGCCAAGCTGTTAAATCCAAACATCAAGGTAATCGGTGTGGAGCCTGCAGGAGCTAACTGTATGCAGGTATCTTTTGAAAAGGGAGCAGTGACTACATTGCCGAATGTAAATACTATTGCAGACGGTACCGCTGTAAAGACACCGGGCAGCAATATTTTTCCATACATCAGAGAGAATCTGGATGGAATTATCACAGTTGAGGATGATGAATTAATTGTTTCCTTCCTGGATATGGTGGAAAATCACAAGATGGTAGTGGAAAATTCCGGTTTGTTGACCGTGGCAGCTCTGAAGCATTTAAATGTAAAGAATAAGCGTGTCGTATCTATTCTCAGCGGCGGTAACATGGATGTGATCACTATGTCCAGTGTGGTTCAGCAGGGACTTATTTTCCGTGATCGGATTATTACAGTGGCTGTCCGTCTGCCGGATAAGCCGGGTGAGCTGCACAGAGTTTCAGGTGTAATTGCAACTACAAGTGCGAATGTAATCAAACTGGAGCATAATCAGTTTGTTACTACCAATAGAAGAGCGGCTGTGGAGCTGGTGATTACTATGGAGGCTTTTGGTACAGAACATAAGCATCAGATTATGGAAGCTTTGGAGAAAGAGGGTTATCAGCCGCGACTGGTGCCGACTATTTCATAGTACAATGAAAAAGGAGCAGGTATGAAAAGCATTGGGAAGGTGATTTTGGAGTATAGTATTATGTCGGTGGGGGCGGTATTGTATGCCATAGGTATTTCCATGTTTTTGGATCCCAATCATCTGGCACCGGGTGGTGTTACCGGTATCGGTATTATTTTGAGTGAGTTTGTTCCGCTGGAAACAGGTACGATTGTATTTATTTTGAATGTTCCTTTGATTCTTATTGGTTTCTGGAAGCTGGGGCATAAGCTGATCTGGCGTACGTTTTATTGTATTGCATTGACTTCAGCTTTGATGGATGCGATCAATAATTTTTATGGCCGTGCTCTGACACACGATAAGATTATTTCAGCCATCGCAGGAGCAGGGCTTGTAGCTGTGGGCATAGGTCTGATTATGAAGCAGGGCGGTACCACGGGTGGTTCTGATATTGTAGTGAGACTTTTACGTAGACGTTTTCCGCATATCAAAACCAGTGTATTGTTTTTTTTCATTGACTGCGTGATAGTGACGGCTTCTGCAATAGCCTTTCGTGATGTGGTGGTTGCACTGTATGCCCTTGTGGCAGTGGTTGTGAGTTCTTTTACCTTGGACAAGGTGCTTTATGGTACAGATGAGGCCAAGATGATCTATATAATCAGTGACCACAGTAAAGTGATTGCCGAGAGCCTTTTGAAAGATTTACAAGTAGGTGTTACTTTTATACAGGGTAAGGGTGCCTACAGCGGCAAGGAAAAGGAAGTTATCATGGTAGTTATGCGTAAGCCTCTGGCACCAAAGGCGGAAGAAATTATCAAAAAAGCAGATCCGCAGGCATTTATGATCGTAACAAATGCCAGTGAGATATACGGACAGGGCTACAAAAATCTTTTCAGTGAAAAATTATAATGTACTAAAAAAAATACAATACAACATGCAGGTGTCAAGAAAAAATACTTGACACCTGCTTTGGGTTTTGGTAATATAATTGAGGTGTCAAGGGAAGAACCTTTACACGGGATGGAAAAGGAGTGTGTACGGTATGTCTTCTGTAGAGAAAATCGTTGAGCAAAGTCTCTTATATGATTTTTACGGTGAATTACTTACGGATCATCAACGGAAGATATATGAAGCAGCCCTTTTTGAAGATTATTCTTTAAGTGAGATTGCTGAGGAGGCCGGTATTTCCAGACAGGGTGTGCATGATTTGCTCAGGCGCTGTGATAAGCAGTTAAGGGGCTATGAGTCCAAGCTGCATCTGGTGGAGCGCTTTAATAGAGTCCGTAGTGATGTGGAGCGTATTGTGAGCCTTGTGGATGAGTTAGAGGGTGTATCCGGGGAGAAGCTGTCCGATATAAAGAGTATTGCAGGCAAGTTGATGGAGGAGCTTTAATCTATGGCATTTGAGAGTTTATCAGACAAACTGCAAAATGTTTTTAAAAATTTAAAAGCCAAGGGTCGACTCACAGAGGCTGATGTAAAGCTTGCTTTGAAGGAAGTAAAGATGGCACTTTTAGAAGCCGATGTAAACTTCAAGGTAGTAAAGCAGTTTGTAAAGTCTGTGGAAGAGCGAGCTATCGGTCAGGACGTTATGAACGGCTTGAATCCTGGACAGATGGTTATTAAGATTGTTCATGAGGAACTGATTTCCCTGATGGGCAGTGAGACTACAGAGCTTAAGTTTGCACCGGGTCAGCAGATTACCGTGATTATGATGGCAGGTTTGCAAGGTGCCGGTAAGACTACCGCTACAGCCAAGATTGCCGGTAAGCTTAAGTTAAAGTCCAAGAAGCCTTTATTGGTTGCTTGTGATATTTACAGACCGGCGGCTATTGACCAGCTGCATATTAATGGTGAGAAGCAAGGTGTAGATGTATTCAGTATGGGTACGGGACACAAGCCGGTGGATATTGCCAAGGCAGCCTTGGAGCATGCAGCCAAGAATGGTCATAATGTAGTGATTCTGGATACTGCAGGTCGTCTCCATGTGGATGAGGCCATGATGGCAGAGCTTCAGGAGATTAAGGCCCAGATTACTGTACATCAGACGCTTTTGGTAGTGGATGCCATGACCGGTCAGGATGCAGTAAATGTAGCAACCGAATTCAATGAGAAGGTGGGCGTTGACGGTATTGTGCTTTCCAAGATGGACGGTGATACCAGAGGTGGTGCGGCACTTTCCGTAAAAGCAGTTACCGGTAAGCCTATTCTGTTTGTAGGTATGGGTGAGAAGCTCTCTGATTTAGAGCAGTTTTATCCGGAACGTATGGCCAGCCGAATCTTAGGCATGGGAGATGTACTTTCCCTGATCGAGAAGGCAGCCGAGAACATTGACATAGATGAAGATAAGAGCAAGGACATGATGAGCCGTATGAAGAAGGGTAAGTTCGATTTTGAGGATTACCTGGAAAGCATGAAGCAGATGCGTAACATGGGCGGTCTGGCCAGCATTTTAGGCATGATGCCCGGCATGGGCATGAAGGCAGCTGACCTGGAAGGGGCAGTAGATGAAAAGCAGCTGGCTCGTATGGAAGCCATCGTGTTGTCCATGACTCCTGCAGAACGCAGGAATCCGAAGCTCTTAAATCCAAGCCGTAAGCACCGTATTGCAAGAGGTGCAGGTGTAGATATTGCGGTGGTAAATCGCTTTATCAAGCAGTTTGAACAGAGCCAGAAGATGATGAAGCAGCTGGGCGGCAGCATGGGCAAGCGAGGCTTTGGCGGTTTCCCGGGATTGGGAGGCAAAGGCGGCAGAAGATTTTTCTAATTTTGAGTACGATGCGGACTTGTCCGCTTTGTTCTGACATAAAAATTATGTCAAAACACGCTCCGCGAGGATGCACACGATGTGCTAAGGAATGCTACCATGCAGCTGCACATCGGCGCGCAAAGCAGAGCAAGTCCCTTGTGGGATGAGAATATTAAGAAGTTCGAAGTGGACTTGTCCGCTTTGTTCTATATATTACAATTTATTTAATTTTTGGAGGAAATTACAATGGCAGTTAAAATCAGATTAAGAAGAATGGGACAGAAGAAGGCTCCTTTTTATAGAATTATCGTAGCAGATTCTCGTTCCCCAAGAGATGGCAGATTTATCGAAGAGATCGGTACTTATGATCCAAATCAGAACCCAAGCGCAATCAAGGTTGACGAAGAATTAGCAAAGAAGTGGTTAGCAAACGGTGCTCAGCCTACAGATGTTGTTGCAAAGATTTTCAAGGTAGCTGGTATCGAGAAATAAATCATATGCAACATACATTTGGAGGTGGATTATGAAAGAATTAGTAGAAGTAATTGCAAAAGCACTCGTTGATAATCCAAGTGAAGTTGTAGTAACTGAGAAAAGAGAAGGTAAGAACCTTGTGCTTGAACTTCATGTGGCACAGTCTGATATGGGTAAGGTGATCGGTAAGCAAGGCAGAATTGCCAAGGCTATCCGTGCTGTCGTAAAGGCTGCTTCCGTGAAGGAACATGTAGACGTGGAGATTATCTAAGCTCAGTATTCGAAGCATTTCTGGTTATTTTTGAGAGGCTGCGGCATAATAGCTTTTTTATTCGGCAGAGTTCTTGCGGGGTGAGAGAGTATTTTGCAGCAGCCTCTTTTTAGGAGGAAGTACGTGGAAGCAAAATTGCAGGTGGGTGTCATTTCTTCTACCCATGGTGTGCGTGGAGAAGTGAAGGTTTTTCCTACAACAGATGATGTAAAACGTTTCAAAAGATTAAAAGAGGTTATTTTAGATACCGGAAGAGAAGAACTTACCTTAGAAATCGAAGGTGTGAAGTTTTTCAAGCAGTTTGTTATTTTAAAATTTAAAGGTATCGACAATATCAACGATATTGAGAAGTACAAAGGCAAGAGTCTATATGTGACTCGTGCCAATGCAGTAAGACTGCGTAAAGATGAGTATTTTATTGCGGATTTACAAGGGCTTCAGGTTGTGGATGAAAGTGGTGCCCCAATAGGTATCTTACGAGATGTAATGGAAACCGGCGCCAATGATGTATATATCGTAGATATGAAGGATGGCAGAGAATTATTGCTTCCTGCCATTAAGGAGTGTATTTTACAGGTAGATATAGAAGCCCGGGTGATGCAGGTCCACATTATGGATGGTCTGTTGGACTAAGGAGTGCTTATGAAGTTTCATGTATTAACGCTTTTTCCCGAGATGATTACCGGTGCTTTGTCAACCAGTATTATCGGTAAGGCCATGGAGCGCGGCCAGATTTCCCTGGAAGCAGTGAATATCAGGGATTATACCTTAGACAGGCATAAGAAGGTAGATGATTACACCTATGGCGGCGGTGCAGGCATGTTAATGGCAGCTCAGCCGGTGTATGACGCCTATCAGGCAGTTGTAAGCCCGGACAGACCAAAGCCCCGTACTATTTATGTGACTCCTCAGGGGCCTACCTTTAATCAGGATATGGCCAAGGAGTTTGCACAGGAAGAGGAACTGGTGATTTTGTGCGGACATTATGAAGGCATAGATGAGCGTGTGTTAGAGGAGATTGTGACGGATTATGTGTCTATCGGTGATTATGTGCTGACCGGTGGAGAATTGCCTGCTATGGTGATGATAGACGCCATTGCACGCTTTGTGCCGGGAGTGCTGAGTAATGATGAGTCTGCTCAGACAGAGTCCTTCCACGACGATCTGCTGGAGTATCCGCAGTATACCAGACCGGCTGTATGGATGGGCAAAGAGGTGCCGGCGATTTTGCTTTCCGGTGACCACAAAAAGGTAGAGGAATGGCGTCTGGAGCAGTCCATTGCCCGTACAAAGGAGCGCAGACCGGATTTATACGCCTTGTATGAGGCCCGCGAGGCGTTGAAACCCAAGAAAAAAAGACGAAAGTAAATATTTAGAATGTTGTTCTATGATGTAGTACTCGAAGCTTTCACAATTGTGGTCTCAGGGACACTCTCGTTCGATAGTTCACGTAGCGGTACTAAGCTCAGCTACGGCATGCGTGCCTCGCTTCGCTAAGGACCAACGCTCACTAACGCCCTTCTACCGCAACTGAGAAAGCTCCAAGCCTTGCATCACCGAACACCATTCAAAATATTTACTGCAGTAGATAAATAAAAATGTCGAAAATATATAAATTAGGTATTGCAATTTAACACATAATGTGCTAAATTAGATATGTTGTGAAATAGGAGATGGTCCTCTGTGGCAAGATGCCTTAAGAACATCCAAATATAAGGAGGAAACACAATGAACGAAATTATTAAGAGCATTGAAGCTGAACAGTTAAAGGCTTCTGTAGAAGAGTTTGCTGTAGGTGATACTGTAAAGGTATACGGCAAGATCAAAGAAGGTAACCGTGAGCGTATCCAGGTTTTTGAAGGCGTTGTAATGAAGAGACAGGGTGGAAGCAACAGAGAGACTTTCACAGTAAGAAAGATGTCCAATGGTGTTGGCGTTGAGAAGACATGGCCATTACACAGCCCTAACGTAGAGAAGATCGAAGTAGTAAGACGCGGTAAAGTAAGACGTGCGAAATTAAACTACTTAAGAGACCGTGTGGGTAAGGCTGCAAAGGTTAAAGAACTTGTAAAATAATTTTGAGATTCGGGACAACTGCACAAGGTTTGTGGTTGTCCCATTTTTCTTAACCGGTCAAGGAATTGCAATCAACCATAGAGAGTATGTAGCTTGGCTGTTAGCATTGTAGATAGAGGAGTGTGTGCATGGCAAGAGGTGGATTGTCTTTCCGTAGGAAGAAGCGCTTAAGTGAAGAGATAAGACAGCTGATCAGAAATTATTTTCTGGGCAGTCTGGCAGCATTTTTGGCCGGTATTTTGCTGGTGCTGTCTTTTGGCTATACCATTACCAATGTAGGTGTCTCTATGGAGGAGGCCATTGCCCATAATCAAAAGGTACTGGTGAATCGAACCAGCTATTTTTTGTTTTCACCCAGAATAGATGATGTGATCGTGTTTGAACAGGGCAGTCATATGTATATTAAGCGAGTAGTTGCCACGCCCGGGGACAGTGTGCAGATCATTGACGGATATCTTTATGTAAATAGTGCTTTGGTGAAGGATAGTTTTGACAAGATTGCGGATCCCGGTATTGCAGAGGAGAAGCTTTATTTGGGAGAAGATGAATATTTTGTTTTGGGAGATAACCGCAACAACAGTGAGGACAGTCGTTCCGGCACAGTAGGGACGATACATAAGTCACAGATTATAGGAAAGGCATGGTTTGCATTGCCGGCAGAGGGCGTCAGCATGCATCCTATACGCTGACATAAGGATATTTGAAAGAGTGTGCCGGGGCAAGAAATCTAGGTGCAGACAATTGTACAGTATAAGAGAGTCAGAACTAGAAGATTGTTCAGTGATATGGGAAATATTTTAAAATTGTGCCAGGGTATAAGAAAAAGGTTTATAAAAGTGTGAGGCTACAATATGACAGAAGAAAAGCTGCAGGAGCAACAAGACAAAAAAGTTCAGGTATTAGAGAAAGCACGAGATAAGGAAGAAAAAAGAGCACAGGCGCTGGAGAAAGCAAAAGAAAAAGAACAAAAAAAAGCCCAGGCTTTGCAAAAAGAAAAAGATCGTATGTATGAATTATTTGCATATGAGAGAGCATATGCAGACCATGCTTATATTTGTGGAATAGATGAGGTGGGCAGAGGTCCCCTGGCAGGACCGGTAGTTGCAGCTGCCGTTGTTTTGCCAAAGGATTGTGATATTTTGTATATCAACGATTCCAAAAAGCTTTCCGAGAAAAAACGTGAGATGTTATACGAGGAAATCATGGCAAAGGCCGTGGCAGTAGGCATCGGTATGGCCAGTCCGGAGCGGATTGATGAGATTAATATTTTGCAGGCAACTTATGAGGCTATGCGGGAAGCTATTTCAGGGCTAAGTGTAAAGCCGGATATTTTGTTAAATGATGCAGTAAGGATTCCGGAAGTTGACATAGAACAGGTGTCTATTATCAAAGGAGATGCCAAAAGCGCCAGTATCGGTGCTGCCAGCATTATTGCAAAGGTGACCAGAGACCGTATGATGGTAGAGTATGACAGTTTTTTTCCGGAGTATGGCTTTGCAGCCAATAAGGGCTATGGAACAGCGGTACATATTGCTGCACTTAAGGAAATGGGGCCTACGCCCATACACCGTCGCAGTTTTATAGGCAATTTTGTATAACAGTTTAGCCATGCACGCGAAATCGACAGACTCGTTTAATTACTAATATATAGAAAGAACAGGTGAAAAGCATGAATTATCAGTGGTATCCGGGTCACATGACCAAAGCCAAACGTATGATGCAGGAAAATATAAGTCTGATTGACTTGGTTATAGAATTAGTAGATGCCAGAGAGCCTATCAGCAGCCGGAATCCGGACATTGATGAATTGGGCAAGCATAAATCAAGGATTATCCTTTTAAATAAATCAGACCTGGCAGATCCCAGGGCCAATAAAGCATGGATGGCTTATTTTCAGAATAAGGGCTTTCATGTATTGGAGATTAATTCCAAGACCGGCAGCGGTGTCAAGAGCATTCAGTCCCTGGTTCAGGAAGCCTGTAAGGAGAAGATTGAACGGGACAGAAAGCGAGGGATTTTGAACCGTCCTGTCAGAGCCATGGTAGTGGGGATTCCTAACGTAGGTAAATCTACCTTTATCAATGCTTTTGCAGGCAAAGCCTGCGCCAAAACCGGTAATAAACCGGGTGTTACAAAGGGAAAACAGTGGATTAAGTTAAATAAAGGACTGGAGCTTTTGGATACTCCGGGTATTTTGTGGCCTAAGTTTGAGGACCAGGCTATCGGTATGAAGCTTGCTTTTATCGGCTCTATTAATGATGAAATTTTGCTGACAGATGAATTGGCACTGGATTTTATTAATCATGTAAAGCCTCGCTATGAGGCCCTGATTACAGAACGATACAGCCTGACGAACTGGGATTCTGCTCTTCAGGTACTGTCCGGTATCGCAGAGAATAGAAGATGCTTTAAAAAGGGCGATGAACTGGATTTGGAGAAGGCTGCAGGCATGTTAATTGACGATTTCAGAAGTGGTAAGCTGGGGCGTATCTCTTTAGAATGGCCGGAAGATTTTACAGCGTAATTGGGGAGGAATACACGTATGGCAAAGAATCAGAAAAGTGCTGATGGAGCAGTGTTAAAGGAAGTGTTAGGTTATGTGGTATGGTTGGCTGCAGTTTTTGTGGCAGTAAAGCTGATTACTACCTTTATTGGTGTATTTAGCGTGGTTGACGGAGACTCCATGGAACCTACCTTATATAACGGAGAATATTTGTGGGTGGATAAGCTTGACTACCTGATATCAGAACCGGAGCGTTTTGATGTGGTCATATTCCCGGTAGAATATATAGGAACGACCAAGTACTTTGTAAAGCGTATCATTGGTTTGCCGGGGGAGACCGTTTATATTGATGAAGAAGGTGGGATTTATATTAATGGTGAAGTGCTGCAGGAAGGCTATGGCAAGGAGGTTATCGCATCCTATAACAGACAGCGCGCAGCAGAGCCGGTTGTTTTAGGGGAGGATGAATATTTCGTACTGGGGGATAATCGTAATAATAGCTCAGACAGCCGCTATGAATCTGTGGGCAATATAAATCGATCCAGGCTTTTAGGCCGGGTAGTGGTACGCTTATGGCCTTTTACCAAGATTGGCAAGGTGGAATAATACATATGAATAATCGAGCTACAGGTACTTTTTACGAAAGACAAGCGGTGCAGTATTTACAGCAACGAGGAGTACAGGTGCTTGAGGTGAATTACCGATGCAGGCAGGGAGAAATCGATATCATTGGATACGATGGCACCTGCCTGGTTTTTTTGGAGGTAAAGGCCAGAGATTCTTTTAAATCCGGGCATGGAGCGGAGGCTGTTGACCTACGTAAGCAGCGTCGGATTTGCCGGGTGGCAGATTATTATCGAATGAAGCACGACATTGGGGAGTTTGTACAGATGCGGTATGACTGCGTGGTGATTGATAAAGGGGAGACCAAATGGGTGAAGAATGCCTTTGAGCATGTGTGGCGCTGAAAAAGCTTTAATGTTTATTATATCACGGATATAATTTAAAGACAAGTGAATGATCGGAAAAAAGTGTGATGCTAGGAATGAAAGTTATTCGCTTTACGTAAAATGGTTTTTATTATACAATGAATATGAGAGATTTATCACAGGTGTTTGCTCCAATGATGTACTTGAACAAGAGGAGTTATTTGCGATAAAAGGAGACATAACAGAGGAAGCTGCTTTAAGTGATGGTACAAATTTGGCAAGAAGTGCTATTTATGATGTGGATGCTGCTTTAACATATGCAAATCAGTGGTGCGGAATTCCTGTATCGGACAGAAATTATGTGAATGGTAGTACAACAAATGATAGTAAATGCAAGTTCATCTTCTTCAGGACACCAGATGATATGTACCGGATATAATTCTTCAGGAATTCCGGTTTTAAATGCACATAGTAATAATGCATATAGAATTCCTTATACTAATTTTGCTAAAACATTACGTACCATATTAATTGTTAATACAAACGAACATCAGCATAGTAGTTATGAGTATAGATGCAATGCTATTAATCATTGGCGCATTTGTGGAGTGTTTGAATATAGAATATCTATAGGAACACATCAAATTGTTACTTCTGGTTTAACGCAGTATTGTAGTGTTTGCGGTTATACCGGGCCGTTTGCATCAACAACAAGTATAGTAGCAATGGAAAAGTAGTTGGGAGAAATATGAAACGAAGCAGAATTATCTTTATAGTATTTAGTTTGTGTTGTATGACTGCTTGTAGTAGTCCAGTAAAAGGAACGGAAGTATCCGGAAGCAAAGAAAGTTTTACAGGAGAAATTAAAATAACAGAGGATAATTCTGCTTCTGATATATTTGAGAATGTGGCAGAAGCTACTACAATTAAAGAAAGTGACTTTGTAGAAAGCAAGGAATACACCCAAAACTTATATGAATTTCCTCTTGTTTGCTTAGATTTTAATGGCAATTATATAGATATACCGGAAATCCGCTGGTACATATGGTTGCAAGAAGATAGTGGAGCAACTCCTCTTTCTATACAGTCTTTGCCACTGAATACAGAAGAGTTACAAGGTATTTTAAAAAATTGTATAGCAGAAGTCATAAAAGTTCCTAAAGAATTATCACCGTTATATGGTATGACCATATCCTGTATAAAGGGGGCTGCGTATTACGGAGAAGATAAGGAAAACTACTACTATTGCGGTACTTATCCATCAGTATTACGTTTGTCAGAGCCAACAAAGGAACATGTAGTAAATAGCAAAGTTATAAGAACACTATCTGAAGAGTGGCCTTTCGCAAAAAAACAAGAAACGTATATACATACTATAAGTAAAGACGTAGTACGTTATGAAAGTAATATCAACAGTGTGGCCGATGACCCATATAATCTGTATGCTGTGCGTTATTACATGAATGAGCCATCGGATTATAGAGCAACGATAAAGGATGGAAATTGGGTAGAGTGTGTGCAAGATGCAAGAGATGAGCTTCTGAACGACCCGGAAAAGTACAAATATCCTGAGGAGGTAGTAGCTGCATTGTATACAAAAAATGGTTTGGCAGATAATGTAGTGCTTTGTGATACAGCTGAATCGGAGATTATTGATGCACGCGCACAAATTTATGCATGGTATAAGATACAAGGATCTGATTCATCTATAAATGATATTATTGTATTGAGCGGAACATATGATGATAAGGAGGAACGGCTTATATTTGCATGGAATTGTTTGGAGGAGGAGTGGTTCACAAATTACTCAAAGAACTTCTATGTGGATATTACCTCTTCTCTGAAATATTATGCAGAATATTTTAGAGAACAGTAGTAAAAATAGTGAGAAAGTTGTTCGCTTTACTGAAAATGAGTCAAGGTGTAATGTAAATGTGTGAAGTACTTCAATCGCACCAGAGAGACGTCAGTAGGTGTGATAATACAGGAAAATGAAAGGAACTAGGAATATGATGCAAAGAAAAATTCAGCTAGTAATACTCAGTTTGTTTACATTATTACACCTTTCCGGATGTGATCAGGATTTTAAAGAAGATATGACAAATAACTTTTATGTTACAGAAAGTGAGAATTTGACCATTTCGGAAGAAAGTATTGACCCAGAAAATAGTGTAATAGTTCAGGACGAAGATTTGACCATTTCGGAAGAAAGGCCTGACCCGGAAAATAGTGTAATAGTTCAGGACGAAGTATTCTTACTCTTAAAGGAAGGAAAATATCTTCCCTTAGACACAAATATTGTTGACTTTGAATATATGTTTGCAGAGAAATGTTTTGCAGTCCGTTTTTTGTGGTGTGAAATAGACGGAGATATCCATGTGTATAAGGATGACACAGAAGAAAATGCATGGACTTGGTCGGTTGGGTCCATAGAAGGTAATTCGAACATCGTACAAATTAGCCTATATCAGGAACCATTTAATCCGTCTTATGCCATATTCTATGATTTACATACAGATACTGTACTAGACCTTTTACAAGAAGTTCCGAAGAACAAAAGAAGGTAATCAATTATATTAAAACGTCTCCGGGGTTGTCGGCGGTACTGATCGATTGTTTTAAAAGCGAAGAAGTTTATTTTTTTGATGTTTCTCACGCATGCCTGACAGAGCTCACAGTACTCACCGGTATTTCAGGCGCCGATTCTGCCTATTTTCTGAGCGAAGATTTATTGGCGGTAATTGACTTCGAAGGCAAAGATAATCGAGACTTTTCCGTAGAGGTACATACTTTTAATCTGCAAACTAACGAAGCTACACAAGTAGTCGAAAGAGTACCTCTATACAGTAGCGAATATCAACCGGAAGGGCTTGCACTCACAGGTCAACGATATGCGCGTATGTACACCAAAACAGGATCTTATAAAGTAGATTTACTGACGGGCGAGGAAATATCAGATAGTGAAGTCTATTTCACGGAGGAGAAATCTTTTGAAATTCCGGAAGGTGCAGTTAGCCTGACTGAGGAGGAAATTAACTGGTTTAATACCGAGTTTTTTAATGATCCGGAACGAGGATATATAGAAAATCAGTTTTTAAGTAGTTTTTATAATGAACCATCCGAAATTAATTTGCATGAACTATTTTATAATGGCATAGATGATTCAACAATAATCGGTCAAGAAGAAAAGAATAATATCATAAAACAGATTCCGGATGCACAATCTTTAGAAATAAAAAAAGTAACTGAATCAAATATAACGGAAATATTATCCTACTATATGTATATTTCTTTGGAAAACACACAAAAAATTGGTCTGGATAAATTTCTTTATTTGAGTGATTATGGTGCATATTATTTGGTGCACAGTGATACAAACTTAATGATTTGTGAAGTAGAGGAAGGCTATCGAACGGAAGATGGAGAGGTTGTATTACTGTATAGTAACGACGTTTTAGCTTATGAGCCATGGCAAGGTGTTGTAACGCTTAGGACTACATTTGGCAGTGAATGCAGTAATTACTTATTTTGCTCTAACAAGGTTATAAAGGTTTTGAATAATTAGAAAAGAGTAGAGTGATTTTGCTTTGCAGGACCGATACATACATTGTTGATATCGGTCCTGCGCTTTGAAAATGTGTTTTTAAAAATCAACATTTGACTTTTCTTGCGTACCTTTGTATAATGTTAAGTAGTAACAATTAATTTGTACATGCGATAACAAAGGGGAACAAGATGGGCGCTGCGAAAGAGGTTGGATGCATTATTAATGAATTGAGAAAGAAGAAGGGCATGACACAAAAAGAACTTGCGTGTCAGCTTTATGTATCGCCTTCTACTGTTTCAAAGTGGGAGAACGGAGATTCAATACCCGACATATATACGCTGAAAGATTTGGCTGAGATTTTTCAGGTGTCTGTTTCTGAACTTATAGAGCAAGGGGAAGATATTGCATCGATAAAAGGGGACAGTAAAGAGGAACACGGCAGTATTGTACAAGCGCAAACGAAGAGTGAGCCTGAGTTGATTTTATCAAAGCACAAAGGATATAAATCGTTTAAAATGCTAGTGTCAGGTGGTATTTTGCTATGTATCTTTGCTATTGTCACAAGTTTGTACATATATATGCAGAAGCATGCCGAGCCTGCCTTTCGGATTGTTGATGAATTTTATGATGATACTTCAAAGCATCGAGATTATGATTCGATTTATCATATAGTAGTTGAATATGAAGGGGAATTGGTTGGTGACAGTCAATTCGATTATGCGCGCAGCTTGCGAGAAGAATATAGTGTATGGTTTGATAAGGCAGAGGTAATTAAAGTGTCTTACTTTGAACATTATAAAGAGCGGAGCGAGGTATATAATACGGAACGTCACACTTTTTTGTTACCTAGAAATGAATAGGATGAATGTATAAGGGGAATTTTGATGAAAAAATATATATTATGTTATTTATGTTAACCATATTAATACTGTATCCGGTGAAATGTCAGGCAAGCAGTTTGCTGCATGATGGGGGAGCACTAAAATATGCTGAAAAAGTATCAGAAGATTTTATAATAAGTGGATATACAGAAAGCGGCATCTATTATGAAGTGTATGGAACCGGCATAGAAGGACGTGCTTTGGAAGGGGGTTATGTTACCAGAACGGTTATGTATGAAGGTGCTGTTCAACCGAATAGTACGTTACATTGGAAGGAGTATATAGGCGGCGAAGCATATTCCGGAACATTGTCTTTGATAGAGTATGCTTATAAAGGTGGGGTGACAAAAGCAGTATACGAAGGGACGTTATACAAGAAAATAGAATGATCTGAATATACGGGCAGCTACTTTAGAATGAAATATCTGCAGAAGTGGTTTGCGGATATTTGCAATAGAAGGAAGGAGTAACATCATGAGAACATTTGCATACATCATCATCGGCATTGAGACACTTGTCAGCATATTTATGTTGATATGTGTGGTTGGGCATATTAATTTTGTGAAGAATCTGGAAAATAAAATTGTACATGCTTACAGAAGTGAAAATATTTTAATGCTGGAGTTTATAGCTGCCGGAGTTGTTTTTATAGTATTGGGTGTGTTATATTTTGTGGTTGATAAAATTGTGCGAAGGTAATACTGTTTTTTGGTGCTTCCAGCATGCCGTAAAAGTCGCAGGAAAGTAACATTGCGGTGAATATGAGGCAGTAAAAGTGGCAAATATGAGGCAGTAATGCCGAATATGTGACAGTAAAAGCATTTTGACAACACACACTATATTTTGTATAATAAAGAGGTATTGTACGGGAGCGTTCCTATACAGTGCCTTTTTTATTACATACGAGGAAAGTACTCTTTCCTATGTAAGAACAAACGCTCCGCGAGGATGTGCAGATAGCAAAAATTATAAATGATTTATTTATGAATTTAAGAAAATCTTTATACTTTTCCATACATTAACTTAAAAATAATATGATTAAATAATATCAAGGAGGTACGGTACTATGGAAGAAATTTTAGTATGCGATGACGAGAAGGAAATCGTGGATGCCATTGAGATATACTTAAGTCAGGAGCATTATTTAGTGCGGAAGGCTTACAACGGCGAGCAGGCATTGGCTTTGTTAAAGACTCATGATATTAAGTTAGTCCTTTTAGATATTATGATGCCGGTTTTGGACGGCATCCGTACGGCTATGAAAATCAGGGAATTCAGTGCAGTTCCTATTATTTTTCTCTCTGCCAAGAGTGAGGATACAGACAAGATTTTGGGGCTAAATATCGGCGCTGACGATTATGTGACCAAACCATTCAATCCTCTGGAGCTGATGGCCAGAATCAAGTCTCACCTGCGTCGTTATACGGTGCTTGGCAGTTTGAATACGGAGAATAATGCGCTGTTTCAGGTGGGCGGCCTGCAGATTAATGATGAGACAAAGGAAGTGTTTGTGGACGGGGAGCAGATTAAAATGACTCCTATCGAATACAGCATTTTACTGCTGCTTATGCGTAATCCGGGCAAGGTATTTTCTATTAATCAGATTTATGAGAATATCTGGAATGAGGAGGCAATCGGAGCAGACAACACAGTAGCAGTACATATCAGACATATCCGTGAAAAGATTGAGATTAATCCAAAGGACCCAAGATACTTAAAGGTGGTTTGGGGTGTTGGCTACAAAATTGAAAAGCAATAGCAGAGGAATTGTGTATGGATGATAAGAAAAAGAAAAACATAAAGCGCAGACGGCCTATGGCGGCCTGGGCACTCTGGTTTTTGAAGCTGACCCAACATGTTGTGCTTACGGTGTCGGTGCTTTGTGTGATAGCGCTGATTTTAACCAATACTGTGTATATTGAAGATTATGGTTTCCGCAGATGGCTTCAGCCCTCCACAGAAAGCGTGGAAGAAAGAGTGCAGAGTCATTTGGTTAATAGCCTTAGCACCAATATGCCGGAGATTATACGCTTAGCGATTATTCGCAGTCAGTTAGAAACAGATGGTGTGTTTGATGCCGGAAAAGAGATTAATATTTCCGATTACTACAACCGTAAGGAGGGCTATGTCAATACAAGACAGAATTATTTTCCGAATGCGGTGTACCGGTTGGAGGATTTGATTCGCTGGGAACAGTCAGGTGGTCTGGTCTATGAAGGGAAAGATAATACGTGGACGGTTCCCCTTGCTAAAAATATGTTTTTAACTGTGGATGGCAAACGTTTAGAGGAATTGGTTTCCACACCGGAGGATTATAAAACTCTTTGTATGCAGATGGACAGCTGTATAACAGACCTTTTGGAAAATTACAGAGAGTATCAGCGGTATACAGACCTATATAGAGAAGGTGATACCAGCTTGGTATACTATGTGGATATGAATAATGAAAGCGGGGATATTTTTACCAATTACGAGAAGCTTACCGGCTACAATAAAGGGGCAATCCGCAATTATTTTGATGGTTTGATTTGTGCTGCAGCAGGTTCTTCGGCACTGCACTATGACATTCCGGGGACGTATGAGCTGACTTTTGATGAAGTTTCCGGTTATATGTCCATGTATGATTATGCCTTTGGCAGCTCTGCAATGGTGTATGTAGGGTTTGACATGGATCTGGAGGTTTCAGACTATTATCAGACCATATGGGAAGCCTACAGCACCCACAGCCCGGATGGGGTATATATTTTAATAGGTATTATCAGTGGATGTGCGTTGTATTATGTAATGGTGACATTTTATCTGATGTATGCTGCCGGCCGCAAGCTGGACAAGGATGGGCAGGAGTACATAGAGCTTAAGTGGACAGATGCACCTTATACAGAGCTTTTCCTTGGTTGGTGTGTACTTTTGGGTTTTGGAATTGCAGCATTGGTGTGTATTATGATAGACCACTTTACACACACCAGATCTAATGTGATCAGTCTGGTTATGGCTATCGGAATTGCCGGAGCATCTTTTGTGGGCAGTGTTTTTGTTACAGAAAGTTTAGGCAGTCTGTCCAGACGATTTAAAAGCAGAACTTTGTGGAAAAACAGTATTTTACATTTGCATGTTTTCAGTAAAATACGAATATTTGCAGGATGGTTGCTGCGTAAATGGAAGAAGTGCAGCAGCAAAATGCAATATTACGTAGAACGAAGCGGTTTGTGGGAAAAGACCTGGGGTGTTATGCTTACAGAGGTGATCTTCTATGCGGGGCTGCTGTTCTTAATGACTTTGTTTATTAACATAAGAGAACCAGTGGGTGCATTTGCAGCAGGTGTGGCCATCATCGGTATGATTATTTTCATGTCCTACAGACGTATGCGACGCAAGGTAGAGCGCAGTGAGATTGTGGAAAAGATAGAAGGCATAGCAGCAGGAGAGAGCCTGCGAGTGGATGAAGCACATTTATCCCCGGAAAATGCAGCTTTGGGACGTGCGGTCAATGAAATCGGCGAAGGAATTCAGAAAGCAGTAGAGACTTCCATTAAGGATGAGCGACTGAAAGCAGAGCTTTTGACCAATGTTTCTCATGATATTAAGACGCCCCTTACCTCTATTATCAATTATGTGGATTTGTTAAAAAAGGAGCAGATAGAGAGTGCCAAGGCTCAGGAATACATCAGTATTTTGGAGAGTAAATCTCACAAACTAAAAAATCTGATCCAGGACTTAATTGAAGTCAGCAAGATCTCCACAGGCAATATCGAATACGAGATGATGCCGATTCATATTCATGAGCTGATTATGCAGGCGGTGGCGGAATATGAGGATAAATTTACGGAGCATTGTCTAAAGCTGATTTATAATAATGATATTCAGGATGCTGTGATTTTGGCTGATCCCAGACGTATCTGGCGTGTTATGGAAAATTTATTATCCAACATTTATAAATATGCATTGGAAGGAACTCGCGTTTATGTGGAGGTTTCTCAGGCAGAAGATCATCTGGTGTTGGTTATGAAGAATATTTCAGCCAAGGAACTGAAAATCACGGTAGATGAATTGACGGAGCGTTTTGTTCGCGGTGATGTGTCCAGAACTACAGAGGGAAGTGGCTTGGGACTTGCCATTGCACAGAATCTGGTTATCGGACAGGGCGGAAGTTTTCAGATTATGATGGATGGTGATTTGTTTAAAGTGAAAATCTCCTTTAAATTGCATAAAATTGGATAAAAATAATCAAAAAATGAAAAAATTCTAAAAATTAACTTGTAATTCTCTCTGTTTCAGGTTACAATCAAATTGCTTTAAAAACCTATTAGGAGGGAAAGTTAATATGTTAGAGAAACTGTTTCATTTGAAGGCCAAAAACACCACTGTGAAGACCGAAATTCTTGCCGGTATCACTACGTTTTTGGCAATGGCCTACATCCTGGCTGTAAACCCTAGTATTTTGGGTGAATCCGGAATGAATATCAATTCCGTATTTATGGCTACAGCAATTTCTGCCGGTATTGCATCTATTTTGATGGGCTTATTGGCAAATTATCCGGTAGCATTAGCTCCTGGTATGGGTGTAAATGCCTTATTTACTTACACGGTAGTATTTGGTATGGGATACAGCTGGCAGGCAGCCCTTGCTTCTGTATTTATTTCCGGTGTTATCTTCTTAGTGATTTCTGTTACCGGTCTTCGTAAGATGATCATTAATGCGATTCCAAAGCAGTTAAAGCTTGCAATCGGTGCAGGTATCGGTTTCTTTATTGCATTTATTGGTTTAAAGAATGCAGGCATTGTGGTAGCTGATTCTGCAACAGCTGTTGCACTCGGTGATTTGACACAGCCTACCGTATTACTGGCTATCTTCGGTATTTTACTTACTATTGCTTTAGTTGTAAAGAAGGTTCCTGCTGCGGTATTTGTAGGTATGGTTATTACTGCAGTTGTTGGTTTGATTCTTGGTTTCTGCGGTATTGAAGGAATGCCGGCATTACCGAGCCAGTTTATTACAACAGATTTTTCTGTTGAAACATTTGGTGCATTTACAAAGGGATTCGGTGAATTGTTTAAGGATCCATTTGCTTGCTTTGTAATTGTGTTCTCCTTCCTGTTTGTTGACTTCTTCGATACAGCAGGTACTCTGGTAGCAGTTGGTAACCGTTGTGGTCTTGTAAATGAAGAAGGCGAATTAGAGAACGTTGAGAAGGCATTACTTGCTGACTCTGTTGGTACTGTAGTAGGTGCTGCATTAGGTACTTCTACTGTAACGAGTTTCGTAGAGTCCTCCAGTGGTGTAGAGGTTGGCGGACGAACAGGTTTAACAGCATGTACAACAGGTTTACTGTTCTTTGTATCCATTTTGGTGTCTCCGATTGTTTTGTCTACAGCAACGAATGCTGTTACAGCTCCTGCACTTATTGTTGTAGGTATGTTAATGGCTCAGCAGTTAGGTGGCGTTGATTGGGATGATTTTGTAAGTGCAGCTTCCGGTTTTGTTACAATTATTGCCATGGTTCTGTCTTATTCTATCGCAAATGGTATTGCACTTGGTTTCATTACCTATACAGTAGCAATGGTTGCAAGTGGTAAGGCAAAGAAGATCAGCCCGATCGTTTGGATTTTGGATATTGTATTTATCTTGTATTTTGCATTTATCTAATTTCTTGCAGTAGTATTTTACATCAAACCATTTATAATGGATTGTTATAAATAGTATTAAATTAATTTCATATGGACTTTGGGGGCATTGCCGGTGGCAATGCCCCTTTTGAAGGAAAGGAGAAGTAATATGGCTTTTGAAGAAGTGGTGCGATTAAAATGTTTGAACCCGGAGAGCATTTTTTATATAGCTTGAGTTATGATGTGTTGGCAGCAGTGATTGAAATAGTATCAGACATGCCTTATAGAGAATGCTTAAAAAAGAATATTTTTGATGTATGTGGTATGGAACGTACCGGGTTTGCCTTGACCGATGAGGTGAAAAGGCAGATGTGCAGCCAATATTTCTACCTTCCTGAAGAGAATAGAGCACAATTGGTTGGAAAAGAAAATCAATGTATTCTGACACCTGCCTACGAAAGCGGTGGCGCTGGTCTTATTTCCTGTGTAGATGACTATATTCGTTTTGTAACACATATGGTTAACGGAAAGCTTTTAAAACAGGATACACTCAATCTTATGCGCAGTAATCAGCTGAGTGCTCAGGCACATATAGATTTTCAGTCTTGTAAAAAGGGCTACTGTTATGGCTTGGGAGTCAGAACAGATGCAAATGGTGTGTATGCCCATAAAGGAGAATTTGGATGGGATGGTGCAGCAGGTGCATATGTCCTTATGGATCCGGATTATCATCTGAGGATTTTTTATGCAATGCATATTCGTAATCATGGAGTGTATTTGTATGATGATTTGCATCAGTCAATCAGAGATGCTGTATATAAAGAATTGTGTCAATAAAATATGAGATATTATGAAAAATCAGTCTGTATATATAGGCTGATTTTTTATTACGTAGGAATGTTTAGGGAGTTCGAAGAGGACTTATCCCCTTTGTTCCATAGGAATGTTTAGGGAGTTTGCAATGGCCTTGTCTGATTTTTATGGTATTTTGGTAGGCTTTAAGTATTTGTGCTTTGCATGTCGGCATAATTTGGTGTAAATGCAGGATATGATTTTGTGTAAATATATTGACAATATGCATGAATTTATATATAATGTGAATCGTTCATAAAGTGAACAGTTAATAAAGTGAACTAATTACAGTGAAAGGGAGGGCTTAGGAAGATGAATATGGAAGAAGCATTATTAGGTGCATGGATGGATATGGCATTAAATATTCGCGGGAATCGTTTGGTTACCGGTCTTTCCTTTAATGAAATTGTGGTATGCAGTATTTTATACCGCAGCAGACAGACGGGCGCGGAGATGATTACAGCAACAGATTTGGGCAAGCGCACCAAACTTTTGAAATCTCAGCTGAATAAGGTGTTGACCGTTATGGAAGAAAAAGGCCTTATTGAGCGTATTCGCAGTGAACAGGATAGGCGCAAGGTTTATTTAAAATTACGGGATGAGATGCTGCCTGTTTATTTGGAAGAGCACAAGAAGGTTATGGAGATTGTACACCAGGTATACTTAAAGCTTGGAGAGGAGAAGATAAAGGTATTGACGGGTCTCTTGGTGGAGGTAGTGGATGCAGTGGATAGTATGACTCTGTAACCGCAGATGAAATTTGTAAAGAAAGACAGCATTTGTGCTGTTAAATGATATTGAGAGGACAGAATATGAGCGTTAGAATTATTGTAGATTCTGCAAGTGATATTACTGCAGAGCAGGCCAGAGTATTAAAGGTAGATGTTTTGCCATTAAAGACCATTTTTGGTGAAGAGGAGTTTTTGGATGGAGTAAACTTAAGTCATGAAGGCTTTTATGAAAAGCTTGTGGAGTCTGATGTACATCCAACCACCAGTCAGATACCGCCTTTTGAATTTGAAGAAAAGTTTAGGGAAGTAAAAGAAGCCGGTGATACTGCAGTATGTATTACTGTGTCAGGTAAGCTGTCAGGAACCATTCAGAGTGCCCACATTGCAGCTGAGGATTATGAAGATGTAATCACAATTGTTGACAGCGAGAATGTGGCGATCGGAGAGCGTCTCTTGGTGGATTTGGCGGTAAAATTGCGTGAGGAAGGCAAGAATGCCCGGGAAATTGCATCGGCACTTGAGAAGGAAAAAAAGAAAGTGCGTCTGATCGCACTGTTGGATACCTTGGAATATTTAAAAAAGGGTGGACGTATATCCGGAACGGCAGCTGCTGTAGGCGGCGTATTGTCTATTAAGCCGGTGGTTGCCATTGAGGAAGGTTTGATCGTAACACTGGGCAAGGCCAGAGGCAGCAAGAACGGTCAGAATCTGTTGCGTGAATATTCCGGGAAACAGGGGAGTATCGATTATTCCAAACCATGCTATTTGGCTTACACAGGGCTTTCCGATGCATTGTTGAAGAAGTATATGACAGACAGTGCAGAACTATATGAAGGGTTTGGATATGAGGTTCCTATCTGTACCATCGGCAGTACCATTGGGACACATGCAGGTCCGGGAGCCATTGCTGTTGCATTTTTTGTAAAGTAAGATATGCAGACACAAAGCAGCATACCGGTTCATGTATCAAAGCATGCTCCGGTATACTGTGTATTTTAGTGTATTATGTATTTCGATATACTACGTAATTTAATAATATGTATTTTGACAGAATATATATCTTGGCATGCTATGTATTTAATTTATTATATCATGTGATTATATTCATTTAATCATTTTTCGTGCTTATTATACTCTGCCAGTATCTTGCGAATATTTTCCGCAGGCTCGATAACATTGGACATTGATACAGAGTGATTCATAAAGTCTATAACATTGGCAGTAAATTCACACATATCTGCGCATGAGAAGTACTCTCTGGTGTAGATTTCCGGTGGAAGATAGGTCAGGTTGGTAGTGATAACTCTGTCGAAATGTCCGGCAGCGTAGCACTTGTCAAATACTTCCAGACCGTTAGTAAATAATCCGAAGGTACAGCAGATAAATACACGCTTAGCGCCCATGCCCTTTAATTGGCGGGCAGTATCAATCATACTTTCGCCGGAGGAAATCATATCGTCGATAATGATGATGTCTTTGCCGGTAATGTCACTGCCCAGGAATTCATGTGCAACGATTGGATTCTTACCATTCACAATAGTAGAATAGTCACGGCGCTTATAGAACATACCGGTATCTACACCCATAACAGTAGCAAAGTAGATAGCACGGTCTAAAGCACCTTCGTCAGGAGAAATCACGAGGGTATGTTCCTTGTCAATGATTAAGTCCTTTTCGTCATGAATCAGCGCCTGGATAAACTGGGCAAATGGCTGATAATTGTCAAAACCGCACAGTGGTACGGAATTCTGTACACGTGGATCGTGGGCATCAAAGGTGATGATATTGGAAACACCCATGTCATGCATCTCTTCCAATGCATATGCACAGTCTAAGGATTCAATGCCGGAGCGGTGATGCTGTCTGCTTTCATACATAAAAGGCATGATAACATTGACACGATGTGCATGACCGGAGCAGGCTGCTATAACACGCTTCAAATCCTGATAATGAGCATCCGGAGACATATAATTGATGTAACCGTTCATTTTGTAGGTAAGGGAATGGTTGCATATGTCAACTAAAATATATAAATCCTTGCCTCGAACGCTTTCCAAAATCTCCCCCTTGCCTTCACCGCTGCCGAAACGGGGATTGGCGTGCTTAATCAGGTAGGAATCTTTGAGATAGCCACCAAAAGCCGGATCAGTGGAAAAAGCACTTGGAACATTGTGACGCTGATGAACAATATATTCGTCGATGCGTTGTCCCATTTCCTTCATAGATTCTAATGCAATAACACCAAGAGGCGCTACGGGCATTGCATTTTCCAATTCTTGTAAATTTGGCATGATAACCTCCAGTTGAGTAAGAAATATATTTAAAATCAATCATATTTTAAAACATTACCTAGTGACACGTCAAGAAATTTAGGGTAAGATATAAGAAAAAACATTAATTAAATATTATTTTTGGTCATTCGTGCATGTTTAGACCGGAAAATAATAAAAAATCAATTGTAAAGAATGATTGGGAAACATACTATGAAGAAGAAAACAGACCATATTATTAAGAGAGTATTATCAGGAAGTATTGCTGAGGAGATGGGGATTGAGCCCGGTGATAAGTTGCTACAGATTTCTGATACGGACATAGAGGATATTTTCGATTATCAGTTTCTGGTGCAGGATGAATATATTGAAGTGCTGATAGAGAAGCCTGATGGGGAGCAGTGGCTTTTGGAAGTGGACAAGGAGTTTGATGAGGTGCTGGGGATTGAATTTGAAAATGGCCTTATGGACAATTACCGTTCCTGCCACAACAGGTGCATTTTCTGCTTTATTGATCAGATGCCTAAGGGGATGAGAGAGACCCTGTATTTTAAGGATGACGACAGCAGACTGTCTTTTCTGCAGGGTAATTACGTGACCCTTACCAATATGTCTGAGCATGATATTGACAGGATCATCCGCTATAATCTGTCTCCGATTAATATTTCCTTCCAGACTACCAATCCCCAGCTACGGTGCAAGATGTTAAATAACCGTCAGGCCGGAGAAGCGCTTAAGAAGGTAGATAAGCTCTACGAAGGCGGCGTTTACATGAATGGTCAGATTGTACTTTGCAAGGGGATCAATGATGGCGCGGAGTTGGAACGCAGTATTGTTGACCTTAGTAAATACCTGCCTCAGTTAGAAAGTGTGTCTGTAGTGCCGGTGGGCTTGTCGAAACATCGAGAAGGCTTGTATCCGCTGGAGCCATTTACAAAGGAGGATGCGAAGCAGGTATTGGAGATCATCCATAAGTGGCAGGATAAGTTATTTCCTGAATACGGTCTGCATTTTATTCATGCTTCCGATGAATGGTATATTCTGGCAGGTGAAGAGCTTCCTAAGGCAGATAATTACGACGGATATATTCAGTATGAAAACGGCGTGGGCATGCTGAGGATGCTGATAGATGAGGTGGAGGATGCGATATCTATTGCCAAGGAAAAGGGGATTTTACCATATCTGCCAAAGCAGAAAGGAGAAGTTTCGGCATGTAACCATAAAGACCAAGGCTACATGCTGCCATGGACCGGAACAAGAGAAATCTCTCTGGTTACCGGCAAGCTGGCATATCCTTACATCAAAGGTTTTGCAGAGCAGGTTATGGCTCTTTGTGAGGGGCTGACGGTGCATGTGTATGACATCGCCAATGAGTTTTTCGGGGAAATGATTACAGTATCCGGTCTTTTGACGGGACAGGATATTGTGAAGCAGCTGCAGGGGAAGGATTTAGGAGAAGTGTTATTTCTTCCGGAAAATGTTTTGCGCAGTGGTGAAGAGGTATTTTTGGATGATTTGACCGTCAGTGATGTGCAAAACTCTTTACAAGTAGCTTTGAATATTGTAAAATCAAATGGTTATGACCTTGTAAGGTGTATGTTGGGCATGGACGAAGAGGCACTTACGCCTGCTGCCCGGATAGAATAGTATAGAAGTATTTGAACAGTATAAAAGTGAGGAAATTATGGCAAAAAAGAAGAGTAAGCCGATTGTAGCAGTAGTTGGCAGACCGAATGTAGGTAAGTCCACTTTGTTTAATGTAATGGCAGGAGAGAATATCTCCATCGTAAAGGATACACCGGGTATTACCAGAGACAGAATATATGCCGATGTTACCTGGTTAAATTACAGCTTTACCTTAGTAGATACCGGTGGTATTGAGCCGGACAGCAGCGATGTGATTTTATCTCAGATGAGAGAGCAGGCTGAGATTGCTATTGAGACCGCGGATGTGATCCTGTTTATGGTAGATGTGAAGCAAGGCCTTGTGGATGCAGATTCTAAGGTGGCGGATATGTTACGCCGTTCTCATAAGCCTGTGGTATTGGTGGTCAATAAAGTAGACAGCTTTGACAAGATGATGGCAGATGTCTATGAATTTTACAATCTGGGCATTGGGGAACCTCATCCTATTTCATCCGTGAACCGTATGGGTATCGGTGATATGTTGGATGAAGTGGTTTCTTATTTCACGGAATGCAGTGAGGACGAGGAAGAGGATGACCGCATTAAGGTTGCCATTGTAGGTAAGCCTAATGTAGGCAAGTCTTCTCTGATCAATAAGCTGTTAGGTGAGAATAGACTGATCGTATCTGATATAGCAGGTACTACCCGTGATGCGGTAGATACAGAGGTTACTTATAACGGCAAGGAATACGTATTTATTGATACCGCAGGTCTTCGCCGCAAGAATAAGATCAAAGAGGAATTAGAACGGTTTATGATCATCCGTACGGTTTCTGCTGTGGAGCGTGCAGACGTGGCAGTGCTTTTGATTGACGCCAAGGAAGGGGTTACAGAGCAGGATGCCAAGATTATCGGCATCGCCCATGAAAGAGGCAAGGCTATTATTGTAGCGGTGAATAAATGGGATGCTATTGAAAAAGACGATAAGACCATTTATCGATTTACGGAGAAAATCCGCCAGACGCTGTCCTTTATTCCATACGCAGAGATTATATTTATTTCGGCACTGACCGGACAGCGTATCGGTAAGCTGTATGAGACGATTGACATCGTAGCAGAAAATCATGCGTTGCGTGTTGCAACAGGTGTGTTAAATGAGATCATGACAGAAGCGGTAGCTATGCAGCAACCTCCTTCAGATAAAGGCAAGCGTTTACGGTTATACTATATTACACAGGTTTCTGTTAAGCCGCCTACCTTTGTTATTTTTGTAAACGATAAGGAATTAATGCATTTTTCTTATACCAGATATATTGAAAATCAGATTCGTGAGGCCTTTGGCTTTAAAGGAACTCCGCTTCGTTTTATTATCAGAGAGCGCAAAGAAAAGGAACAGTAAAAATGGAACGAATTATATGCTTGATCATTGGATATGTACTGGGTAACATACAGACAGCTTATGCTATAGGCAAGATAAACGGTATCGATATCAGAGAACATGGCAGTGGTAATGCGGGCACTACCAACACGCTGCGTGTTTTGGGCAGGAAGGCAGGTGCTGTTGTTTTTATCGGCGATATTCTAAAATGTGCATTAGCTATATGGATTGCAAAGGCGATATTTGGCACAGAGTATGCAGATATTATGCCCATACTGACCCTTTATGCTGCAGCCGGAGCTATGCTGGGCCATAATTTTCCGGTTTTATTGGGATTTAAGGGCGGCAAGGGTATGGCATGTACAGCAGGGCTGATTATATTCTATCATCCATGGATGTTTGCTGTAGGACTGACTGTAGCACTTGTGGTCTTTTTTACAACCCACTATGTGTCGCTTATGTCCTTGATCGTATATGCAGCCTTTAATATCGTTATGGCAGTTTTATGCTTTTCCGGTGCCTTGGGGGCTCTCACCGGAGCACAAATTGCCGAGGTTATGATCATTTCATTTCTGCTTGCTGTTATGGCATATGCCAGACATTGGACCAATATCAAGCGTTTGATAGCAGGTACAGAGAGCAAGACCTACCTAAGTAAGAAAAATAGGAAGTAGGAAGAAAGGAAGCAAGTTAAATGGCAAAAGTCAGTGTGATTGGTGCCGGCAGTTGGGGAACTGCCTTGGCAGTATTACTGGAACAGAATAGACATGAAGTAACACTTTGGTCCTTTTTGGAAAGTGAGCTCACTATGTTAAAGGAAGCACACGAGCAGAAAGAGAAGCTGCCCGGTGTAAAGGTTTCTCCCAATATACACATTACAGGTGATTTGGAAGAGGCGGTGAGAGGAATGGAGGTAGTAGTACTTGCAGTACCATCAGCCTTTATCCGCTCTACTGCACGTAAATGTGCACCTTTTGCCGAGAAGGATCAGATTTTTGTAGATGTGGCTAAGGGAATTGAAGAGGACACATTGCTTACCATGACCCAGGTGATTGCAGAAGAGATTCCAAATGTCAATGTGGCAGTATTATCCGGACCTTCTCATGCAGAAGAGGTTGGGCGAGGTATTCCTACTACCATTGTTGTAGGTGCGAGAGATCATGCTACAGCCTCCTATTTACAAAATATATTTATGAATGAGAAGTTTCGCGTATATATTAGCTCCGATATGATAGGCATTGAATTGGGTGGTGCTCTGAAAAACGTAGTAGCGTTGGCAGCAGGGGCAGCAGATGGTTTGGGCTACGGAGATAATACCAAAGCGGCATTGATTACCCGTGGTATGGCTGAAATTGCCAGACTGGGTACAGCTATGGGAGGTAAATACGAGACCTTTTCAGGCCTTACAGGTATCGGTGATTTGATTGTTACCTGTGCCTCTGAGCATTCCAGAAACCGCAGGGCAGGTTATCTGATCGGACAGGGCTACAGTTACCAGGAAGCTATGGATCAGGTAAAGATGATCGTAGAAGGCGTGTATTCTGCCAAAGCGGCCATTGCATTGGGCCGTAAATATCAGGTTTCATTACCAATTATTGAGAAGATAAATGAAGTGCTTTTTGGAGATTTGTCAGCTGCAGAAGCAGTAAAGGAACTGATGCTTCGGGACAAGACCATAGAGCACACATTAGTAGACTGGGAATAAATTTTTATGGACTTAGGAGGATGTCATGAAAGTTAC
Source organism: Lachnospiraceae bacterium (assembly GCA_045646695.1). GTDB lineage: Bacteria > Bacillota > Clostridia > Lachnospirales > Lachnospiraceae > RGIG6307. The sequence continues at coordinate 30,237 of JAZRLF010000007.1, forward strand.
GTATATTGGACATAGCGGTTTTATGGTGGAAACAGAGATTGCCAATTTATTGTTTGATTATTGTGAAGGTGTTCTTCCTGAGGTAGACTGTGAGAAGCCATTTGTCGTGTTTGTTTCTCATGCACATTCAGACCACTACAATCCGGAGATTTTTGCCTTAGCCTCAAAATACAAAAACATACAATACGTTTTATCATATGATATTAGACTGACAGAGGAATTGACCAAAGAATACAAAATGACAAGAGCCTTTATTTTGAATAAGGTTATCAGTGTGCAGCAAGGCATCCGCCGGGTGATTCCCCTTTCCGATGCCTGGGGCGGTGACTATATTGTAATGGAAACTATTAAATCCACAGACCAGGGTGTTGCATTTTTACTGAATGTGGGAGGCAAGCGTATTTATCATGCGGGAGACTTGAATTGCTGGGTGTGGGAGGATGACACCAAACAGGAATTTAACAATATGTCCGCTCTTTTCAAGCGTGCCATTGAGAGAATCAACGGTCGTGAAATATATCTTGCCTTTGCGCCTCTTGATCCAAGACAGGGCAAGTACTATAAAATGGGCATGGAATACTTGTTAAATGCAGCACCGATTACTTATGCAGTGCCCATGCATTTTTGGCAGCAGCCGGAGATTATGGACAGATACGAAGAGGAACGCCAGACAAAGGAGCTTGCTACCACCATCGTGAAGCTGCGTCGCAGTGGCGATAATATTGAATTATAAACGTAAAATAATAAAACATCATAGGATATTGGAAAAGGTATATCGTGATGTTAAGGAGCATTTGGAATTTTAATTGGATTTCAAGCATATTAAAACGGAGACTCAAATTGTGCGTAGTTACTGTATGGTAATTGCGCACATTTTTTATATATACTACATTTGTGCAAAGAGCAGAAAATAGACATACTTTACGAAAAACACTTATAAATTATCTGAAAATAGGTTATAATAGGACTAGAATGAGTGATTGTGAAGCAAGGTGATAACTGCAGTTTAGGTTGAATACTATTGCGACTTTTTACGGAGTTACATCATTACTCAAATAAGACAGGATTGGTGAAGGATTGTTTGGGCGTAAGGGCCGGGAAGAGAAGGAGAATTTGTATGTTTGAAAAAGGGACGCTGCTGGTTCATCCAACTTATGGAGTTTGTGAAGTGGTTCATATTGGTAAAATTGACATGAGGAATGTAAAGGATGAAAGGCTTTACTACACATTGATTCCACTATACGATGTGAAAAGTAAGCTCTATATACCAACAGATAGTGAAAGCGTCGGTTTACGGCCTGTTATGACCAAGGAAAATGCTGTAAAGCTGGTGGAAAATCTGCCGGATATGGAGCCTATCCCGGTGCAGAACGAAAAGGAACGGGAAAAGATTTTTAAGGAAATGATTCGTACCGGTAATTGTGAGGATATCAGTCGTATTATAAAAACGCTGTATCTTAGAAAGCAGGCCCGTTTAACGGCTGGCAAGAAAGCAGTATCCTTGGATGAAAAATATCTGTTTATGGCCAGAGAGCAGTTGTATGGAGAGCTGGCGGTTTCTCTCGGTATTGAGAAAAAAAGTGTAGAGGAGTATATTGCTCAGACCTTGGAATGTGTATGAATATAGTCTGATTATAAGCTGTTGTCGGGTGGATGAATGTTTTCCCGGCAGCAGTATTCTTTTGAGGAAAAGAACAAAGCGTGTGAACTGTAACATGAAAGGTACGACACGAAAATAGGGGTTGTAATTATACGAGTTTTGTCGCATAATAAGTAAGGAGAAATTAGAGTTTTGGCCAATGAGGGATTGATACAATATGCAATTTAAAAAAATTACATTAGATGATAAGCCATGGATAAAAAAATATTTAAAAGAGTCCGGATACAAAGGCTGTGAATTTTCTTTCAGTACCATGATGATGTGGAAGGATGTTTATCACACGGAGGTGGCCGATTATAAAGGCACCTTGTGCTTTAGAAGCGCGAAGGGTTCCTATAGTTTTCCAGCGGGCGCCGGTGACATAAAGGCAGCCATAGAGGCTATGATGGAAGTGGCTGCAAAGGAAGGACAGGCTTTTGTATTGCGAGGCTTTGATCAGGAAGGGGCACAGTGGCTGGAAGAGCAGTTCCCGGATAGGTTTGACATCACCACCTCACGGGATGAGTGGGATTATATATACAGTACGGAAGCACTGGGCACATTGGCAGGACCCAAATATCACGGCAAACGTAATCACATAGCCCGTTTTAAGGATGGCGGTGAGTGGCATTATGAAACTATGGGGCCGGGTAATATCGAGGACTGCAGAACTATGAGTGATAAATGGTATCAGAACCAGATGGATGCCGGTAATCATACGGTTTTACATGAGAAGCAAGTGTTAAATTATGCGTTGGACCATTTACAGGAGCTGGAACTGACAGGTGGTGTTTTATACCGTGGTGAGGAAGTGGTAGCGTTTACAGTGGGAGAGGCCATGAGTGAGAATACTTTTCATGTTCATATTGAAAAGGCGTACAGCCATATTCAGGGAGCTTATCCTATGATCAATCAACAGTTTGTTTTACATGAGATGCAGGAATTTCTGTATGTCAATAGAGAAGAGGATATGGGGATACCGGGACTGAGAAGAGCTAAGGAATCTTATTATCCGGTGGATATGATTGAGAAATATAAGGCAGTGTTAAAATGATAAAATCAGCTGATAAAAGTATGTGGCTCGACTTGATCCGGCTTTGGCAGAGCAGTTTCGGTGACAGTGAAGTATACATTACACAGTTTTTAGAATGGAATTTTGACAAAATAACGACTCTTGTGTATATAGTGGATGATAGGCCGGTGAGCGTGGCTTATCTGTTGCCTATAGAGTATGTGCCGGGGACGAAGGCTAAAAGGGCGCTGATGGACCGGGGAATAGACAGCACATCGGTTTATGAGACAAAGTGTCTGTACTTATATGCGGCAGCTACATTACCGGAATACAGAGGACGTGGATATTTTGGTGAGATACTTGCTTTTATTAAGGAACATATATCAGAGCCGGTTATTCTGGTGCCTGCAGAGGAGAGGCTGATAACCTATTACGAAAAGCATGGTCTGTATTTATGCGGGCAGGAACATATGGTTATGGTAGCTTCAGAGAATATGGATGCACAGGCCGAGACTGTTTTACCGGGAAAGGGAGAGCAGGTATTTCGGGTAGGTACTTGTGACGAAATTTCCGAAGAGGCATATTTTGAGCTGCGACGGCAGGTGCTGGCAGGTCAATCCCATATGCGCTGGAATAAGCATTTTATTCAATATATTTGCCACGAGAATCAGGGCTGGGGCGGCAGCCAGGTGAGTATGACTATAGATGCATTATCATTTGCAGTGATGTACCGTGTGCAAGGTGATGAGTTGGAGATATTGGAATTATACCCCCAGACTCATATAGAAACCTGTGCACAGTTTTTGATGCTGAAAACCGGCTGCAAAAATGCAAAGGTATGTGTGCATCCTCCATTTATGGCTAATAAGAATTTTAGTTGTAAGGGTGAGGATATATATTTTAATCTGACCTTAGGGTGAAAAGTTTGCAAAGTGCCATATAATCAGATATTATGTCATAATTTAACAATTTCAAAATATTTTCAAGATAATATGTTGCCTAAATCAAATCAAAATGAGGGAGATTTACATGAAAAAAGCATTAATTACCGGGATTACGGGCCAGGATGGCTCTTATTTGGCGGAGTTTTTATTAGAAAAGGGATACGAGGTGCACGGCATTACCAGACGTGCGTCTATTTCCAATACGGCCAGAATTGACCATTTGATCGCACAAAAGGCGGTTACATTACATGATGGAGATTTGACCGATTCTTCCTCTTTGATAAGGATTATCGGTCTGGTACAGCCGGACGAGATTTACAATCTGGCTGCACAGAGCCATGTACAAGTGTCCTTTGATGTGCCGGAATATTCCGGTGATGTGGATGCTTTGGGTGTGCTGCGTATTTTGGAGGCAGTGCGTATTTTGGGGCTTACCGCCAAAACACGTATTTATCAGGCTTCCACCTCTGAACTGTATGGTAAGGTAGAGGAAGTACCACAGCGGGAGACTACACCATTTCATCCGTACAGTCCTTATGCCATTGCCAAGCAGTATGGTTTCTGGATGGTGAAGGAATACCGTGAGGCTTATGGTATGTTTGCAGTGAATGGTATTTTATTTAATCACGAATCAGAACGTCGTGGGGAAACCTTTGTAACCCGTAAGATTACTTTGGCTGCAGCACGTATTGCAGAGGGGCTTCAGGAACATTTGGAACTTGGCAATATGGATTCTTTGCGGGACTGGGGCTATGCCAAGGATTATGTGGAGTGTATGTGGATGATGCTGCAGCACGAGACACCGGAGGATTTTGTCATTGCTACCGGGGAGCAGCATACAGTACGTGACTTTACGGAGAAAGCCTTTGCTGCCAATGGTATTACCTTATACTGGGAAGGTGCAGGACTTGAGGAGAAGGGTTATGATGCTGCCACCGGCAAGATGTTAGTATGTGTCAATCCGGCTTGGTTCAGACCTACGGATGTAGATAATTTATGGGGCGACCCAACCAAGGCTAAGACCGTTCTTGGCTGGAATCCGCAAAAGACAAGCTATGAGGAGTTGGTGCGTATTATGGCTACTCATGATAGGGGACTTGCAAAGCGGGAGAAGGCTTTGAAGGAAGCAGAGTAAGGGGTGTACAAACATGATGGAAAAAGATGCCAAGATATATGTTGCTGGACACCGGGGGATGGTAGGAAGTGCCATTGTCAGGGAGCTATATGATCAGGGATATACCAATATTATTACCCGCACCCATAAGGAGCTTGACTTATGCAGACAGGCAGACGTAGAAGCTTTTTTTGAGGCAGAGAAGCCGGATTATGTTTTTTTGGCTGCTGCCAAGGTGGGCGGTATTATGGCCAATGCCAATGCACTGGCAGATTTTATGTATGACAATATGATCCTGGAGATGAATGTGATTCATGCTGCATGGCAGAATGGCTGTAAAAAGCTTTTGTTTCTGGGCTCTTCTTGTATTTATCCTAAGTTGGCACCTCAGCCTATGAAGGAAGACTGTCTTTTAACCTCCGCTTTAGAGCCTACCAATGAGGCCTATGCCTTAGCCAAGATTTCAGGCCTTAAATATTGTGAATATCTTAATAAACAGTATGGCACAGATTTTATTTCAGCCATGCCTACGAACCTGTACGGACCAAATGACAATTATCATCCAACCCACAGTCATGTGCTTCCGGCGTTAATTCGCAGATTCCATGAAGCCAAGGAAAGCGGAGCCAAGGAAGTGTATTGCTGGGGAACCGGCTCTGCTCTGCGGGAATTTTTGTATGTGGATGATCTGGCAGAGGCTTGTGTCTTTTTGATGAATCATTATTCCGGTAATGAGACGGTGAATGTAGGCAGCGGTAAGGAACTGTCTATTAAAGAATTAACAGAGCTTGTGGCAAAGGTGATTGGTTATGAAGGGGAGATTAAATGGGATAACACCAAGCCTGACGGTACCCCGCGAAAGCTTTTGGATGTGTCCAAGCTGGAAGCTTTGGGGTGGAAATATCATACAGAATTAGAAGAAGGCATTCGTCTGTCCTATGAGGATTTTCTACATAATCCGATGCGGGCTGAACGATAAATACAGTAAGCCGTTGCATGATCGTGTGGCGGCTTTGTTCATCATATCAGATACAGAGCGTGCGATAGGGGTTGTTGTTATCGTACTTGGTTAGGAGGAAGCTCATGAATATTGTATTATTGTCAGGAGGCTCAGGAAAGCGTCTGTGGCCTTTGTCAAACGATATCCGTTCCAAACAATTTATCAAAATCTTTAAAAATGCCAAAGGAGAATACGAGTCTATGGTGCAGCGTGTGTACCGTCAGATTAAGTCCGTAGATTCAGAGGCCAATGTAACGATTGCTACCTCCAAAAGCCAGGTGTCGGCTATTCACAATCAATTAGGACAGGGAGTAGGCATTTGTGTGGAGCCATGCAGAAGAGATACCTTTCCGGCCATAGCCCTGGCTGCAGCCTATTTACATGATGTGAAGGGTGTTTCACCGGAAGAAGCAGTGGTGGTGTGTCCGGTTGACCCTTATGTAAATGAGGATTATTTTGAGGCCTTAAAGAAGCTGGCTTATCTGGCAGAGACAGGAGAGGATAATCTGGTACTTATGGGTATTGAGCCTACCTATCCAAGTGAAAAATATGGCTATATTATACCAGAACATTCGGGCAGTGTAAGTAGTGTATCCACCTTTAAAGAAAAGCCGGATGCCAGGACTGCGGCAGAGTATATTGACAAAGGAGCCCTATGGAATGGGGGTGTGTTTGCCTTTAAATTGCAGTATTTACTAAATAAAGCTCACGAAATGATAGAGTTTGAGGATTACATGGATTTATACCGCAAATACGATACCCTTACCAAGATCAGCTTTGATTATGCCGTGGTGGAAAAGGAATCCCGTATTCAGGTTATGCGCTTTGGCGGTGAATGGAAGGATCTGGGCACCTGGAATACCCTTACAGAGGCTATGGAAGGGCCGAATGTGGGGGAGGCTATTTTTAATGAGACTTGTGAGAATGTACATGTGGTGAATGAGCTGGATGTTCCCGTTTTGTGTATGGGGCTTAAGGATGTGGTGGTCAGCGCTTCTCCTGAGGGCATTTTGGTGTCTGATAAAGAACAGTCCAGTTACATCAAGCCGTTTGTGGATGCGATTGATAACCGTATTATGTTTGCCGAGAAAAGCTGGGGCAGCTTTAAAATCATCGATGTAGAAGCAGAAAGTATTACCATCAAAGTTACATTAAATCCGGGACACAGCATGAACTACCACAGCCACGAAAGACGGGATGAAGTATGGACCGTGATCGCGGGTCGTGGTCGGGCTGTGGTAGACGGTAAAGAGCAGATACTGAATGTAGGTGACGTGCTCACCATGAAAGCCGGCAGTAAGCATACTGTTTTTGCAGATACTGAGCTGAAGTTGATCGAGGTCCAGCTGGGTAAAGATATCGATGTAGCCGACAAGATAAAACAGCAGTTATAGCCGGACAATACCATCAAATAGGCAAATCATAGTAGTGGTCCTGTAAGCATCATACAATAGCAGAGCCAACCAAAGCTATGACTGTCACAGTGCCACAGGACCGGATAATACTTCTCTGGCTACATAGAGCCTCATATCTGCATCGGCGGTTAAATTCCATTTTACCAGACTGATCTGCAGGTGTTCTATCTCCAGACAGGTAATGCTGTAAGGCTGAACGCAGCTTCCGCTGTTTGAGTAGTAAGGATCAGCTTCTGAAAGATAGGCCCTGTGTGTATGACCTGCCAGGAGTAAGATATTATTTTGTGCAGCAAAGTTATGCAGACGGCCTTCGGATTTTTTCTTTTTGGCATGATTATGGGCAGCGCTTCTGGGATTTATGATTCCGATATTTTCCAATGGCTTCCATAGATATCTTACAAGGAAGCGTGCCAAAGGCCAAAAGGCAGAATTAAACAGTTCTGCCTGATGTCCGTGGGTGATGTATATTTTGGGTACATTTTCCTGTGTTTTATTTTCTAAAATAATTCCTTCCTGTATTTTAATATCAGGAAGAAGGGGCTTAGATTCAAGGTGGGGATGATTGCAACAGCAACAGGGATAGGTGCTGCAATATCTGGTTGTGAAGCTGCAATTTTTCTTTACAATATCATGATTTCCATATAGTAGATGCAAACGCCCCAATCTGTGAAAAACGGAATGCAGATAGAATACATCGCTGTTAGCTTCTATGATTTTACTCATATCATGATTTTCCCACAATTCATCTCCATCACCTGCCTCGATATAGGTAAAGTCTTGCTTTAGATAGTATTTTAATGCGGCTATATACAAGGTCTGGTTTTTGGAAAAATTATCGTTTGCATTTCCAATCCCCCGATGACAGTCGCTGAAAATAACATATTTATTCTCATGTTCCAGAGGAAGTATGGGGGCTTTGTCAAAAGCTTTTTGCAATCGGGAATAATAGCTCATGCAAAACCTCCACCTTTTCTGTTCTTTTTGTATCTGCGGATACGAAGGGTTTTTCGGAACGCAAAAGGCAGATAATAATATAAATACAAAATTCTGTCAATGGATTGTTCAAAAGGCCTGGTGATAAATAAAAACATTTTACACCAGAACCGATTTCGCTGCAGGGCAAAACATACTGCCAACCGGGAGAAAAATTCCTGCCTAGGAGTAGTAGTGTCAAAATAAAAAGTAACTGTATTGCACTGCTGGCAAATATCTCCGGACACATATCCTGTGTCGCGAAGCCCACTTACAAAAGCCCGGGCCATTTCTACATTTGGAAAATCTATAGAGGCGCACATAGTCAAATCTTCGGGTTTAGAGAAAAGTCCCAATCGAAATGTGGTAAGCCACCAATGATTTCCTGTCAGAACCGCAATGCGGTTTTCTTTTTGATAAAGAGCAAGAGAAAGTCTTAACATATCTCTGTTTTCTACAGCCTGAAAAAGTGTTTGGCCACGTTCTTCATCTGATAAAATCCGATCCGCATAATACAGACCGATTTCACCTCCTGTGGTTATACCGTATTGTCCTTTCCAAAATTCTAATAACCATGTTCTTCCGTGATAATTAAAATATACCGGAAGGGCGTCAAAAACCATTCTAAAATGAACGGCTGCTTTGTCATAAAGTCTGCAATACCCCATATCACGCTGCCAGGCATCCTGCCGGGATGAAAAAATATCCTGGGAAAGTACATAAGAATATCCAAAAGGCCGGATAATCTGCTCAAGAATCTCACACTTTTCTTCCATGCATAACTGCTGTACCTTACGTATATAACATTTCTTACGCCTATGATTCAACAGTATCATAATCAACAATAGCGGCAATAAAACAGCAAAGAGCAAATACATAAAATCATACCTTTAAAGTGCTTTGTTATATTTTATGCCCCATACAAATACTTGGTGCCTTTTGTAGAATTAAAGTGTTATGGATAAAACAATATGCGGATATGGAAGACCATATCTTAATAAAATTTTTAAATTATGAAGAATTTATGAATCTTATTGACACTAAAATCATATCATGCTACCATGTGTGTACTAAGATGATTAATACGCTCAAAATGAATAAAACACGTGCTATGGTGTAGAAAGGAGGTCGACATGATACTACTGGATTATCGGGACAAACGTCCTATCTATGAGCAGATCGTAGACAAATTGGAACGCTTGATTATTGGCGGCGGCCTAGAGGCCAATTATAAAATGCCCAGTGTTAGAAGCTTTGCTCTGGAGCTAAGCGTTAATCCAAATACCATACAGCGGGCTTATACCCAGTTGGAACAGGATGGTTATATATACACGGTTTCCGGCAGAGGAAGCTTCGTAGCCCACGAATGTGAATGGCGAAATGGTAAGCTGACTGAGTTAGCCAAAGAGTTAGAAGAACTTTTGGTTAAGGCCAAGGAAGCAGGCATGACCAGGGAAAAGACCATAGAGGTCGTAGACAAGATATTTAAGGAGGCAAGAGATGATTGAGGTAAAAAATCTAACCAAGAACTTTGATTCCATCCGGGCCATTGATGATATTACTGCCAAAATAGAAGAGGGCCATGTATTTGGTCTGATTGGTACCAATGGAGCCGGCAAAAGTACCTTCATGCGTATTCTTTGCGGAGTATTAAAGCCGGATACCGGTGAGGTACTGGTGGATGGTGAGGCAGTATATGACAACCCGGCTGTGAAAAGCAAAATATTCTACATATCAGATGACCAATATTTCTTTAAAACCGGTACCCCTAAGGATATGCTTAAGTTTTATGAAACCTATTATGCCGGTTTTGACAGCGAAAAATTCAAGTCTCTTATGAAGGCCTTTGATTTGGATATCAATCGCAAGGTCAACACCTTTTCCAAAGGTATGAAAAAGCAGCTGTCTGTTATTTGCGGTGTTTGTGCAGGTACCAAGTATTTGCTTTGTGATGAGACTTTCGATGGATTAGACCCTGTAATGAGACAGGCAGTAAAGTCGATCTTTGTAAAGGAAATCGAAGAGCGGGGACTGACACCGATTATAGCTTCTCACAATTTAAGAGAGTTAGAGGATATATGTGAGTACGTCGGTCTGCTGCACAGAGGCGGTATTTTGCTGGCCAAGGATATGGAAGACATGAAGATCAATATTCACAAGCTTCAGGTGGTTATTAGGGATGATACTACTTTATACAGAATGAAAGAGCGTTTTGAGGTGGTAAAGGTAGAAAATAGAGGTGCGCTGCATACAGTGACCATTCGCGGTAAGCGTGAAGAGGTAGACAGTTTTATGTTCGAAATCAATCCTATTTTCTATGAATTATTACCACTTTCCTTGGAGGAAATCTTTATCAGTGAAACGGAGGTGAAGGGATATGACATCAAGAGTCTCATTTTATAAGGCGATGCTTCAGGATTTACAGCATAGAGTATGGATGATTGCTTTGTCCTGTCTGGGTAGTTTCCTGGCTATGCCGGTATTTTACCTTTTGTTAAAGCAGGACTGGGATAATCGGATTTACAGATGGTCTTTGGAAAGCACATGGAGTATTGATGAATACAAGTTAGAATGTATCAGGGAGTTTTTCACCTGTTATCTGCCTGTTACCTGCGGAATTGTTTTGGTAGCAGGAGCCATTATTGTGGGTATGTTTGGTTTTAGGTACGTGTTTTCCAAGAAAATGGTTGACCAGTATCACAGTATTCCGATTACCAGAACACATTTGTTTATGGTCCATTATCTGAATGGTTTTATCATATGGTTTGTACCTATGCTCATTGGGGCAATGACCTGTGGGATTATGGCTGCCTTCTTTATGGGTGACTTTAGAGCATGGATCAGTACTATGTGGGCTCTTGGAATGACCATATTTAATCTGGTGTTAGCGTTTTTAGTGATCTATCATCTGGTAATTGTAGCGGTAATGCTTAGCGGCAATGTATTAAATACACTGGTAAATGGTGCTATTCTGGGCTTTGCAGTCATTGCAGTATATGGCATGCTTGAAATTTTCTGCAGTACCTATTTTGATACATACTACAGTTTATTCAGCAGCAGAGTATTAAATATTATTTGGGCATCACCTCTTGTGTCCGCAATCTATCAGCTTTATATGTATGCCAACGATACGATGCATATGGTACCGTGCCTGTTTAATATTCTTATGATGCTTGTTATGTGGGCGGCTGGCTATGTGCTGTATCTGAAACGACCTAGTGAATTGGCAGAGCAGGGTATGAAGACTAAGAGCGCACAGGTTATTTTTAAGACTGCTGCTACCATACTGGCAGGTATGTGCGGTTGGATTTTCTTCCATTTGCTGACAGGTCAGCTGGCTTGGATGGTTTTTGGTGCGATTTTAGTAGGCGTACTGTGCTATGGCATTTTGGATATTATTTTCCATATGGATTTCAAGGCTTTCTTTGCACACAAGCTGCAGATGCTTGTTACGGTAGTAGCAGTGATCCTTGTTGGTTGTGTCTTTAAATTTGACTGGATCGGTTTTGATAGTTATGTGCCGAAAATGGACAATATTAAAAGTCTGGGTATGTGTATCAACAATCTGGGCATAAACTCCTTAAGTATTGAGGATCGCATCGAAAGTATGGAATATACGGACAAGGAAGTGATTCATGCTTTTTTGACAAAGATGGCGTCTAAGGAAAGCAGCCAATATCCGATGGAAGGAGGCTCTGCTCTTGCAAGAGTAAAGGTTACGGAAGAGAGCGGCAAAACCTACTACAGAATGTATCGCGTGTGGGAAGATGATGAAGAGCTGACCGTACCAATCTTAAAGGATGAGTCCTATATCAAAGCCAATGTGCTGGTCCCTCAGTGGTTAATAGATAATGCAAAAGAGGATGCAACATATGGATATGTGGAGCTGGAAAGCTACAATGATTACAGAGAAATCAAGGATGAATACCAATTAGCAGCTTTTTATGAGGCTTATAACGCAGATATGTTAGCTAACCCTGAGCTGTTTATTTATCAGCAGGATGAAATAATCGGTGATCTGTATGTCCGAAATGGCGGTGACGAATATTATTATCTGCGCCTGGATATATATGAATCTATGGAGCAGACGGCTGCCCTTTTAAAGAAACTGGGCTATGATACTTTTTTAAATGAGCTTGGTGCTGAGGATGTGGAGTCTATCACCATGACTGTTTATTATGATAAGTATAACGATATGACCCTGGAGCAGTACTTTGGACTGGAGGAGGGAAATGAAACATCACAGACCGGTTCTGCACAAAAGGTTATGTTGAATATGAACCCAAACAGCTTGCAGGAAGTAGCTGCGGTGGAAATTCCTGTAACGGTAACAACAGCGTCACAGCCTACGGTGGCAGAGTATAGAGAATATTTTTATGAAGCAGTGGTGGATGAGCCTGAAGATATCGAAGAGTTATTTGATATCATTTCTTTGAAAACCCCTGAGTATAGAAGCTTATTCGGAGCGGATTATTGTAACAATGTGGATATTTCTATATATTACAAAAATGGCGACCATGATTATGTGAGCCTAAAGTCCGGAAGACTGCCGGAAAGATTTTTGAAATATTTTACGGTAAAGACTTACGAATAGTGCGATAAATAAGTAATAAAACCTCTAACAAATTTCTAACACTTCTTTGATAAAGTGTGTTATACTGTATGTATCAGTAGAAGAAACGGAATTTGTTAGAGGTGTTTTTATGGCCAGAATTTTAATTGTAGAAGATGAAAAAGCGATCAATCAATTGATGAAACAAAATCTGGTGCTGCAGGGGCATCAGGTACTGCAGGCCTTTGACGGCAGGGAAGCACTGCAGATATTGGACAGCAAAGCAGACTTGGATCTGGTGATTTTAGATATTATGCTGCCTTATGTATCCGGTATGGAATTGATCAAGGAGATTAGGGAGATCCCGGTTATGTTTGTGACCGCCAAAGACGGTATTCAGGATAAATTAAAGGGACTTACCAGCGGTGCAGAGGATTATCTGGTAAAGCCTTTTGATATGTTGGAGCTGATTGCCAGAGTGAATTTGATTTTAAAACGTCACAAGAAGGATACCACCAGTTTTTCATTGGGCGGTGTGGATGTAGATATGGTATCTCAAAAAGTGGTTAAAGGAGGAGAAGAGATTATTATGACTCCGCAGGAGTGGTCTCTTTTAGAGGTACTGATTCGTAATGTGAATATTGCCCTCAGCAGAGACAAGCTTCTTAACATGGCCTGGGGCTATGATTTTGACGGGGATGCCCGTACTGTAGACGTTCACATTGTGAAGCTTCGCAAAAAGCTGGGCTGGGAGGACTATATTAAAACGATCTATAAGTTAGGATACCGACTGGAGACAAATTCATGAGATTATGGCAAAAGATATATATAACGGCGCTCCTGCTTTTTTTGCCGGTGCTGAATGTGGGTATGTTTATGGGTGCCCGTATGATATTTAATTATAATATGGATATGGCAAAGAGCCAGGCCTCTGATGAGGTCCATTTGTTGAGCCGTACAATTGTAAAGGATATTGAAAGTCGTGATTATGCGGAGCAGATGACAGATGATATTGTGTATCGTGTGGGGGCTTCTTACATAGACTATATTTCAAATAAAGATCCCAATGCCACACTTGAGCTTCATTATGTAGGAGAAAACGGCCAGCTGCAAATGGGACAGCAGGCTATGTCAGTATATGATGCGGGACAGTATCCGGAGCTTCAGGTTTTGGAACTTTTGGAGGCGCCTTATGAAACCTATCAGCTATTTTATTACAAGCCTCTGGATGATTTCTACAGTTTGTGGCAAGCATTGAAGATTGTGTTTGCCATCATCGGTTTATGTTGTTCCGTGGTGTTGGCGGTAGTATTGTATTTTCTGTTGTATGAGATGACCACACCATTACAAAGACTCAGTCAAAGTGTAAAGCTTATGCAGAAGGGAGAACCTTGGCAGCAGGTTGAGGTGGAAGGACATGATGATATTTCGGAACTGACCAAGAGCTTTAATGAAATGGGCAAAGAAATTGAAGCTCAGATGGAGCTTTTGCATCGGGAAAGCAGAACGAAGCAACAGCTGGTAGATGACCTGGCGCATGAAATGAGAACTCCTTTGACTGCCATTTACGGTTATGCAGAGTATTTACAGAAGGCACCTTATACCGAAGAGGAGCTCTATGATGCTTTGGAATATATTATGTCTGAGAGCAAACGCTTGTCTCATATGGGACAGGAATTATTGACTATGGCTATTTACAGAGAAGACCAGTTAAATACAGAGCTGATTGATACAGAAAGCATCTCCAAAGATATTACCAATATGTTACTTGGTACTATTCAGGAAAAACGTTTGAAGTTTATCCGGAAAATCAAACCTGTTTCCTTTGAGGGAGACAGGGCCATGGTGGTTTGTCTTTTGCGTAATCTGATTGAAAATGCAGTCAGAGCCAGTGACAGCGGAGCACGTATTTGGCTGACCATGGATGAATGGGAAGGTCAGCTGCGTATGCAGGTACGGGATGAAGGAATAGGAATGGAGTCCCATGAGCTGGAGCGCATTACCGATGCCTTTTATCGTGTGGACAAGGCCAGAAGCCGCTCCAATGGCGGTGCAGGTATTGGACTGAATTTGTGTGATTTGATTGTAAAAAAGCATGCGGGAATGATGCAGTTTGACAGTAAGCCTCAAAAGGGTACCACAGTTACAGTATTATTACCGAAGCAGATAGCGAGGGATCAACATGAAATATAATATAATGACAGCCTTTATAGCTATTGTAATGGTTTTTCTGGTAGCCGGCGCACTGTTCGGCGCAATGACTATTTATGAAAACGACAAATTCGAAGAGAGCTGGATGCTTTCCCCTACCGCTATTGAAGTGGAACTAAAGCCCCTTTACGAAGAAGAGGTGAAGGAAAGCACGGCAGAGACAGAACCCGAATCTATACAAGAATAGTAGGAGTATGCCTCAGCTACCGAGTTTCGCATACATTTAAACATATACATCAGAGAGGAGAAAATATGGCAAATTATTCACAGGTAGAAGGAATGCAGTATCATATTGGAGTAAAGACCGGAGAAGTGGGGAAATATGTATTATTACCGGGAGACCCGAAACGCTGTGCCAAGATTGCAGCTCATTTTGACAATCCGGTTTTGGTTGCTGACAGCAGAGAATATGTGACTTATACAGGCACTCTTGATGGAGTAAAGGTAAGCGTGACCAGCACCGGTATCGGTGGTCCAAGTGCGGCTATAGCTATGGAGGAGTTGGTTGCCTGCGGAGCAGATACTTTTATCAGAGTAGGTACCTGCGGAGGAATTGAGCTGGAGGTGAAGGGCGGAGATGTAGTAGTTGCTACCGGCGCGGTGCGTATGGAAGGCACCAGTAAGGAATATGCACCTATTGAATATCCGGCAGTGGCAGAC
The DNA here is from genome assembly GCA_045646695.1 of Lachnospiraceae bacterium. GTDB lineage: Bacteria > Bacillota > Clostridia > Lachnospirales > Lachnospiraceae > RGIG6307. The sequence continues at coordinate 45,756 of JAZRLF010000007.1, forward strand.
TTGGAGGTTACAAATGCTTTAGTAAAGGCATGCAGGAATTTGGGACAGTCCTATCATGCAGGCGTGGTACAGTGTAAAGATGCTTTTTACGGACAACATAATACGGAGAATATGCCGGTAAGCTATGAGCTTTTACAGAAGTGGGAGGCATGGAAGCGAATGGGCTGTAAGGCCAGTGAGATGGAGTCTGCTGCTTTGTTTATTGTGGCTCAGTATCTGAGAGTGCGTGCCGGAAGCTGCTTTCTGTGTGTGGCAAATCAGGAAAGGGAAAAACTGGGATTACCAAATGAACAGGTTCATGACACGGAAATTGCCATCAAGGCTGCCATAGAGGCTGTGAGAATATTGATCAAGGAAGATTTAGGTAAATGATGCAGAATTCGAAAATTCTGCATATAAATTCGGAACTTGAATTCTGCATTTGAATTTCAGATGTATATTCGTAGAGGACAGCACAACAAAAAATGTTACATGTGTCTATCAGAAAATAAAAGTAAAGGAATTAATACAGCATGAAATATAAAAGAATTTTTACAATAGTTTTGGATTCTCTGGGAGTAGGAGCTATGCCGGACAGCCCGGAGTATGGTGATGTGGACGTAGATACACTGGGACATATTTCCAGGCAAGTAGGAGAGTTTCATATTCCAAATTTACAGAAGTTAGGGCTGGCCAATCTGCATCCGCTAAAGCAGGTGGCTCCCGTGGAAGCTCCTTTGGGTAGATTTTGTAAGCTTTCCGAGAAAAGCACCGGCAAAGATACCATGACAGGACATTGGGAGATGATGGGTCTGCACATTACCAAGCCTTTTCAAACCTTTACAGATACAGGGTTTCCGCCGGAGCTGATCGCAGAGCTGGAAAAGCGTTGTGGAAAGCGTGTTATAGGCAACAAAAGTGCCAGCGGTACGGAGATTATTGAAGAACTGGGTGAGGAAGAGATTGAGACCGGTGCTATGATTGTGTATACCTCTGCAGACAGTGTGCTTCAGATTTGCGGTAACGAAGAAACCTTTGATTTAGAGAATCTGTACCGTTGCTGTGAGATTGCCAGAGAGCTCTGCATGCGGGATAAGTGGATGGTAGGCCGGGTCATTGCCAGACCTTACGTGGGCAAGAAAAAGGGTGAGTTTAAGCGTACCAGCAACCGCCATGACTATGCAGTGAAGCCTTACGGACAGACTGCACTAAATGCGTTAAAGGATGCCGGCTTTGATGTCATCAGTATCGGTAAGATCGTTGATATTTTCTGTGAAGAGGGTATTACCGAGGCCCACAAGTCCAAATCCAGTGTGCATGGCATGGAACAGACCATTGAAATGGCAGGTAAGGATTTTACGGGACTTTGTTTTGTTAATCTGGTAGATTTTGATGCATTGTGGGGACATCGCAGAGATATAGAGGGTTATGCTCGTGAGATAGAAACATTTGATGTGAAGTTAGGGGAGCTTATGGAGGTTCTGGGAGAGGATGATCTGTTGATTCTGACGGCAGATCACGGAAATGATCCTAGCTATATCGGTACAGACCATACCAGAGAGAAGGTGCCTTTCCTGGCATGGAGTAAATCCTATAAAAATGGCGGCAGTCTGCCGGATCAGGATACTTTCGCGGCAGTAGGTGCCACTATTGCAGATAATTTTGGTGTAAATATGCCGGAGGGAACTATTGGCAGCTCTATTTTAGAATGGATATAAGGGCTATAGTGAGGACAATTTCGTAGATTTGCTTTCGGAAAAGTAGTGGATATAGCGAAAATATACTGTAAATTGATGTTATTTAATCAAAATGAGTTGACGAGATTGGAAGTTATGTGTAGAATTAAATTGTTGAAAATGAATTTCAAGTACAAGGAGTTATGCTATGAATCCTGCTTATACCAAATTACTACAGTGCTTTGACAGTATCAAAGAGCGCATTCCCTTTCAGCCTAAGGTAGCTTTAATATTGGGCTCCGGTCTTGGAGAATACGGAGAAACTATGGATATTGTAGCCGCTATTCCTTACAGTGAGATCGCAGGATTCCCACAGTCCACCGTACAGGGACACAAGGGACAGTTTTTGTTTGGTTATGTGGGGAAGGTGCCTGTAGTCTGTATGCAGGGAAGAGTGCATTTTTATGAAGGATATCGGGTAACAGACGTGGTGCTTCCGGTTCGTCTTATGAGGCTTATGGGAGCAGAGGTTTTATTCCTGACCAATGCAGCCGGTGGTGTAAATACAGCATATGCAGCTGGTGACCTGATGCTGATAAAGGACCATATCAATTTTGTTCCGAATCCTTTAATGGGAGAGAATATCAGTGAATTTGGTCCCAGATTTCCGGATATGAGTGACACTTATGACAGCAAGCTCAGAGACATCATTAAAAAGACAGCTTGTCAGTTGGATATTACCTTACAGGAGGGTGTGTATTTACAGATGACAGGCCCTTCTTATGAGACCCCGGCAGAGGTACGTATGGCCAGAGTATTGGGGGCTGATGCGGTTGGTATGTCTACTGCTGTGGAAGCCATTGCAGCCAATCATATGGGAATGTACATCTGCGGCATTTCCTGTATTACCAATATGGCAGCAGGGATTCAGTCGATACCCCTTAGTCACGGTGAAGTGCAGGAGACTGCAGACCGGGTGGCGCATACCTTTTCCCAGGTAGTGACAGCAAGCATTATTGCTATTGCTGATGCTATAAATTAATTACTTATTTACAAATAGGAGGAATAAAATTATGTTAAAGAGAATTCTTTCCGTAATTTTAGCAGCAACTATGGTATTATCCATGGTAGCATGTGGTGATAGTGGCACCAAAAAAGGCGACACTATCAAAGTTGGTATGGTTACCGATACCGGCGGTGTAAATGATGGTTCTTTCAACCAGTCTTCTTGGGCAGGCTTACAGAAGGCTGCAAAGGAATTAGGTATTGAAGTTGCTTACTTAGAGTCTAAGACTGACTCCGATTATGCTGCAAATATTGAAACCTTTATGGATGAGGATTGCGATCTGATCATCGGTGTTGGCTTTATGTTAGCAACTGCTATCGGTGAAGCAGCTACAGCAAATCCGGATCAGAAGTTTGCTATCATTGATGATGACAGCAATGCAGCACTTCCAAATGTTGCATGTCTGATGTTTAAGCAGGAACAGCCATCTTACTTAGTTGGTTATGTTGCAGGCTTAATGACAAAGACTGACAATGTAGGCTTTGTGCTTGGTATGTCTACAGGTCCTATGAACCAGTTTGGTTATGGTTATTGTGCAGGTGTTTTAGATGCTAATCCGGATGCAAAGATTCAGATGGGTAATGCTAACTCCTTTGGTGACTCCGCTCAGGGTAAGTCTCTTACAACCGCTATGATTACAAACGGTGCTGACGTTGTATTCCATGCTGCAGGCGGTACCGGTCTTGGTATGATTGAAGCTTGTAAGGAAGCAAATATTATGGCTATTGGTGTTGACTCTGATCAGAGTGCTTTAGCACCGGAGAATATTATTACTTCTGCATTGAAGAGAGTTGATACAGCAAGCTACGAAATTTCTAAGGCTGTTTTAGAAGGAAAGTATTCAGCTGGCGTCATTACTTATGACCTTGCTTCTGAAGGCGTTGATTACGTTGCTTCCGATTTATTACCGGCTGATGTAAAGAAGGCAATTGATGATGTGAAGGCTAAAATTTTAGCAGGTGAAATCGTTGTTCCTAACAATCAGACTGATTTCGAAGCTGATTACGGCAATGTTTATACATTAGACTAAGAAAATTGCATAGATTGATACGATAGGGTGAGACCTGTATGGTCTCATGACAGTTCGTTTTAATGAAAGTTTTAAGAAAGGAGTCTGCTTAATGGGAATATTGGGCAGATTCCTTTTTGGGCATAAAAAGCAAGTGATACTACTTACTATGTATAAGGAGAATATCGATATGAATTTTGAGGCATTAAAGAATTTTATGGATCATCTGACGGATTGGAGAATTCCGGGTAATGATATTTCTGTATATGTAGATAATCGAGAGGTTTTTCGTTATCAGTCCGGATACATGGATGTTGAAAATAAGATCAAGATGAATGATCAGTGTCTTTTGAATATATATTCTGCGTCAAAGGTTACTACTGCAGTGGCCGGTATGCAGCTTTTAGAAAAAGGCAAGTTTGTGTTGGACACACCTCTTTATGATTTTATTCCAGAATTTAAGGAAATGTATATAAAAGGGAAGAATGGTGAGATTACCAAAGCCCAAAACCCTATTACTATGAGACATCTGTTTTCCATGACGTCCGGATTTGATTATAATATGACCAATGAAGTATTAACAGAAGCCGGTGAAAAGACCTGCGGCAGATACGATACAGTTGATGTAATAAAATGTATGGCAGCCAAGACCCTTTCTTTTGAACCGGGGACGAAGTGGCAATATGGTTTGAGTCATGATATTCTTGCCGGTGTAGTGGAAGTGATTTCAGGAAGACGTTTCAGGGATTATGTTCGGGACAATATATTCGAACCACTAGGGATGAAGGAAACTTTTTACCATAGAGATGACGAAGTGCTGAAAAGAATGGCACCTCAGTATATTTTTGTCAATGATGAGGAAGCAAAATTGGATTTGGTAGAAGCGCAAGCAAATGATATGTCCAAATACGGCGGCCATCTGGAGCGCACGGATGGTAGAGTTGATTTTATATTCGGAGAGGAATACGACAGCGGCGGAGCAGGAATTGTAACGTCTGTCAATGATTACGCGAAGCTTACAAATGCGCTTGCTAATGGTGGAGTGGGTACAAACGGAGAAAGAATTTTATCTTCAGCCGCCATCGAACTGATGAAAACAAATCAGCTTACAGAGTCTATGAGAGTTGACTTTGTATGGCCACAGCTGTCAGGATATGGATATGGGCTGGGAGTAAGAACTATGATAGACAAGGGGGTCGGTGGTTCTTTAAGCTCTCTTGGTGAATTTGGATGGGGCGGTGCAGCCGGAGCCACGGTTTTAGTGGATACAGATAGGAGACTTGCTGTATTTTATGCACATCATATGCTGAACCAGCAGGAGACATATTATCAGCCCAGACTTCGTAATGTAGTATATTCCTGTTTGGATTAGCTTTTTTAAAGATGCCAGGTAGGATTGTGGGAGTGCGAAGCACGTGGCAATCCGTCAAGCATCTTTTAACCTTAACATCTTTTAAATGATTGAGAATTTTAGAGGGTTCAAAGCAGACTGCATTTAAAAAGAATATTAATAATAATCAAGAAATATTTTGAAATATGTCAATAAATGTGGTATGCTTATAATGATACAGAAAAATATCCATTTATGGAGGTTTTTATGAGAAGAATTACTATGGAACGAGTAGAATCTACACGGCAGGAGATATTAAATATTATCACAAGTCCTACCTTGACCCATGAGCAGAAGCTGACGAATTTGGCAAATCAGGCAGATTCTTTGTTGGAGGTGCTTGATGTACCGGAAGGTTTAGAGGAGCTTCTTGCCCCTATAGAAGGCAGGCAGTGTATTTGCGATTTGTTTGAAGGACATGCTCCCGTAAGACCTCGTTATATTGTGCCTGATTATGGTAAGTTCATGAAAGAAGGCAGCAGCTTTTTGCAGTTAGATGCTCCGAAGGATTTCTTTGAGGCACTAAATCATCTGCTGATCATGTATAAGCATGTGCCTAGTATTACCAATTATCCGGTGTATGTAGGCGCTTTGGACAAACTGTTAGAGCCTTTTATTGATGAGGTAAACGAAGCTACTGCCAAGAAATTTATTAAGATGTTTCTGGTGCATGTAGACAGAACCGTACTGGATTCTTTTTCTCATGCCAATTTAGGACCGGAGGAAACCAAAGCGGGACGTATTATTTTGGAGTGTGAGGAAGAGTTAGAGCAGGCAGTACCGAATATTACTTTTAAGTACGATGCGGAGGTGACACCGGATGCATATGCACTTCGTGCTATTCAGACAGCATTAAAGTCTGCCAAGCCAAGCTTTGCTAATCATCAGATGTTCAGCCGGGAATTGACAGAGGATTATGTGATTGCCAGCTGTTATAATGGCCTGCGTTACGGCGGTGGTTCTTATACGCTGTGCAGACTGATTTTGGGCAATATTGCCAAAAGAGCTGACAATATCAAGGATTTCAAGGAGAGAGTACTTCCTTACGTGATGGATATTCAGGCTCGTTATATGGATGCCAGAGTACGTTTTATCGTAGAGGAGAGTGGCTTTTTTGAAAATCATTTTCTGGCTAAAGAAGGTTTTATCCATAGAGAGAAGTTTACCGCTATGTACGGACTGGTAGGTCTTGCAGAAGCCGTTAATATTTTGATGGAGAAAGAAGGTAAAAACCTTCGTTATGGACATGATACAGAAGCAGATGCTCTGGGTGTAGAGATTATGGAGCAGATTCGCGCTTTTAATGACAGTCACGAAGCCCCTTATTGCGAAGCTACCGGCGGACATTATTTGCTGCATGCGCAGGTTGGCATTGCCCAGGATGTGGATATTACTCCGGGCACACGTATTTCCATCGGAGAAGAGCCGGAGGAGCTGATCGAGCACTTAAAGCACTGCAGTCTGTTCCACAAATATTTCCCATCAGGTACCGGTGATATTTTCCCTGTGGAAATGACCGCAACCATGAATCCGGAGTATATTCTGGACATCATAAAAGGTGCTTTTAAGATGGATTTACGTTATCTTTCATTCCATGACAAAAACAGCGATGTTATCCGTGTAACAGGCTATCTGGTAAAGAAATCCGAGCTTGAGAAATTTAAAGCAGGACAGAGAGTATTACAGAATACCACACATTTGGGTACCGGTGCAGCCAAGAACGGACACATTTTAGAGCGCAAAGTGCGGTAATAATATAGGTATTGGGACAATGATACAAAACAAAAAAGTACCGGTAAACCGCATTATTCCTTTCAGTGCGGTGGATGGACCCGGGAATCGAACAGCTATCTTTTTACAAGGATGTAATCTGGATTGTAAGTATTGCCATAATCCGGAAACCAGAGCTTTGTGCAGACATTGCGGCGCCTGCGTGGTAAAGTGTCCCACAGGTGCATTAAGCATGGTACAGGAGGCAGAAGATACCACCGGATCAAAGCATGGCAAGGTAGTGTTTGACCCTGCTAAGTGTGTGGGGTGCGATGCCTGTATTCAGACTTGTGTGTATGATGCCAGTCCTCGTATCCGTTGGATGAGTGCAGATGAGGTGGTGGCTGAAGTTAAAAAACAGATCCCTTTTATCAGAGGAATCACAGTTTCCGGCGGAGAATGCATGCTGTATCCGGAATTTTTGACAGAGCTTTTTAAGAAGTGCAGAGCCTTGGGCTTACACACATTGATCGACAGTAATGGCATGGTGGATTTTGCACAATATCCGGAGCTGTTAGAAGTTACAGACGGTGTAATGCTTGATATTAAGGCATTTAGTACAAAGGATCATATAGAAGTAACCGGCAGTGCTAACAGCATGATACTTCAAAATGCCGTATTTTTGGCAAATGCCGGCAAATTATTTGAAATTCGCACTGTGGTAGTCCGGGAATTATTTGACCCGGCAGAGGTGATGACAAGCATTGCCGAATATTTACGTCCTATTATGGATATCGGCAGGCTTCGATATAAATTAATAGCGTATAGGCCTTTTGGGGTGCGCAAACAGTATCAGATTTACGAAAGTCCTGATGAAGCCTATATGTATCAGCTGCGTCAGATAGCCTTGCAGACAGGCTTTCAGGACGTTATACTAATATAAAAGATGGTTACGGATTGTTTCGTTGCAGCAATTTTCACAATCCGATAATTATGAATAAACGATGATTGTTACATGATATATGTATAGCAGTTGTCACACAATCAATTATTTATGAAGGAGGAAATCAGGTGGAAACGACAGTGACAAATACCGCTGCATATGCAGTCGAAATGAAAAATATTGTCAAGAAATTTGGTGATTTTGTAGCAAATGACCATATTAACCTGTCCGTGAAAAAGGGCGAAGTGCATGCTATTCTGGGCGAAAACGGTGCAGGTAAAAGTACCCTGATGAATGTACTCTACGGTTTATATAAGCCGACAGAGGGAGAGATTTACATTGATGGGCAGAAGGTAGTGATGGACGGACCGAATACGGCTATCAGTTTAGGTATCGGTATGGTACATCAGCATTTCATGCTGGTACAGCCGTTTACAGTTACCGAAAATATTATTTTGGGCATGGAGCCTGTAAAAGGGCTCACTGTAGACTTAAAAACAGCCCGTAAAAAAGTAATGGAAATCTCTGAAAGATACAATATGCAGATTGATCCGGATGCCAAGATTGAAGATATTTCCGTAGGTATGCAGCAGAGAGTAGAGATTTTAAAGGTGCTTTATCGTGGCGCGGACATTCTGATCCTTGATGAGCCTACCGCTTCATTGACTCCTCAGGAAATCGGTGAATTAATCGAAATTATCGGTAATCTGACAAAAGATGGCAAGTCTGTTATTCTGATTACCCATAAGTTAAAGGAGATTACCTCCTGTGCTGATAAATGTACCATTATCCGTGCCGGCAAATATATCGGCACTGTAGATGTAAAGGACGTAGATGAAAATGAACTTGCTGCCAAGATGGTAGGTCGTGATGTCACCTTCCGTGTAGAAAAGAAGGAAATAGAGCCGGGTGCGGTTGTTCTGGATGTAAAGGATCTGCATGGCAAGGATTACCGTGATGTAGAAATCCTAAATGGCTTTAACATTCAGGTACGTGCCGGTGAAATTGTAGGTATCGCGGGTGTTGACGGTAACGGTCAGACAGAATTGGTTGAGATTTTGACAGGTCTTCGTAAAGCTACAAGCGGCAGTGTGACCATTAACGGACAGGATGCTTATAATGTAACTCCGAGAAAAGCCTTTGATCTGGGCATAACATCTATTCCGGCAGACAGACAGAAACATGGTCTGGTATTGGATTTTTCTATTGCAGAGAATCTGGTACTTCAGAATTTTGAAAAGGCACCTTTCTCCAAGAAGGGTATCTTGGACAAAAACGCTATGAAGGAGCATGCACTTGGGCTGATTGAGAAGTTTGATATCCGTCCGAGAGGCTCTGCTGACAGAGCAGCAGGTACTTTGTCCGGCGGTAACCAACAGAAGGTAATTATTGCCAGAGAAGTGACCAACGATGCAGATTTACTCATTGCTGTAAATCCTACCCGTGGTCTGGACGTTGGTGCTATTGAATTTGTTCACAAGTATTTGGTAGAGCAGCGTAATAAAGGCAAGGCAGTATTGCTGGTTTCCTTTGAATTAGATGAAGTTATGAGTTTGTCTGACCGTATTGAAGTTATTTTTGAAGGTCAGATTACCGGTTCTGTACTTGGTAAGGATGCCAACGAAGAAGAGCTTGGCTTTATGATGGCAGGAGGTGCGCACCATGAATAATAAGAAAACGATTCTTCAGACGATCAAAGACAGCAGTGTACTGTATACTTTGATTGCAATTATCACGGGCTTCGTAGTAGGTGCCATCCTTTTGGCAGTAATCGGCATCAATCCGTTAGAAGCCTATGGAAAGCTTGTTGACGGTGTATTCGGAAAGCCTAAGTATATCGCTTGGTCCATCGTATATGCAGCTCCCCTTATTTTAACCGGTTTATCTGTTGCCTTCTCTTTTAAGACAGGTGTATTTAATATCGGTGCAGAGGGACAGTTTGTAGTAGGCTCTATGGCTGCCTGTATTGTAGGTGTATGTTTAGATTTGCCGCCGGTACTGCATGCTGTAGTATGTGCTGTTGCTGCCATGGCAGCAGGTGCATTATGGGGTACGGTTGTAGCTGTTTTAAAGGTAAAGAAAGGTATTAATGAAGTACTTTCTTATATCATGTTTAACTGGATTGCTTACTATCTGAGCAATTATCTGGTAAATACAGAATTTTTACACAATGAGGGCAACGCCGAGGCAACCAAGGATATTGCAGCCAGTGCATCTATTATTTGTCCTGATTTTATAACAAAGCTGACAGAATGTAAAAATACTAACTGGGGCATCGTGATTGCAATAGTAGCTGCTGTGGTAATCTGGTTTATCATATCCAAAACAACCCTGGGATTCCAGCTGCGTGCCGTTGGTTTTAACAAAAACGCAGCTGAGTACGGTGGTATTAATTCCAATGCAGCAGTTATGAAGGCAATGGCTATATCCGGTGCTATGGCAGGTCTTGGCGGTATGGTGCAGCTGTGTGGTATGGGTTCCCGTATCAGCCAGTTTGCAGGTCAGGAGGGCTTCGGTTTTGAAGGTATTTCTGTTGCTCTGATTGCATCCTCCAATCCAATCGGCTGTATTTTCTCCGGTATTTTCTATGGTATGATGAAGTATGGCGGTACCAAGCTTACTCTGATCAATGCACCGAGCGAAGTTATCGATATCATTATGGGTGTTATCGTATTATTCATTGCGATTTCACACATCTTCAGATACTTATTAAACAAGAAAAAAGGAGGTAAATAAAAATGGATGCATTTATTTCTAATTTAGGTTTAATTATTAATGCAACACTGATTGCTACGCCTCCGTTATTATTTGCTGCATTAGGCTCCTGCTTTTCTGAGCGAAGCGGTGTAGTAAATATCGGTATCGAAGGTATGATGACGGTAGGTGCTTTTTCCGGTTCCGTTGTTGCTCTTTATACAGGCAATGGTTGGCTGGCTTTCTTTGCCGCAGGTGTTTTCGGTGCTTTGGTAGCATTGATCCATGCTTATGCATGTATTTCCTGTGGAGCAGATCAGACCATTTCCGGTACAGCAATTAATTTCCTGGCTCCGGGTCTTGCCATTTTTATCTGCCGTGCTATGTTTGATAATTCCTCTGATACACCGCCTATCGATATTTCTGCCAAGATTCCAAAGCTTTTTGACGGTGTATTTGAAGTGGGCAGTTTCGGTTACAATGTTTTCAGCACCTATGCAGCGGCATATCTTTGCTTTATATTAGTTGCTGTAGTTTGGTTTATTTTCTACAAGACTAAGTTCGGTATGAGACTGCGTGCAGTGGGAGAACATCCAAAGGCATGCGATACCTTAGGTATCAATGTTTTCCGGATCCGATATATTTGTGTGATCACTTCAGGTTTTCTGGCAGGACTAGGCGGAGCTTATATTACTTTGGCCACTGTAAATCAGTTCAGACCATCTCTGATTGTAGGTCAGGGCTTTATCGCCATTGCTGCTGTTATTTTCGGTAAATTCACACCTCAGGGTGCTATGAAGGGATGTCTGTTGTTTGGTCTGTGTAACGGTATTAAGACTTTAGCAAGTACCAATCCGAATATTTCTATTTCACCGAACCTGATTTCTATGATTCCATACATTGTAACAATTATTGCATTGGTACTGTTCGTAGGCAAATCTCATGTTCCGGCAGCAAGCGGCAAGCCGTATGCGAAATCAAAATAAAAAGAAAGCTTGTGCAGGGTTTTGGTCACAAAATCCTGCAAAGGGTATTTTATGGAAGAAAAATTAATAAAAGAAGCAATTGCAGCCAGAGAGCATGCATATACACCATATTCACATTTTAAAGTCGGCGCAGCACTTTTGGGTAAATCCGGTAAGATATACCGGGGCTGCAATATTGAAAATGCAGGGTATACACCTTCTAACTGCGCGGAAAGAACAGCATTTTTTAAGGCTGTTAGTGAAGGAGAACTGAAATTTGAAGCCATTGCTATTGTGGCGGGACCGGAAGGCGGAGAATTGGCATTTACCGCACCTTGCGGTGTGTGTAGACAGGTTATGATGGAGTTTTGCGATTATGAAACCTTCCGAATTATCATTGGAACTTCTCATGAGGCATATCAGGAATTTACTTTAAAGGATATGTTACCATATGGATTTGGTCCGGGAAACCTGACATAAATATACAGAGGATAATATGATTGATTTACATTTGCATTTTGATGGTTCTCTTCCGGTGGCTACTGTGTGGGAGCAGGCCATGAAGCAGGGGATTTCTTTGCCGGCGGCTTCCATAGAACAACTGCAGGCAAAGATGGTTTGTCCGGCAGAATGTAAAAGCTTAAACGACTATCTGGAGAAGTTTGATATACCATTGCGTGTGCTGCAGACGGTCGAAGGCATCAAAGAGTCCATGATAGATTTGATTGAGGAATTGGCTGCTGAGAGGATGCTGTATGCTGAGATTCGTTTTGCACCCCAGCTGCATTTGCAGAAAGGATTAACACAGGAGGAAGTTGTTCGGGCGGCTATTTCCGGCGTGCAAGAGGCTATGCAACTTTTACATGACCATGATGCTACAGAGGCGTTAGAAGATTCTGGTGCTTCTGATATAGGCAGGGATATGGTCCAAAATAACAAAAGACCACAGATAAAGATACAGCTGATACTATGCTGTATGCGGGGCAGGGACAATAAGGAAGCAAATTTTGAAACCATAAGGCTTACTGCAAAATACCTGGGCAAAGGGGTATGTGCCTGCGATTTGGCCGGTGCAGAGGCTGTTTTTCCCACAAAGGAATTTGAAGACCTATTTGTCTATGCAGGAAATCTGGGAGTTCCATATACCATACATGCAGGTGAAGCAGACGGGCCGGAAAGCATTCATTCTGCCCTGGTTTTTGGTGCTAAGCGTTTAGGACATGGTGTGAGGGCTGCAGAAGAGGCCGGGCTGGTGAATGAATTAGCAGAAAAGAGGATTACGCTGGAATGTTGTCCAAAGAGCAATGTGCAAACTAAAGCTGTGGAGAATATTCAGATGCATCCCATTAAAGAATTCCTTTATCGCGGAATTCCCGTTACAGTGGGTACAGACAACCGTACTGTTTCCCAGACGACTATAGCAAAGGAAATACAGTACTTGAGAGAGCGACTGGCACTCACCGTAGAAGAAGAACGACAATTATATTTAAATGCTGCAGATGCAGCATTTATCAGTAAGGAAGAAAGAGAAGGACTTAAAAATGTTATCACCGAAATTATTTGATCATACCATTCTGAAAGCAGATGCTACAGAAGCTGCTGTTTTAAAGATTTGTAAGGAAGCCAAGGAATACGGCTTTATGAGCGTTTGTGTGAATACGTACTATACCGCTTTCGTGGCTGAACAGTTAAAAGGAACGGATGTAAAAGTTTGTACCGTAGTAGGTTTTCCGTTAGGCCAGATGAGTACCAAAGCAAAAGCAGTGGAAACCGGGTGTGCGGTAGCAGACGGTGCTCAGGAAATCGATATGGTTTTAAATGTTGCTGCTTTAAAGGATGGCAAATATGACATTGTTTTAGAGGATATCAAAGCAGTAAAAGCTGCCTGCGGCAGTGCATTGTTAAAGGTTATTTTAGAAACTTGTCTTCTTACCAAGGATGAAATCGTAAAAGCCTGCGAACTCAGCGTAGCAGCAGGCGCAGACTTTGTCAAGACATCTACAGGATTTTCTACCGGTGGCGCAACTGCAGAAGATATTGCGCTTATGCGTAAGACTGTGGGACCGGATATCGGTGTAAAAGCCAGCGGTGGTGTACGTGACAGTGCAGGAGCAATGGCAATGGTAGAAGCCGGTGCGAATCGAATCGGCGCCAGCGCAACCATCGCTATTTTAGCAGGCACCAAAAGCAACAGTGACTATTAATTTAGGAGCGCTTTTTAGTTGCCATATTTAATACTTTATCAATTTGTTTTTGTTCTTCCGAGCTGGAAGCCCTTTTTATGGCTGAGATAATAAGCTGCATTTCATCAGCAGTAAATCTCAAGGATTGTTTGGCCTTGCCGGACATGGCCATAAGAAAGGGCATCAGCTCATTTTTGTTTTTATCTTTTACTTTTTCAAACATTTGTGACAGAAAATCCAACTTTTCCTGTGAAATATGTGAAATGGTTGGATCTGACATCCAAGAAGGTTTGTTCATGTACCGGTCTCCTTATTTTATAATATTATATATTCATATCCTGCATGGTTTGAAACATTTCAAACATTTGCACTTGTTCCGGGCTTAAAAAGCCGGAAAGAGCGGACAAATCCGGCGCTCCGTCAGAGCCTCCGTTCATAGCAGCCTGCATGGCCCGCATCATTTCCATCGTTCGGAACATATCTTTTAGATGCTTCATAGGTTCTAACGTGCGATGTACATGATGTAACTTGCCTCGCATTTCGGAGGAAACGAATGGAATTAATGCATCAATCAATCTGTCTAGATTTTCAAAAGTTTTCTGCAGCTTGTCAATATCTTCCATATCACACCTCCTTTGGTTTACTATATGAAATAATTTCTTAAGTATGTCAAATGTCTTGACATTAGGCTTATGGAAGGGCGGTTTTTACGCCGCCCAACCATCTTAGATGCAATTAACAGCAGCCATTGTTGCAGCCACAATTGTTGTTGCCGCCACAGCCGTTGTTGCCGCCACAGAAGCAGGAGAGAAGGATAATCCAGATAATCCATTCACAGCAGCCGTTGTTGCCGCCGAACAGAGAATTACCGCATCCACATCCATCGCCGCAGCTATTATTGCCGCCACAGAAGAACAGCAATAAAATAATCCAGATACAGCTGTTGTTGCCGCCGCCAAATAAGGAATTGCCACAGCCGCATCCACATCCACAGGAATTGTTATTTCTTGCACATCCGCATCCGCAGTTATTTGATAAATCGCTCATAAGAACCTCCAAATTGATTGTTATGCTATAAATTATGTTTAAAGCAAGGAAAAGGTTCCATAAAAATTAAAAAAGTAAGTGTTTGTGAAACTTGGTGGCTACCTGCCGGAGCAATATATATTCTGCTTCATGGACCCTCCCGCTCCATGAAAATGCGTAGCGGTACTAAGCTCAGACTGCGGCTGTTGCCTTGCTTCGCTAAGGACCGACGCTTTTCAAGGCCCTTCAGACAGAACATATATTGCTCTGGCAGGTAGCCAACAAGTTTTGCAAACATTTCAAAAAGGGATGGAAGGGAGCAATTCATATCAAAAGGGGATAAAAAATACAATTGACAAGATTGTATGGATTGTATACAATGATGCATTATAGGGATGTGTTTAATGCATTTCCTGTGGGAAGAGACCCGGTGCAGAGGCAGGGCTCTATGGAGGAGTAAAGTGAGTAATCGAGATATGGGGAAGGATGTAACGGATAAGTATTCTCTCAGAGGTCGTGTTTTTCATCGGATAAGAGATGATATTCTGAGCGGTAAATACAAGGATAGGGAAGAGCTAAGAGAAGTTGCCATAGGTGAAGAGTTGGGTGTGAGTCGGACACCTGTGCGTGAGGCTTTTCGTCAGTTGGAACTGGAAGGGTTGATTCAGATCATTCCGAATAAAGGAGCTTATGTTACCGGTATTACGGTAGAAGATGTACATGATATTTATGCAATTCGGGCCAGGTTAGAGGGTCTTGCAGCCAGATGGGCTTGTGAGCATATTACCGGCGAGCAGTTAGAGGAGATGGAGGAGATTATTTATCTTTCTAAGTTTCATGCTGCCAAAGAGCATCATGAGCAGTTGGCGGAATTGGATAATCAGTTTCATGATGTGTTATACCGGGCCTGCCATAGTAAGCTTTTGGAGCATCAGCTTAGGGATCTGCACCAGTTTGTGATTCGTATCAGGCGCATGACACTATCCAATAAGCGCAGGGGAGAAGCTTCCAATTTGGAGCATGAGAGACTGCTAGAGGCTATCCGGTCCAATAATCCGGATTTGGCGGAGCAGGTGGCTAGTCAGCATATGATTAATGCATATGAGAATATCAAAAATAATGGACTGGACAGAATATATAGTGAGAAAAAAGCTTAAAGGGGCCGTGTGGCCCCTTTATTAGTTTGAAACGGACTTGTCCGCTTTGTTTATGCTAAGGTTTCCCATAATTCCATCTGGGCATCTAATTTGGTCTGTAGCTCGGCTTGTTCTTTGACCAGCTTACCAAGCTCTGCAGAATTGCAGGATATCTCTGGCAGTGCCATTTTGGCGTCGATGGCGGAGATTTTTTCTTCCAAAACAGCAATCATGTCTTCGCATTTTTTGAGGTCATTTTCCCGTTTGCGCTGTTTGGCCTGTTCTTCTTTTTGGCTCTTCCAGTCTAATTTGCTTTCTGTAGGTGCGTTGACAGTCTGTACGGCATCTGCCACAGGAGCGATTTTCTTTTCCAGATAATAATCATAATTACCGATATAATTAAAAAATTCCTTCCCGCAAAGCTCTAAAATACGGGAGGCAGTGCGATTGATAAAATATCGGTCGTGAGAAACATAAAGTAGGGTGCCTGTGTAATGATTCAGGGCATCCTCTAAAATCTCCTGGCTGGCAGTATCTAAATGGTTGGTAGGCTCGTCCAGGATAATAAAGTTGGCATTGCTAAGCATCAGCTTTGCCAGGGAGAGACGGCCCTTTTCACCGCCGCTTAAATCCTTGATCTGCTTGAATACTTCGTCCCCTGTAAAGAGAAAAGCAGCAAGGGTGTTGCGAATTTTGGTATTGGACATATCCGGATAAGTGTCGGAAATCTCTTCAAAAAGGGTCTTTTCCGGATGTAAAAGCTGTTGCTCCTGGTCATAATAGCCGATTTCTACATTGGTGCCCAACTTAAAGGTACCGGTATCTGCCTGCTCTAATCCATTTAAAATCTTCAGCAGGGTAGTCTTACCCGTGCCGTTGTCGCCGATGATGGCAACATGTTCTCCACGTTTGATCTCCAGATTCAGTCCGCTGAACAGATGCAGAGAACCGAAAGACTTGGACATTTGTTCAATCTGCAGTACATCATTGCCGCTGGTAACAGCAGGCTCCAAGATCAGCTTCATGTCGGTATGTACTTCCGTCGGTTTGTCAATAACCTCAATCTTGTTCAGAAGCTTTTCACGGCTTTCTGCACGTTTGATGGATTTTTCTCTGTTGAAAGAGCGGAGCTTTTCGATAACCTCCTGCTGGTGCTTGATTTCACGCTGCTGGTTTAAATATGCATTCATATAAGCAATCCGCAGCTGTTCCTTTTTCTGGGCATATTGGGTGTAATTGCCGGAAAAAACATGGGACTTGGTTTGGTCGATTTCGATAACCTTGCCAACAACACGGTCCAAAAAGTAGCGGTCGTGGGATACAATGAGTACAGCACCTTTGTAATTTAATAAATAGTTCTCAAGCCATGCAATGGAATTCAGATCCAAATGGTTGGTAGGCTCGTCCAAAATAATAAAGTCCGGCTTCTGGAGTAGTAGCTTACCCAATGCGACACGAGTTTTCTGACCTCCTGAAAGGGTATTTACCGGCTTAGAAAAATCCTCCTCACCAAAACCTAAGCCCTTTAGTACACCAACCAGCTCACTGCGATAAAGATAGCCGCCCTGTACCTCAAATTGGTGGGTGAGTCTGGAATAGCGGTCCATAAGCTCCTCTAAGGCAGCACCTTGGGCAGATTTCATCTGGGCTTCCGCAGTACGGATTTTCTGTTCTAAATCAATCAGGTCCTGCTTAACGCTTAATAACTCGTCATAGATGGAATAATCGGTATTCAGAGCGCCATGCTGGGCAAGATACCCCCAGGAAATGCCTTTGCCAAAGGTGACAAGACCCTGGTCTGCCTGATATTCACCGACGATAATTTTAAGCAGAGTAGTCTTGCCGGCACCATTAATGCCTACAATAGCAGCTTTTTCGTAATCATCTATATGAAAGGAAATGTGGGACAAAATAGGCACTTCGCCGAAGCTTTTGCCGATGTCCTGACAAGATAAAACCATGTTGTACCTCCAAATTACATGTCTGAGCAGGTGTTTTGCATACACCTGACATATCTATTTTATTTTATCTGAAATCCTCCGGTGTGTCAAATAATATGTGAAGAGAGAAGTATTTTACCCCTGCAGACTGGTAAAATTTTCACTTTGGTATTGAATAATGAGACATAATTTGATAAAATACAGTCAAATTAGTTTTTTTGGGAAGAGAGATAAGAAACAAATGGAAAAACAAATATCACAGGCTGTTATTGCAAGACTTCCTAGATATTTCAGGTACTTGGGAGATTTAAAGGATAAAGGTGTTGAGCGTATTTCTTCACAGGAGCTTAGCAGTCTTATGAAGGTAACAGCATCTCAGATCAGACAGGATTTTAATAATTTCGGCGGATTCGGACAGCAGGGTTACGGATACAATGTTGAGTATTTATATAGTGAGATCAGTAAGATATTGGGCCTGACAGAGAAGCATCATCTGATTATTATCGGTGCCGGCAATCTGGGTCAGGCTATTGCCAACTATATGAACTTCGAGAAGCGAGGTTTTATTTTCAAAGGCATTTTTGATGCCAATCCGGCACTTCATGGCAAGAAAATCCGTGATATGGAAGTACAGCCTATGGAGAATATGGAAGCCTTTATCAAGGAAAATGACATCGATATTGCGGTGCTTACGATTCCTAAGACCGGTGCAGTAGAGGTTGCCAATAGATTAGTAAAGAATCATATCAAAGCGATTTGGAATTTTGCACATGTGGATTTGAATGTGCCAAAGGATATCCAGGTGGAAAATGTACATTTATCCGAAAGCCTGATGAAGCTGTCCTATAAGCTGTCCAAAGAGGAGTCATAATAATTTGCGCCAGAGGCCGAAGCTTTTGGCGCCTTGTTTATTACTTGGGACAAAAGAAATCCTAATTGTATAAGGAGCAATTGCAGACATGTCTGCATGATTTTATTTCATGAAAACATATAACAGAGTTTTTGCAGAGGTTAATTTAAATCATATTGAGCACAATATAGAGAGTATGTGCAGACTGCTTAAGCCGGATTGTAAGGTGATGGTGGTTGTTAAGGCCAATGGCTATGGTCATGGTGCAGTGCAGATTGCCCGTATTTTTGAAGAAAATGACCGGGTTTACGGCTATGCAGTTGCAACCGTGGAAGAAGCCATAGAACTTAGAACACAGGGGATTTTAAAGCCGGTTTTGATTTTGGGTTACACCTTTCCGGCAGATTATGAAGAGATTGTTTCGTATGATTTGATTCCTACGGTATTTAGAGAGGATTCTCTTCGGCAGTATGCTGATGCAGCTGTCAAAGCCGGAAAGGTCTTGAAGGTGCACCTAAAGGTGGACACCGGCATGAGTCGTATCGGTATTACACCGGATGAAAAGGGGATGGCATTTGTAGAGAAGCTTCTTTCTGTGGACAACCTGGAACTGCATGGTATTTTTACCCATTTTGCAAGAGCAGATGAGGCAGAACTTAGTGCAGCCGGACTTCAGTTTCAGAGATTTTGTGATTTTGTGTCTGAGGTGGAAGCAAGATTTGGGATTTCCATTCCTTATAAGCATTGCTCTAACAGCGCAGGTATTCTGGCCCTGCCTGAGTGTAATCTGAATATGGTAAGAGCAGGTATTGCTACTTACGGTTTATGGCCTTCCGGGGAAATGGAACGTGAAGTGACTTCATTAAGACCTGCACTGTCTTTGTATAGCCGCATAGTATATATAAAAGAGATTCAAAAAGGTACAGCGGTAAGTTATGGGGGAACTTTTGTGGCAGAACGGAATATGTGTATTGCCACCATTCCGGTAGGATATGGAGATGGTTATCCTCGCAGTTTATCCGGTAAAGGATATGTGCTGATCAGAGGGCAAAAAGCTCCTATTTTGGGTAGAGTGTGCATGGACCAGTTTATGGTGGATGTGAGTCACATTCCGGATGCACAGGAGCATGATCTTGTCACATTGATCGGCAGAGACGGTACAGAGGAGATTACCATGGAGGAGCTTGGTGATATCAGCGGCAGATTTCATTATGAGTTTGCCTGCGATCTGGGAAGACGAGTTCCTCGTGTTTATCTTTACAAAAAACTTTAGAACCCAAAGTGTATACTGCAGAAATTTTGAGCCATACTAAGCTATGAAAGAAGAACCTTTACATAGAAAGGAAGGCGTAAAAATGAAACGTGGTGACGTTTATTATGCAGATTTAAGACCTGTAGTAGGAAGTGAACAGGGCGGCATCAGACCGGTTTTAATTATACAAAATGACGTTGGGAACAGACATAGTCCAACTGTAATATGTGCAGCTATAACCAGCAAGCTGGAAAAAGCCAAGCTGCCTACCCATATTACCATATCCTCCAATATATATGATATGGAAAAGGATTCTGTGATCTTGTTGGAGCAACTGAGAACCATAGATAAAAAAAGACTGAAAGATAAGGTTTGTCATCTGGGAGATGATATTATGGGGCAGGTGAATTCTGCTTTAGAAATAAGTTTGTCATTGGCAAACAGTCATTCTGTTGACGAACAAGGATAAAAATGTTATATTAAAAATGTATGCTCATGCAAAAGGTCCGATGGGCCTTTTTGGGCGTTGCCTTCATCTGAAAATTGCAGGTATAGGGCTTGCAGGTAAAGGACCAACAGGTGAAAGAAACAGAGGAGAAGAATTATGCCAGATTATGCCGGGACGGCACAAGTGATTTTATTTTTAGGATTATTGATAGTTGATATTTTGGTGTACGGATTTCAGGCTGCGCTTAGTGTAGTGGATGAAAGAGAAATGGAGCGCAGGCAGGATGAGGAACAGGACAGGAAGGCTGCTCTCATTAATCATTATGCGGATGCAAGGGGCAGGGTAGATCAGCTGACCAGTACAGTAGCAACTTTGGTACATGCTATTATGGGGGCAGTTTTATTTGGAACTGTGACACATCAATGTGCAGATTTTTTTAAAGGGATTTTAAAGTCAAAAGGATTTCTTGCTGATTGGCTGCTGAAGACGGTATACATAAGTGGGTCAGAGGTAGAGGTAAGCGTATTACATATAATATCCGCTATAGTAGTGGTGTTGATATTTATTTATCTGGTGACCAGCTTTGGAATTATGCTTCCGCGCAGGTTGGCAGTACGTAAACCTCAAAAGTGGGCTTATCGATGCGTAGATTTTATACGCATATTAGACAGAATAGTTACTCCTTTAATGACACTTCCAAACTGGACAGTAAAGGGTATGCTGTTCCTATTTGGCGGTCGGGGAGAAGAAGCCCTTACCGTATTAGAGCAAGAAATTATGGACATGGTCCATGAAGGTAATGAGCAGGGGGTTATTGAGGATAACGAGGCTCAGATGATTCACAAAATCTTTGAGTACGGAGATAAGGAAGCCCAGGATATTATGACCAATCGCAGTCAGATCGTTGCCATAGATGCGGAGATGACATTAGATGAAGCATTACAATTTATGCTGGAAGGTAAGAATAGCCGCTACCCTGTATATGAAGAGAATATTGACCATATTGTAGGTGTTTTATATTTAAAGGATGCAATGCGTTTTTATAATGCAGGTAATGCAAGGGATGTTTCGGTAGGCTTAATAGAAGGTCTGTTACGCAAGGCAGAGTATATTCCGCTTACCCGTTACATCGATGATTTGTTTGAGACCCTTCAGTCCAAGAAGCTTCAGATGGCGATTGTAGTAGATGAGTATGGCCAGACAGCAGGTCTGGTGACCATGGAAGATATTTTGGAAGAAATCGTAGGTAAAATCCAGGATGAGTATGACGAGGACGAGGATTTTATTGAAGAGACCAGCAGTGACTCTTATGTGATGGAGGGTATGACTCCGCTGCAGGACATCGAAGAACAGTTAGACATTGTTTTTGATGACACAGAATTTGAAACCTTAAATGGTTTTATTATTGGTGTGATGGAACACATACCGGAACCGGATGAAGACTTTGATTATGATTATAAAGGATATAATTTCAAAGTTTTATCAATAGAAAATATGCGGGTACAAAGTGTACTTGTAACGAAGCTGGCAGAAGCGCCGGCAGAAGAATCTGAATCAGAAGAGGAGTAATATTATGTCAGGACATTCTAAATTTGCCAATATTAAGCACAAAAAAGAAAAAAATGATGCTGCTAAAGGTAAAATCTTTACCATTATCGGTCGAGAAATTGCTGTTGCAGTAAAGGAGGGCGGTCCGGATCCTTCTAACAATTTCAAGCTTGCCAAGGTTATTGAAAAAGCTAAATCCAATAACATGCCTAACGATACTATCGAAAGAGGTATCAAGAGAGCAAGCGGTGAACTGGGCAATGTAAATTACGAATACATCACATACGAAGGTTATGGCCCTAATGGTATTGCTATTATTGTAAGAACCTTAACAGACAATAAAAATCGTACTGCAGGCAATGTCAGAAGTGCATTTACAAAAGGACAGGGCAGTATTGGTACACCGGGATGTGTATCATTTATGTTTGACGAAAGAGGTCAGATCATCATTGATAAGGAAGAGTGCGATATGGATGCAGATGAGCTTATGATGGTAGCTCTGGATGCAGGCGCGGAAGATTTTAATGAGGAAGAAGACAGCTTTGAGATTTTAACAGATCCGGAGATTTTGGATGATGTGAAGAAGTCCTTAGAAGAAGCAGGCATTCCTATGGTTAGTGCAGAGGTTACTATGATTCCTCAGAATTATGTGACTTTAACAGATGAAACTGCTGTAAAAAATCTTCAGAAGACTTTGGACTTACTGGATGATGATGACGACGTAGAAGCAGTTTACCACAACTGGGACGAATAAGACGTGTGTAGGGGAAAACTCCTTGATAATATAAAACCTGCAGAATACAGGAAAGGATGATAAAAGAAGATGAGACGCGAGACGATTTGTATACAGTCAGGCTGGAAGCCGACGAAGGGCGAGCCGAGAGTGCTGCCTATTTATCAGAGTACAACCTTTAAGTATGACACCTCTGAACAGATGGGACGTTTGTTTGATTTAGAGGACAGCGGATATTTTTATACTCGTTTACAGAACCCTACCAATGATGCGGTTGCACAGAAAATATGTGAACTGGAAGGTGGTGTGGCTGCTATGCTTACCTCTTCCGGACAGGCTGCCAATTATTATGCAGTATTTAATATCTGTGAGGCGGGCGATCATTTGATCATGAGTTCTACCGTATATGGCGGTACCTTTAACCTGCTGACCTGTACCATGAAAAAGATGGGTATTTCCTGTACCGTAGTAGATCCGGATGCCAGCGAAGAAGAATTAAACGCTGCATTCCAGCCAAACACCAAGTGTGTTGTGGCTGAGACCATTGCAAATCCGGCATTAGTGGTATTGGATATTGAGAAATTTGCACGAGTGGCACATGCACATGAAGTACCGTTAATTGTAGATAATACCTTTGCAACCCCTATTAACTGCAGACCGTTTGAATTTGGTGCAGATATTGTTACGCATTCTACCACCAAGTACATGGACGGCCATGCAATGTGCGTAGGCGGTGCCATTGTAGACAGCGGCAATTTCGATTGGAGCAAATATCCGGATAAGTTCCCGGGACTTTGCACACCGGATGAGTCTTATCATGGCATTGTTTATACCAAAAAGTTTGGCAAGGGTGCTTATATCACCAAGGCTACATCTCAGCTTATGAGAGATTTGGGTTCTATCCAGTCTCCGATGAATGCCTTTTTATTAAATGTTGGTCTTGAGACCTTGCATCTTCGTATGCCTCGTCACTGTGAGAACGCACAGAAGGTTGCAGAATTTTTAGAGGCACATGAAAAGGTTGCCTGGGTGAATTATCCGGGCTTAAAGAGCAATAAATATTATGAGCTTGCACAGAAGTATATGCCAAATGGTTCCTGTGGTGTTATCAGCTTTGGCTTAAAGGGCGGCAGAGAAGCTGCATCCGTTATGATGGATAAACTGAAGCTGGCTGCTATCGTAACCCACGTAGCAGATGCCAGAACCTGTGTATTGCATCCGGCCAGTCATACACACAGACAGATGAATGACGAGCAGTTAGTGGAAGCAGGTGTAGCACCGGATCTGATCCGTTTATCTGTCGGTATTGAGAATATTGAGGATATTATTGCCGATCTGGCTCAGGCTATTGAACAGGCATAAACACAGAAAGGATAACTATGTACAAATTAGCGATTGTAGTTCCATGTTATAAAGAGGAAGAAGTACTGGAGATTTGTTCTGAGGCTTTAAGAGGAGTGCTTGCCGACCTGATTTCTAAAGGCAAGATCACTGAGGACAGCTTTGTTATGTTTGTTAATGACGGCAGTAAGGATCGTACCTGGGAGTTGATCGAAAGTGAACATGACAAATATCCGACACAGGTAAAAGGTGTTAATCTGGCAGGTAATGTAGGACATCAGTATGCTTTAACTGCAGGTCTTATGGTAGCCAAGGATATGTGTGACATTTCTGTTTCTATCGATGCAGATTTACAGGATGACGTGACTGTTATTGAACAGATGGTGGACGCTTATTATGCGGGCAATGACATTGTATATGGTGTGCGTAATGACCGCAGCACAGATACCTTCTTTAAGCGTTTTACAGCACAGGGATTTTATAAATTCATGGAAATAATGGGAGTAAAAACGGTGTACAATCACGCCGATTTCCGCCTTATGAGTAAGCGTGCGTTGGAGCATTTCAGCAAGTTTAAGGAGTCCAATTTATTCTTAAGAGGTATGATGCCTTTGATCGGCTACAATACTACCAGCGTTTACTATAGCCGCAAGGAAAGAGTAGCCGGCGAGAGTAAATATCCTTTAAAGAAGATGCTTGCCCTTGCATTTAATGGTATTACTTCTTTTAGTGTAAAGCCTATCAGTCTTATTTTGGGACTGGGTGTGATTATTATAGCACTGGCTATTCTGGCTGCTGTGTATGCTTTGGTTGCACATTTTATGGGTAATACAGAGCCGGGCTGGACTTCTTTGATGCTGTCTATCTGGTTTTTGGGTGGTTTACAGTTATTTGCCATCGGTCTTGTGGGTATGTACATCGGCAAGATTTATATGGAAGTAAAAGAAAGACCTCGATACAATATTGAGAAAATACTTAACTGATTTTTAGGAGTACTATGAAGCGATTACAAGTCATACCTGAAATTTTCATATGGTTGGCCTTTACTGTGGCAGCAGGCTTCGGATATGCCTTTGCTTTCCTTGGGTATATTGACAGTCATTCCCGGATAAATGCAGCGGATATTGTGATACCTACGCTGGTATGGGTGTTGCTTGCTGCTATCTGTACCTTTTTATTGCGTGCAACCAGAAGTTCTCAGCGCTTTGTGCAATTTTCCAAATGTGAGGGATTATTTTTGGAATGCAGTGTAGTGGCTCTTTTGATGGTAGGTGGCTGGGTATTTCGCTTTGTAGATTATTTTTACAATGCTTGGCCCGGGGAACTGGATTATACATATTTTCAGCATGCGCTTGTTTCGGGCGAGGCTATGGCTTATATGAATCCTCATCCGGTTTCCAGACTGTATGTAGCATTTTTGCATATTGTCTGTATGTTTTTGGGCAATATATATGAAGCAGGTGCATTTATTCAATTTGTACTGTTATTGGTAGGTGTGGTCATTTGGTATTTGGCTGTTCGCAAGTCACAGGGCGTGATTACGGCACTGTTTTTTGTGGCGGGTGCCATGCTTTTGCCGGACAGTATTGTTGCTTCCATGCAATGTAATCCTATGATGCTGTTGTTGGTATTATATGGTATACTTGCATTGTGGCTTGTAAATTATTTCTATGGCAGTGCCCGGGGATTTCTGAAGTATTTGCAGATATTTTTGCTTGGTTTTTATGCCATGATACTGTGCTTTTTGGACATTTCAGGTGTCTTAGCTGTGTTGGCCTTTGCAATAGTTTTACTTTGCCGTGTACTGGGTGATCGCAGAAATCAGCTTCCATACAAGCTCACACCATTGATTGGCGGGGCCGGAGTGGTGGCCGCAGTTCTCTCTTTTGTATTGGCACAGTCCGGGATTTACGGTATGGACTATCAGATGGCATGCAACTTTCACTGTTATCAGGGACTTATGCTGGAATTACCGGATGTACAGGCAGTTCAGGATTTTGTATTTCATCTGGGCAGTCACCCTATATTTATGGTGGCCATTGCAGGGATTTCTGTTTATTGGTTTTTAGATAGAAAGGGACCTGCTACATGGCTTATGCTGGCTGAGCTATTTTTGCTGGCAGTGCAGCTTTTGAAGCTGGATACTTATTTGCAGCACGATTTTCTGATCTATATGGGTGTGATCTTACTGTTAGGTATTTCTGTTCAGCAGTATTTATGGTCCACAGATAAGAAAGTGTCTGATGCCGTGACAGATTTAGAACAGATATGTGATGAGCAGCCTGTTTCTGAAGAAGAAAAAGATGCAGATGTTGCAGATACTGTAGACTTAAAGGAACCTGTTGTTACGGTGATTCATTTTGATGAGCAGCCTGCTGTGGTTGTTCAGGAGAAACCTGTTGAAAAGCCACTTATTTTTATCCCAAAGACTATGGAGATTCCAAAACGTGTTTCTAAGCCGAAGGTGGATTTTGCGATTGCAGTAGAAGAATCACAAATGCATTATGATTATCCTGTAGAGGATAATGCGGATTTTGATTTTTAGCAGAAGATATTTCGGGATTTGATATCCTGCAAT
>JAZRLF010000008.1:0-16353 GCA_045646695.1 Lachnospiraceae bacterium
ATATATTTTTTGTACTCTTTGACAGATTTTTCCATTTTGTAATGCCGTGTTAAATAAATAAGGCAAATGTTAGGGCTATCATTTACTCTCAATAATTTCCACAAATAATACCACAAACACTGCCCAAATATTTTACTAAGTACTTTCTATAAATATTTACCAAAAATAATATCTTAAAAATATTTTACACTTTTTGTATAATAATATATAATACTATTCAGAAAACTTATCTGAAGGAGACTTTAGTATGCTTATTCAAAGTAAAAAAATATGGATTGCAGACCAGTTTTTTCCTGCAATCATTGAAATCCTGGATAATAAGATTACCAATATTCTGCCCTATGGCTCCAGAGAGGCAGATGTAGATTATGGAACCAAGCGTATTGTGCCGGGTTTTATCGATATTCACTGCCACGGCGCCTATACCTTTGATACCAATGATGCCAATGAGGAAGGCTTACGCAATTGGACCAGAAATATTGTAGCCGAAGGGGTTACCGGTTTCCTTCCTACTACCATTACCCAGAGTGAAGAAGTGTTGACTAAGGCATTGTCTAATGTAGCTAAGGTTATAGAGGAAGGTTACGAAGGAGCTGAGATTTTGGGCATTCATTTTGAAGGTCCATACCTCTCCATGAAATACAAAGGTGCTCAGCCGAAGCAGCACATTGTCAAGCCTTCTGTAGAACAGTTTGAGCGCTATCAGACTGCTGCCAAAGGCCATATCAAGCTGATCACTATGGCAACCGAAAATGACGAAGATTTTGCCTTAACAGAATATTTGACCGCAAATGGTGTTACTGTCAGTATCGGTCACTCAGATGCCACCTATGAGCAGGCAGTTATTGCCTATGCACATGGCGCCCGCAGCATGACCCACGTGTACAATGCCATGTCCCCTTACGGCCACCGTGCCAACGGTTTAGTAGGCGCGGCCTTCCGTTTGCGTACCATGTATGGAGAGATCATTTGTGACGGCAATCACTCTACCCTTGCCGCACTTAATAATTTCTTTATGTGCAAAGGACCTGATTACGGTATTATGGTTTCCGACGCCTTGATGGCCAAAGGCACTCCTGTGGGCAGCATATTTAAGTTCGGTGGCAATGAAATCGAGATTTATCCGGACGGCAGTGCACACCTGGTAGATTCAGGCACTCTGGCAGGATCTACACTTCAATTAAATGAGGGCTTGAGGATTTTAGTAGAAGAAGCTATGGTTCCATTTCATTACGCAATCAATGCATGTACCATTAACCCTGCACGTTGTATCGGTGTAAGCAACCGCAAGGGCGTAATTGGTGTGGGATATGATGCAGATATGGTGGTGTTAGACGATGATTACAAGGTACTGCAGACCTATTGCATGGGTCGGGCCAGATTATAGCATTTACTGCAAGAGGATGATTGATTTATGAAAGCACACAAAATACTCGCCTTAGATTTAGACGGCACTCTTCTTAACACCAATCTGGAAATCACACCTGCCAGCCGGGATGCCATCCGAAAAGCCATACAAGCCGGCATAGAAGTCATTATTTCCACAGGAAGACCTTACGACCGCATTCCTTCAGAATTAGCTGCGTTAGGTATTCGATATGCCATTACAGCCAATGGTGCGGCAGTGTACAGGTTGCCGGACAAAGAGTGTCTATATGCAGACTGTTTTTCACCGGAGGAGTTTTGGCCTCTGGCACAAAGACTTACAAGCCTGGATATCCTGTTTCATGTATTTGTGGAAGGACACTGCTACAGCCAACACAATCAGTACTTGAATATTTACAAAATGGATATTAATGAAGCGCAGCGCAACTCTCTCCTTGCAGCCAGCACTTACGTAGAAGATTTGCTTGCATTTTTAAAGGAAAAATCGGCTCCTGTACAAAAAGGGACTGTCAATTTCTATCCCTTAAAGGATGGTACTTACCGGGACCGTGGTACCGTTTTCACCTATTTAAGTTCCAACCCTAAGCTTCATGTTGTCAATGGCGGCCATGTGAATCTGGAATTTACCAAATTAGATGTCAGCAAAGCCAAAGGGCTTGCTTTCTTGGCAGAATTGCTGGATGTAGCTATAGACAAGACTATAGCCATTGGCGATTCCGAAAACGACTTGGACATTATCACTGTTGCCGGTATTGGTATTGCCATGGGCAATGCAAGTACCCATGTAAAAAAAGCTGCTGACCTTGTGACCCTCAGCAATGATGCCGACGGAGTTGCTCACGCTATTCAGCAGCTTGGTATTCTTTCATAATACTCGGCGCAGGGATACTACATCTCACTGCATTGCCAGTTGAAAATAATGATAATAATCATAATTGAGGATTCCGGCAGAATGCTTGTGCAGCAGCCGCACGTAATCCTTCATTTGATCAATATATGCATCGCTGACAGGTTCTCCGGTTCTGGAAATCACCTCACCGGTCTTTTTGTTGTAAGAAGCCACATCGGTAATAAAACTCCTGTTGGCAAATACTACAAACGGCATCCGATCAGAGAAAATATCCCTGCCCGAAAACAGTCTGGAATCATATTCAAAACCAAATAAATTCAGCAATGTAGGAATCAAATCCATGGAACTGCAAGGCTCATCTATCACCACAGTCTCCATTTCGGAATTCCACAAAATCAAACTATTGCGGTACAAATCCAAAGTTCCTTCCAAGGACTGCCCCATCAATTCATCATAATTGGCCTGCACCATACCATAAGGATAATGGTCTGCACTAAGACATATCACGGTATCTTCCAGTCTGCCTGCTGCTTCCAGCTGCTCAATTAAATACTGTAAAGCTCTGTCAAGCTCCATGTTACAGGCAATATAAGCCCTGCCTTCCTCGGAATAAGGTAACTCACCAACCTCCTCCTTATGCAGCGACGACATTTTATTGCCCAGAAAATTATAATTCATATGACCGGACACTGTCATATAGTATACGTGAAAACGGCTTTCTTCAATGTATTCCGGTATGGTAGCCTGCATCATTTCTAAATCAGAGGATGGCCAATACTTTGGATGCTCTATCGGGAAAATAAATTCTCCCCATTCTGCCTCGTCCAAATCCCCCAGCTTGGATGCCTTAAACACATAGCCCAGATTCGGATGGCTCAAGTGTCTGCTATAGTAATCCAAGGTATTATTATGATATGCAAAGCAAGCTGCGCCGTCCTCCTTGAAATAATTGGCCAGACTGAAAGGCTGCTCATTTACTGCACTGCGCTTCATACTAAACTGCTGATCAGGAATCAGACCGGTCAGATTAACATATTCCCCATCGCTGGTACTGGTCTGCCACAGCGGCACATAATACTCCGGCACTACTACACCGGAATTGGTCAGGGCATATAAAGTAGGGGTAAGTTCCGGATCAATAGCTGCCGTGGAAAACCCTTCTGCAGTAATATAAATCAGATTATAATCTTCAAAAAATCCGGTATATTCATTGGTCATAGTAGGTTCCAGGGAAAATACATAATCTGTAACCTTATCCACCTCATCCAAACCAACTTCCTTTAAATATGTGAAATCTGCATTTAAAACCTGAGGCTTTTTGACAAGTTCTACACGATCCGGCTCTGTACTCTCTCCGGTGTCCGTGTGAGTACCGTCTGTACTGTCTGAACCACTTGATTCATCTCCCTGTACTTCGGAAGTCTCACTGCCATTGCTATGATCCTCACCGGAATTTCCGTTCACACCCACATCTACCTTTATGATTTCAACCTTTCTCTCAGGCAAGTACATCAGTCCTATATCTCTAACCCCAAAGGAAAGCACACCGAAACGTTCCATAACCTCGTCCGGATATCCAAACTCCTGATATTCATCATATTGTTCAGGTGCCAACTTGCACAGCCCAAATAAAGCTGCAGCGGTAAACAGCACAGCACCACCAATACATCCTACATGTATCAATATCCTCTTGCGGTTCAATACCATCGGCTCAGTCTTCCAGATCTGAAGGACTATAATTGTCCAGATAATCCCCAAAGCCAATGCGGCCAGTCCCAGACCCGCATCCAAAATCCCTTGAAGTGCTTCACGCCAAAACTGCGTCAAGGCATCTCCACCGGCCTCAAATACCGCTTCTATTAACAATGGCTGCTTAAAGATATGCCGGTACACCATCTGACTGGCAAAAATCAGATAATCCACTCCCATAAAAATCCAGAAAAAGATTCGATTTGCCTTGCCCTTTAACACTCCCTGTAAAAGAGACTGCACTAAGGATACTACTGCAGCAATAGTCAGTGTCGGTACCAGCCAAAGCCCTGCATTCTTCCAGAAATATAGGTGAAAAATAAATTCCAAGTATATAAAATTAATAAAGTAAAACAAAGTCGTATTCTTCATATATTTATCCAATCGTGATATAAAATTTTTAAATAGCATCTAATTTTAGAATACATCATTTCATCTTCTAAGACAATTATATTCACAAAATTTAAGAAAATTTTATATATTGCACTTTTCCTGTATTTCATAACAGGTATTCATATCAGACAAGGTATGTGTGAAATCATGACTGAACTTTTAACATTTGCCCAATATGCTTGGTCAAATTCTCTACTGTAGATGAAAATACAATACCACATCCCTGTATCTTGTCCTGATCCATACTAATATTCCTCGGATTATCCTGAAATGCCTGTTCATTCGGCTTAAGCCTTCCTAAATCAAGTCCCAGATTTTCAAAAACACTCTTCATGGTCTCATACATATTCCTGTCATTTGGAGAACCAAAGTTATAGACTCCTCCGGCTATTCCAAAAGTCGCTTCCAAATTTCTGATGACCTCATTAACGTTAGAGATTCCCCGTACATCCCATATAGGATAACACAGCGCCTCCTCCGAACCGATTTTAGAAAGGAAGGTCCGCATAAAATCTCCATGCTCCCCTTCCTGTACCGTCTTCGTGTCGTACATCCATGATAAACGAAGCAACACACAATCCGGATCCACTTTCAGACATTCCTCTTCTGCCGCCAGTTTCTGTCTGCCATACAAATTATGAGGCAGCAGGTGTTCCTCTTCTTTATGAGCCCCTACTGCCTTACTGCCAAAATACACCTGATCAGAGCTGCAAATGATACATTTTGCACCAATTTTCTCGGCCCAATTGGCCATGTTTATGCAGCCGTTTACATTAATGTCCCAGGACATCTCCGGTTCTCTTTCACATCTTCCAACATCTGAAATTGCAGCACAATGGATTACCACATCAGGATTATAGGTTACAAAAGCCTTCTCAACACTGCCCCCATCTGTGATATCCATCTCTCCATGCTTGGGTGTGCACACATGGTATTTCCCATTAAAATATGCTGCTGCCCGACTTCCAAAAAAGCCGCCGGAACCTGTTATTAACAATTTCTTCATCATGATTTACCTTGTCATCACAATTATCGCATATCAATCTGCTCAAATGCATTATCTTCACTTGTCATGTCTTCCATTGCCTTGTCTTTGATTGCCTGCTCTTTAGCCTTACCGGATGTCTGATAAATCCCAAAGGACCGAAATATACCGGCTCGCTCCAACAGCTTTAACACCAAAAATGTAACCAACGTATTAATAGGCCACATAACTATATTTTTAATGACACGATTCGGCAACGTTGCCAAAAATCCCGCTCCTTGTACCTGAGCAAGCCAGTATGTAGCAAGACACACATTGATAACCACCGTAACAACCAGCTTTGCCGCTGCTATACGCCACAGACGAATAGGCTTCTTGTACATAAATACACCATAAATCAAGCCTGCAAGAAAAGCATCCAAGGTCAATCCAGGAATCCATGGTCCGGTAGGCTTAACAATCAATTTTAAGATATCCATGGTACCGGAAAAAATAGCCCCCGTAACAGGACCAAACATGAAATCTACAATTTCATTAGGTACACCGGAGAAGCCAATCTTAAGGCTAGGCCCAAGTTGAATGGAAAAAGAATCGATTACAAACGCCAGAGCCGCAAAAAGTCCACACATAGTCAGTGTACGTACTTTTTTGAACTCCCGAGCCGAATCTGTAAACAAGGTGACAAATTTTTTCATAAAAAACCTCCTTCTACAGACATCCGACCGCAAAAGGAGATATATATACATACTTATCTTCTGATGCAGCGAGATGCGGTCCATATACCGCAAGCGCCAAACCGGCGCTTTTCGTCCCGCCGGCAACTCTCTGTCCGACAGGCACTTAACGCATAAAGACCTACTCTGCATAAAATTATTATGGTGATTATTATAGCAGTATATTTTAAATTATACAATACATTTTTTTAGAATATATCTTTTTTAAAGAAGGTGTTTTCTGTACTATACATACACGTTCTTTCATTAAAAACATGGGTAAGGAAACAGTAAAAAGAAATAGGGCGCTTCATAGGAAAAATGACTTTTCTGCTGATAAAAAACAGAAAAACAGATGCCATTACCAATGCTAATTTTACCATTTGGGCTAGAGAACAGAAATAAAAATGTAACACAAATCGCAACAAGAAAATAAAAAATGCCTCAAACGCCCATTTTATAAGCATTTGAAGCACTTCTAGGTTATGCCGGCAGCCGGACTCGAATAATTCACGCACTCAAAAACATCAATAAAATAGGAGGTTTAAACAAGGTCAGTCAATTTGTTATTACCAATGTTATTACCTTGATTATGATGCTTTTTGTCCTTCTGATTGGTTGCCGGTTCAGCAGTTAATTATTTTTCACCACACCAATTAACTTGCAAATACCACACCTCTTGCATTCAGGTAACTATCAATATCATTGTTTATATAATTGTGCCCGGTAGTATGCAGCACGTCATAAAACTCCCGAATATAATCAAACACCTTATATTGTTCAAAAAGTGTCGACACTTCATGCCCGCTCAAATTTCGATAAACTTTATAATTTTCCAAACAAAATACAGTAAAAGCCAATTCTTTTGACATACAAACTACCTCCTACACATCCGGAAACTGAATATCGCCCGTCTGTTCCTCTTGCTCCAACAATGAATACAACATCTGCGTACTATAATGCCATACCTTCGTTTCTTCCTTTTCAAGTGCAGCATAAAGCTTGGAACAATATAATTTCTTTATCGCATCCTCTTCAGATATCCCCTGCTTGCTGACTATCATATAAATCAAATCAGCACTGATATATGGCATCATTGCTGCAAATTTATCCTGTCCCATACCATTCTCCTACTCCACATTCTTTGCTTCTACAAATGTAAGATATTCTAATATTTTATCGGTATGCATTGCCCATTGATCATGAAGCACTTCCGTTTTTAACTTCTTAACCGTATATTCTGCATCATATGCGCCGGTTTCAAATAATCGGATAGACTGATATACATTATCATCCGCAACCGGTCCGATATGCATATCTGTATTGTCATTTGAGCCTTCACCCTTCCGATTACTTACAACAAACTTTAACCACTCTTCGTCAGCAATTTCAAACCTCTTAATACAAAGTTCTTGATCTGCTTTTTCCAAATCAAATTCGTACACAGACACATAGCCCTTTTCGACATTTTTACGACGCATTTTTATCTTTGCCCAACGCTCTGCCTGCTCATAGGATGTAGTTGTATAAAAGCCAACACCAAAGTCAAGAAATGCATCCCCTTTACGGATTTCAGGATTCTTAACAAGGTCAGTACTTCCATGATATAAAATCATTTCAAATCCTCCGATATTTTAAATTGCTTTTTTGCAGTGTTTTCAGTTTTATTGTTCAATGTTATAATACCACATTTATTCTAATAATTCAATGAGCTTATATAGTATCTCCCAACACTTAAAGGCACAAACAAAAAGGTTATTTTCAAACACCAGTCCTGTTTGTGAAATAACCTTTTATTTAATCAGTCTCTACATAAGTTTATGTACAATTTAATCCTATACATACTTTTTTAGTATATTCGTCACACTTTCTTTCAAAATCAAATGCAGTTCTGCAAAATCTTTCAAGCCTTGCATATAGCAAATACGGGTAACCTGTGCCATGTAGGCGTTAAATACACCTTCCACTTCTAAACAAATATCTTGTTCTACTCTTTTAAGTACTTTATAAAATTTTTTCTCCAAATCCTGCAATTCAGGATCTTTTGAAATTGCTTCAAAGCAATTTGTAATGTCCTTTTCCATTATCTGATCAATCAGCATAATTCTACCTCCGTCTTTCATTTCATTTTAATTTTTCTATTGCCATACACACCAGGACTCCCTCCCGTCATATCGACATAATTTCTTGTATATCTTCATCCAACAGAATGACCGAACCATCCGGCATCGCCTTGTTGCTTTCACCTATGTAGCAATATTTTAATTTGATTTTATTTTTTACGGTTTCGAATGCTTCAAGGCTGGTAGCTAAAATATAGTCGACTTCAAGGTTTACCAAATCATCTAATTTGCTTGCTTCATTCAGCACTAAAAACTTTAAATTATCAATTTCATATATCTGATTTCCATATAAACGAATTATAGAAGTTCGAATGAAAGAAGCCTTGCCACCATTCCAAAAAGCCCTATCTCTCTCTTCTTCAGTTACATTTTCCGGGGCAACCAATGTGGTATACGGCTCACCATCAAACCACTCTAATCGGTAATAACTTTCATATGCCTCGTCAGAACTTAGCCCTGTATCACCAATGATCGGCAGATAATCATCCTTATTTAAATCAATCAATTTCCAGTTGTGAAACCTTTGAAAAAACACACCTTTATTTGAATCATTCGTTAAATAAATCATTGAAATCTCCTAATTTACCTTTAGTCTATCTATTGGTATTTTATAAGGTATACCGCCTGGTTTTAAAGCAAGCAGTTGCAAGCCTGTGTCCAGAATAATTTCTTTTATTCCACGGTTAACCATATAAATATTCTCCAGCGACGACACAAACATATACAGTTCCAACCTATTATTAAGGTTCAAAATATATCTGATATCAAATTCAACATTCGGCATATTGGACAATTCTAACAATAAATCGGTTGATACTATCATGCTGTCTACTGAATAGGCTATATGCATGAAGGACGGCAATTTATACACATTACCCTGCCAATGAATCTTAGCATCTTCAAACAGCATTGGCATTGAGTCATTAAATACAATCAAAACATAATCTTCATTATCCTTCATCCTTATTGTCCCTCTCTTCTATATCAGAGCCGTCCGATAAGCAAGGCATAATGCGTTTACTTTCTCCAGCTTTGATTGTCCATGTGTTTGAATGCCAGTCGATGCGAATAGTCAAATCCCTCGTACCGGTATTGTGAACCAACATAAGGAGCGT
This sequence comes from Lachnospiraceae bacterium, assembly GCA_045646695.1. GTDB lineage: Bacteria > Bacillota > Clostridia > Lachnospirales > Lachnospiraceae > RGIG6307. The sequence goes on from JAZRLF010000008.1 coordinate 9,315, forward strand.
GTATAACTCATTTTCACAAAATGTCTTGTAAAACAGAACCCCTGCTTCCTTAGTGAAAGACCGACATAATGTGCACCCTTCAATTTCGCCCTCGGTTCCGAAAATCAAAACACTATCTTGAAACATTCCTAAATTAATGTGATAATCCAGCAGCTGGCGCTTACCAATTGAATCAAAATAATAGGCTCGCCCAAGGTAATAATCATTTGCTTCATCTAAAAACAATTCAATTACATTCTTGTCATCCAAATATTCAGCCTCTCTTATCACTGCACGTTCCAAAACATAAATGGAATTTTCTGTAACCAGCCGAATAACTTCATCCGAATCTCCCGTCACGCTTTCCACGAAGCTTGTATGCAACTTGCGATTGATGTACATCCCATTACTATCTATTACAAACCGCATAAAAAGCCGATTTCTTCCCTTGTAGGATACATAATAGTCCCACTGAAAATCTGTCGCAATACAGCCAATACGTTCACGGTATAAATCTGATGTATTGGATTTATCATTACCTTCCCTATCAAGGATCTTGAGCAATCTAAGTTTATCATCCTTTTTTAAATTATATTTTCTCTTTTCTTCCATAGCATATCTCCCGTTCAATATGTAGGTATTCTTCCCCGTATAATATCCGGTGCAATCTTATAACTGCCCGTTGGAATCAAAAATTGACCGAACGGAGTAATCACAGTTATTGGAATCGTGGAAATATTAGCAATTACTATCGGTATAGAATATGGATTGATGATTTCTATCGTATTTGTCGCAACTATCTGGTACTCACGCTTAATGTATCGTTCTTCCGTCTCTAACATCAATTTAACAATATTATTTTCCACAATAACTGACATAGGATAGTCACATCCATTATTTGATTCATATGTAGCACATTCAAGAAGCGCCTCCTTCTCGTTATTCATCACCAGAACAATATGATCATCTACTCCATTAACCCATTCGACAGTCAGAGCGCGAGCCTCTGCCTTTTTTCTGTTCTCTTGATTTTCCAGCATCTTTTTTTTGTAATTTGAAATATCCTCTTCTGCTAATGGTGTGTCCCAAAGAGCTACATCCTCTAGCCATTCAAATTTTTCGTCTAAGGTACTTGTCACTTCACATAAATAGCCTTCCTCCTGGGTTTCAAATATAAAACCGTCTTCTTTAATTGAAACCTGTATAATCTGTGGTATATCTACCAATTCATAAATAAAATATCCCGGAACACTGCACTCTTTCGCATTATTGCCGTACAATACATATGTATCACCAGATTTACTTAGCCACCAGTTTATTAATTTGTATATCCTTTTCTCCATGCTTTTCTCCTATTTTTATGTTTTAGCAAGAAGCAGCCTAGACGACTCCTTCTTGCCATATATGGATATGCGTATGCAGCGGGGTAATATTGACACCAGGAAGACGCCTGAACCAAGTGCGCTAATCGACGTCATTGACTGCACGCTTGGCATCAATTTATTAGACACGTTCTTGTGTATTTATATGGGAAAGGGCAGCTTATCTAGCATGCTGCCCTCCGTTAAATTGTTTACTTTACTCCTTATTTTTATGTATTCTATTCTTCAAGTTCTTTTCGGTGTTCTTTGATTGCATTCTCCAAAATACCTTTTTTTGTAAGCACCTCTAGCGCCTCTTTGAAGTATCCTTGAATTACATCTTTAGGCTCTTCATCAGACTTTACCGTCCAACCATCTACAAAATGTAACTTTCCTCCGATTTCAAAGCCGAAATAGCAATCTACGTCTATTAAATTTGGCAATCCATTACTTTTGAAATTCCATGATAAGTAACTTTCGTAATCTTCTTTTGGAAGTTTTTTTAAACCAGGAACAATATCCATAGGCAACTCCACATGATATAACTCACCTTTTCCAATTTTCAATTCCAAATTATTTGTCCTCCATAAATTTTTCCATAATCAAAATTTGGCTGCGCAGCCGTCACCCGATCGTGGGGTATAACACTGTGGTTCTTAACCACAATTACATTATAATCCCGCACACACTGCTCAGCAAGCAACTGCACTTCCACTAGCGTCCCAATAATATATAGTCTATCGTTGTGTTCAATATCAGACTTAAAAACACAAGGCTATCTACTTTTGGTATGCAACGCCCATTTAGAATTTTGTACACGGCTGCGGTTGTCAAGAATGATTTTTCACTAATCTCTCTTACGCTATATCCAGATGAAATCTGTAAGCTTTTAATCCTTGCCCCAACTCGTTCTGGTGTGAATTCCTTCAATATCTCTTCATTGTTCATAATTTTTATTCTCCATTTTTTGTATTTTAATAGACCACCTACAAATGCAGATGGCCTATACACTTAATTTCTTCTCATTTTTAATTTTCTTTTTTTCCGAACTGATAAGCAAGCTCTACAAGCACGCTAGTCATGATAGCTTCTAATGAGAGTTCAACGTTTATATCAAGTTTTTCGGATATTGCTGCTTCACGCAACTTGCCAACAATCTGTGCATACTCTTTTTCCAGGTTCTCCAAATTGCCTTCACCGGCGCTTATTTTTTGAAGATGCTCATAATAAAAAAGATATGGTACAAAGAGATATAGTTCTTTAGCAAACAAGTCATCTAAATTCTGTTCCAATACATTACCACACGGAACCGAATACTCAACAACGTTACCGTTTGGTGCTACGATTACAACATTCAAATTTTCCAACTTATCATGTTCACTCTTTAAATAACTCGCGTTGCTTTTATTGATACGCACATTGGTATTAAGAGGCGCATATTCAATATCAATAGCCTCAGACAGCACCAAAGTATTTCCGAAGTTGTCATTGACAAATTTAATCGTATAAAGTTCTGTTGGCGGTCCTACCTCTTGTTTGACACCAAGACCTACGGCAGATGTCTCATTCCATCGTATGGAGTGCGGATCTCTGACTAATACTAACTCTCTATCCGATAGGTCTATTCCAAGTAATTCTTTTACTATAGGTACGCCCATCGCATTCGGATACAGATTCGCTGCCTCAATCACTAAGTTTTCAAATCGTTTTTTACATTTCATTTTTTAAGTTCTCCTTTTTTCTTTTTGATTGTAATTTTAATATGTAAGAAAAAATATTTTTTAAAATTCAGTTTCAGAATCTGGGCATTTTATGCTTTCAGAAGGCATTTTTCAAGAAAAACTGCCCAGTTTTTTCATATTAATAATTACTGGAAATCCTTCTTTTTTCCGTGTTTCTTATGTCTTTTGATAAAATGCATCAGCTTAGTGATGCACATTTACATCACCTTGTTGATGCATCATAAACCTGTTATAACAAATCACACGCCCAAGCTAATGCATTTGATATATGTAACATCATTGAACAACTACGTACAGTAGCTGCTTGGGTAGCCCCAACTCTTCTCATTTACCCAGTCATTTCTTGCTGTATCTGATATTTTGAATTGTTTTTATTATTTTTTCTAGCATATTTAATATGTGTCGAAGAAAGGATAGAAAGCTATGACTCAACTTTTTTCTTTTTTTAGATAGCATATTTGAACATTTGACAATTGTAGCATTACGTTAGCTACTTTTGACATAGTGGACTGACAATCGCATGGCTTTTGCTGTGTGAAACGGCAATAAGTCTTGTGATTGTCAGTGCCTATTCCAAAGTAGCACAATCTTAAAAGGAGGTCCCTAAAATGACTTATACAGCAAATGTGCAACACGCCAAAACTTATTTAATCGAACACAACAATAGACTTCTTAAAGAGCCACACATTGATCCAAATGGCAAGTATGAAATCTGGTTCTGTAAAAATGTAGTTGATGTTCTGATGGAAAATTTTAAAGAACCATATAATGTATATAATGATAAGCAGAAAAGACCAGACCGCAAAAAGAATATCAAAGAATTTATTGCAAAAGTTAAAAAAAACTGCATTCACGAATTGATTATTTCTGTCGGTAACCACAATGCGAAACCACCTGAACCGAAAGCTCATGTAATTCTAAAAGAGTATTGCGAAAGCTTTCAGGAAAGAAATTCTAATCTGATTCTGGTAAATGTAGCTTACCATGCTGACGAATTGGGAACTCAGGTCAGAGGCCAAGACAATCGCGGCGGTATTCATGTTCATCTGGACTACATTCCAATCGGCAGTCACTACAAAAATGGCCCTTCAAAACAGATCAGTGAAACACGTGCCTATAATGAACTGGGATATGTTTCAGGTTCTAAAGAAAAAGGGGGATTTGCTTATCCCCGTCAAAAATTCCTTGCGCACGAAAATGAGGTATTGCATGATATCTGCAAGAAGCATGGATTAGAAATTACTCCACATAAAATTGGATATGAAGATCATCTAAAAATTCAAGTTTATAAATCAGAAAAACAACTGGAAAATCTTGATAAAGCAATCGAAGAAGCAACTGCCGAACTAAACAGAATTAAGTATTCTCTTAGTATTAACTATAGCAATTATCTAAAAGTAGAAAAAAATTTGGAAAAACAACTGAAAGATGTTAGCAATAAAGAGATTACACTAACTAGAGAAGATTGCGAAGATCTAATCCGTGGCAAAGCATTACTCGCCAACGCAAAAATTCAGTTAAAAAAATCAGCTGAAAATACCGAAGAATTGGAACGTACCATTTCTGAACAATCCTATTCGTTAAAAAAAGCTGAAAAGCAATTGGAAAAAGTAGAACATCTAAAATCTGATATGGAATCTTTTTTATCCGACCAAACCCTTGAAAATGGCATAAATGCTATGGCACTTTTTCAAAAATTAATGAAGAAAAAGAACCGCGAAAAACGGAAAGATTACGATGAAATGGAGCGCTAGAAAACCCCCAAAAGAATTCCGTAAAGGAAAATCTATATTGGAGTATTTTGAAATCATCCACTGAGAGCGTAACTATCGGGAACACACATAACACCAACAAAAATGAGGCAGAAACCGCCACGTGCTCCTGCCTCTAAATTTTAGTCAGTTCTTAACATCAACTCACCATGGATTTCATTGAAAGTCATACAAAGATTCCCGAAGTATCCATTGTGGTAATCATTGATGCCACTTTTTACCCATTATATCTCTATAAGATCTGGACAGTGATCCCCCTCATATAATGAAACACACATATTTTACCGTGGATTACATTTTTTACATCCAACATATCCCATTGCTTCCACTTCTGCAGCCGTTCCAACATACTCTGCATAATTGGTATCCTTTATTGTTTTTACACTACTACAAGAAGGCATATGGAATTTCTTAGTATTAGTATTTAGTACATACGTTTTTCCCGGCTGTGTTACCGATGTCTCTGAATCACTTGCAGATGCTTTTGGTGTAGGTTCTGGTGTTGGCTTCAGAGTAGGCTCTGGTTTAATTATTACCTGCGGTGATAAAGTATCTGCATCAGGATTTTTCTCAACACTTATGGTGACGTTTTTGGTATCACTTACTGCAACGATATCCCCCTGCAAGTCTGTACGGAAAACTTTTACATCTGCATCTCTTAATCTGCTCAAGACTTCTTCCGTCGGATGTCCATAACTGTTATTTTTGCCAACGGATATTACTGCATATGCAGGCATAATCTCTCGTAAAAAAGGATATGTGCTACTATCGGCACTGCCGTGATGACCGACCTTCAAAACCGTACTACTCAAATCACATCCGCTATTTAAGACAGCCTGCTCCGCTTCTCGTTCTGCATCTCCAGTAAACAAAAATGAGATTTCTCCATGGGTAATCTTCAGTATAATGGAAGTATCATTATCCTCACTCCCTGCATTCAATCCTAAGATTTCAACAATAGCATCCCCTAATGCAAAACTGTCTCCAACCGATGGTACCGTAATTTGTGCATTACTTTTTTCAACATACTTTAGAAAATTTGCAAAGGCATCCGTATCATATGTGGTTACCGGGCAATATACCGTACCAACATCTGCATAATTTAAAGCACCGGCCAAACCGCCAACATGATCCTCATGGGCATGGGTTGCAACAATATAATCCAAATAGGAAATATCATGATTTTTTAAATATGCATATATCAAACTGGAATCTCCGACATTGCCTCCATCTATCAGCATAGCCCCACTGCCACATAGAACCAAGGCTGCATCAGCCTCTCCTACATCTATGAAATGCACTTCCATATCAGAAACTATGGGCTCACTTAATATAGGTTCAGAACTTTCTTCGGAAGAAGCAATCACACTTTCAACCATTCCCTGTTTTTCAAAGTTCTCAGTTTCACTACTTTCAACTGCAACAGAATCTCCATCAATGCCGATTTCTGTTGCTTCGTCATTTTCACTGGTGCCCTTACTACTTCCCTTGGAATCTTCCTCTTTTGAGATACTCTCTTCAAACACCATTTCAGAATCTGCAACTGCTGCGTTTTCTTTTGTATCCCCCATAACCTCGTTGCGCACCTCTGCGACTTTTGAGCCACTTTCTACCGTTGACTCCGCAATATGATTCGAATTTGTGACTTCTGGCTCCGGTAATATCTCAGAACCTATACAAAGAAAAACAACTGCCACAACGCCGCATAAAATGCTGTTCACGGAACCATTATTTTTCTTCAAAAGATTATCCTTAATCTGCACCCCCGTTTTCTTTGTAATTATATTTACCAATGTATTCCTTGATGCCGGACAGATTAAAAGTGCTGAAACTGACCAGCAAAGTCCTGCCACAAAACTATCCTTAAATGCGCCTAATGCAGCAATTCCAAGAGTTATTGCAATTATCCACTGGGCTTTTTTCCATATCCCCTTTGTAAGCTTTTTCATTTGTATGACCTCACAATTTACTAATGACCTATATTGACTTATAAATAGAGCATAGGTCTGCCGCTCATATTCATTTTAAATTTTTAATCTCCTTAACTACCCTTTAGTTTGATATACCTTCCCTCAACGATGCATTGAAAGATGATTCATCGTTGTTTTCCTTGATAAGACTATTTATTTTTCCACCCTCAGAAAATACCGCTTCTATCGTTTCAATTTTTAGTAATTTTGCAACA
>JAZRLF010000009.1:0-22486 GCA_045646695.1 Lachnospiraceae bacterium
TATCAGCAGGCGTTTGCGAAACTCTGTAGCTGCGGGCCAGAGCAATATATGTTCTGCTTCAGGGGCGCTCCCGCTCCGTGGAACTCTGCTGCAGCACTAAGGGGGGGTGCGGCTTTCAGCCTTCTTTCCCTAAGGACTGGCGAGTTTCAAGGTCCTTCAGCCGGAACATATATTGCTCCGGCCGGTAGCCATCGAGTTTTGCAAATGCTTATATAACTTATGAGCAGGAAAGGACGCTTGCGTACTTTCACCTGATAAGTTAGCGATAGAATCGAAGATTCTATTGCAATATGCCTCAGGAATAATATAACTTATCGGGAGTTACGGAAGTACCATAGACAAGGAGCAGCGATGATGAAGGAACACAATGCAAAAGATAAAATCATAACAGTTATCTCAGATTTGTCAAGAGGTGTATTGTACACGTTGGCTGCAGCGATGTTACTGTGGCTGAGTTGTAAAGGCCTGGTAAATGGCAGTCAGTGGTACGGTGACATATCCGGGATTAGTGTCCTATTACTGCGGATAGCTATTCTGGGTGGAATGATAGTGCTTTCCTTATTAGCAGGCATGGCAATGGAGAGGTTGTTACCTTGGAAAAGGCAGGCTGAAATGGTGATTTTGGCGGTTTGCTGCTTGCTTTTTGGGGGAGTGTGTATATGGTGGGTAACCATCGTTCCTTATCAAATGGAAGGGGATCAGCTGATTGTCTGGTACAACTCAGTGCTGGCTTTGGAAAATAATTTTTCCATGTACAGTCATGGTGGACAGATGTTTATTTATCCGCAGCAGCAGGGATTATCTTTTTTGTATGAGCTTCTGTTTCGGATTACGGGCAGTACCAGTTACCGAATGATCGGATATGTGAATGCGTTTATGGCACCGTTCACCTTGTTTTTTGGGTATCAATGTACGAAGGAATGCTTTGGAAAAGAGGTAGGTGTGCGTTTTCTTCCGCTTATGACGCTTTGCCTTCCCTATATTATTTATTCTCCATACGTATATGGGGATATTCCTTCCATATGTTATGGATTTATTTTACTATGGGCTGTTTTAAAAGCGGTGCATAAAGGTCAATATAGATATTGGATACCTGCATGTGTAATTGCAGTGCTGGCTTTGTTGAGCCGTATGAACATATGGATATTCTTTATTGGCGTTGTGATTGGACTTATCTACCTCGCAATGTATAGATGGAGTTTTAAACCATTGCTTCTTGGAGTATGTATAGTATTAAGTGCGTCCCTTAGTATGACCGCTGTAAAGCAGTTTAACAGCTTTCGTTCCGGTGAACCGGTATCAAAAGGTATGCCCTCCGTCTTATGGATGGCTATGGGGCTGCAGTATAGTGAATGGGGTGCCGGCTATTACAATGATTACAGTAAGAAAGTGTACATGGAGACGGGTTTGGACAGAGAGCTGGCGGTCGCCATTGGAGTCCAAGAGGTAAAAGACCGACTAAAGATTTTTTTAAGTGATCCGATGCAGGCGAAGATGTTTTTTGAGGCCAAGATGGAGATGCAGTGGCTGGATCCGCTGTTTGAGTCTATCGAATTTACCGGAGATTTTAATGAAGAAGCAGAAAAACCGGGTGAATTTGTTACATGGATATATCAGGGCCAAGGATATCCACTGTTATGTGGATTTTGCGCCCATGTGATGGCTGCAGTATATATGTTTGCATTGCTGGGTGTATTATGCCGTTTTGGACAAAAAAAGCCTATTTGGCAGGATATTCCTCTTATTATCTTTGTGGGAGGATTTTTGTTTAGCATTATCTGGGAAGCAAAGTCCCGATATATGCTGCCATATTTCGTCCTGTTGCTCCCATATGCAGCAAGCGGACTGGCGGTAAGCACCGGATTTATCAGACAAAGGATAAAAATTATTAAGACAAAATTTATAAAATATAAATGATTATTTAAAAAGTGAGAGGTATCATTGATATGAGTGCTTTTGGCATGCAAATACAAGAGAATAAAGAGCACTTAAGACGTACATTGACAGTAGCCTGGCCGGCTATTTTGGAATCCTTCTTTGTAGCATTGGTAGCAATGGTAGACTCCTTTATGGTCAGTATCCTGGGGGCCTATGCGGTAGCGGCAGTGGGTTTGACCACTCAGCCCAAGTTTATATGTCTTGCAGCGTTTATTGCTATTAATACCGCGGTATCAGCGCTGGTGGCCCGCAGAAAGGGACAGGGAGACCGGGAAAGCGCTAATCGCATATTGCTGACAGCGTTTATTTGTATTTTAGTAGGTGTTGTAATTATCAGTGGTGTGGCAGTTGCCTTGGCGGATCCTATTATGCATCTGGTGGGCAGCGAACCGGATACCCATGACAGTGCTGTGGCATATTTCCGTATTATTATGGCGGGAATTGTATTTCATGTAATTAGTCTTGTGATTAATGCAGCACAAAGAGGCAGTGGCAATACCAAGATTGCCATGCGAACCAACTTGACCTCTAATATTGTAAATGTGATTTTTAATTATTTACTGATACATGGTAATTGGGGGTTTCCTGCCATGGGAGTGCGGGGAGCGGCGCTGGCAACAGTCCTGGGCACCATGGTTGCTTGCGGCATGAGTATTGCTTCTTTATTTCACAAGGATAGTTATGTAAGCATACCGTTTATGCTGAAGAAAAGGCTGCCGCCTACTGCCAGAGCGTTAAAGGATATTACATCCTTTGCATCTAATGTGTGTGTAGAGCAGTTGATGTTGCGTATAGGTTTTTTACTGTCAGCAACGTTAGCCGCAAATCTGGGGACAGATGCTATGGCGGCCCATCAGGTGGGAATGAATATCATGCATTTAAGCTTTTCTTTTGGTGAGGGTTTGCAGGTGGCTGCGGTCACGCTTATCGGTCAGAGCCTTGGTGAAAAAAAGCCTATGCTTGCCAGAAAATATGGAAACATATGTCAGGTTTTAGGGTTGAGTATTTCCGTTGGCTTATCGATACTATATATTGTTTGCGGGAAGATGTTTTTTGGACTGTATTTTCCGGAGGACCCGCAAATCGTGGAAATCGGTGTTTTGATTGCACGGTACATGACGGTTATTGTGTTGTGCCAAGTGTCTCAGGTGGTATACATGGGCAGCTTGAGAGGCGCAGGAGACGTGCGGTTTACAACCATTACCTCCATGATCAGTGTTGCCATTATCAGACCCGCAGTATCTTATGTGGCAGCTTATATACTGTCCTTTGGAATTGCAGGTATATGGTTTGGTGTGTTGGCTGATCAGGTTACCAGACTTGCCCTTACTGCATGGCGGTTCCGTTCCGGAAAATGGATGAATAAAAAGATATAAGGAGTTTTCATATTACATGAAAGGTGTACACAAGAGTATTATAGTTGTTGCGGCAATTGTTGCAGCAGTAGGAGGGGGATATACCTTGGGACAGCATCTGGGACTTTCTTTTGCCGGTATGTGGGCAGAACAGAATCAGGAGCTGACCTTTGATTACGAGTATCAAAGCGTTATTGACAAAAATATACAGAAGCTGGAGGAAGAGGATGCGGTACCTGCTTATCGGGAGTTGGAAGGCTATCAGGGAGATGGTGTTTTAGTGGAGCAGATGGAGGACTGGCGTCTTGTGCTGGTAAATAAGTGGAATGAAATGGAAGCAGGGTATGTGCCGGAACTTACAGAAGTAGGAGATGGACATCAGGTGGACTCCCGTATTGCACAGTCTTTGCGGGATATGATTCGAGGAGCTAAGTCTGCAGGCTATTATATTTATATATTATCCTCTTATCGTGACATGGAAAAACAGATTGATCTGTATGAAGCGGAAGTGGAAAAGTGGTTGTATGAAGGATACAGTCAGGAGGCAGCAGAGGAAAAAGCAGGTACGATCGTAGCAATTCCCGGAACCAGTGAACATCATTTGGGACTGGCAGTGGACTTGGTTGACAGTACCCACATTGCATTGGATGAAGGCGCAGAGAAGACTAAAGGCTATCAGTGGCTGGTGGCTCACTGCCATGAATACGGTTTTATTTTGAGATATCCCAATGGAGCCACCGATATTACAGGTATTATTTACGAACCGTGGCATTTCCGTTATGTAGGAGAGGAAGCTGCAGCGGAAATCATGCAGGAAGGAATTACCCTGGAGGAATATTTAAGCCGCCGTGTGAATAACCGTGAGTATGTCATGGAATAAGGGGATATTGATAAGGTTTGTAATACTTGGTGTATACTTTGGAAAATGTGCATATCGATTTATGAAGAAGTAAAGGGGGATGAAAAACGTTAAAAAGTCAAAAAAGATTTTAAAAGATAAAAACTCTGTGGATAAGTGTGGGAAAAGTCGAAAAAACTCTTGACAAACAGTGTACACTTGCATATAATAACTTTGTTGTGTTACAACAAATGCCCAGATAGCTCAGTTGGTAGAGCAGAGGACTGAAAATCCTCGTGTCGCTGGTTCGATTCCGGCTCTGGGCATTAAATCTTACACTACATTGTTAATTTGTTATCAATTTCATTTTATGAAATTTGATATATACTTTATTTCTCTATCCTTAAAAGCCCGGGGCAGGTAACTGTCCCGGGTTTTGTGTTAAATTGTCGAAATAGGCTATCTTTGTGCATTTTTGCGGGCTAGTCAGATGAGGAGAAAAGTGTTATAATAGTGTAATCAGTATGAGAGGATGTTGTTTATGGATAAAACAATCAGATTAAGAGGTCGATTGAAGCAATACATTAAGTTTACATTATATCTTGGGATATTATTGCTTCTCGTTAATATTGCTGTCTATTTACTGGATGTAAGAGCAGGCGCTGTACTGAGTGGTTTTGTACTGTTCTATTTTGTGATTACTTTGTGGCTGACTGCCGTTAACAAGCGAATTGTTACCAGAGAGCTGATTAATTTTGCAACAGAATACGGACAGGTACAGAGGACTATGATCAAAGAGTTTGATGTGCCTTATGCACTATTGGAAGAGAATGGTAAGATTGTCTGGTGCAACGACAGCTTTTTGGATGTGGTGGGCAGTGCCTATTCTCGTAATATGCATATACACAGTTTATTCCCTGCTATTACTAAGGACAAGTATCCTGACAAGGAGTTAGGAGAAAGTGTGGATGTATCCTTTGCATATGAGGAAAAGGAATATAGAGCCAGAATCTCCCGGATGGTGTTTAATGAGATGTTGGATCAGGAGATTGAGCTGGAAGAGTATGCGGAGAATGCAGAGAGTTACTTACTGAGTGTATTTTTGTATGATGAAACTGCCTTAAAGTATGCTATTCGTCAGGTGGATGACCAGAGTTTGGCTATTTGTCTCATATATCTGGACAATTATGACGAGGCTTTGGGCAGTCTGGAAGAGGTGCGCCGTTCTCTGTTGGTAGCTTTGATTGACAGAAAGGTCAACAAATACATAAGTGCAGTGGATGGTATTTGCCGCAAGCTTGAGAAGGATAAGTATTTTGTAATCCTGCGCAAGAAGAATATTAAGCAGCTGCAGGAGATGAAGTTTGACCTTTTAGAGGATGTAAAGACAGTCAGCATCGGTAATGAGATGGCAGTTACGGTGAGTATCGGTGTGGGATATGATGGTTTATCCTATGCACAAAATTATGAATTTGCTCGCAATGCCATTGACCTTGCTCTTGGCCGAGGCGGCGACCAGGCAGTAGTGAGAGCCGGCTCCGAGATTTCCTACTTTGGAGGCAAGAGCCAGAAGGTAGAGAAGAGTACTCGTGTAAAGGCCCGCGTAAAGGCCCATGCTTTGAAAGAGATTATTTCTTCCAAGGATCAGGTGCTGGTTATGGGACACAGACTGCCGGATGTGGATTCCTTCGGCGCAGCAGTAGGTATCTGCAGAATTGCCAGAATATGCGGCAAGGAAGCACATGTAGTGTTAAATGATGTATCCGGTTCCCTGCAGCCTATGACGGGGTTGTTTGTAGACCGGGCAGAATATCCGGAGGACTTTATTTTGTCACCTAAGGATGCTCTGGAATGTGTTACAGCCAATACCGTACTGGTAGTAGTAGACGTAAACAAACCGGCTATTACGGAGTGTCCGGACCTGCTTCGTGTGTGTAAGAATGTGGTAGTGATAGACCACCACAGACAGAGTACGGATACCGTGGAGAATGCTACCCTGTCTTATATTGAACCATATGCGTCCAGTACCAGTGAAATGGTTTCTGAGATTTTACAGTATACTGCAGATAATCTGCGGATTCGGCCGGAGGAGGCAGACTGTCTGTATGCGGGTATTGTTATTGATACCAATAATTTTCTGACAAAGACCGGTGTGCGTACCTTTGAAGCGGCAGCGTACTTACGCAGAAATGGTGCGGATGTAACCAGAGTGCGTAAGATGTTTAGGGAGAATGCCATTGATTACAAGACTAAGGCAGATGCGGTGAGTCAGGCAGAGATTTACAGAGGTGATTTTGCCATCTCTTACTGTCAGGCAGAGGAGGTAGCTAATCCTACCGTTATCGGTGCCCAGGCGGCCAATGAATTGTTAAATATTAAAGGTATAAAGGCCAGCTTTGTGCTGACGCCTTTCCAGGGCAAGATATATATTTCTGCCCGTTCCATTGATGAAGTAAATGTTCAGCTGATTATGGAGCGTATGGGTGGCGGCGGTCATTTGAATGTAGCAGCCTGCCAGATGGAAAATGCTACGCTGGCTGAGGCAGAAGGTGCGTTGAAGGGTACCTTGGATACTATGATTGAGGAAGGAGACTTGCTATGAAAGTAATTTTGTTGCAGGATGAAAAGAAATTAGGAAAAAAAGGTGATATTGTTGAAGTGAGTGAAGGCTATGCAAGAAATTTTGTATTGCCAAAGAAAATAGGTGTAGAAGCTACTCCAAAGAATCTCAATGATCTCAAGCTGCAAAAGTCTAATGAAGCAAAGGTTGCCCAGGAGCAGTTAGATGCTGCCAAGGCTATGGCGGAGCTGCTTTCCGGCAAGGAAGTGGTGGTAGGGATTAAGGCCGGCGAGAATGGTCGCACATTCGGCAGTGTATCTACCAAGGAAATTGCTGCAGCATTAAAGGCTCAGACCGGGATTGACATTGACAAGAAAAAGCTTGTGTTACCTGAGGCTATCAAGAATTTCGGTTATTATGAAGTGCCGATTAAGCTGCACCCAAAGGTAACAGGTACAGTAAAAGTGAAAGTACAGGAAGCGTAAGGGTTACTTTGTGAACCATTACGCATAAGGAGTTTGTATGTCAACTACTACAATGGAAGAGGCCGTGTTAAAGCGGGTGATGCCTCACAGTATAGAAGCGGAGCAATCTGTTATAGGTTCCATGTTATTGGATCGTGAAGCGGTTGTGGTGGCAAGTGAGATTTTGCACGGGGATGATTTTTACAGTAAGCAATATGGTATTATTTTTGATGCCATGGTGGAGTTAAATACGGAAGGTAAGCCCGTGGATTTGATTATGTTGCAGGACAAGCTGCGGGAAAAGGACGTACCTCCTGAGGTTAGCAGTCTGGAATTTATGAAGGATTTGCTGGTGGTGGTGCCTACCTCTGCCAATATTAAGCAGTATGCCAATATTGTGTACGAGAAAGCCACTCTGCGGAGATTGATTCGTTTAAATGAAGAGATTGCCAGCAACTGTTATGCCGGCAAAGAGAGCCTGGAATACATTTTAGACGATACTGAGAAGCGTACCTTTGAAATATGTCAGCATAGAAATACAGATGAGTTTGTACCTATAAGGCAGGTAGTCGCCAATGCGATGCAGAAGATTGAACTGGCCAGCAAGACCCAGGGCAGTGTTACCGGCGTTGCAACAGGATTTATTGATCTTGATTATCGGACGGCGGGGATGCAGCCTTCCGATCTGGTGCTGATTGCAGCCAGACCATCTATGGGTAAGACTGCCTTCGTATTAAATATTGCCCAGCACGTTGCTTTTAAGCTGCACAAGGCAGTGGCAGTATTTTCCCTGGAAATGAGTAAGGAACAGCTGGTAAACCGTCTGTTTTCCTTAGAGTCCAAGGTCAGCGGTCAGAGCATTCGTACCGGGCAGCTGACCGATTCAGATTGGGAAAAGCTGGCTGAGACGGCCGGTGTGATCGGTCAGTCTAACCTGATGATCGATGATACTCCGGGTATTACCGTGGCGGAGCTTCGCTCTAAGTGCCGTAAGTTTAAGCTGGAAAGAGGACTGGATATGATTATCATTGACTACCTGCAGCTTATGACGGGCAGCGGCCGTATTGAATCCAGACAACAGGAAATTTCTGAGATATCACGATCTTTAAAGGCCATTGCCAGAGAGCTAAATGTGCCGGTACTGGCTCTTTCCCAGCTTTCACGAGCGGTGGAGCAGAGACCGGACCACAGACCGATGCTTTCCGACCTGCGTGAATCCGGAGCCATTGAGCAGGATGCCGACGTGGTTATGTTTATTTACCGTGATGATTATTACAATAAAGAAACGGAAAAGCCCGGAGTGGCTGAGATTATCATTGCCAAGCAGAGAAACGGTCCAATTGGTACCGTGGAGCTGGCGTGGTTAGCGGATTATACAAAGTTTGCAAATTTACAGAGAGAATAAAGTTACAAAAGAGACTTCCGAAGACGGGGTCTCTTTTTAGTTAATTAATAGTTGTTTGCGGAACGCTGTGGCAGTCGGTCAAAGCAATATATGTTCTGCTTCATGGACGCTCTCGCTCCGTGAAAATCTGCAACGGTACTAGCTCAGACTGCAGCCTACGGCTTTGCTTCACTAAGGACCGGCGATTTTCAAGGCCCTTCAGCCAGAACATATATTACTCTGACCGATAGCCACAGCGTTTCGCAAACGTTATATTGTATGATAGTGAAAGGAAGGGGAATTATGACACAGCAAATGTATTCAATTAAGGAGGCGGCGCAGGCACTGCAGGTGGAGGCTCATGCGCTTCGGTATTGGGAAGAGGAGCTGGGGCTTTCTATTTGCAGAAATGCTCAGGGCAGAAGGGTATACACAGAGAGCGACATTGATACGTTTAAGCGTATCAAGGGCTGGAAGGAGCAGGGACTGCAGCTAAAGGCTATCAAGGAGTTGATTGATAAAGAAAAGGGGGATTCACTTTGCATCTCTCAGGTCACAGAAGGTTTCGGGGAGGATTTAGAACGCAGGATTATCATGTATCGGCCCAAGGAAGTTACAGGGGAACCGGGGGAAGTAATGAAGAGAAACGGGGATATATCAGCTTTCTCTGTGGCTGATGTGGAAAAGCTGGAAAAAGCAAAACGCCTTCAGGAACTTTTGAAGCAATTTATTACAGAAAGCATTAGAGAAAGCAATGCAGAGCTTTTACAAGCTATGAAGGAGGGGCTTTTAAAGGAACTGGATTATCAGTTTCGGCTGCAGGAGGAACGTGAAGTAGAGAGGGAACGGGTCCGTACCGAGAAGGAGGATGCACATTTTAAGGAACTGGATGAAAATCTCCGCAGTGCAATGGAAAAGCGAGGACGCAGGAGGAAAAAAAGCCTTTGGGGAAAATAATGTGTGAATGTATTAAAATGATATCTACATGTAATATCTGATAAAATTAAGTGAATAGTATTGAATTCATTTAATAAGTTGCAGTATAATGTCCTTGAGCGATGCTCTGAAACAGAGCGAGCAGAATGGAGGAATGTAATGAATAAACAATTGCATGATCAGATCATAGAGGACTTGTTGTCCGGTGATCTGGAGAAAGACACTTATGGCGGGAAATGTATCGCCCAGTTATTATTCAATCCTAATGCCGATGAGAAAGTTATCGACAGATTTAATCGCGTAGCAAGATGGTTTGAATTGCCTCATCAGACAATTGCCGGCAGAGATTTGCAGGGGGAACCTGACTTTGTATCACACAAATTGGTTCGTGCCTGCTATATGTTGGAAGACAAGCTTCCAAAGGAGACTATGGATTTGATTCACAAGTACTTCACTCAGTGGAATTTTGAAAGTAAGTACAAATCTGAGAACCATATGTTCCTGTTCCATGAATCCAGATATTTGTATGCCATGAGATATCCGGATACCTACTTTACACAGTATCAGAAGACGGCACAGGAAATCATCGAAGAAGATCGTAAGTTCTTGCAGGAGTTTATTCGTTTCAGAGCACAGAGAGGCTGGGCAGAGTTTGATTCTTATGGCTATGGCCATGAGGTATTTATTGTTCTTTTGAATTTATATGATTTTGCTGATGAACCGATGAAGAAGTTTGCAGAGATGTCAGCCAATGTAATGTTGATGGATATGATCATGGACTGCTCTAAGGAAGGCTATTTTGGCGGTGCGCATGGCAGAATTTATGAAAACTCTGTATTCAATTTCCATTTTGGCGGCATGAATATGGTATACAATTATTACTTTGGAACAGACTGTTACAAGTGTAGTTCACTGGAACTGGTTGCATCTGGCTTTAAGCCGGCTGATTATGTGTATGATGTGGTAAATTCCAGACCGGACAGCTGGGAGAACAGAGAGTGTAAGCATCTGCACAGTATTACCTATGATACACCTCACAAGCAGGTTCCACAGGTGCCGGGCAATATCAACAAGCGTACATATATCACCCCTGACTATATGATCGGTGGTGTAACCTGGCAGGATGACTATCCGGAAGGAAGTCCGGCAGCATGGTATGCACATCATCAGCAGCATGAATGGGAGCTTTCTTTCTTGTCTGCTCCTGATTTACGTATTTTCAGCCATCATCCGGGCAGTACCGGACCGGAAGGCAAGGAGCACGGCTACTGGACCGGTGACCTGTTCTGCTGTTGTGTACAGACCTTCAGTGACAAGAATATAGCCATGGCTACCTATGATATTCCGGAGAAGGAGCTCGATTTTATTCATGCGGCAGTACCTCTTACCAAGTTAGAAACTGAGCAGGAAGGTAATTATCTGTGGATCAAGGCTTCTGACAGACTTTATGCAGTGCTTTGGTTTGCACAGGGTATTTTCGAAGGTGGTGAAGGCGACCTGAAGGAGAAGGAAGTTAGAAGTTACGGCCGTAAGCACGGTGTAGTATGTACTGTTGCTACCAAGGAAGAGTGTGGCGGCTATGAAGAATTCAAGGCTATGGTAAAGGCCAATAAGCCTGAATTTGATGCAGAGACCATGACATTGTCTTACGCAAACCTGAAGATGAACAGACACGAGAGATTTATCGACGGTGAGCAGGTTGTATTCCCTTATGATACTTATGACAGCCCTTGCGTACACTCTAAGTGGGGCAGCGGCGTGATTGAAACAGATAAGGTTAGTCTTGACTTTAATGGTTGGGGAACTGTTACCTACAAGTAAAGATAATGTAAAACAGGCTGCCCGGCTCGTTAGAGCTTGGCAGCCTGTGGACATGTATGGCTTATAAGTATGTGTATAATTATTCTTCGATGGAGATAGCACCTGCGATACAGATTTCTGCTGCTGTACGAACATCATCCATATAATCATTTGGCACATCACTGTCACCATATACACAGTATGCCTCATAATTGTCATTCATTTTGAAAACGTCTGGTGCGATACCGGTGCAAGCCTGACATCCGGCGCAGCCATTAACTTTAACTTTTGCCATTGTAAATTCCTCCGTTGTATTTTATTGTATAAGACCAAGCTCTTTCCGCTTGTCCCTGATACCTTTGATAACGATTTTCTTTAGTTCCACCGCAGTCTCCTTGGACATAGCAGGAACATCTTTTAATTTGTATTCAAGTCCAAGCTTTTCGTATTTGACTGTACCCATGGTGTGATAAGGCAGAATGTCTAACACCTTTAAATTCTTAAATGGAGCAATAAATTCCCCCAGCTGGTAAAGATACTTCTCGTCGTCTGTAATGCCCGGAACTACTACGTGGCGAATCCACATAGGAATATCTTTGTCACTCAGATACTGTACAAAGGCCAGAATGCCATGGTTTGGCTGCTCTGTCAGTTCCAGATGCTTTTCAGGGTCAATATGCTTAATATCAAGCATAACCAGGTCTGTCAGTTCCATAAGCTTGTCCAGCTTCTGGATGTAAGAAGTATTGCCGGGTCTGTAGGTGATACCTGATGTATCGATACAGGTGTGGATGTCGCGTTCCTTTGCAAGGGTAAATAAATCAATCAGAAAATCCAACTGCAACAAAGGTTCACCGCCTGTTACAGTAATGCCCCCATTACGGTAAAAGCTGCGGTTATGCTCCATCTGTGCTATGATTTCGGCAGGCTCCATCAATGTACCGGCATTTACTGTCCATGTGTCCGGATTGTGGCAATAAGCGCATCGCATCGGACATCCCTGCAGGAATACCACAAATCGTAATCCTGGACCGTCTACTGTGCCCATACTTTCTAATGAATGAATTCTGCCTTTAGTCATAATATCTGCCTCACTTTGTTTTTCTTTATTATGTCATAAAAAGCGGTGGCCTATGCCACCGCTTTTATGGCAAGCGGACGGACCGCTTTGTAGCTTTTTATAATCCTTCGTGGAAGGTACGAGAGATAACGTCAGCCTGCTGTTCCGGAGTTAACTTGATAAAGTTTACAGCATAACCGGAAACACGGATTGTAAGCTGTGGATATTTCTCAGGATTCTTCTGAGCATCCAATAATGTGTCTCTGTTGAGTACGTTTACGTTTAAGTGGTGGCCGCCTTTTACAGCATAACCATCTAATAATGATACTAAGTTGTCAATCTGAGCATTGCTTGCTGCCATGATATTAATCCTCCTATTATTATTCTGAGTCATCGATGCCTTCATGCAGGGTAGGTATGCTGCATGCCATCGGATTGGAAGAACAGTCTGCACAACCCATGGTCTGTACTGACTTGGCCTGAGATGCGTCCTGGTCAACTTCTACGTTGACATGGCCCACACCCTTGGTCATACCTCCATCTAACATTTTAATAAGGTCATCAATCATTTTGTCCTGATTCATAGCCATACTCCTTTCTGATAAGTGCTTATCAGTAAGAGTATGTGCTATTGCCTCAGAAATACTGATAAGTCAATAATTATTTGCTTAAATCAATTTCGATGTCGCCAGCGAAAATCTGATCTTGCTTACCAAGAGCACCAGGAATACTGGTGACGGTATTGGAGATACCGTCCTGTGCATCGTTAAATGGTAATTTTGCAACGGAAGCAAGAGAAGAAACAGCACCGTTCTTGTCACGTCCGTGCATTGGGTTAGCACCAGGAGCAAATGGCTGTCCAGCCTTACGTCCGTCTGGTGTTGAACCTGTAGCCTTACCGTAAACTACGTTAGAAGTAATAGTTAAGATAGATGTTGTAGGAACACCATCTCTGTAGGTGTGATGTCTTCTGATCATAGTCATGAACTTAGATACTAATTCAGCAGCGATAGCATCTACACGGTCATCATCGTTACCGTAGGTAGGGAATTCGCCGTTGATCTCGAAGTCAACGATGATACCAGCTTCATCTCTGATAGCCTTAACTTCTGCATACTTAATAGCGGATAAGGAGTCAGCTACTACAGAAAGACCTGCAACACCTGTTGCGAAGTAACGCTTAACATCTCTGTCATGAAGAGCCATCTGTGCTCTTTCGTAGCAGTACTTGTCATGCATATAGTGGATGATATTCAGAGTATTTACATATACGTCTGCTAACCATTCCATCATATCTACATAAAGGTCCATAACCTTGTCATATTCTAACACATCGCCAACGTATGGGCGGTACTTAGGACCAACCTGCTTGCGTGTCTTTTCGTCGATACCACCGTTTAAAGCATACAGTAAGCACTTAGCTAAGTTAGCGCGAGCGCCGAAGAACTGCATTTCCTTACCAACTCTCATGGAAGATACACAGCAAGCAATAGCATAGTCATCGCCGTGAGTAACTCTCATAAGGTCGTCGTTCTCGTACTGGATAGAAGATGATAAAATGGACATCTTTGCACAGTAACGCTTGAAGTTTTCAGGTAACTTAGTAGACCAGAGAACTGTTAAGTTTGGTTCAGGGCTAGGACCTAAGTTAGAAAGTGTGTGTAAATAACGGAAGCTCATCTTTGTTACTAAGTGACGGCCGCCAATACCAACACCTGCTAAAGATTCAGTTACCCATACAGGGTCGCCGGAGAATAATGCATTGTACTCTGGTGTACGAGCAAATTTAACAAGACGTAACTTCATAATGAAGTGGTCAACAAATTCCTGAATCTGCTCTTCTGTAAATGTGCCGTTCTTTAAGTCTCTTTCAGCGTAGATATCAATGAAAGTAGAAGTACGGACAAGGGACATAGCTGCACCGTTCTGTTCCTTAACTGCTGCTAAATAACCGAAGTAGGTAGCCTGGATAGCTTCCTTAACGTTAGTAGCCGGCTTGGAAATATCACAGCCGTAAGAAGCTGCCATTTCCTTCATCATCTTTAATGCAACGATCTGCTCGGAGATTTCTTCACGAAGACGGATAACTTCATCAGTCATAACACGTCCTGTAGAATCCTTCTGAGCTAACTTGTCCTCGATAAGTCTGTCAATACCATATAATGCAACACGTCTGTAGTCACCGATGATACGACCACGGCCGTAAGCATCAGGAAGACCTGTGATAACGTGAGAAGAACGGCAAGCTCTCATTTCCTGATTGTAAGCATCGAATACACCTGCATTGTGTGTCTTTCTGTGAGTTGTGAAGAACTCGCTGATCTCAGGATCTACTGTATAGCCATTGTCAGAGCAAGCCTTCTCTGCCATACGAATACCGCCGTAAGGCTGTAAAGAACGCTTGAAAGGTTTGTCAGTCTGGAAACCTACGATAGTTTCTTTGTCTTTGTTTAAATAGCCTGGGCCATGGGATGTGATAGTGGAAACTACCTTAGTATCCATATCGAGTACACCGCCTGCTTCACGTTCCTGCTTCATTAAGTCAAGAACCTGATCCCATAAATCTGTTGTGTTCTGTGTAGGACCTGCTAAAAAGGCATCATCTCCTTCATATGGAGTGTAGTTTTTCTGGATAAAATCACGTACGTTGACTTCGCTCTCCCATTTGCCGCCTACAAAATCTGTCCATTCTGGTCTCATTTGAAAAGCCTCCTGTTAAATGAAAATAAATTTGGTTAATATAGTAATTGGAATTTTGTTATTTCCTATGCCTTTATTATATGATTGACAAGGTTCTTAGTCAAGCGTATAAAGTGTACTTTTTTCTATACAAACATATAAAAAGAACAAAAATTTTAGTAAATGTGCTTAATAAAATATATAATGTATACTTGCATCATTTCAGGGAAAGTATTATACTAAATAAGTAAAAAATTTTAGGAGGAAGCGTTATGGCAAAGATTACAAAGGACATGACCATCGGACAGGCACTTCAGGTAAATCAGAACATTATTCCGGTATTGTTTGAAATCGGTATGCACTGCCTTGGCTGCCCGTCTGCACAGATGGAGACTTTAGAAGAAGCAGCTATGGTACATGGCATTGATGTTGATGAATTAATGGAAAAAATTGCTGCTGTAGAAGAAGCATAGAATTGCACTATAATATAAAGGGCCTTGCTGACAGCCGGGTGTGTGAAGCTGCCAAACAGGTTCTTTTTATTTGTGAACAGGCATATAATAAAAAGGAGGAAGCAAGGAGCAGTTATGAAAAAGAAATATTGGCTTATTATTTTGGCTGTTCTGGCAGCTTCCGTGGCCTGGAATGTGTACTGGAACAGCAATATTGTTGTCCGTACATATACACACACGAATGAGAATGTTCCGGCTGCTTTTGATGGATATCGTATTGTGCAGCTGACGGACATTCATTCAGTAAGAAATGAAAAGCAGATGCAGCTGATTTACGAAAAGACACTGGGACAGGCGCCGGATGTGATTTGTATTACCGGAGACCTGGTGGATTCCAGGTATTATGGGGCTCATGGAGTGGAAGGTGAAGCTTTGACGCTTAAGCTGATGGAGAAGCTTGTACAGCTGGCACCGGTGTATTTTATATATGGCAATCATGAAATGATTTTGCTGGATGATCCTGAGCATAATGCATTTAAGGTGGCCTTGCAGAAGCTGGGCGTGCAGCTTATCAATAATGAGACAGTTCGAATCAACGCAGAGGACACCAGAGAGGAACTGGTAATCGGAGGGATTCAGGATCCGTCTACTCTTTACAAGGATTATCAGTTCACAAATCTCAGTAATAACGGTGAGCGGATGGAGGCCATGCTGGACGTAGTGACAGAAGGCATCAGCAATGAGGAATTTATGCTGTTATTGTCCCACAGGCCGGAGTATCTGGAAATGTATGATCAGTATCCGGTGGATTTGTGTCTTACCGGGCATGCCCACGGCGGACAGTTCCGGCTGCCCTTTATCGGGGGGATTTATGCGCCGGGACAGGGATTTTTTCCGGAATATACCGCAGGCCTATATGCCACGGATGATTTGGAAATGTATGTAGGAACCGGTGTGGGGAATTCGGTGATTCCGGTGCGGGTATTTAATCCGCCGGAGATTATTACGGTGATATTAAAATGCGATGAGTAAGGGGAGCATATGCTCGCAAGCCTTATTCATCGCATTTGTTTTTATTAGGGACAAAATATAGGTCTTTATAACTCCGCCAAGGTCTGCAAAGCAGTATCCTTGATAATCGGAGCAAAGTGCTCCTCCAAAAAGTGTTCTGTGGCAGGCAGAGATTTGTGCATATTGCCATACTCGGACACCATGTTGCAAAACCGGTTATATTCCTCGCGGGTATGTGTACCCTTGGTCACGATCAAAATATAAGTGCCGTAATCTTCGTCCTTATACAAGGAGTTAGTACCATGATAGTAGGCGCCGGCCAGCCGGGCCAGCTTGCTCACGTGGGCAAGGGTGGAGAAGGTAAACATACGGGTCAGGTACTCGTCGGATGCATCCTCCGGATATTCCTCGGCACTTTTACCGGTACCAGCCGTGACAATGTCAGAAAAGCCCTTATTGACGGCCTGGGGTATGACGGAGTCTTGAATTTTCTTAAATAAATCCAATACCTCTGCAGCACCGCTTAAATCCTGAATCATGTCATCCAAAGCAGCGTCCTCTTCCCGAATGCCCGGTGCAAAATTGGAGAATTTGGTGTCTAATTCCTCCGGGTCGTCTACCTTGGTAATAATTAATACTACGTGTTCACTATATGGGATTGCTTCAATCATCAAAGGAATGTCTTCTGCATAAAAGTCCAATTCCTTTTGTGCCTGACGCATCATATCTCTAAATAAATTTTTGGTCTTCTCAGAGCCATAGGCCAATTCGCTGAGCTTAATAGCTCGCTGAGCCAAATCGTTTTTGGTTAAAATACAACGTATTTGATTATCGTTAATTTTTTCTATCTTCAAGAAATCACTTCCTTTTTATAATGGATTTTTATTAATCTTATACTGCTTTCAAAAATTCGTCAATAGCTGTCGCATTTTGTTTTTGAGAATTTTATAAAAGCTTAATAAATTTCAAGAATGTTGGGGTTGATTGGGGCACTAAACCGGTGTTATCATACTTACAGAAGAAACTTTCCGGCAATCTGCAAAGGGAAGGGGGCCAGTTTTTTATTTATATTTATATTCTTGTGTCAATGTTACACAGCAATTCTTACCTTCAGCAGTGCGCAATATACGGCGGCGAACTTGGTATCAGATGCAGCAGGCTGACAGGTTCTTGTTCTCATATGTATCTTATGGAATTGTCATGAAAGCTATGTGCTTGATTTCGGATATTAAAATTTACCAACTAACAATATAACGAATATTCTCAAAAAAAGATTACAAAATAGTCTTATCTGTTTTTATTATTTTATGCAGGTCGGGAGAGAACATTTCTTCTTTTTCTACGACGAAATATATCGTAGCAGTAACATATAAACAAAAAATGTCGTAAACAGTCCGTTTTGGATATATCACAGTCTTGTTGTAGGTTTATAGTCTTCTTGTTTCAAAATAAACGGGACAGCCTCTTGTGAAGAACGGAAGGCCATAATTCTTAACATTTTATTACAAAGTACAATGTTTATCGACATTGTGAGATTTTTTTGATATAATCAGGGTGATAAGGAGGAGGAACGCTATGAAGAAATTTTTAACAGTATTACTTGCCATGATCGCCCTGGTTGTATTGGCGGGCGGCGCCTTTGTGGGGATGAAGCTATATAATAAATATTCAGAAGGGGATACCAGAGCCGATCTGTGGAATTATTTTAAACTGGTATCTGCTGAGAAGGGTGCCATCATGATGGATGGTGTGATTTTAGAGGATAACTGCCGAATTTTAAATGATGTATGTTATTTGGATATTGATACGGTGCAGCAGTATTTGCACAACCGTTTTTATTATACAGAGGTGAGCAGAGAGGTGCGTTACACGGATGCCACTACGGTGGTATTAGTGCCCTTAGACGGGGGCAGCTGGACCAGCACTACAGCCGGTGTGACAGAGAGTTTTGAGGAGTCCTATGTGATTTCTTTGGAGATTGATGGTACGTGCTATGTGGCACTGGATTTTGTGGAGAAGTATGTGCCGGTGACCCACCAAATTTACAGAGAGCCGGACAGAGTGGTGTTGGAATCCATGGAGCTTTGCAAGGAAGTGGTTACTGTAAAGAAGGATACAGTGGTTCGGTGGTATGGTGGAGTAAAGAGTGATATTCTTACAGATGTTGCCAAGGGTGACCAGGTGATGATTCTGGATGCAGAAGGGGTAGAGAATTGGACCAAGGTGGCTACTGATAACGGATTTATAGGCTATATCAGAAATAGCAGGTTGGGAGAGAAGTCTATTGTAACCGGTGCCAATACCTTGGCATATACGGAACCGGAGTATGTGTCCACCAGGCTGGATGAAAAAGTGCGCCTGGGCTTCCATGCGGTGTACAATAAGACAGCCAATGGCAATCTGGAGAGTATGTTAG
The DNA here is from genome assembly GCA_045646695.1 of Lachnospiraceae bacterium. GTDB lineage: Bacteria > Bacillota > Clostridia > Lachnospirales > Lachnospiraceae > RGIG6307. The sequence goes on from JAZRLF010000009.1 coordinate 18,894, forward strand.
AGACTGCATTTAATATTAATGTAATCTCACCGACCTGGTTTTTCCTAAATGATAATACAGGTGATTTTATCAACATTGCTTCTAAAGATTATGTGGATAAAGCCCATGCACGAGGCGTTCAAGTGTGGGCACTTATTGAAGATATTACGTACAAAAAGGATATAGACACTTATCAGATTTTAGCAGACAGTAATTCACGTACCAATTTAATTCAGAATTTGGTGAATGCAGCTATAGAGTATGATCTGGATGGTATTAATATTGACTTGGAAAACGTCCGCAAGGAAGGGGGACCGCATTTTGTGCAGTTCCTACGGGAGCTCTCTATTCCTTGTCGAGAGAATGGCATTATATTATCTGTGGACAACTATGCTCCAAATGCAGGGAATGCCTATTATGATTACGAAGAGCAGGGCATTGTGGTGGACTACGTCGTTCTGATGGGCTATGACGAGCACTGGGGCGGCAGCGGAGACCCGGGCAGCACCGCCAGCCAGCCTTTTGTAGAGCAGTCTCTGGACAATTTATTGTCCATGGTAGATGCAGACAAGATAATCAATGCATTGCCGTTCTACACCAGATTGTGGAAGACCGCAGGGGACAAGGTAACCGATCAGGCGATTTTTATGAAGTCTATTGATGCAAATGTCAGTGATCTGGGCATGATGATCGATTTTGATTATGAGACAGGACAGAAGTATGCCAGCGTAGAGAAGGACGGTGTACTGTATCAGATGTGGATTGAGGATTACGCCTCCATGGAGAATAAACTGATTGCTGTGGAGGAGCGAGACCTGGCCGGTGTGGCAGCCTGGAGACTGGGGTATGAAGAACAAGCGGTTTGGGAATTGATTGGCAGCTATATACATTGATGAGATAAAAGCGATATGCCGGAGAACGGTGTGTCGCTTTTATAATCGTGTGATGTTTTCTGTGCTAATTTGGAAAGGTAATTGGATACAAGAGTACGGTACATAAAGTGCCAACAGAACGTCCCTTTTTTTATAAGCAGTATTTTACATTTTCCCTTTCAGAAATGTATCTCTGGTGTATATACGAAAATTCCACACAATTTGTTTAGGCTTATTCCGGAGTTGAATAAGCCTATTTTTAGGACATGATATAATGCTCTTTTCTATATAATAAAACCTCTCCACAAGAATGTGAAATTTAAGATTTTATAAAGCATATTTTCAAAGACACCTTATCATGGTAATATAAAAGTAACAAAGAATTAGTTTCATAAACAGAGGTGTTCCGCTATGAAAAAGAAAAAATATCTCATTCCTATAGTAGTAATTGGTGTAATTCTAATTTTGTTTATTGGAGGTGTCAGTAGGATTGTTGCCAAAGGATACGGTGTTTCCGCGGGCAGATATTTGGAAGCGAAGAACGGAACCGCAATGCTTGTTCTTGATAATTCCCCAATCCAAATGTCCAACAGAACGGACAAAGACCTGTTCGACAAGCTTGATATAGGAGATAAGATTATAGTTATCCATGATGGTATTGCAGAGAGTTATCCGGGCAAAACAGGCGTTTATGCTGTTTTTAAGTTGAGTGATGGTAAAACAGGAGATATACCGCGAACGGTTGTTAATGAATTGATTGACTTGGGATGGCTGGAAACGGAGGAGCAATCCGGTGGTACTTTTCCCAATGAAGCCTTTGATATTGCTGTAGCTTATGCAAATTGGACGGATGCCGAGGAGATTTATTCCGGGGCACTGAATGCAGACAAAATGGCAATTAGCATCGTTCAGCATCTTCCAATCTATATGTTTGACACATTAGCGGAATTGGAGCAGTTTAAACTTAGCTTTAGTGAAGTGTTAACGATGGACTACGGTTATGATGAAGTTCCTTCTTTCAATGAGGTGACGGCCAAGTATGACAAGGCATTTTTTGAAGAAAATACACTTATGCTGGTTTATATTGCCACCAACAGCGGTTCTTTAAGATTTGGCGTGGATAACGTATTTTGTGATGGTACATCCTTTTGTATTCATGCAAAACATATTAACAATCCGGAAGTAGTTACAGAGGATATGGCAGGTTGGTTCATTACAGTTGCGGTTCCGGACAGCATGGTCGCAACCTGCAACGAATTTGATGCTAAGTTTAATAATAATTTTAACTAATCAAATTGTAAAGTTTGATTAAAGACAAAGGCTACCCAGTTGGGGATGTTTTGGCTAGGGGAAATTGTAATTCGTATTTACTTTTATAAAGTAATTATTGACACAAATATTACTATATAGTAATATTTTATATAGAAAGGTAGAGATGAATTTGGAAACAAAAGGTGGTTTTTTGATTTCTCGTATCAAACAAGTGGGGACACGGATATTTGATCGTATGCTGGCAACATCGGGGATTGATTCATTCAACGGAGCCCAGGGAAGAATTTTATATGTGCTTTGGCAAAACGATGAAATTAGTATCAGTAATTTATCTGCACAAACAAGTCTTGCGAATACAACACTTACTGCAATGCTGGATCGTATGGAAAGTATTGGATTGATTGTTAGAAAATATGATCCAAAAGATCGTCGAAACAGGTTAATTGCGCTTACAGAAAAGGCAAAATCCTTACAGGACGATTATAATAGGATTTCCCAACAAATGAATAAAATCTATTACACCGGTTTTACAGAAACAGAAATAGTGCAGTTTGAGTCGTATTTGCAACGTATACTTAATAATTTAGAAAAGGAGTAACGAATTATGAAAAAAGTATCAGTATCCACAACAAATGATATATGCCCTCAGACACTGTTTGTTTATGGAACTATGAATGAAGATGGAACACCGGATTTTGGTTTGTTTTGTTGGTTCAGCTATTGTTGGTTTGACCAACTTGGCGTAATGTGTGGTATTGGTGGAAGTAAGAGAACGTTAGAAAATATTCGAAGAAATGGTGTTTTTTCTGCAAATCTTGTAGTAGAAAACAATTTACCATTAGCAGATTATTTTGGTACCGCAGATGGAAGAGATAACGATAAGATGGATGTGGACGTTGAATGGGAAATGGGCGCAGAACTCACAGTTCCTATCCTTTGTAGCAGTCCTATTAGTTTTGAACTGGAGGTAGACAAAGAAATTGCAACAGGTGAACATAATGAAATTGTTCTTTTGTGTCGTATCCGAAATACACTCAAGGATGAGAGATTGGTAAATTCTTCGATGACTTCAGAAGAGATTCTTAAAGCTACTGCAGCAGTACGAACTTGTGTTGATTACGAATATTGGTCATGGGATGGACGTCATCTTGGTAAATGGCATGAGAGAGCTAAGGAAATCAAGCCTAATGTAGAAATTGGGGCGGCAGCACGTGGAAATTAATTTATAATCATTATCGAAATGCTGTTGTGAATAACGTATATATAATACTACAAATATGCTTGATTATCACAAAAGAACTGTCGCCTAGTTCATATCAAAATAGGCGGCAGTTTTTTTGAAAAATATGCTTACAATTGTCTTGCATAAAATTAATGGAAATTAATTCCTGGTGTAAATGATACAATAAAAATGTCCGTTTAGTGGAATATAAAAATGTACAATTCCCAGCAGTATGTTAAGCTATTCAT
>JAZRLF010000010.1:0-23280 GCA_045646695.1 Lachnospiraceae bacterium
ATTTGGTGGGAAGTTTGCATTTGTGAAAAACTGATATATCCGGGAAAGGGAGGACTAACGATGAAACAAATGCTTGTAAAAGAGGGGAAGAGTGTATACAAAGGCGTTGCTATCGGTAAGGTTTTTGTATTTAAGAAAGCAGAGAAGCAAATCAGGAAGGAACTGGTGGATGATACCGCAGCAGAAATCATACGTTTCGAAGCAGCCAAAGCTAAGGCGTTGGGGCAGCTTAAGGGGCTTTATGAAAAGGCCCTTCGGGATGTGGGTGCAGAAGAGGCTATGATTTTTGATGTACATCAGATGCTGTTAGAGGATTTGGATTACAATGAATCTATTATCGGTATGATTGAAGGAGATGGTGTAAATGCAGAATATGCAGTTTATCTTTCCTGTGAACAGTTTGCAGCCATGTTCTTAAGCATGGATGATGATTATATGAGAGGCCGTGCGGCGGACATTAAGGATATTTCTGAACGTGTGATTTCTATATTAAATGGTACCCAGACCGGTCCTGAGGCTATGCCGGAGCCGGTGATCATTCTGGCAGAAGATTTAGCGCCAAGTGAGACAGTACAGTTTGATAAGGATAAAATACTGGCACTGGTCACTCAAAAGGGATCTGCCAATTCCCATACAGCTATTTTGGCCCGTACTATGAATATCCCATCCTTGGTTACTACAGATATTGAGGCGGATAGTGCATACCATGGAGCTACTGCCATTGTGGATGGTTTTGCAGGAGTAATATACATAAATCCTGATAAAGAAACCATGGCAAGGATGCAGGACAAGAAAGCAAGGGCCGATGGTGAGAGAGCACTTTTACAGGAATTAAAGGGCCAAGAAACGGTTACAAAGAGTGGACGAAGGATGCTTTTATATTCCAATATCGGCAGTATAGAGGATGTGAAAGCTGTTTTGGACAATGATGGGGAAGGGATTGGCTTATTCAGAAGTGAATTTTTGTATTTGGGCCGAGAGTCCTTTCCTGAGGAAGAAGAGCAATTTCAGGCATACAAAGCGGTACTTACCGGGATGCAGGGTAAGAAGGTGGTTATCCGTACCCTGGATATCGGTGCTGACAAGCAGGCTGATTATTTTGGCATAGCAGAGGAGGAGAATCCTGCTTTGGGATTAAGAGCTATTCGTATTTGCCTTGCCATGCCGGATGTGTTTAAGACCCAGCTGAGGGCATTATACAGAGCTTCCGCTTATGGAAATCTGGCTGTTATGTTTCCTATGATTATTTCCTTAAAAGAGCTTTTGCGGGTTAAGGAAATGGTGGCTGAGGTCAAGAAAGAGCTTGATAAAGAAAATATTGCATATGGAAATGTAGAGTTGGGCATTATGATAGAGACGCCGGCAGCGGCATTGATCAGTGATATACTGGCACCTCATGTGGATTTCTTTAGTATAGGCACCAATGATTTGAGTCAGTATACCCTGGCTATTGATCGCCAAAATCAGTCTCTCGAGCCTTTCTTTGACCCTCATCATGAGGCGGTTTTACGTCTGATTCAGATGACGGTGGAGCATGCCCACAAGCACGGTGTATGGTGCGGTATATGCGGGGAATTAGGAGCAGATACGGAGCTGACCGCACGGTTTTTAGAGATGGGTGTAGATGAGCTGAGCGTTTCACCGGCATACACACTTTGGCTGCGCAAGTTGATTCGGGAATGTGAATAGAATATAACAAAGGTATTTGTATAGGTGTTAACAAAAGATATCTATAGAGCAGGAGGAAATAGAAAAATGGTATCATTTACGTACACAATAAAAGACGAGCTGGGTATTCATGCAAGACCGGCAGGTATGCTTGCAAAGGAAGCTATGAAATGGCAGAGCACTGTTCAGGTGGATAACGGCACCAAAAATGTAGATGCAAAACGCCTCATGGCTATTATGAGCATGGGCGTTAAGAAAGGTCATGTGGTTACAGTTTCAGCAGAAGGTGCAGATGAAGAGCCATGCATTGAAGCCATGCAGAAGTTCTTTGAAGAAAATTTGTAGAGGGAATTAGTAAAATATAGTGCAGAGCTGCTATGTCGAGATTAGCAGAGTTTATAAGTTGAGCCTCAGGAGTGGTCCAGAGGCTCTTTGTGCATAAAATACGATTTAAATTCTCATTCTTTCTTTTCTTTTACTTGATTTCATGCCACATATGTCATAAAATAAATACATAATGGTTTGATGTGCTTGCAAAATATTGCCTATTGAAGACCTGCTCCCGACACTTGCAAGCATAGGCCATAGTGATTTTTTAGAGAGGGATGCCACGGTCGTCGTTTTTAGGTATGGATTGCAAGACTGCAGAAAAATTAATTCCGAGATTTTTAAAAAATGAATGTACAGATAAAGAAGAAATACTGCTTTTGGAGCACATGAAGGGATGTTCTGAATGTAAGGAAGAATTTACTATTCAGCTGCTGTTAGGCGAGGGCTTAAATCGATTGGAATCTGGGGAATCCTTTGATTTAAATGAAGAGCTGGAGAAGCGTTTGAAGGTGAAGCGGCAGGAGAAGAAGCCTCGTCGCATGGTTTTAAGTCCGGAGGGACAGCGGATTCTTGCTGATATTGTGACAGGGGCGATTATTGCAGCAGTAATTGTGGGATTACTAATATGGCAGATTCATTAACAGTGTAGTGGGAGAAGTATGGAAAAGGTTGTATTAATTGACGGATTAAGTATATTAAACAGAGCATTTTACGGTGTGCCCCTTTTAACCAATAGCGAGGGCATGCATACCAATGCGGTATATGGCTTTTTAAATATTATGTTTAAGATTTTAGAGGAGGAGCAGCCGGAGTATCTGGCTGTTGCTTTTGATGTGCATGGCCCTACTTTCAGGCATTTGATGTATGATGCATACAAGGGTACCCGTAAGGGGATGCCGGAGGAGCTTAGGGAACAGGTTCCCGTGATGAAGGAGCTTCTGCGTGCCATGGGGATTTCTATTTATGAGCAGGCAGGGCTGGAGGCAGATGATATCTTGGGCACCCTGGCCAAAAAGGCAGAAGCAGAGGGCAAGGCAGTGAGCCTGATTTCAGGTGACAGGGATCTGTTGCAGATAGCCACTAATCAGATTAAGATCCGTATTCCTAAGACTCGTATGGGTAAGACCGAGATTGAAGATTATTATGAAGAACAGGTCTTGGAGAAATACGGTGTTACACCGAAGGGATTTATTGATTTAAAGGCACTTATGGGGGATACTTCGGATAATATTCCGGGAGTTCCTAAGGTAGGCGAGAAGACTGCAGCCGGTCTGATGGCGGAGTATGGTTCATTAGAGGGCATCTATGCCCATGTAGAGGAGATTACCAAAAAGAGTGTCAGAGAGTCCTTGATAGAAAACCGACATTTGGCTGATTTAAGTAAGGAACTGGCTACCATTAAGGTTGACAGCGATGTGACTATGGATTATGAAAAGGCCAGGATGGGTGATTTGTTTACCAATGAGGCTTATGTTATTTGTAAGCGCTTGGAACTGAAAAATATCATCAAGCGGTTTGATGAATCAGTATCTAAGGAGAATTCCACCAAGGTAATGGAACACTTTGAGATTGTGTCAGATTTCGGCGCAGTAGAAGATATTTTTGACAGAGCAGGCAGGAGTACGCCGGTAGGCTTGTATGTACTGCGGTGTCAGCCAGACAGTAAGGTAGCAACAGGTATTTGTAATGCAGATGACAGCATGAACGGCAATCAACTGGCTCATGGTCAAAGCAGCCGGGAAAGCATATATGCCGTGGCTTTGTCTTTCGGAGAAGAGACAGTATGCATTCCGGTAGAGGGATTTATTACTGAGGATTATCTGATGGCACAGATAAAGGAACTGTCCGGCAAAACAGCTCTTTCTGTATGCGGCATTAAGGAGTATTATCCGTATTTACAGCAGGACAGTACGTCGAGGTATACCGATTTGCTCATAGGGGCTTATTTGTGTAATCCTCTCAAAAATGATTATGATTGTATCAGTATCGGTGCAGAGTATGGGTCCGTGACAGCCCCATCCTTAGAGGAATTAACCGGTAAAAAGAAGCTGGCTCAGGTTCTGGAGGATGAGCCACAGACATTATATGAGTATGCCTGCTATCAGGCTTTTATTTGCAAGGCAGCATACGGAGCCGTATGGAAGCGTTTGGAGGAGCTTTCTATGGCAGGACTTATGCGCAATATGGAGATGCCTTTGTCTTTAGTGCTTTATTCTATGGAGCAGTACGGTGTAAAGGCACAGAAGGAGGAGCTGGCGGTTTATGGAGAGAAGCTTGCAGAGCGTATTGGGGAGCTGGAGCTTTCTATCTGGGACAAAGCCGGTGAGCAATTTAATATCAATTCTCCAAAGCAGTTAGGTGAGATTTTATTTGATAAAATGGGCTTAAAGGGCGGTAAAAAGACCAAAACAGGCTATTCTACCGCAGCTGAGGTGTTGGAAAAGTTAGCGGATGACTATCCGATTGTGGCAGAGGTGTTAGAGTACCGTGGACTTGCCAAGCTGAAAAGCACATATGCTGACGGCCTTAGTGCGTTTATTGAAGAGGATGGTAGGATTCATACCAAGTTCCAGCAGACCGTTACGGCTACAGGACGCTTAAGTTCTACAGACCCTAATCTACAAAATATTCCTATGCGTACAGAGCTTGGCAGACAGATTCGTAAGGTATTTGTACCGGAAGAGGGCTATGTATATATGGATGCAGATTATTCACAGATTGAGCTGCGTGTATTGGCTCATATGTCCGGGGATCAGGCATTGATAGAGGCCTATGCCATGAGTGAGGATATTCACAGGATTACAGCTTCCAAGGTATTCCACATCCCGTTGGAAGAGGTAACGGATCTGCAGCGCAGAAATGCCAAGGCGGTTAATTTTGGTATTGTATATGGTATCAGTTCCTTTGGACTTAGCCAGGATTTATCCATTTCCACCAAAGAAGCGAAGGAATATATCGACCAGTATTTTGCCACCTATCCGGGGATTAAGGCGTTCCTGGACAAGCTTGTGTCAGATGCCAAGGAGCTTGGCTATGTAGAGACCATGTTTGGCCGAAGACGACCGGTTCCGGAATTAAAAAGTTCTAATTTCATGCAGAGAAGCTTTGGCGAGCGTATTGCCATGAATAGCCCTATCCAAGGTACGGCTGCTGATATTATGAAGCTTGCCATGATTAATGTATATGAAGAATTAAATGCAGCAGGCTTACAGTCCAGATTGATTTTGCAGGTTCATGATGAACTGGTGATTGAAACTTTGCAGTCAGAAGTGGAGAAGGTGCAGGAGATTTTGTACCGCAGTATGAAGGAAGCAGCTAAGTTAGCTGTAGAGCTGGAGGTTGACCTTCATGTGGGTGATACCTGGTATGATGCCAAATAATCGATTTTATGGACAGAGGAAGATAATATTCCATATAACTGATGTTATAGGATAATGCTAGGGTTAGACGAATAACAGGCCGGATAAAGGCATGACAGGGTAAGGGAACAAACGAATGAAAGTTATCGGTATTACAGGCGGTGTGGGCAACGGCAAATCGGCTCTGCTGCAAGCTATTTCAAAAGAATATAACTGTAAGATGTTGCTTGCAGATGATATTGCAAATTTATTAAAAGAGCCGGGACAGCGTTGCTACCAGCCCTTGGTGTATCTTTTAGGGCCGGGTGTATTGGATGAAAAGGGATACCTCGACCGGCAGAAAATGGCGGACATGATTTTCGGAAATGAAGCTCTTTTAGAACTGGTGAATTTGGTGGTTCATCCGGCGGTAAAGCAATACATCCTGGAAGTTATAAAAGAAGAGAGACAGAAAGGGCAGATAGATTATTGCTTTGTGGAGGCCGCCTTGTTTATTGAAGCCGGTTACCGGGATTTGGTAGATGGTTTATGGTATATTTACGCCCATGAGGAAGCACGTATCAGTCGACTTATGGAAGGGCGTGGTTATTCTATAGAGAAAATCCACAGTATTATGAATAATCAATTACAGGAGGAAGTGTTCCGTGCAAATTGCGATGTAGTGATTGACAATAGTGGTACCATAGAGGACGCTATGGCACAGGTACGTACGGAGCTTAAGAACAAATGAGATTATGTAGTATTGCCAGCGGAAGCAGTGGCAATTGTATATACGTAGGTGGGCAGGAGACTCACGTTTTAGTGGATGTGGGCATTAGCTGCAAGCGCATAGAAGAAGGCCTAAAAAAAGCAGAGCTTACAGGAAAGGATATTGCGGGGATTTTTATTACCCACGAGCACAGCGACCATATTCAGGGGCTGGGTGTGATTGCCAGAAAATATGCCATTCCTATATATGCTACACGAGGTACAATAGAGGGTATCCAAAAAGGCTGCAAAAATTTAGGGACTTATGACACCGGACTTTTTCGAGAGGTAGACGTGGATCAGGATTTACAGCTGGGGGATTTGACGGTACATCCTTTTCATATTTCCCATGATGCCAATGAACCTTGCGGTTACCGTTTTGAATGTGACGGCAGTAAGGCGGCAGTGGCCACAGATATGGGAACCTTTAATTCTTATATTATTGAGAATTTACAAGGGCTGGATGCTATTTTGCTGGAGGCCAATCATGATGTGCATATGCTACAGGTGGGCCCTTATACGTATCCTTTAAAGCAGCGTATTTTAAGTGACAGAGGGCATTTGTCCAATGATAACAGTGGTATTTTGTTGTCCAGGATTTTACATGACAGAATGAAATATATTCTTCTGGGGCATTTGAGTCTGGAGAATAATATGCCGGAGCTGGCCTATGAAACAGTGAAGCTGGAGATTAATGCATCGCCAGTGCCTTACAGGGCAGAGCAGTTTTATTTGCGCGTAGCCAGCCGCAGCGAAGCGGGCGACGTGTTGGAGTTTTAGGTGCAGTACGGAGGAGAGAGTTTTCTTGATTTTATTTCGGAACAGGCAATCCGGGCAGTCTGAAAGTTAATAGAAGCTTGCTAGTAAAACTACGCAGCTGTATTCAGAGATATGATTAGGTGTCAGAGATTTCGAATTGACTTACGTCACGAAACTCTGACACTCTATTTTCTGAATTTCAGCTGCTTGTTTTTCTACGCAACCATTCTAATGCCTTTCATACTGCCCGGATTGCCGGTTCAGAAACTAAATCAAGAAAACACTACACCTGTACTGCAATGATTATAAGGAAAATTGATTTTATCCTAAGATCACAATTTGTTTACGGGCTTCGTGTAAGGATTTTCTGCCGGATTTATGCTGTAATACACTGTCATAAATGTGTGCTGATTTTATATCTAACTCCAAGAGCTTGTAAGCATCCCGGGACAGAAGGTTATGAGCATCTGCAACTTTGGTAATAAGAGGAATGGTACCCTTTGTTTTGATAGCAGACAGTAACGGTGCAGCCTCTCTTTTAAAACCCAATACTCGGGCGTATGGAACCGGTTGGTGCACATCCCAGGTATGTGTTTTAATGTCTAATAAAATGTGCATAAGGCATCTGCAAACTCTGGCGTAGGTTAAATCCTTGCTCCAAAGCAAATCTGCAAATTGGGTAAAGCTTTCATAATCCGGCAGTTTGTTAATGATTTTGTTGGCCAGCTCCGGGGTGACCTCCCAATAATCCCCTAATTCTGTTGCGGAAAGATTTAGTAGCTTATAATGAAGAAGAGTGCTGAAATCTTCCGGAAATATCAGTGCTTGCTCTGCCAGGTCTGTCTGTAAAGATTTTTGTACATGGGTAGGTACCATGTTGTGCAAAAAATCAGATGAATTTGGGGCATATGCATGAAAATCATTGGTTTGGCACAATATATTCCTGATGGCTGATGCAGAGGAAAATCCTGCTGGAGATGTGTAGTTAGGTGCTGTAGTATTATCTCCGGCAGCAGTGTCCAAATATCCCTGCCCATGTCGTTTGACCGTAACAGGCTTTATATTGCTTTGCAGACGATACAAAGCCTTGCAGTATTCCAGGGCCAGCATGTTATTGGATTGCCCGTCCAAAAGGCCCGCATCCAGTTCCGGATAGCATGTCTGTACTGCCTGTAAACGGGCAGCAGGATGGGATAGACCCTGTTTTAAGGCGTTTTGATAGCTTTGGCGGTACTCGGCGGTCTCCTGTGATAATGCTTGGGCTAATGGCATAAGCCCGGTCAAAGCACCGGATTCAGTACCAAAGCTAAGGGTATCTACGCAGCCTAGTCCATGAAGCAGAGATACACCTCCAAAGCCAAAGCCCTCACCGCTGGAAAGGGCATAGGGCACAGGCAGCTCCAAGACCAGATCGCTGCCGGATTCTAAGGCCATGCGGGTTCTGGAATGCTTGTCCATAATCCCGGGAAGACCTCGCTGAACGAAATCGCCGCTCAGTACCGTAATAATGAAATCAGCACCGGTAAGTGCCTTTGTTTGTTCTATATGATATTGATGTCCAAGATGCAGAGGATTGTATTCTGCAATAATGCCTGTAACGTGCATAATGTCTCCTTTAAGAGTGTGGTAATATAATTGTTTACAAAAAAATGCAATAAATATGTAAAATGTATTTCAAAATGTACAATTTTGCGAAAATAACCACTTGTGAATAAAATCTGTATTTAGTATAATATATTTATAAAGTTTGGACAAGGTCTTCGTTCAAGCAAATTTTACATTTACATAATGGTCTTTAGGGGCCCGGAAGGAGTAAAGTATGTCTTATATCGATTCCATAAAGGAAAGAGCAAAACAGAACAAGAAAACTATTTGTTTGCCGGAAACAGAAGACAAGAGAACACTCTTGGCAGCTGCAAAGGTATTAGAAGAGGGAATTGCCAATGTTATTTTAGTAGGCAATGAAGAGAAGGTAAGTGACAGTGCTCACTGGTTAAATATTGATTTGTCCGGTGCTACTGTTGTAGACCCTGCTACATCCCCGAAGTTAGATGCATATGTTGAATTATTATACGAAACCAGAAAAGCAAAGGGTATGACCATGGAAAAGGCCAGAGAGATGCTTTTAAGCGACAATTTATTCTTTGGCGTTATGATGGTAAAGGCCGGTGATGCAGACGGTATGGTAGCAGGTGCATGTCATTCTACAGCCAACGTACTCCGTCCATCCTTACAGATTTTAAAGACTGCTCCTGGTACAAAGCTTGTATCTGCTTTCTTTATTATGGCAGTTCCGGATTGCGATGCAGGTGAGAATGGTACTTTTGTATTTGCGGATTGTGGTCTGAATCAGGATCCTACCGCAGAAGAATTGGCTGCTATTGCAGATTCTTCCGCAAAGAGCTTCAAGGCACTGGTTGGCGGTGAGCCGAGAGTGGCTATGCTTTCTCACTCCACTAAAGGTTCTGCAAAGCATGCATTGGTTGACAAGGTAGTAGAGGCTACTGAGATTGCTAAGGCAAATTATCCTGAATTAAAGGTTGATGGTGAATTACAGTTAGATGCAGCATTGGTAGACACTGTTGCAGCAAGTAAGGCGCCGGGCAGCGAGGTTGCAGGTAAGGCCAACGTTCTGATCTTCCCTAACTTAGATGCAGGTAATATCGGCTACAAGTTAGTACAGAGACTGGCAAAGGCAGAAGCTTACGGACCTGTTCTTCAGGGTATTGCAAAGCCTGTTAACGACTTAAGCCGCGGATGCAGCTGGGAGGATATCGTTGGCGTTGTAGCGATTACAGCAGTACAGGCACAGCTTGCAGACTAGTGCATTGTGCAGAGTATATGAATGATAGCATAAGTAGATAAATAATAAAAGAATGAGGAAGTTCGGAGTTTCTTAGATCTACAGAATGTCCGGATTCTCCGAATGAAGATAGAGAGAAAGGAATTGTATTATGAATATTTTAGTTATTAACTGTGGTAGCTCTTCTTTAAAGTATCAGCTTATCGACATGACCAATGAAACCGTTACCGCAAAGGGTATGTGTGAGAGAATCGGTATTGAAGGTTCTAACCTGGTTCATCAGCCTGCAGGCAAGGGCAAGATCAAAATCGAAAAGCCTATGGAGGATCACACCGTAGCTATTCAGATGGTATTAGATGCATTGGTAGACCCTGAAATCGGTGTTGTAAAGAGCATTGATGAGATCGGAGCAATTGGCCACCGTGTGGTACATGCAGGTACCAATTACAGCGAATCTGTAATTATTGATGAGAAGGTAAAGGAAGTTGTAAAGCTTTGCTACGACCTTGCTCCATTACACAATCCTGCAAACCTTATGGGTGTAGAAGCTTGTGAAAAGGCTCTCCCTGGTAAGCCAAATGTAGCTGTTTGGGATACTGCTTTTGGTATGAGCATGGATGAAAAGGCTTATTTATATGCTATTCCTTATGAATACTATGAAAAATACAGCGTTCGCCGTTATGGTTTCCACGGTACAAGCCACATGTTTGTTTCCGGTGAAGCAATTAAGGCATTAAACTTAGATCCTGAGAAGGCAAAAGTAATCGTTTGTCATTTAGGCAATGGTGCAAGTATTTCTGCTTCTATCGGCGGCAAGTGTGTAGATACAAGTATGGGTCTTACTCCACTGGAAGGTCTTATCATGGGTACCAGAAGTGGTGACGTAGATGCAGGTGTTGTACAGTATATCTGTAATAAAGAAGGCAAGGATGTAAATGAAGTATTAAATATCCTCAATAAGAAGTCCGGTCTTTTAGGCCTGAGCGGTGGTATTTCCAGTGACTCCCGTGACATTATGAATGCTATGGCAGAAGGCAATCACCGTGCAAAGGTTACTTCAGATGCATTTATTTACCGCGTTGCTAAGTACATCGGTGCTTACACAGCAGCAATGAACGGTGTAGATGCTATCTGCTTTACAGCAGGTGTTGGCGAAAATGATGCTATAATCAGAAAGAGCATTTGCTCATATTTAGGTTATCTGGGCGTGACAATCGATGATGAGGCTAATAACGTAAGAGGTGTTGAGCGTGTGATCTCTACAGCAGACTCTAAGGTTAAGGTAATGTTACTTCCTACAAACGAAGAACTTGCTATTGCAAGAGAAACCTACAGACTTTGCAAATAACAATTGCGGGTTTAAAGAATATAGCGGACTTGGCCGCTTCGAACTTCTATAAATTTATGGGTAGTGGCAAACTGCCCATAAATTTTGGAAAAATTTCAATTTAAAGATTGACAAGTTTGATCGAAATGTGTATAATCGATTAAGTATGAATAGGAGATACTATGTTTATTAATCTTTCTGACGTATTCCTTTCTGCGGGCAGACCTTTGGAGGTCAGTTGCCCTATTGAGATGACAGAGATTCAAAACGGATACGAGAGCTTTTCTATCATTGAGAAGTCAGATGTGATACTTACCGGTACTCACAAGAGTAAGGGTAGGGCAGTGATTACAGGCAAGGCCCATTTGGTGCTGGATATGCCATGTGATCGTTGCCTGAAGTCGGTACCTGTACGCATTGATTTATCCTTTGAACGGGATGTTTATTCTCCGGAAGTGGATGCAGGAGAGGATGCTGAGGACAATCTTGATATTATGAAGGGTTATCAGTTAGATGTAGAAAGTCTTATATTCAATGAAATTTTGATGAACTGGCCTATGAAGGTATTGTGTAAAGCGGATTGCAAAGGAATTTGTAAAATGTGTGGCAAGGACCTCAACTTTGGGGAGTGCGGATGTGATACATTTGTACCAGACCCGAGAATGGCAGTGATAAAAGATATCTTTAACGCGAATAAGGAGGTGTAACGATGTCTATTTGTCCAAAGAACAAATCTTCCAAAGGTAGAAGAGATAAGAGAAGAGCAAACTGGAAAATGAGCGCTCCTACATTAGTAAAATGTAGCAAATGTGGTGCACTTATGATGCCACACAGAGTATGCAAGGCTTGCGGTTCTTACAATAAACGCGAAATCGTTAGCGTAGAAAACTAATTGTGATGAGAAGGGTGTTCCATATGGAATGCCTTTTTTATTATACAGGAAAGCACGCTTTCCTGTATAATAAAAAAACGCTCCGCGCGGATGTGCAGAATGTGCTAAGGAAGGCTGCTTCACAGCCGCACATTCGCACTGGGAGCGGAACAAGTCCCGTGGGGATTGAGGAATTTTGAGGGTGAAGAGGACTTGTCCGCTTTTTTTATTACCTTTTATGTTGACATTTGTGGGAGGGGAGTGCAATATGATTTACCATATAGCGATATGTGATGATAATTCTGTAGATATACAGTATGTGGAAGCTTTAGTGATGGCCTGGGCAGAGAAAGCAAAGGTGACAGTACATATAGAAAGCTTCTCTTCAGCAGAGTCTTTGCTATTTCATTACGCAGAGCAAAAAAATTACGATATTTTCTTTTTGGATATTGAGATGGAGCAGATGGACGGTGTGACATTGGCAAGATGTATCCGTAAGGATAATGAAACGGCGCAGATCGTTTTTATTACAGGGTATTCAGATTACATAGCAGAGGGATACGAAGTATCTGCATTGCATTATCTTATGAAACCGGTGCAGAAAGAAAAGCTTTTTCAGGTATTAAGCCGTGCAGCAGAAAAAATGAAGAAAAATGAACGAGTATTAACCCTTCAGTTATCAGGTGAGATGCTTAGAGTACCTTTTTACGAGATCCGTTATCTGGAGGTGTGCAAAAATTACGTAACGGTTCATGGTAAAAAGGATTATACCGTCAAAAAATCACTGGGTGAATTTGAAGAAGAACTGGATGAGCGCTTTTTCAGAGTGGGCAGGTCTTACATTATCAATCTTTCCCAGATACAAAGAGTGACCAAAACAGAAGTTTATCTTATAAACGGAGATGTGATACCTCTGGCGCGAGGGGTATATGAGACACTAAACCGTGCAATTATTACACGTATGTAAAAGCATAAAACACAAGGAGGCAGATATGTCATTACTTTTGAGATTACTAGGCAGGCAGTTTGATGCCTACCAGCGTGAATTGATGGAAACCCATTATGCAGAAATGGACAATATGTACCGTAAAATGCGTGGCTGGAGACATGATTACCGTAATCATATCCAGGTTATGAAGGCCCACGCAGCTAATGGGGATATGGAAGCAATCAAGCACTATCTGGATGAGCTGGATACGGATCTGAAAACTGTGGATACGGTTATAAAGACCGGAAACAGCATGGTGGATGCCATTTTAAACAGTAAAATATCTTTGGCTGTATCCAGAAAGATTTCTGTTAGGGCAGATGCCCATATTCCTTATGCGCTGTCCATATCAGAATTGGATCTGTGTGTCATTATCGGTAATTTATTTGACAATGCCATTGATGCCAGTATGGAGTTGCCGGAAAAAGAGCGCATGATTCGTGTATACATGGATATGAAAAATACCCAGTTATATATTTCTTTTACTAATTTGACGGCCAATAAAAAGATGAAAAAGGTAAATAACCGTTTTGATACAACGAAGGGCGCCGGACATGGGCTGGGGCTTATCAGGATTGACCATACTGTAAAAAAGCTGGACGGATATATCAGCAGAAATAGTGAAGATGGTGCATTTACCACAGAAATATTACTGCCACAGATTTGCACGCAGTCATCTGAGCCGGATAAAGCATTATATTAATCAGATGGCTTGTAGCTGTTCGTCCCCAATATTTGACAATTCGTCCCTAAAATGAACTCTGGGGGAGGGTTTTGTGTTAAGGTTAGACTGCGGAGGTGAATGACATGAAGAAAAAGAAAAAAACAGAACGTCCAAAGTATAATATGCTGCAAAATACGGCATATATCATCGGATTGTCCTGGAAAGTACGCAAAAGCGTAATTTTCGTATGCCTGGCAACGGCAGGTGTGGCAGTGGCTACCAATCTGGTGGAATTGTTTTTTGCGCCTGTAGTACTGGGCAAAGTAGAGACTGCAGCTGAATTTAAGGATTTGGTTGCAACCATATTGGTCTTTGCAGCAGCGTTGATGGTATTGGCTGCTTTAAAGGCTTACATAGAACAAAATACCATGCCGGGAAGGAGCAGAGTGAATCAGCATTTGCTTAAGCAGGTGAACAGAAAGGCTTTTGTTACGTCTTATCCCAATATGGAAAATCCCTCTTCTTTGAATAAGTTTGAAAGAGCAGTACGAACGGTAATCTATGATTATGCAAGTGTGACGGCGATTTGGGATATTTTGGCCAAATTGGGCGAGAATATTGTAGGTTTGATCGTTTATGTAATGATTTTATCTACTTTAGACCCGATTCTGATGGCAGTTACTACTGTCACTACGATTTTCGCATTTATAGTGACCAGACGAATCTACAACTGGGGCTTTTTGCACAGAGAGGAAAAAGCCGGCTACAACAGACGTATGACCTATGCCTGTCAAAGAGGCAGTGATGTGGCCCTTGCAAAGGATATCCGTATTTTCAGAATGCGTCCGTGGCTGGAGGAATTTTATCAGGATGCCATGAGGCAGTTTAAGGCCTTTGCTTTGCGAAGAGAAACCATTTATATCCGGGCAGATTTCCTGGATATTGGTTTGTTGTTATTGCGTAATGGATTTGCTTATGCTTACCTGATTTCCATGACCTTGAGAGAGGGATTGCCTGCTTCTCAGTTTTTACTGTATTTTACAGCGTTGAATGGTTTCTCTAATTGGATATCCGGCATTTTGACCAATGTAATTTCGCTGCACAGGACCAGCCTGGAAATATCCGTTGTAAGAGAGTTTTTAGAGCTTTCAGAGCCCTTTTTATTTGAAGAAGGTAAGCCTGTTACAAAAGACAGGATGGATGCTTATGAGATACAGTTAAAGGATGTTTCTTTCCGTTATCCGGGTGCTGAAAAAGATACTATTCACAATTTAAATCTGACCATTCGTCCGGGAGAAAAGCTGGCAGTGGTAGGTTTAAACGGTGCAGGTAAGACTACTTTGGTAAAGTTGATTTGTGGTTTTTTAGATCCTACAGAGGGTTCTGTTCTTTTAAATGGTCAGGATATCAGGCAGTTTAACCGTGCAGAATATTACAAACTGTTTTCTGCGGTGTTCCAGCAGTTTTCTACCTTGGAGATTACCCTGGCTGAGAATGTGGCTCAAAGCATGGATGAAATCGATATGGAACGGGTGGAGCAGTGTATTGAGAAGGCAGGACTTGCAGAAAAAGTGGCTAGAATGCCGAAAGGATATCACACCTACATCGGACGCAAGGTATATGAAGACGGTGTGGAGCTGTCCGGTGGTGAAACACAGCGTTTGATGCTTGCCAGAGCCCTGTATAAGGATGGCAAGGTTATCGTGCTGGATGAGCCTACGGCAGCCCTTGACCCGGTAGCAGAAAATGATATTTACTTAAAGTATAATGAGATGACTGCCGGAAGAACCTCTGTATACATATCCCATCGACTGGCATCTACAAGATTCTGTGACAGAATTATCTTCCTTGCCGGCGGGCAGATTACCGAAGAGGGAACACACGATAGCCTGATGGAGTTAGATGGCAACTATGCAGACCTGTTCCGGGTACAGAGCAAATACTATCAGGAAGGAGGGGCTGCAGATGAAGCATAAGAATCAAGACAAAATTTCAGTCATTACCGTGCTTAAGATGCACTGGAGGGCGTTTAAGCTGCTTGATAGGGAAGCACCTTTGATGTTTCTTGGTTCTTTCCTCCATGAATCCATGAATGCACTGACGCCTTATGTCAATGTATATTTTTCGGCTTTGATCATTAATGAGCTGGCCGGAGAAAGAAATCCGGAAAGATTATGGAAGCTGGTATTTATTACCTTGTTGGCGAATGCTTTTGCCGCACTGCTCAAGGCCTGTGCAAAATGCTTTAAGAATTGGAAGCATGAGGGCGGCTGGTGGCAGCGTGAGAAGATTTACGGCGATAAGCTGTTAAGTTTAGATTATTGTGATGTGGATGATCAAAAAACCCACAATCTCCGTTCCCAGGTATCACAAAATGATAATTTAAGCCAATGGGGACTTTACAGAATTAAGATATTTTTTGACCAGCTGACCCTTTCTGTATTTAAAATTATCGGAGCGGTGGCGCTGTCTGTAAGTTTATTTACATTAAAGGTTCCGGAAGATGCGGGAGTATTTACCGTGTTAAATCATCCGTTGTTTTTGTTGGCAATGGTTTTAGCTTTGCTTTGTGTAACCTGGCTGGCTCCGGCATGTGCCACAAAGGCAGGTTCTTATTGGGTAAAAACAGCAGAGGATATGAAGCAGCGCAATCGAATTTCCTATTTCTTTGGGGAAGAGGTGTCCAGAGACAGAAACAGAGATTTGGACATGAGAATGTATGAGCAACAGGATATTTGTGAGCGTTATTATGATAAGGCCGATATTTTTGGAAAGAATACAGCCATAGTAAAAGCAGCAGTAGGACCTATGGGAGCCTGGAGTGCATTGTCTGCAGTATTTTCCACTGTGCTTACGGGCATTATCTATCTGTTTGTATGCTTAAAGGCCTGGGCCGGTGCTTTTGGCGTAGGTTCTGTAACCCAGTATATTGCTTCTGTTACAGCTTTGGCGCAGGGTCTTGCCATGTTGTTAAAAAACCTGGGTGAAATGAGAAATAACGCGGAATTTTTAAAGATCACTTATGAATATCTGGACATTCCGAATAACATGTATCAGGGCAGTTTGACTACTGAAAAGCGTGTGGACAGGGAGTATGAGGTGGAATTCCGTGATGTGTCTTTTAAATATCCAAATACGGACACTTATGCATTGCGTCATGTTTCTATGAAATTTAAAATAGGCCAAAGACTGGCTATTGTAGGTATGAACGGTTCCGGCAAGACTACATTTATCAAGTTGTTGTGCCGCTTATATGACCCTACAGAGGGCGAGATATTGCTCAATGGTATTAATATCCGAAAGTATCAGTATGATGAGTATATGTCCATCTTTTCTGTAGTATTTCAGGATTTTAAGCTTCTGGCACTGCCTCTGGGTGAAAATGTAGCCTGTACCAAGCATTTTGACCGGGAAAGGGTAACAGAATGTCTGATCAAGGCAGGCTTTGGCGAGAAACTCAAAAAGATGCAGGACGGCATTGATACCTATCTATACAAGGAATTCAGTAATACCGGTATAGCAGTATCCGGGGGAGAAGCCCAGATTATCGCTATTGCCAGAGCACTTTATCATGATGCACCGTTTATGATACTGGATGAGCCGACGGCAGCCCTTGATCCGATTGCTGAGGCTGAAGTATATGCCAGATTTAATGAGATTGCAAGTGACAAAACCACGATCTATATCAGTCACAGACTTTCATCCTGTCGTTTTTGTGACGAGATTCTGGTATTTGATAACGGACAGATTGTACAGCAGGGTAATCACGATGCACTGGTAGCAGTGGAGGATGGTAAGTATTATCAGCTTTGGCACGCACAGGCTCAGTATTACCAGAAGTAAAATCAAATATTTATTATAAAGCTCTTGCCGGAGTGAAAATCAACTTTTAACAAGGCATAGAAAAGAAGCTGAAATCTTGGAGCAGCCATGCTTATAAGAATTTTAGCTTCTTTTTGGGTTATTTGTTTGAAAGAAATGGCTTGTCTGTTTGAAAGAAATGCTTGCATTTTCAAATTCTCTTTAGTATAGTAGAATTATTGAAGTGTGTTTAGGAGACTTTATTTATGAAAGAATGGATTAAAGTGGCGGTTGACGCCATGGGTGGCGATCATGCTCCGGCAGAAATTGTCAAAGGCTCCATAGAAGCAGTGTTGGAGTCTTCTAAGGTAAAGGTTTACCTGGTAGGGCAAAAGGAAGCCGTGGAGGCAGAGTTGTCCAAGTATACTTACCCGCAAGAACAGGTGGAAGTAGTACATGCCGAGGAAGTCATTGAGATGGCCGAGCCTCCGGTTATGGCTATTCGCCGCAAGAAGAATTCTTCTATTGTGGTAGCCATGAATATGGTGAAGCGTGGAGAGTGCGATGCATATGTATCAGCAGGCAGTACCGGAGCCAATCTGGTAGGAGCACAGGCTATCGTTGGCCGTATTCGCGGAGTGGAGAGACCTCCTTTGGCACCTCTCATTCCTACAGCAACAGGTGTATCCTTATTGGTGGACTGCGGTGCTAATGTAGATGCCAGACCAAGTCATCTGGTGCAGTTTGCTAAGATGGGTTCTATTTACATGGAGCACGTTATGGGCATCCAAAATCCGAGAGTTGCTATCGTCAACATCGGTGCTGAAGAGGAAAAGGGCAATGCCCTGGTAAAGGAAACCTTCCCGCTTTTAAAAGAATGCACAGATATTAATTTTATCGGCAGCATTGAAGCAAGAGACATTCCTGCAGGCCATGCAGATGTTATTGTATGTGAAGCTTTTGTGGGCAATGTTATCTTAAAGCTGTATGAGGGCGTCGGAGGTACCTTGATCAAGGAAGTTAAGAAGGGTATGATGACATCTCTTCGCAGCAAAATCGGTGCTTTGCTTGTAAAGCCGGCTTTAAAGCAGACGCTTAAACGATTCCAGACAGATGAGCACGGCGGAGCGCCTATGCTTGGCCTGAACGGCCTGGTGGTAAAGACCCACGGCAGTTCCAAGTCTATCGAAATCAAAAACTCTATTTTACAATGTATTACATTTACTGAGCAGGACATTAACGGTAAGATTCGCGCTAATATCTCAGTAAGCAAAGAACAAACAGAAGAGTAGAAAGGTATAAGGCTATGAATGAATTTGAAAAATTAAAACAGATTATTGCGGAAGTATTAAATGTTGATCCGGAAGAAGTAAAAATGGACACCACCTTTATGGATGATTTAGGTGCTGATTCTTTGGACGTTTTCCAGATTATTATGGGTATTGAAGAAGAATTTGATATTGAAGTTCCGGCGGAAGCTGCCGAGGACATTAAGACCGTAGAAGAGGCAGTTGAATTAATCAAAAATGCAATAAATTAATGTATAACAGATAGAGAGGCTGCTGCGAAGCTTTTGGTATTGAACGGTTTTGCAACAGTCTCTTTGTCTTTCTAAAATGAGGTGAGTCAGATATGCAATGGGGTGCCACGAAGGATGGCATAGCAGAGCTGGAAGGAAGGATTGGTTATACCTTTCAGGACAAAAGCCTGATCAAGCAGGCTTTGACCCACAGTTCATATGCCAATGAAATGCGTATTTTAAAGTCTGGAAACTACGAAAGACTGGAATTTCTCGGAGATGCAGTTTTGGAAATGGTGACCAGCAATTTTTTGTTTTCTAAATATCCTACTATGCCGGAGGGACAGCTGAGCAAGCTTAGAGCTTCCCTGGTATGTGAACCGGCATTGGCTTCGGCAGCAAAAAGAATCTGCCTGGCAAAGTATTTTTTACTGGGAAAAGGTGAAGAGGCTACAGGCGGCAGGGAAAGAGAATCCATTGCCTGCGATATTATGGAGGCAGTCATCGGAGCTATTTTCAGAGATAGCGGGATAGAAGAAGCCAAAAAATACATTTTCAGTTTTATTTTGGATGATATTGACCAAAAGACACTGTTTTATGATGCTAAGTCCAAGTTACAGGAGTTGGCGCAGCGTAAATTAAAAGAGACCCTTACGTACAGAGTAGTATATGAAACCGGTCCTGAACATGAAAAGGAATTTGGTGTGGAGGTACTTTTGGGAAATAACGTAATAGGTCGCGGCGAGGGCAGAAGTAAGAAGCTGGCAGAGCAGCATGCAGCTTACGAGGCACTTGTTTCATTACAAAACGAGGAAGAATAAGTATATGTATTTAAAAAGCATAGAAATTCAGGGATTTAAGTCCTTTGCAAATAAAATTAATTTTCAGTTTCACAATGGTATTACCGGTATTGTGGGACCTAACGGCAGTGGTAAGAGTAATGTTGCCGATGCTGTACGCTGGGTGCTGGGTGAGCAGCGTATCAAACAGCTGCGCGGCGGCAGTATGCAGGATGTTATTTTTGCAGGTACGGAGCTGCGTAAGCCATTAAGCTATGCCTATGTATCCATTACATTGGATAATTCCGACCACCAGTTGCCTATTGATTATCCTGAGGTGACCGTTGCCCGTCGTTTGTATCGTTCCGGAGAAAGTGAATACCTGATCAACGGTGCTGCCTGTAGATTAAAGGATGTAAATGAGCTCTTTTATGATACAGGTATCGGTAAGGAGGGCTATTCTATTATCGGTCAGGGGCAGATTGACAAGATTTTAAGTGGTAAACCGGAAGAGCGCAGAGAGCTTTTTGACGAAGCGGCAGGTATTGTGAAGTTTAAGAAGCGCAAGACCTCTGCTATGAAGAAACTGGAAGAAGAAAAGGCAAATCTGGTCCGTGTTACGGATATTTTGTCAGAGTTGGAAAAGCAGATCGGACCTTTAGAGCGTCAGTCTGAAAAAGCTAAGATTTATTTAAAGAAAAAAGAAGCATTAAAAACCTTAGATGTAAATTGCTTCCTGTTAGAGCATAGAAGATTACAAGGGGAACTGACAGCTGTAGAAGAAAAGTATCAGATTGCCAGCAACCAGTTGCAGGAGGCTTCTGCAGGTTATGAGCGCATCAAGGAAGAATATGACATGGCCACTGCTGCCATTGAGATTTGTGAGACCGCTATTGAAGAGAACCGCACCCTTTTAAGCGAAGGAAGTTTGCTGCGGGGCAAATTAGAAGGCCAGATTAATGTATACAAGGAGCAGATTCATTCCGCAGAGAGTAATGAAAAGCATTTTTGTACCCGTAAAGAGAGTGTTGAGGCTGAAATAGCAGCAAAGGAAGCTGAGCGGGCAGAGCTATTAAAGGACAAGGCCAAGATTGACGCGACTGTGGAAGATATTTCCAGAGTTCGTGACCAGGCCCAGGCCAATTTGGATGCGGTATTGGATGAGATTACCCGTGTTACAGAGCAGATTGATGCACAGAAAAATGCTATTATCGAGTATTTGAATCAGCGAGCAGGTATCAAATCCAAACTTAGCCGTTTTGATTCTGTAGTGGAGCAGACCCAGATCCGTAAGGCCGAGATTCAGGCCAGAATGCTTCGTGCTAAGAGCGATGAAGCCAAGCAGGAGGAGACTATAGAAGCTCTGCAAAAAGCTTACGAAGAGCTTTCAGAGGCCATCCGGATGATGGAGGAAGAGGTGGCTTCTAAAGAGGAAGAGGTTAACACCTATCGTAAGGAATTGACGGCTTGTGACGAAAGTTACCGCAGTGCTCAGGAGCAGTATCACAGAGAACAGTCCCGACTGGAAGCGCTGTCCAATATGACAGAGCGGTATGAGGGCTATGGCGGTGCTGTTAAGAGCGTTATGGAGCAGAAAGGTCGTGAAAAAGGCATCGTAGGCGTAGTGGCTGATATTTTAAAGACCGATGCCAAATACGAGCTTGCTATCGAAACAGCCCTGGGTGCCAATATTCAAAATATCGTGACTCAGGATGAAGAAGTGGCTAAGCGCATGATTGCCTTCTTAAAGCAGCAGAAGGCCGGCCGTGCTACCTTCTTACCATTGACCAGCATCAAAAATCCGCAGCCTTTTAAGAATGAAGAATGTTTAAAAGAGCCGGGTGTTCTGGGACTGGCAGACAGCCTGGTGCATGTGGACAAATCATACAGCAGTGTGGCTAAGAGTCTTTTGGGCAGAATCGTGGTAGTAGACCACATCGACCATGCTGTAAAGATAGCCAGAAAATACAACTACGCCGTGCGTATGGTTACCTTGGAAGGAGACCTGTTAGTACCCGGCGGTGCTATGAGCGGTGGTGCCTTCAAGAATAATTCCAATCTGTTAGGCCGCAGAAGAGAAATGGAGGCTATCGAAAAGCAGATTAAGAGTCTTGCAGATAAGATGGATGCAATCAGCAAGGAAATCGAAGAGAAAAAGTCCGCACGTAACCGCCTGCGTGTTGAAGTAGAAGGCATGAAATCCACGCTTCAGATGAAGCTGATCGAGCAAAACACAGCACGATTAAATGTAACGTCAGCGTTGGAGCGCAAGGAAGAAGCATTGGCGGATGCCGGAGAATTAACAAAAGAAATACAGGAACTGGAGCAGAGCTTAAAGGAGCTGGAAGCGGAGAAAGTTTCCGTTATGGAGGAATTAAGAGCTTCCGTAAGAGCGGAGCAGGATGCGGACAGTGAGGTTATGAAGCTGCAGTCCAGACTGTCTGAGTTAAGTGACGTGGAGGAAGAGGAATCTGCCAAGGTAAATGAATGGGAGATGAAGGTCCGTTCTTTCCGTCAGACTTTGGAATTCCATGAACAAAATGTGAGCCGTATTCAGGGTGAAATTGACCGCTACGTCAAGGAACTGGAAGAAATCGAAACCAGTATTGCGGTTAGTAAGCAGGATGTGGTGGACAGACATGCAGCCATCAAGGAGCTGGAAGAAAGTATTTTACATTCAGAGCAGATGCAGGGTGAAGCCGGCGTCAAATTAAAAGAAGCAATGGCCCGTAAAGAGGAATTAACCTCTGAACAAAAGAAATTTTTTGACAGACGTGAGGAAATGGCACAGCAGATTTCCGGTTTGGATAAGGAAGTGTATCGACTGAATGCACAGAGAGAAAAGTTGGAGGAGAGCATCGAAAACCAGATTAACTATATGTGGAATGAGTACGAGATCACTCTTTCCGATGCTATGAATCTGGCAAATCCTCTTCTTACTGAGCTGTCTGTCATGAAGAAAGAGATCGCTGAAATTAAGGCAGAGATAAAAAAGCTGGGTGATGTCAATGTCAACGCCATCGAAGATTACAAGAATCTGATGGAGCGTTACACCTTCTTAAAAACACAGCATGATGATCTGGTAGAAGCAGAAAAGGCGTTAGAGGGTATTATCGAGGAATTGGATGCTGCTATGAGAAAGCAGTTTAGAGAGAAATTTGCAGATATCGGCAGGGAGTTTGATAAGGTATTTAAGGAGCTCTTTGGCGGCGGTAAAGGTACTTTGGAGCTTCAGGAAGAGGAAGATATTCTGGAGGCAGGTATTCGTATTATCGCACAGCCGCCAGGTAAGAAGCTGCAAAATATGATGCAGTTATCCGGTGGAGAAAAGGCACTGACTGCCATTGCATTATTATTTGCCATCCAGAATTTAAAGCCTTCACCATTCTGTTTATTGGACGAAATTGAGGCTGCATTGGATGAATCCAATGTAGGTCGTTATGCCAGATATTTACATAAGCTGACCAAGCATACGCAGTTTATCGTAATTACCCACAGACGTGGTACTATGGAAGAGGCAGACCGTCTCTACGGTATTACCATGCAGGAGAAGGGTATCTCTACGCTGGTAGCGGTGGATTTGATCGAGGAAGGCGTATTAAAATAATCATGACAGGAGGACATCGATGGGAGAAAAGAAAGGCTTCTGGGGCAAATTAGTCTCA
>JAZRLF010000011.1:0-20148 GCA_045646695.1 Lachnospiraceae bacterium
ATACATGCCTCATTAAAAGATACATTAAACTACACTTGAATTTCATTTTCTCTTAATCTATAATTAATACTAACACAACGTTTTCCACCCAAAATCTTATTCACCTATCTAAAGAAAGCGAGGATATATCACATGAAAATCGGAGTCAGCTCCTACTCTTACACCCAATACATAAAGAGCGGCAAATTAGACCTTATCTCTGTTATCAGCAAAGCTGCGGAAATGGGTTTTGAAGCTATTGAATTTACCAATTTACCGGAAGATACCACAGAAAATCGAAAGGCATTGGCAGAACAGATCAAAGAAGAAGCAGCTCGCTGCGGAATTGAATTGTCTGCTTATGTCAGCGGTGGCTGTCTTGTTAAAGACACTCCGGAAGAACAGCAGGCAGAAGTGGCTCGCTTAAAAGAGGAACTGGACATTGCAGCTATTCTGGGCGTGAAGCTTTTCCGCTATGATGTTGTTTACAGACTCCCTCAGTATCAGAGCTTTGAATCAGTAGTAGATGCTGTTGTACCGGCTATGCGTGAAATTGCCGATTATGGCCAGAGCCTGGGGATTATGACCTCTATTGAAAATCACGGCCATGCTTTCCAGGATTACGATCGTATTGAGAAGATTTATCATGCAGTAAATCATGAGAATTTTGGTCTGCTTGTTGATATCGGCAATTTCTTATGTGCAGATCAGGATAATGTTGCTGCTGTATCCAGACTTGCCCACCTTGCTCGTCACGTACATTTAAAGGATTTCTTTATTCAGGACTTTTACAGCACCGAATCCAAGGAAAATCATTTCCGTACCAGAGGCGGCAATTACTTAAAGGGTACCGCTGTAGGTTATGGTAATGCCAAGACTGCTCAATGTCTTACTATTTTACAAAATGCAGGCTATGATGGCTACGTAGATATTGAATTTGAAGGTCCGGAAGATTGTATTGAGGAACTGTATAAAGGACTGGAGTTTTATAGAAGTTTGTAGGGATGTTATTATTTATCTATCAAATTTTCAAGCCTTGTTTTTACAGATTTGATATATTAATAACTTCAAAAACACACAATCTATAGATTTTCATCTAAGGATTGTGTGTTTTTTCATTGAATATTGGTTTGGATTCTCTACTTTTTCTGTCCACCAATCTCTTTCAAATCTTCTATTGCTAACTCTGGGGCCATCGTATGAAACATCAGGTAATTTCGTTTCATAGTTCCCACCGGTGCCTGCTTATAGATTTTTGCACTATTTTCATCGGTATAGTAGTGCCAATAGCGATAAAGGTATCCCATCCAATACAAAATATCTTTTGAATAAACTTCCTCTTCTTTTGTCAGTTTATCTCCTGCTATTGCTGCAAGCTCTTCTAATAAATATTCCTCTCCTGCCCACTGCATACGGTTATAGGTGGAGTCCAAAGCCTTTGCCACCTCAGAAGTCATGAATATTTTAACGAAATTAGCACTTCCATAATTGTTATCTGCTGAAAGTTCGAATAGTCTTCCCTGAATATCACACAATTTTAATTGAAGCTCATTCATTTTTAATACTCCTTCCATGCAGCATCTAACAATTCATCAAAAAACATTCCCTCACGGCGATAATTCTTACAAATTTCATTTGCCAAAGATGCGCCTTTTGTACGATTTGCTCCAGCGATATCTTTTAAAAATTGTCTTTCCAAATGAGACAGTTCTACTTCACATTCACTTTTTACAGAATCACAGGCTTTCTGTGTAATTGCAACATACTGCTTACCAAGTTCCAACGCTGATAAACTATTTATTAATGCTGCATCTGTAATATTTCCAATAAAGAAATTGTCAATCACATAGAACATTCTGTCATTTGCAATACTTCCTACAATCATATCTTTGTTATTTGCAATATCATGATATTTATTATAAATTGCAGTTCCTTTAATTTTGTCCATTCTTCCTCTATGATATGCCACAATCATAGCCCATTCCAAGTCAGCCGGAACATCTAATATTGCTAATTCATCTAAATCAACAGACACAATGTAAAATTTTGATTTATCATAATCACAGATAAGGGTCAATGCCTGGCTAGGTTCTGTTCCCATATAAAACCCTTTTCCAAAATCACATTTGGAACGGCTCTTTGGTTGAATATTCCCTTTTATTCCGGATTTGGATCCGTGATACAACAGTACTCTGCCTTCATCCGGTTTTATATCCTCCGCCGCTGCTTTTATCTTGTCAAGTACCATATCATATACTGGCACATTATTTGTTTTGCATAAATCATATAATGTGGACTGTGCAAGCTTGTTTGGAACTGCATGTCCATTTTCCCAACGATTCACAGTTGCAAAAGATATGTTTAACAATTCTGCCAGTTCAGCTTGATTCATGTTCAAAAATGTACGAATTTTTTTAATCAGTTCCTTCACAAAACCACCTCTCTAATATAACATTCTTTATATATAAAATTATATGCAATGTTATAAATACTGTCAATAGTTTGGTAAAAAAGAAGAGAATAGATTCTTCTATTCTCTCCGTACCTTTCATCTATAAATAAGTCTGCCTTTCCGGACAATTAAATGCTCTCGATCACACTCATCAAATAGTCAGAGTATTCTTTGCAGGTAGCACCGTCGCTGCGGCCTGTAATAACATATTTATTCTCTTCATTACAAATCTGCATAGCCTTTGCAAGACGGTCAGCCTTATCCACAAAACCAATATGACGTAACATCATTTCCACAGCCTTGAACATACTGGTTGGATTTGCATACTGACCACGACCTGTCTCAATCATTCTCACAGCGGATCCGTGAATAGCCTCAAACATCGCGTACTTGTCACCAATATTTGCACTGCCGGCAGTACCTACACCGCCCTGAATCTGTGCAGCTTCGTCTGTAATAATATCGCCGTACAGGTTCGGAAGCACCATAACCTGGAAGTTGCTGCGGTTTCTTTCGTTAATCAGGTTTGCGGTCATGATATCGATGTACCACTCGTCAACCTCGATGCCGGGATAATCCTTTGCTACTTCGTGGCAGATTGCAGAGAATTTACCATCGGTTTTCTTCATAATATTTGCCTTGGTTACGATGGTAACCTTGGTCTTGCCGTTATTTTTCGCATAATCAAAAGCTGCTCTTGCAATTCTTTCGGTACCTGCATTGGTAGTTACCTTAAAGTCAAAAGCTAAAGTATCCGGAATCTCTACACCGCGGCTGCCCAGTACATATTCGCCTTCGGTATTTTCACGGAAGAATGCCCAGTCAATACCCAGCTCCGGTACAGAAACCGGACGAACATTAGCATATAAATCCAGTTCACGGCGCATTGCTACATTGGCACTCTCTAAAGTACCGCCGTTTAAGGTAGTGGTAGGTCCCTTTAATACAACGTTACATGCCTTAATCTCAGCCAGTACGTCATCCGGAATAGCCTTATTGTGTGCAATACGGTTTTCAATGGTAAGACCTTCAATAGTACGAACCTCTACCTTACCTGCTGCAATTTCATCCTTTAAGATAAATGCCATCAATCTCTCAGATTCTGCGGAAATAATTGGGCCAATGCCGTCACCGCCACATACACCGATGATAATTTTGTCTAATTTAGAAAAGTCTGTTACTTCCTTTTCTTGTTCCATTCTACGCTGACGAGCAATCTGCTCTGTAAGTAAAGTACGAAACTGCTCAACGGCAGCATTTACATAATTTTCCATGTCTTATATCATCCTCCTGATCGGTAAATGTTCTTAGACGTTTTTGTTGAAATCAATGGTTACCAGCCAGAAC
Source organism: Lachnospiraceae bacterium (assembly GCA_045646695.1). GTDB lineage: Bacteria > Bacillota > Clostridia > Lachnospirales > Lachnospiraceae > RGIG6307. The sequence goes on from JAZRLF010000011.1 coordinate 3,779, forward strand.
ATATATTGCTCTGGATTATAGCCACCAGTTTTCAAAAACGTCTATATAAATTTCAAAATTTTTTTCGTTTACTCTGCTTTTTTGGTATAAGCCAATAAGCTTCCTGCCTTCAAAATATCCTTCTGTCTGTCAGTAAAATTACATACCAATGCAAAGCTTTCGCCGGTTGTTTCATCTAAGAGGGTAATCTCACCGGCATCCATACCTGCAAAAATACCTGTCATAGTAAGCTTATCACCCTGGTTAATCTTGTCGTAATCCTCAGGATTTTTAAAGGTCAACGGCATAATACCTGCGTTAATCAGGTTGGCAACGTGAATACGTGCAAAGCTCTTGGTAATAACCGCGCGAACGCCCAGATACATTGGTACCAATGCAGCATGCTCACGGGAAGAGCCCTGGCCATAATTGCTGCCGCCTACGATGATACTTTCACCCAGTGCCAAAGCACGTTCCGGGAAAGTCTTGTCGCACACACCAAAACAGAACTGGGAAAGGTGCGGAATATTGGAGCGGTATGGTAAAATCTTGGCGCCGGCCGGCATAATATGGTCGGTAGTGATATTGTCGCCTACCTTTAATACCAGCTCTGCACTTAAAGTATCCTGCTGAGCCTTTGCCACAGGGAAAGGCTTGATATTCGGTCCGCGTAATACTTCGATGCTCTCTGCCACTTCTTCTGCTGCAGGAGGAAGGATTGCATTGTCATTAATCTTGAAAGCTTCCGGCATGGTGATTTCAGGCATTTCACCCAAAAGTCTTGGATCAGTAATCTCGCCTGTTAATGCTGCTGCCACTGCAGTTTCCGGGCTTACCAGGTAAACCTTACCATCTGCTGTACCGCTGCGGCCTTCAAAGTTACGGTTAAAGGTACGCAAAGACACACCTGCGGAATTCGGTGAAAAGCCCATACCGATACAAGGACCGCACGCACATTCCAATACACGAGCACCGGATGCGATAATATCACTCAATGCGCCACAGTCTGCCAGCATGGTAAGTACCTGCTTGGAGCCCGGTGAAATAGACAAGCTCACAGAAGAGCTGATGGTTTTACCCTTTAACAACGCAGCCACCTTTAACATATCCAATAAGGAAGAATTGGTACAAGAACCGATACAAACCTGATCCACCTTAGTACCCTTCAAGGATTCCACTGTTACAATATTGTCCGGACTGTGCGGACATGCAATTAAAGGCTTTAATTCATCCAGATTAATATCAATAATGCGGTCATACTCTGCATCCGCGTCACTTGCTAATGGTATGTAGTCCTCTTCTCTGCCCTCAGCCTTTAAAAATTCTCTGGTCACTTCATCAGAAGGGAAAATAGAAGTAGTAGCACCAAGCTCTGTACCCATATTGGTAATGGTAGCACGTTCCGGTACGGACAGATACTGTACCCCTTCGCCGCCCCACTCAATAATAGCGCCTACACCGCCCTTTACGGACAAAATACGTAAAATTTCAAGGCTAATATCCTTAGCCGTTACAAATGGTTTTAATTTGCCGGTTAAATTTACCTTGTACATCTTCGGCATGGTGATATAATATGCACCGCCACCCATTGCTACAGCTACGTCAAGACCGCCGGCACCCATTGCCAGCATACCGATACCACCGCCTGTAGGTGTATGGCTGTCAGAACCGATCAATGTCTTACCCGGCTTGCCGAAGCGCTCCAAATGTACCTGATGACAAATACCGTTACCCGGACGAGAGAAGTAAATACCGTGCTTTTCACAAACAGACTGAATATATCTGTGGTCGTCTGCATTTTCAAAGCCGGACTGCAGCGTATTGTGGTCAATATACGCCACGCTTCGCTCGGTTTTTACTCTTTTCAGACCCATAGTTTCAAATTCCAGATATGCCATAGTTCCGGTAGCATCCTGTGTCAAGGTCTGGTCTATTTTCAGGGCAACCTCACTGCCCACGGTCATATCACCGCTGATCAGATGCTCTTTAATAATTTTTTGTGCAATTGTATATCCCATGATTATGCATCCTTTCCCTTTATATGATTATAAGCATTTTCTACATGTGCTAATGCTGCTTTTTCTGCTAATTCTTTATTTCTGGCTGCCATTGCCTCGTAAATATTACGGTGTTCTTCCACAGAAGCATGTGCTCTGCTGGTGCTCTTTACGGAATTTTTGCGGTACTTCTGAATCTTTTTGTGCAGTGGAATCAGTATATCGTAGAAAATGGTGCTTCCGCTTAAATCATAAATGATTTTGTGGAAACTGTTGTCCATTTCTTTAATCTGCTCTGCATCACCCTTCTGCAGATAAAATTCCTGCAGCTCCAGAGTTTCTTTTAATTTATTTAATTCCTCGTCGGTGCAGTTTTCCACAGCCATACCTGCTGCCATGGACTCTAACTGACGGCGAATCACAAAAATATCGTCCACATCCTTTTCTGTAATACCTAAAACTACAGAACCCTTAGCTGTTTCTTCAATAATATGCTCCTGCTCCAAACGACGCAACGCCTCCCTGATAGGTGTTCTGCTCACGCCCATCTCAGCACACAGCTTACTTTCTGTTAAAATTTCGCCGCGCTGATATTTTCCACTTAAAATATCCGTTTCCAGATGCTCAAATACCTGATCTGCAAGGGATATGGGTTTATGCTTTATCATAACTTATTCTCCTTTATATCTTCCACCGGAAAGTTCTGCAATCTTTTCTTCCAGTTCACCGGTGGTCAAAGTAGTCTGTCTGCCATCTTCGTACTCATCATCGATCCATTTCTTCAAAGTTACAACCAGCTCGTCATTTTTGCCAACCTTTTCTTCCTCCGGCAAACGATAATGCTGATTGATCCAGTATGCAATACCTGCCAGACCGGAAGCCTTACCAATGGAAACCATAGCAGGACGATTTAAAATTTTTTCCGTATCAAAGATATTGTAAATCTCCTGATCCTTCATCAGACCGTCTGCATGAATGCCGGCTCTGGTTACATTAAAGCTTTCTCCTACAAATGGAGTCATTGGTGGAATCTTGTAACCAATTTCCTTTTCAAAATACTCTGCAATCTCGGTAATGGCTGTAGTGTCCATACCATCCAAAGAACCTCTAAGAGAAGCATATTCCATAACCATTGCTTCAAGAGGAACATTTCCGGTACGCTCACCGATGCCCAGTAAGGAACAGTTTACACCGGATGCACCGTAAAGCCATGCAGTAGAAGCATTCGCAACACCCTTGTAGAAGTCATTGTGACCATGCCACTCTAACATCTCGCTTGGAACATCTGCATAATTCTGCAAACCATAAATGATACCAGGAACGCTTCGCGGCAGAGCAACTTCAGGATAAGGTACTCCGTAACCCATGGTATCGCAGGCGCGAATTCTCACCGGAATGCCAGCATCCCGAGACATCTTCATCAGCTCATTTACAAAAGGAACTACAAAACCGTAGAAATCAGCTCTGGTAATATCCTCTAAGTGACATCTTGGCATAACACCTGCATCAAAAGCTTCTCCAACTGCTGCCAGATAAGCATCCATAGCCTGTTTTCTTGTCTTTTTTAACTTCTTAAAAATATGATAGTCACTGCAGGACACCAAAATACCGGTTTCACGAATGCCTAAATCCTTCACCAGCTTAAAATCTTCTTTGCTGGCACGAATCCAGGTAGTAATCTCAGGAAACTTTAATCCTAACTCCTGGCACTTGGCAATAGCATCTCTGTCCTTCTGGCTATATACAAAAAACTCTGTCTGACGAATAATACCATAAGGTCCACCCAACTTAGACAACAGCTTGAAAATATTAACAATCTGATCCACCGTATAAGGCTCTACAGATTGCTGTCCATCTCTAAAAGAAGTATCCGTAATCCAAATATCCTCCGGCATGCCAATAGGTACGCGACGGTGGTTAAATGCAATCTTCGGAATCTCTGTATAGCTGAAATGTTCACGGTAAAGATTAGGCTCTGGAATATCCTGCAGAGAATAACGGTATGTATCCTGCTCTAATAGGTTGGTTTTGTTTGAAAGCTCTAACATGTTGACCTCCTTTAATATCCATAATTTTTAGGCATTTGCAAAACTCCATAGCTGCCTGTCAAAATTTGAAAATTTATGAATAAATTAATTCCTGCATTTGTAAATATATGCATTTATAAATATGTGCTTTTGGATATTTACGCATTTAGAAACATATGTATACAATTATACATCGATTTTTGGTTTTGTCAATACATGGAAACAAAAAAACCGGCGTGACCTTTTGCCATACCGGTTTTGTATAATTTATTTTTCTAATGCCTCAAAGTGTGGACAGGTGATTTCCATATTTTTCTTTACAGGACAAGCCCATCTTACTGCATTTTTGATAATCTGCTGTACATGTGGGTTCTGGAAAGAAGTATTGGTTTCATGACCCGGCTGGAAGTAGAAGATACGACCATTTCCTCTCACAAAGGTACAGCCGCTTCGAAATACTTCGCCACCGTTAAACCATCCCATGAAAACCGTTTCCATCGGTTCCGGAATATCAAAGGTTTCTCCGTACATTTCTTCCGGATCCAATACAAATGTCTCAGGAACACCAGCTGCAATCGGATGATTTGGCTTGATCGTCCAAATTCTTTCTCTTGCGTCATCTCTCCATTTCAGACTGCAGGTGGTACCCATCAGTTTACGGAAAATCTTGGAGAAGTGACCGGAGTGAAGTACGATCAATCCCATACCTTCTAATACTGCTTTATGTACTCTGTCTACAATTTCATCCGGTACTTCCTTATGCGCCATGTGACCCCACCAGATCATCACATCTGTGTCATCCACTACTTCCTGTGTCAGTCCGCATTCAGGATCATCCAAAGTAGCTGTTCTTACTTCAATATCATCACATTTCAGCATATTTGCAAGATAGCCATGAATGCCACCCGGATAAAGCTCCAGAATTTTTGGAATTTCTTTTTCATGTTTGTTTTCATTCCATACAGTTACTTTCATTGTAATAAGCCTCCTATAATTAAGGTAAGTTTCCCAAACAGTTACTTTAATTCGTAAGAAAAGTGTATCATATTATAATTTGTTGTGATATAATGAATTTGTTTTAAAATATCAATATTTTTACATTTATGTATTTTTTTATTAAAAGGAAAAACCATGGATAACATAGTAAATGAAGGAATCCGTAGAGAAAATAACATCCCTTTGCCTATTGAATGTCTGATTATGCCATCTACTGCACAGACTGACTGGAGTACTACCAGTCATTATCACGAATATATTGAACTGCTGTATGTTTTGGAAGGTGCTTATGAAGCAAAAGTAAATGGAGTTGTCATGAAACTTGAGGAACATTCCATGCTTATTATTCAATCTTGGGAACCCCACGCTACCCGCACTTTAGGGACGGAACAATGTCTTTTGTGTATCAAATTTTTGCCACAGGTACTGTATTCTTCTGAACAATCTGTAACGGAATTAGAATACTCTGTTCCTTACGTATTTGAAAATCTCAGTCATCAGCGTAAATTTGATGCAGAACTTTTAAAAAATACCTTTATTCCAAGTGCTTTTCAAGAAATTTGCGAGGAAAAGACCCGAAAACAATTTGGATATGAACTTGCCCTTCGTTCTCAAGTGCTTCGGATTTTTCTTTGGATCATGAGATACTGGCATGAAAGCGCAGGCAATCCTGAGCTTTCCATATCCAATCGTAATATTGCATCTATGATTTGCCGAACCAGAGAATATGTAAAGGAACATTATGAAACAGCTACTCTGGCAGATGCAGCCAAGCTTTGTGGGGTAAGCTATGGATATTTTTCCAGAATTTTTAATATATACATGAAAATGAGCTTTAGCGATTATGTTAATATGCAGCGGATTAATGCTTCCGTACAATTATTAGCTTCTACAGAGCTCAGTATTACAGAGATTGCTTTGACTGTAGGTTTTTCCACCACCAGCTATTATATTCATACTTTTAAAAAATACAAAAGTATATCTCCTAACCGGTTCCGCAAATTATGCCGCAGCGAAGAAGATCCCATTATTCCATAAATTATTAATAAGGATATATTTATATGCAAACCAAAGATTTAATTTCAACAAATTCCATACAACATCAAGAATTAACCAATGAAACCTTTGTGAGGGTCACCGATTATATTCCGGATATTATAATTGACTTGAAATATGCAACTACGGACAATTTTACCGGACAGAAGCTTTATAATTTTACAGATGCCTGGCTTCGCTATGGCACTGCCCGGAAGCTTTTAAAAGCCCAGGAAATTCTTCGAAAGCAAGGATACAGCCTGAAAATCTGGGATGCTTTTCGCCCTGTAGCTGCCCAGTTTGTTATGTGGGAGATTTATCCTGATGATACTTATATTGCAAATCCCATCAAAGGTTACTCTTGGCACAGTCGCGGCAATACCGTAGATGTGACCATTGTGGACCAAAAAGGCGCAGAGCTTTTGATGCCCACTCCTTTTGATAACTTCTTTTATCAGGAAGAGCGCTTCTTCAGCGATAAAGAACAAAAAGAAGTGTCCCGCAACTTTCACTTACTGCAGGACACTATGGTTGCCGCCGGCTTTAGGCCTTACGAAGACGAATGGTGGCACTTTTATGACCTGGATGTATATGATGTGGAGAAGAATTTTATCCCGGATTAACCTTTGATTTCTTGCCTGACTCTTGGCTATTCTAACTTTGTCTTTAGCTATCATCGAAAATAAACTTCGCTTTTCCAGTAAGATACACTCCGGTTTTACTTTTGCATTTTTTTAATATTATCAGTTTTGATATTCTATCGTTTGGTCTATCTTCAGCGGATACCCTATCAGCGTACTGCCCTGCAAGTTTTCTTTGTACATATCTACCGCACATATCCGGCTATTATCATACATAAAATAATAATAAATCCCACGATCGGTATTACAGCAAGAGCTGTATACTGTAATTTCATAAAGTCCTTTGCTTGGTTGCACACATCCTCTTTGCATTTCCACAGATTTTAATATGTGAAAAAACTGACTTACGCTTTCCATTTCAGAATTACCCGATACAGAATTCATTTTAACGAATGTCGCCCTTACGAACCTTGACATAGATGAAGCATCTCCCGGCAAACCTATCGCACCCATTCCTCGAGAATATGTTTCTAATTCCAAATTACCTTTTTCTCCAGAAAAAGTATTTTCCGGGTCGCCATTTGTGAGTCTCAAATAGTTGTTCAAATTAAATATTTGATAATCAAATGTTGGATTATTTGTAAGTACTCCTACCGGATTGTCATAAACTTTTATTCCTGTTTTTATTGACTCCAGCGTAATAGAACGTTCTCTGTCCGCGATAATCCAGTGAAGCGGCGACAGCGGAAGATCATCACTGAAATTCTCATTCAGGAGATTAATTTGCTTTAACAGATTTTTGGCCTCTGATACTGTCGCACATTGTCCCAAAATCCACGGAACAAGTTCAAATGGCGTTACATTATCCTTTCCATCAGAATATGGCTTGTATTCTGCATTTTGGGGAAAATTTAATCCGGCTGCACTAAGTCCTTTTTCATTTGTTGCATCGTAATATAACGGATATCCTTCTGAAATATACGCCATACCAATCATCGCAAAATGGTTTTCCATTTTCCCCATTTTTCGAAAATGAAATACATAATTTCTCGGTGTAATTGTGACTGTTTCATTGTAAGAGTATTCCAGGTCCAAATTTCTTCCAAAATAATGATCTTTTGTTTTATAAGTGACTGCTGTGCACATGCTACACTCTCCTTCTATGTTTGCTACATTTTATATTCTAACATGATACCCATTTTGTTATAGTTAATTCTTCTTTATTAAAGCAATTTTAACATAGAAATATCCCCACGGGACTTGTTCCGCTCCCAGTGCGAATGTGCGGCTGTAAAGCAGCCTTCCTTAGCACATTCTGCACATCCTCGCGGAGCGTTTTTTTATTACACGTAAAAGAGTATTTTCCTGTGTAATAAAAAAGCCGAAAACCCTTGTAAAATCAAGTGTTTTCGGCATTGTTGATGGCACCGCTTGGGGGAATCGAACCCTCAACTAGCCCTTAGGAGGGGCTTGTTATATCCATTTAACTAAAGCGGCATTTCTATAAAATCAATGATTATTTAATTGTCAAATAATATATTGTCGTTCACCTTTACTTCGAAAGTGATTGTTATAACAAACTATTAGGTGGCAACTGCTTTATCCACTATGCTACAACAACTCCCGGCTATTATCACCCAGAACTGCTACTCTGTCACATGCAATGAACCCTGCAACCATATATCACCCTTAAAACGACGACCTACTGCCGGTTCACCCTGTAAATCATCTTCATTAATTGCAACTTCCATAATAATATTATTACAGTTAATAGTCAAGATGTAAATTTTCTCATTTGTGTACATATTGGTTTCCTGAGACAGATGGGTAATTTCTCCCAAAATGGCATAATGATCGCTTTCCACACCACAAGGAATAAAAGTACTGTCTACCAGGCTATACACATCTGACTCTTGAATTTTCTTACAGATCGTGTTGTAAAGTCCCATATCCTGCATGGTCAGAGATTCTATTGCGGATTCAATACCTTTTCTGGCATCCTGCATTAAATTTTTGCGCTTCTGTGCGTAAAGCTTCTCACTTTTCCTATCTACCGGATTTTTGGCAAGAGGGAAAAGAATCATACCGTTAGTAGAAAGACCCGTCAAACTGATATAAGATTTCCCTAATTTACCGGATTCTTTGGCATCAAAATATCCTGCAAAATTCTGGAGATAGAAAATCAAGATCACACCAAAATTTATCTCTTCACATACTCCGGCAAAGGAAATCTGTGCACTGTGACGTTCTACAGATATCTCTTCCTGAATGCTTCTGACATAGCTTCGCAAATAAGGAAAATAATAGTCATAAATAAAACGACCTTCCTCGTCAAATTCACCGCAAACAGAGATTCCAAGAGATGGTGATATGTTTTTGCTCATAATAGCTGCTTTTGTATTCTCGTCCAATTTGGTAAAACCTCTGTCTGAGCTGGTCATTACAGCATCCGTCAGAATTTCTTTTAATTTATTCTTATCTGTCAGGCTGCTAAATCCAATGGCGCGCAGATATTTGTGCATCATATCACCTCCCTTTCTCTTGTTATATTATAGTATGATATTCCTTAGTTCTTTGGAACTAATTTCTCCATGCCACCCATGTATGGACGAAGTACTTCCGGAATCTTTACACTGCCGTCTTCACATAAATTATTCTCAAGAAATGCGATTAACATACGTGGTGGTGCAACTACTGTGTTATTTAAGGTATGTGCAAAATACTTGCCATTCTCACCATTTACACGGATTTTCAAACGGCGTGCCTGTGCGTCTCCTAAATTAGAACAGCTTCCCACTTCGAAATACTTCTTCTGTCTTGGACTCCATGCTTCTACGTCATAGGATTTCACCTTCAAGTCAGCTAAATCACCGGAGCAGCATTCCAGTGTTCTCACCGGAATATCCATGGAACGGAATAAATCTACAGTATTCTGCCACAATTTGGTGAACCATTCCGGAGATTCTTCCGGCTTACATACAACGATCATCTCCTGCTTCTCAAACTGATGAATACGATAAACACCGCGCTCTTCAATACCATGAGCACCCTTTTCCTTACGGAAACAAGGAGAATAAGAGGTTAATGTATGAGGTAAGCTGCTTTCTTCAACTACAGTATCAATATATTTACCAATCATAGAATGCTCAGAAGTACCGATTAAATACAGATCCTCTCCTTCAATCTTGTACATCATGGCATCCATTTCAGCAAAAGACATAACACCGGTAACTACATTGCTGCGAATCATAAACGGAGGAATGCAATATGTGAACCCTCTGTTGATCATAAAATCTCTTGCATAAGAAATAACCGCAGAATGTAATCTTGCAATATCACCCATTAAATAATAGAAACCATTACCTGCAACCTTTCCGGCAGCATCCAGATCAATACCATCAAATCTCTTCATAATATCTGTATGGTATGGAATCTCAAACTCCGGCACAACCGGCTCACCGTACTTGGTAACTTCTACATTTTCACTGTCATCCTTGCCAATCGGAACAGATGGATCAATGATATTCGGAATGGTCATCATAATAGTAGTAACCTTTTCCTGAAGTTCCTTTTCCAGAGCCTCAAGCTCAACCAAACGAGCAGAATTTGCAGCAACTTCCTTTTTCTTGGCTTCTGCTTCTTCACGCTTTCCCTGACCCATTAACATACCGATTTCCTTAGCAATTTTATTCTTGCCGGCACGAATAGCGTCTGCTTCTACCTGAGTTTTTCTTCTCTCTTCATCTAAAGCAATAACTTCATCAACCAATGGCAGCTTGCTGTCCTGGAATTTATTTTTAATGTTTGCTTTAACAACGTCCGGGTTTTCTCTTAAAAATTTAATGTCTATCATAATTACTACCTCTCTTTATGACATATGCGTCATTTTATTTTTATTTGTAATTTTTTTATTAACCAATTATAATAATTTTGGCTTTTTTTTCTCCGTTTTTTTCTAATACATTCCTTATAGTTTAGAGCATGAAAGAAATCTTGTCAACTAATTTAAAGAATTTACTTATTAAGATATTTATGGAATTTTTTCATTTTAATATTTGCATAATCTTTTATAAAAATATTTACTAAAATTTCTTTTCCTAAGATTATCATTTGACGTGCTCTGTACTATTACGCTTTAATAACTGCTATTATTTACCGGTTAGTGCCTTATTCAGTGCTACTTCCTCATCTTTACTTAAATTAATACTGCATTTGCCGGCTTTTATTTCCTTTGCATAACAGTACGTGGACTGAATATTGTGCACGGAATTAATAATAAATCCATTATCGTTCTCATCAAGTAAGGCCAGTGCAAAACTTAAATTGCCGCCCATTTCTTGAAATGCATCATACTTATTTATTCCTATCTTTTGGAAATTGTAACGTTGTTTCTTATAAAGGTTCTTTATTTCCACACTGTTTTCCTGAATTTTTTCTGTATTTTCTTTATTCAAAGAAATAAGCTCCGTTATATAGCTTTCCAAAGCTTTAGCATCATTGCCGCCCATAAATTTATTGTATTTATTATTTAATTTGCTGTATTTCACCAATGCAAGAAGTGCTATCACCCACCCTGCTATAATCAGGACCAACATCACTATAAGTAAGTAACTCAAATCAAATCCTTTTAGGCCTATTTTCTCCAATAATTGAAAGTTCATCTTCCGTTTCCTTCCTTTCCTGCGTATTTATGCTGTTATTTACATCAGTTATAAATATTACATATTATTTTTATTTTTCATTTATATTACTTTTCCTGATACATACTTCCAATAACCCACCATACCAGGCCGGAATAAAAATACGCCCTTCCATAAATACCGCCTTTCCGGGGGAAGTATTGATAATGGCAGTTCCTATATGTTTCGGTTCTTTTTTGTTTAAAATATCTGTTACTGTAATAATACCTCTTGCTCTCTCGCAAGCTACCAGCACATCATCACACAATGTTATTTTTCCGGTCAATGGAGTCTCTGTTCGATAAACAGGAAGTGTATCTGCATCTATATTTTCCACCATCGGCAAGAATACATATCCATCCTTTAATGTATAAAAAATATGCTTGCCGTCAGTGTCGCAACCATGCTCCGGTCCTAACTGCATAATACCATTAGATCTTCTGTAAAAAATATTATGAAATGTCATGTCTCCTTTTGAAGGATTAGTATATACCAGACCATCTCTGTGCCAGAATAAAAGCATTGTACCGTCATCCAATTTTCCCGATGCAAAATTTTCTCCATATAACGGGCCTTGTACTGAATCACGATTTGTTTTCATAATGGGATGCTCTTTATCTGATATATCCCACATCTGGCATTGACCGGTTCCATGTCCACAAAGCAGGTATTTTCCATCTGAAGATATACTCAATTGCTGTACCGGCTTTTCTGTTTTTATGTGGGATACTATAAAGATTTTATTATACTCTATTTTGCAAATAATAATACCTGCATCCGATAATGCTGCGATCAGATACCCACCTGCATATTTTACATCATAGCAGCATCCTTTCACATTTAAGTGTGTACTTGTTGTAAAATCTTCCTTATTTATTAGGTAAATCCCTTCTCTTCCGCATGCTAGTGCAATCTGGTCTTCACATTGACATAATGCCAGTATTGGTGCATTTTCTAAAGCATACCTTTGATGTATCTTCAATGTTTGTTCATGATATTCGCAGAAAGACTGTTTTTTTATTAGGTTATTATTAGTTATGGTTGTATTTTTTTCTGACGTTTCTTGTTTTAATATTTTATGTTTTTCTGTATCAGTAATTTTTATTCCGTAAGTTGTAGAATCACTTCCAACATCACCGTCATATATCATGCCGGTTACCTGCATTAAATCAAAAGCATATAGGTCAGAATTTGCACCACATACATATATAGTATTTTCAAGAGCTGCAAAGCTTGTTACAGCATCACTTATTTGTCCGGAGAATACCGTCTTTCCCACTGCTTCTGTTCCCGGCAATCTCAATTGAAACTTAGGTTCATAAGTTTCCTTATCACAGGCAAATACTCCAAGGGAAGAGCATCCACTGAGAATTAGATTTCCATAGATCAAAGGTTTCCACATATCATAGGAGATATTGTAACATTTCCCGAAAAAATCACTGTGTAGTACTTTAGGTTGCTGAAGATCTGTAATATCAAATACCACCAGACCATTTCCTTCTCCGAAACAAGAGTCTCTTTCTTCGGTTACATTTCTGATTCCCCTACGGTGCTGTCCGGTTACAGCATAAAGCTTACCATCCTTGGCAAAAACACCGTCTCCGCGACCTTCCAAGGGTATTCTTGCTACAACCCGGTATTGTAATACATCAGAAATATCCACAACCACAATACTCATGGCCCCCCAGACTCCACAATACAAATGTCCTTCATACACACAGGCAGATTGAACCTCTCCTACACGGATAATCCCTATATGTATTGGATTTTTCGGATCAGAAATATCTACAACTTCTACACCATATTGCCTGCAGCTTACAAAAGCAAAATGTTCATGTAAAGTTACACCCGTTGCATACTCTATAGTTTGATATCTGGCAAGCAGCTTCGGTGTTGTATTTCGAATATCTAAAATATACAAACCGCCTTCTCTGGCTGTTATAACTGCAATATCTCCTGATATATCAATTTGTCTGGCATTCCCAATACCTATATACTCACCCACCAGATTCATAGCCGGAGTTAAAACACACAGTCTGCCTTCAGGATATTGACTGCTTCTTTGGATTACATACAGATAACCTTTGTATGCTTTAATATCCATGCAAGGCCCTATATTTGCGTATTTATTCAATAAGTATTCTTTTACTCTTCTTTGGTTTCTTAAGCTGTATATACTCCTATCTGTCCATGCTACTTTTTTAGTAATTAACTTACCTTCATGTGTGAATTCGGCATCTATATCATGAATTTTTTTTTGGTTTTCCATATTCTTTTCCTCAGAAAATATTACTTGCTGTTTAATCTTGCATTATTTTTTCAATAATTCTTTCAAAATCTTCTGTGGAATAAAATTCAATTTCAAATTTTCCGGCACCTTTTTTCTTTAAGGACTGAGTAATCGTTACTTTTGTTGCAAGAGAATTTTTTATCTTTTCTTCGTATGAAGCATAAATAGCCTGCAGCTGAGCATCCGGAATGGCCTTTTCCTTGATAGGTTTATCCAGATTTTTTACCAGCTTTTCTACTTCTCGAACAGATAAATTATTTTTAATAATTTCTTTTGCTATTTCGATCTGCTTTTCATTATCCTCAATAGCAAGCAAAGCTCTGGCATGTCCTACACTGATTTCTCCATTTACTAATAACTTTTGTACTTCTTCCGGTAATTTCAATAAACGCATTGAATTGGTAATTGCAGAGCGGCTCTTACTTACACATTCTGCTACCTCTTCCTGCTTTAATTCAAACTCTTCAATAAGACGCTTATATCCCATAGCCTCTTCAATTGGATTTAAGTCTTCACGCTGAACATTTTCTATTAAGGCAATTTCAGCAATTTCTCTTTCTGAGTAATTTCTGATAATAACCGGTACTTCCTTTAAACCGGCAATTTTTGCAGCTCTCCAACGACGTTCACCGGCAATAATTTCGTAATATTCCTTTCTATCCTGTACTAAAATAGGAGAGATCAGGCCATATTGTTTAATACTGTTTGCCAACTCCTGCAACGCTTCTTCATCAAAATGCTTTCTCGGCTGTTCACGATTTGGTTCAATCTTTGTTATTTTCATCATTGTTTCTGCAGCTTTTTCTTCCTTATTTACAGAAACACTACCTTGTGCAACACTTTCCGGTGCTACAGGCTTTAAAACACTGCTTGGAATTAAGGAATCCAAGCCCTTTCCTAAACCTCTTTTTGCTGCCATATTTTTCTTCCTTTATCTAAAATATTTTTTTCTATTTTTGTATGATGTTAATTTTAAACTTTCCGATCTATTTATCTTTAAGATTATTCAATAAAAAATTCTTCTTATGTCTATTGTTGTCAAGTACTTATACAGATTGAAATAGATATTAAAATATACAATTACATTTCTCATATATACTTTGAACAATATATTAATTTACTATCTTTTATTGATAACCTCTGCTGCCAGTGCCATATATGCTTCTGCGCCTGTACTCTTTGGGTCATATTGAATAATCGGCATACCGTAAGATGGAGCTTCTGCCAATCTAATATTTCTTGGAATTATGCTGTCATATACATTACTTCCGATATTATTTCTTACATTTTCTACAACTTGCACTGATAAATTAGTGCGCCCATCATACATGGTAAATACAACTCCTTCTATTTGCAAAGATGGATTTAATCTCTCGCTTACTAAATTGATTGTATGTATCAACTGTGATAAACCTTCCAAAGCATAATACTCACACTGAATCGGAACAATCACACTGTTTGCTGTTGTCATAGCATTGATAGTAAGCATACTTAAAGCCGGAGGACAATCAATAATTATGAAATCATACTTGTCTTTTATGAAATCTATTTCGTCCTTTAAAATAAATTCCTTACGTTCAATACCAATTAATTCAATTTCGGCAGCTGCTAAATCCACATTTGTAGGAATCATATCCATGTCTTCAAAGACATTTTCGATAATACAATCCTTAATAGAACTCTCTCCTATCATCAAGTCATATATAGAGTTTTCCAGTTCTGTTTTGTCAATTCCCAGACCACTTGTTGTATTTCCCTGTGGATCCATGTCAATTAATAGAACTTTTTTCCCTTTTACAGCAAGACATGCTGCTAGATTAATAGCGGTAGTTGTTTTACCCACGCCACCTTTTTGATTTGCTACTGCAATAATTCTTCCCATTATATCCCTCTTTCTTTATGAAACATATTAGTTGTTTTGGTGTTGTTGGATCTTAATGATATTTCTTTACAACTTTCATTCATTATATCACTTATTTATTTTTCTATCTACTGTTTTTGATTAAAATTCGTAGAATGTTTCACGTGAAACATTCTACGAATTTACAATTCTATTTATTCTACTTATTTATTAATCTTTATAATATAAATAATTTCATGATGCCAGGGTCAAAAGCCATAAACCACGATATGCTTGCACAATTGTGGTTTCATGGCTTAATGACCCGCCCCGATATGAGGATAAAAGTGGGATGAATGTCCCACAATATCCGAATATTGGGCAGGATTGTGGGAGTGCGAAGCACGTAACAATCCGTAAGGCATCTTTTGACCCCAACATCATTTCATCAGTATATAATTATTTAAAAATATAATTTTTTCTCTGCTACTAAAATAGTCCCTTCTCCTATTTCACTTCTTTAGTTACTTCAAAATCATTTTTAACCAAAAATAGTTAGACTGCGGATTATCCTTATCTATTCCTAACTGACACTTTTGGAATCCTTGCTTATGTAAATACTCAAGCGCTTTTGAAATAATCTTACTTCCGATTCCTATCCCTTGTAACTTGCAATTCATCATAAAATACCTATATACATAGATAATATCAAGATATTCCTCTACTAAATCCAATATTGCAATCAAATTACTATTTTGAAAAAACCAATATAATATTTTTGTTCCAAAGGTATTCCCAGAGGGGTAATTTCCAAATCACTTTTTTATCAATTCATTAGAAATTTTTCTTCCACAATACTTATAATACTGTGTATTACTTTTACAAAATGTATAAATGATTTCCACATCATTTAAATTAAGTTTTCTCACATCATATAATTTTGATA
>JAZRLF010000012.1:0-22263 GCA_045646695.1 Lachnospiraceae bacterium
GGTACGTATTTGATGTAGAATTAAACATAAGGAGTCCTCCGTTTTTTGTTTAGTAAGGATTTTGATTAGGCACCTTAATTCTACTACAAAGATGGCCAGGATTCCTTATATTTTGGGCAATTTTCGAAAGTTGTGTATAAGTAATAAGATGTTTTTAGCATCATGTGGATAAAACTGCGGAAACTCAAGTAATAAATATCCTATTGACAATTCCAATATTTACTATTATACTACAAGCATACAAAAAAAGGAAAGGAGACAAAAACATGACAAAGTTAAGAAACACCCACGTACAATTAAACACACATGAAATTGTCTCCCGGATGATAACAGGTTAGGTTCACTTTCTGCTGTATTCAGTATATCTATACGTAGTAAGGATTTACAACCCATGACCTTCTTCGGAAGTCGTGGGTTTTTTGTCGTCTTTACAGATATAGAAAGCCTAACCGGGCCGGGAACATCTAAAGAGATTTGCCAATTACCGGTGTAACCTTTTGACAAATCATTATGGAGGGAACAATGAATTTACCAACTAGTTTTATTACTGCTGTGAGCAAGTATAATATTTCCAAAGAAGATATTATTTTTGCTGCTTCTGCTGACTTTGATATGGATTACCGTTTTGCCGATTCCATCATCGCACTGACCAAGCATAAGCTTATCGTGGCCGTATATCCTTATCGTAATAAAACCGAATATCGCTTAGGCGGCTATGGCAGCTGGCAGCTTCCGGACCGGGATACACCGGCTCTGTGCTTCTATGATTTGAAGCAGGTGGAGAAACCGGAGGTGCTCAGACAGGTCAGCAGCGGCGTACTTTTGGCTCAGATTGACGGTATAGAGCGCAATCTCTGCCACTTTTCCAATACCCGCATGGCTGCTTTTTTACAGCTTTGCAAGATTTTTGACAAGCTCAAGAAGGAGGAAGCAATCCTTCCTGAAGACCTGGACATCACCAAAGGCAAGGAATGCTGTCCCAAATGCGGCATGATCTATCCGGATCAGGACCGTAAGGTGTGCCCAAAATGCATGGACAAGAAATCCATTCTTTTCCGCATTATGGGATATTTCAAGCCTTACAAGCCTATGCTTGCAGTGATGATTCTGTGCTACCTGGGCACTGCGGTACTGAATCTGGTATGGCCTTACTTAAGCGGTACCGTTTTATATGATGAAGTGCTTTCCCGCAATGAAGCTTTTCTGGAGCAAATGCACCTGCCTGCGGGTCGTTTTTTCACCGCTCTGACCATACTTGTGATTACCATGATACTGACCAAAATCACCATACAGGGCCTGGGTATTCTGCAGGGCGTAATGACTGCCCGCATTGCACCACAGGTAATCGCACTGATCAAAAGTCAGGTATTTACTTCCATGGGCAAGTTGTCCATCAGCTTTTTTACCAAAAGACAGACCGGTGGATTGATGACCCGTGTATCCAATGATGCTGAAGAGATTTCCAGCTTTTTTATTGATGGTATTCCTTATTTCTTTATTAATGCCGGAACACTGATTGCCACTACCGTGATTATGTTTTGTTTAAATCCTACGCTGGCACTGATATCTGTGGCGCTGATGCCTGTTTTATTTATCATCAGTACAAGGATGCTGCCTCACTTATATCATTATTATGGTAAGAGGCACCGTGCCAACCGCCGCCTGAATGGACAGATGAATGAAAATTTCACCGGTGCGCGTGTAGTAAAGGCCTTTGGTCAAGAAGCCCAGGAAATGAACCGCTTTGCCAAAAATAATACTAAAGTGCAAAACTCCGAGCTGGATTTGGCCAGATATGACAATAAATTTTATGCGCTGTACTGCACCGTGGAAGATTCCATCAGCTTTTTGGTATGGGCTGTAGGCGGCGCCATGATGATCAGCGGCACTTCCATGGAGTTAGGTATGCTGATTACCTTTTCCGGATACGTAGGACAGATGAAAGGACCTTTGGAATTTATGTCCCGAATGCTTCGCTGGTACACCAACTGTATGAATTCCGCCCAGCGATTATTTGAAATCATGGATGCCGTACCGGAAGTAAAGGAAGCACCTAATCCATACCGTCCGGAGACTCTTCAGGGTGAAATCGAATTAAAAAACGTAACCTTTAGCTACGAAGCCAATAAGCCCACTCTGAAAAACGTAAGCTTTCATGTAAAGGCCGGTGAAGTATTCGGTATTGTAGGCCGTTCCGGTTCCGGCAAATCCACCCTGGTGAACCTGATATCCCGCCTTTATGACGCTCATGAGGGAGAAATCCTGGTAGATGGAATTAATGTAAGGCAATATGGTTTCAAGGAACTACGTAAAAATGTTGCCATGGTTTCTCAGGAAACCTATATTTTCATGGGTACCGTTGCAGAAAATATTGCCTATGCCAAGCCGGAGGCCACCAGAGAAGAAATTATCAAAGCAGCCATTCAGGCCAATGCCCATGACTTTATCTGTCGCATGCCTGAGGGCTATGACACCCTTTTGGGCTCCTCCAGCCGTTCCTTATCCGGCGGTGAAAAGCAGCGCATTTCCATTGCCAGAGCCATTTTGGCAGACCCGAAGATATTGATTTTGGACGAAGCCACCTCAGCAGTGGATACAGAGACAGAGTTGGCTATTCAGAAGTCCTTAGAGCGTTTGGAAAAGGGCCGTACTGTGCTTTCCATTGCTCACAGACTTTCCACCCTGCGCAATGCAACCCATCTGATTGTACTGGATGAAGGACGTATTACCGAATCCGGTACCCACGAGGAGCTGCTTGCCATGAAGGGGACCTATTACAAACTGAGTGAATTACAGACCAAAGCGTTAGCAATGCGCGGAATCGAGGTATAAAGATATGAACGAACCAAATAATAATATGCCCAACCTTTTAGATCTTCAGGAATTTGATGAAGAAGCTTTGCGCAAAGAATCCGAAGAGCTTCTGAAAATGCATTTTTTGACCAATGAAAATGCCCTGTTTTCCAGGACAGAGGGCGGCTTTGTAGCCTTACAGACCGGTGGAAAAGAATACCCACGTGTAGGCGTTTATCTGACCTTTCCTTTAACCAATCCTGAAGAATATATTTCCATTCGGGAGGCGGACGAAAAAGCAAAGGAAATCGGGATTATCGAAAAGCTTTCTGACCTTAATCCCGATACCAGGGACATGCTTAGAGAACAGATCAAGCTGCGCTATTTCATGCCGGTTATTACCAAAGTATTAGACATAAAAGATGAATACGGCTATGCTTACTGGCATGTTACTACCAATTTCGGTGTTTGCCGTTTTACCACACAGATGAGCGGGGATGCTGTGATTTCTTTAAGTGACTCTCGCCTTCTGGTAACAGATATCGATGGTAACCGTTATGAAATTCCCGATTTTTATAGCCTGAGTATTATGGAACGAAAGAAACTGGACCTTTTTATTTAGTTTTTAAATAGGAGGAATTGACTGAATTATGAACTTAAATTACCCATTACCGGACCCATTGACCGAGATGCTTTCCCTGGCTGAGGGAGAAGATCTCTGGTACTGCGTCCCCTTAGACCTTGTTTTTGATAACGGCGCAAAGCTGGCCGGGGAATCATACACCCATGACACCTGGCTGGCAGTCACACCAATTAGACTTTTCCTTTTACATAACGGAGCCATTTCTGTAGAACTGGCATTAAAGGACTGTGAGAAAATCAAATGCGAGCATCAGGTAAACAGCGGTATTTTAACTGTTACCGACCTAAATGGTACACCAAGATGTATTGCCAGATTTTCCATGCGTCACATTATCCGGGTATCCTATGTAGCCAGAGGCGCACAAAGTATTATGGATGCATTACATAAAAATAGCCTGCCGGTTCAAACCTTACAGGAAGGCGATGTATCCCCACAATCCGGGACAGTTTCTGCAGAGCGTGTGATCAGTCAAGAGCCTGAGAAATATTGTGCCAAATGCGGCCGTGCCCTTCCCGGTACGAACCATTGTCCGTATTGTGACGGCAAAGGAGTAGTCTTCAAGAAATTTATGAACCTGTGCGGAGATTATGTTCACAAGCTGTTACTTATCTCCCTGTTAATGATTATAACCGCTGCCATTAACCTGATATCCCCTATGATTCAGCAGCATTTTATCGATAATGCTCTCTCCACCGGTACCGGAACCTGGAAGGATCTATGGTTTTTTGTAGGTACTACCTTTGCTCTTCTGGTAGGCAGAATTTTAGTCAGCGTGTATCGTTACTGGTGCTGCGTAAAGCTAGGTGCAGAGCTCAGTATGACCATGCGACGCAAGCTTTATTATAAGATACAGACCCTTTCTCTTTCTTTCTTAAACAAGAGAAAGCCCGGAGAGCTGATGAACCGTGTTGCACAGGACACCCAAAGAATCCGTATGTTTATGGAAGAAGTGTTCAGCGAAATGTTTTCTGTCCTGCTTACCATGATCGTGTCTTTGATTATGATGCTCTTCATCAGTTGGAAAATGACCCTGCTTTCCATGACATTTATCATCATCGTATTTTTGATTGCCAAAGCCTATTGGCATTATATCCGTACGATTTTTCATAAGCAATGGCTGAAGGCAGATGATCTGAGCAGCAATTTACAGGACATTATTTCCGGTATGCGTGTAGTCAAGTCCTTTGGCAAGGAGGAGCGTGAGACAGAACGCTTTACCGCAAAGGCCAATGCCTTTGCCGCTATCAGCAAGCGCAATGAAACCTTTTGGGCCACCTTCTATCCGCTGCTTACCTTTTTAATGGGCGCAGGCACTTATATTGCAGTCTTTTTTGGCGGAAGAAACGTACTGATAGGTCAAATGTCCTTAGGACAGCTGGTACAGTTTATGACCTATACCGGTTACCTTTTTGGGCCTTTAAACTGGATGACTTATCTACCTCGAGCTATCATGCAGATGATTACCAGCCTAAACCGCATTTATGATGTTTTGGATGAAAATCCACAGGTTGACGATAAGCCTGAAAGCAAGGAACACCTGATTCAGGGTGCCTTCTCCTTTAAGGATGTATCCTTTGGTTATGAGACCTATGAACCTGTTCTGGAAAATATCAATTTTGATGTAAAGCCGGGAGAAATGATCGGCCTGGTTGGCGCCTCCGGCACCGGTAAATCCACCCTGATCAACCTGATCATGCGTCTTTATGACGTAGACCAGGGCCAGATTACTATCGATGGTGTGGATATCCGTGATATCAAAACAGAATGTCTGCATTCCCAAATCGGTGTGGTTTTGCAGGAAACCTTCCTTTTTTCCGGAAGTATTTTGGCCAACATCCGCTTTGCCAAGCAGGATGCCACCTTTGCAGAAGTCATTCAGGCCGCCAAAGCAGCCAATGCTCATGATTTTATATGCAAGACCCCGGATGGCTACAATACTTATGTAGGGGAGCATGGCTACAATCTCTCCGGCGGTGAACGCCAACGTATTGCCATTGCCAGAGCCATTCTCAATAATCCAAGACTGCTGATTTTGGACGAAGCAACCTCTGCCCTGGACACGGAAAGTGAATTTTTAATTCAGCTGGCACTGGACCGTCTGGTGAAAGGCCGTACTACCTTCGCCATTGCCCACCGCCTTTCTACTCTGCGCAATGCAGACCGCCTGGTGGTGATCGACAAGCATGGTGTAGCCGAAATAGGTACCCATAATGAGCTTTTAGAAAAGAAAGGTATTTATTATGGACTGGTAACCGCCCAGTTAGCTATGGCGGAAGGAAAGTAACAGCTTTAGCACAAGAAATCTTGCAAAAAGCATAGTTATTTAACCTTTACAGCCAGCTTGTCCTTTGTATAGCAGTAACACATAAACAGCGGCGCCACATTAGGTCTATTTACAAGACCCTTTGTGACGCCACTGTTTATCATTGTTTTTAATACTCCGAATACCTCATGTACAATGCATTTAGTATTGTATCCGGCACCTCTTTCATTTCCTGTAAATTATAAGAATAACTGATTGAACCTATATTCCGTATTTTTCCGTCCTGTACACATATTGTTACACCGATGGGGAAGTCCCCAAATGCGCATTTAACCCGGAGACCATATTCTATCATCCAGTAACCACTTTCATTGGCATAGTAGCCGGTCTTATATCCGGTATTCGTAAAAGTAATCCCCTGTTCTTCGCAGCTTTTCAGTCCTGCAGTATATCTTGTCTTTACAATATCTGTAAATTCCTGCAGGTCCATATCCACAGCCTCCGTAAAATGCTCCTGTCTATAATCATACTCCGCCCATGCCTGCTTTTCCAACTCCGGATAAGCTTCTTTAAATATTTCCGACGGGACTGCATTCAACACATTACAAAATTCAGCCGCAGTACTACATTCCAACAAACTGCTGCCTTGTTCCACGATAAAGTTTCCCCACTTTGTCTCAAGCTGAACATAAAGTCTGTTTCCAAGCAAAAATTCTCCCTCTTTTGTCTCTATTAGCGTTTCAGGCTCCCCTGCAGTTATTTCACTCCAAATTTTTTCCGGTATCATCATCCCGGGCACACCATTATATATGACATTGCCCCAGAAATTCTGTATATCCTCTTCCCACTGCAAGTACTCCTGATAAAAATCATCAGAGACTAGCCATGGTCTGTCCTCCTCCAGCATCTGTGCTGAGTAATCCTTTCCGTTTACATCTGGCTCCGCCAACACCAGCCCCTTAATATAGATATGTAATTTTTCATAGTCCATATAAGAAGCCAGCTTCTCATACTCTCCCTTTTCCAATGCCTTTACATATTTCCATGCCACAAAAATGTCATCCAGATTTGTAAAGCAGATCCCCTTACATCGTACTTGATTTATGGTCAATAGTAATAAGGGCAACACCAGAAAGGCAGCAGCAACAGATATCCACCATCTGCGGCGCACCTTGCGCAAGCCTCCGACTACCGCCTGCTCTTCCACATCAGTCTGCACCGGTATCTCCGGCTCCTTAAATCCGGCCACATCCTGTAAAAGTGCTCTGCAATCATGGCATTCCTTCAAATGTTCCTCCACCGCCTCTCGGGTGGCATCCTTGCATAAATTTTCTTCATATAATGGCAATAAATCCTGCACAATTTCACATGATAGCTTCATAAACCTTCCTCCATACTAAATGCACCACTTTTATAAACTATTTGCACCATTTCTGTTTTCCGACAAATATACTCATTTGGATAATTCCTGCACCACCTGCTGTCTGGCCCGGTAATAAGTTACCCTGGCCCAGCTTTCTGTTTTACCATACATGCCTGCGATCTCCTTCAACTTAATACCTCCATAAGCATGTAAGAGCAGTACTTCTTTATAAGGTTCCTCCAGTTTCAGAATCGCCTGTCGCATTCGCATATGTTCCTCCTTTTGCATACACTGCACATCCGGCGGTGGTTCTCTGTCAGGAAGCTTCAGCTCCTCCCATGCAGTCTCCACAAAACGCTTTTTCCGCTTGCATTCCTTCAACCAGGCATTTTTTCCGATCTGGCAAAGCCAGGTGTAAAGACTACTGCGGCCTTCAAATTGTTCAATATGTAAAAAAGCCTGATAAAAGGTTTCCTGTAGCAGTTCCTCCGCCATATGATCTTCTCCGGTAAGGGCAAGCAAGAACCGGTATACTGACCTTGCATGGTCTTTATAAACTTTTTCAAAAGTGTTCACTGCCTGTCCCTCCTCGTGAGTTTGGCTGGATGTTTTGGGAATTTGGATAGCCGGAGCAATATATGCTCTGGCTGAAGGGCCTTGAAACTCGCCAGTCCTTAGCGAAAGAAGGCTAAAAGCCGCGCTTGAGCTTAGTACTGCTGCAGAGTTTCATGGAGCGAGAGCGTCCGTGAAGCAGAGCATATATTGCTCCGGCTATCCAAATCACCAAAACAACTGCTTCAACAATACTTTTCTACCCCTTTGTTTGTTAGATTCCATAAAGCAAAAAATGTTACAAAATTCTCCCCACAACTTATCCCAAACAAAAGGCGATGCCTTCACGGCTGATATTTGACCTGTTCTCTTGACAGGAATATATTATACAGCCCGGCATCGCCTTACTTATATATTTTTTACTTTCATTGCCCGCATAGCATTTAATATGGCCAAAAAGGCTACGCCTACATCTGCAAATACCGCAGCCCACATCCCTACATATCCTAAGGCTGTGAGGATCAGTACCAGAACCTTGATACCGATAGCACCTACAATATTTTGATATACAATACTCAAGGTTTTACGGGCTATTTGCATGGCGAGGGCTATTTTCCCAGGTTCATCAGTCATAATCACCACGTCTGCCGCCTCAATGGCTGCATCAGAGCTCATACCGCCCATAGCGATACCCACATCTGCTCTGGCAAGTACAGGGGCATCATTGATCCCATCTCCCACAAAGCAAATTTTTCCTTGTCCCGCTGATATACCGTAGCCCTCTGCGTTTCCAGAGCCTTCAGACCTGCTGTCCTTCTCAGAACATCCTGCTTTTGCACTTTCTCTTGTATTTCTGCTTGCAAAAATGGCTTCTATTTGATCCACCTTATCCGCCGGAAGCAGTTCTGCATAAACAGTGTCAATCCCGATTTCTGCAGCCACCGCCTCTGCTGTTGCCTTTTTGTCACCGGTAAGCATCACCAGATTGGTTACACCGCAGGCTTTTAAGCTTACCATGGCTTCCTTGGTGTCCGGTTTCAGACTGTCTGCAACTACTGCATAGCCCAGATACTTGTCAGCCTGCGCCAGATGTACCATGGTACCGAGAGAGGCTTCTTCTAATCCGGTAAAACCCAAATCCTCCATCAGCCTGTAGTTGCCACCGTAATAGATAGTACCTGCTACTTCTACCTGTATACCCTTTCCCGGGATTTCCTGCATATTGTGAATAGTATTTTCCTCTATATCACCTGTGTAAGCCAAAACTATACTCTTTGCAATGGGATGATTGGACAAAAACTCCACATGAGCCAATATATCCAGAAAAGCTTCCCGAGAAATGCCCACGGGATGAATCTCCTGCAAGGAAAAGGTTCCTTTGGTTAAGGTTCCGGTTTTATCCATGACCACAGTGTCTACCTTGGCCAGCGCCTCTAAATAATTACTTCCCTTTATCAAAATACCGGCCTTGCCGGCTCCACCGATTCCTCCAAAAAAACTAAGTGGAATGCTGATCACCAATGCACAAGGACAGGAGGTTACTAAAAATACCAAGCCTCTGTAAATCCAATCCCCCACATTTGCCTGCAAAGAACTTGCAAATAAGCCCAGCCAATTACCTGCAGTAATAAAAAGAGGCGGCAAGAAAGCCAATGCCATGGCACAATACACTACAATCGGAGTATATACCTTGGCAAATTTACTGATAAACTGCTCTGCCTCTGCTTTATTGGAGGAGGCATTTTCCACCAGCTCTAAAATCTTGGCAACGGTGGAATTCTCATATACCTTCGTTACTTCCACCTCCAGCACACCACTCATGTTCACGCAGCCGCTGACAATAGGGTCCCCGGGTTTCATATCCCGAGGCATACTTTCACCGCTGATAGCCTTAGTATCCAGACTGGAAAAACCGGTTCTCACAATACCATCCAGAGGAACACGCTCTCCGGGCTTTACTACAATCACTTCTCCCACCTGTACTTCATCAGGGTCTACCTCTTTCAGACTATCGCCGCGTTTTACATTGGCATACTCCGGACAAATATCCATCAGGTCCTTAATAGACTTGCGGCTCTTGCCCACAGCATATCTCTGGAACCATTCTCCCACCTGGTAAAAAAGCATAACCGCGCAAGCCTCTCCCAGGTCCCCTAACAGAAAGGCTCCAAAGGTAGCAATGGTCATCAGAAAATTCTCATCCATCATCTGCTTGCGCCTCAGACCACCAAATGCAGCCTTTATCACTTCCACGCCAATAAGCAAATAGGACATTACAAAAGCCAAAATTGCTGCCACGTTAAGAAGTTGGACTATATTAAAAGAAAAAACTCCCGGCAGAAAAGGTTCTGCAAAATACTCCAATCCCAAAAGGTCCGGCAAATGCTCCAGAAGCATACCTAAGCCAAACAATACCCCGCTGATAACCAACTTTTTTAATTCTTTTTTTAATTTTTTGCTCATATAAATTTCCTGTCACATTCCTGCCGGCATTATTTGGCAATGACGGTAACACCAGGCTCTCTCTTCTTTACAATCTCAATAATAGCCTTCTCTACAGCTGCCGCCTGCTCCTCTGCCACCTCAATGGTAAGCTTCTGTGTCAAAAAAGAAAGTGTACTCTTAGAAACACCTTCTAACTTTCCAACTGCTTCCTCAATCAATGCTGCGCAATGTGCACAGTCTAAATCCTCTAAAATGTATACCTTTTTCATTATAAAAACTCCTTCCTTCACCCTTCACTCTGTGGTGTTTTTAAACTAAGCAGCCATGTGCCGGAGTAATATATATTCCGGTAGAGAGGCCTTGAAAGGCGCCGGTCCTTAGCGAAGCAAGGCTATAGCCGCAGTCTGAGCTTAGTACCGCTGCAGCCTTTCACGGAGCGGGAGTGTCCTCGATACGGAAAATATATCACTCCGGCCCACCGCTGCCTAGTTTAAAATTTCTTACTCTTCAATATGCTCTAATCCTTGGCTCAAAATGGATTTGATGTGATCATCCGCCAAAGAATAAAATACGGTCTTACCGTCTCTGCGGCTTCGCACCAAGTCCATCTGCTTCAAAGTACGAAGCTGGTGAGATATGGCAGATTGACTGATACTCAGTGTATTGGCCAGATCACATACGCACATCTCATGCATCAAAAGCACGTAAAGTATCTTGATTCGAGTAGAATCCCCAAAAACCTTAAAAAAATCTGCAAGGTCATAAAGCTTATCTTCCTCAGGCATATGCTGTTTTACATCTGCTACTATGTCTTCATGTACATGCAAATATTCACACACATCAATATGTTCTCTTCCCATCCGTCCCATGCCTCCTTACTGATATCAGCTCAACTGTTCCTATTCGTTAAAGCTAGTGCACCGGTTTTTAATTAACCGTTACACTAGTTCACTATAGTCTCCGACATTAAAATATATATTACGGCTCTCCGCAAATATATCCCAGCATCACTCATATGAACAACTGCTCATATGTTCATATTATCATTCTTATTAAAAAAGTCAATATTTTTTATTAAAACAACACCCGGCAACATCACCAAAAAAATTGTTGCATTTTTGGTAAATATTTTGTGTGACAAATTGCCTTCCTTATGCCTAAAGGTAATAGAGGGGTAAATAACCCCTAAAGCCAAAGTCATACAATTTCTCAGGCGGACTTTGGATGATAAGACATATCTATCACATGTCTATTACATATCTACATGCATAGCGGCGCAGCCTGACACAAGGTGTATGGGGCAGGCACTGTCCGGCTTGCCCGCTTTGCAGCACGTCTTGAGCATTCGACAGACATTGCTTAGGCATTGTTCAGACATTACTAAGCTTTTCCGGCCACCGATGTCTTTGCTTGAGTATTGAGCAGGCTTTACACTCTTGCATTCCCCCAAAAGTACCCAAGAAATTTTTCCTATCTTTGTTATAAAGTGTTTACATATCACGTGCTTTTATATATACTTATATTAAAGTAAATAGAAGAGAGGTGAAGAAAGTGAGTGAGACTATGGGAATGACAGACAAACAATTTAATGCGTTTATCCGATTTATCCATGACAATTTACTGGATGCCATGAATGAATCCGATCAGGAAAAGCAGCATGCTAAGCTTCAGAAAATCATAGACAATCTTCAGAGTATTATAGAGGACTAATAGCGCAGTTATGAAAATCCATACAAAAGATAAAGGGTGTAAAGCCCACTGAATGCTCACGGACCTTACACCCTACTATATTCATTATATGCAATCTGTCTATGCCTGCTGCCAGGCCTTCCTTTTCTGCTCTACGACTTATTTCTGTCTCACAGGTATCATAGTCTTCAGACTCTTATGCAAGCTATAGTGCATATATTCTTCGCCTTCCAAATCTTTCCAGACAAAAGTACCGTCTTCAAAGGTCATATAACTGTGCTTACTGCCTTCCTTTGGAATTGCAATCGAACCAGGATTTAAGTACCGGAAAGTTTCGGTAGCCATATTGGCCGGCACATGGGTATGACCGTGCAGCAAAACATCGCCTTTCTGCAACTTAGGCGGATGATCCAGATTGTATACATGGCCATGGGTAGCCATGATCAGAGTTTTGCCCTCTGACAGCATACAATACTCAGCCATAACCGGAAAATCCAGTCCCATCTGATCCACCTCGGCCTCACAGTTTCCCCGCACACATATGATTACATCTTGATAGGCATTTAAAAGCTCAATCACTCTCTTTGGAGCATATTCCTTAGGCAAATCATTGCGTGGCCCATGGTAAAGCAAATCCCCCAAAAGAAGTAAGCGGTCTGCCTTTTCTTTGTCAAAACGCTTTAAGAGCATTTCACAGTAATATGCACTTCCATGAATATCCGAAGCAATCATATATTTCATACAACTATCTCCTTTATCATGTCCTAAGTATTTGCCCTTCACTGCCTCTTAAATCCGGCATATTCCGTGAATTTCATCACTCTGACACTAACATTCCTACATCTTCTCCGGAGCACTAAAGCCCAACACATCAATAGCAGCCTCTAAGACACCCTTGGTGAGTAATAACAGTGCGATCCATCCGGATTTCTTCTCCATATCTTCCTCTGCCAGAATCTTAGTCTCATGGTAAAATTTATTGAATGCATTGGCCAAATCATAAATATATGCACAAACTTTATGAGGTGCTGTTTCTGCACAGGCATTTTCCATCATAGCATTAAACTTGGCAATCTCTAACATCAATGCCTTCTCACTGGCGTTCTGTGCATTACGAATCACTGCCTCTGCCAAACTGCCGCCCTGCTCTGTATATTTGCTCAGAATGGACTTGATACGTACGATGGTATATAAAATGTACGGACCGGTATCTCCCTCGAAAGAGGTAAAGCGATCAATATCAAAGATATAGTCCTTGCTGGCCTGATTGGACAAATCGCCGTACTTAATAGCTGACAAGCCTACTATGGCAGCTGTCTCTCTGGCCTCTTCTTCGCCCACCTCGCGGCCGCTGATAATCTTTTGGTACATTTCCTCATTGATCTCACTGATCAATCTCTCAAGACGCATAACACCGCCTTCGCGGGTCTTGTAAGGCTTACCATCCTTACCGTTCATGGTACCGAAACCTACAAACTTCAGCCCCATCTGCTCCGGTGCAATACCGGTCTTGCGCGCACAGCGGAATACCTGATCAAAATGAAGTTCCTGACGCTTATCAACTATATAAATAATATCGTCCGGATGATATTCCTCTACACGTTCCTTGATCGTAGCAATATCTGTAGTGGTATATAATGCCGCACCATCAGACTTTAAGATCATACACGGAGGAACTTCCTTAGTGTCTGTATCCAGTTTCACATCTACGACCAGAGCACCCTCGCTCTCATAAGCGTGGCCCTGCTCCTTCATCTGGGCTGCCATTACAGGAATAATATCCTGTACATCAGACTCACCCTTCCAAAGATCAAATTCTACGTTTAAATTGCCATAATTCTTCTTTAAGTCCGCAACAGACACCGCCATAATATGGTTCCAAAGAGCACGATAGCCCGGCTTACCATTCTGCAGTGCCTTGGTAGCTTCCATAGCACGGTTTTTGAATGCCTCATCTACCTTGGACTTGCCGCTGGCAGTAGGATAAATCTCCTCTAACTCAGAAATAGTAAAAGGAGCTTCTGAAGGATATTCTCCGGTAAAATCATCATCAAAATAAACCAGTTCCGGCTTTCTCTCCTGCAGCTCTGTAATGATCAGACCCATCTGCAGTCCCCAGTCACCCAGATGAATATCACCAATCACCTCATGACCGCAATATCTGCAGATACGCTTAATACTCTCACCGATAATGGCACTGCGTAAATGGCCCACATGCAAAGGCTTGGCCACATTCGGTCCGCCGTAATCAAGCATAATGCGACGAGGCTCTGCCGGCATCTCCAAGCCAAACTTGTCTGCAGCCACCATACCACGCATATACTGAGCCACAAATCCCTCACTTACGGTCATATTTAAAAAGCCCGGCATTACAGCACTTACTGTTGAAAACACCTTGCTCTCAGAGAGCTTCTCTGCCACTGCATTGGCAATCATAATCGGAGCGCACTTGTACTGCTTTGCTCCTGCCATAGCACCGTTACACTGATATTCACACAGATCCGGTCTGTTGGATAAAGTCACCTTCCCCAGTTCTCTATCATAACCGGCTGCTTCAAAGGCGGCTTTTACTTCTTCGGAAATTAAATCTAAAATTTTCTGCATAGTCTTGTCCTCTTTCTGGTACATCTATTGATAAATATATCAAAGTTATTATTCATATTATATCCATTAAATGTACTTTTGGCAAGTATGCATATCATCAAAACTGTTCTAATTCCTCTTTCAGTGCTTCTTTGAAAAGCTCTCCATAGATATCAAAGCCTTCCTGATTAAAATGTACTCCGTCTTCCACAAAAATATCTTTACGTTCTAAGCCCGGATAACCCAGTACATCCACAAAAGTACAGCCCGGTGTATTTTCAGCAAACTCTTTCAGTAAGCTATCCCACTTTTGCTGCATCTTTATTCTTTCCTCTGTTACCTCTCTTCTTGGCTGAGCACCGCAAAGATAAATATGTATGCCCGGGAAATCAATCATGGCATAAGCCAGTACACGCTGAGCCAACTCCCAACTCTCCTCTAAACTATACCCAAAAGCGGCACCATTTCCATATCCCGGAGAATACACAAGTACCTTCGGTGCCAGTGGACGAACCATACGCGGATAATAGTAAAGCTGATGTTCCGGACAGCTGGAGCCAAAGCCCCTATTCACGCAGCATTGTTCTCCGCTTTTTCCAAGCAGAACTTCTCTCAGTGGGATCATCCCATGACGCTTTCCCCATCTTGTAAAATTAGATGGACCGTAAAAAACGATCTGATCCTTGTACTGAGGTTCTGCTTCATAATTGCAGATTTCTTCTTCCATAGACTCCTTCCAAGCATCAATGTACTTTAAGCCAACTTTAACAGACATATTATCATTTCCTCCCTTTATAATAACACCCGGTTTATCCCTTTCGGGAAACGTGATGTATTCATCTGAACATTGCATTTTTTATATTTCTGTCTCAACCATAATGGTATATAAATCAGTTTGAGACTAAACTAAGTATCTCTTTTTTGACTATATCAGAATATAAAATTATAATCAAATACATATATCAAATAATACTATAAAAATAAATTATAGGTGATAAAGAGAAAAATGGTAAGTAAGCAAATCCTATAATAGCTTTACCTGTTCGCCTTTGAAAAAGCACAACCGCAATAATCCTGTCTGTACAGATCATGCTCTCCGGACAGCTCCACACTTCGCTTGTAGCCCTCTCTTTTCTTGAAATCACTGGGCAGCCATGTAACCTCTGTATCTACCGTAAGACCTTCTCCGATGGCATTTAACAGGGGGGCATTTTTTAACGGACTGATGGTCAGCGTAGTGGTCACAAAATCCGCACCTGCCTCTATGGCATTGCTCACCGTCTTTTGTAATCGCAGATCGAAGCACTTCCGGCATCTTGCACCGCCCTCCGGCTCCCCTTCTAATCCCCTGGACGCAGCAAAAAACAATTCCGGCTCATAATCACCCTCCACATAAGCAATGGGATAGGCCTCTCCTGCAGCCACGTCAGGCTGGGCATTAAACCACTCTATCAGACGAAGCTGCTCCGCCACACGCTTACGGTATTCCTCCTCCCAGGAAATATTGGGATTATAATAAAATACCGTTATCCTGAAAAATCCGCGCAGCCTCTCTAATACTGCACTGCTACAAGGGGCGCAACAGCTGTGTAAAAACAGATGCTTACCTTTATGAACAGACTGTGACATAATTCGTTCCATCTCTTTATTATAATTTCTCTGATTCATGATTACTTGTTCCCTTATATATTTTTCACAATACTTTTTTGAAATACTTCCGTCAATGTATGCTAAGCACACACTCATTCTTTAATATACTTTGTATTTATTATAGCAGTTTAAAAGAAAATTTGATATAATAATTTTAAGATAACAGGGTCAAAAGTCATAAACCATATTGTGCTTGCACAAAAGTGGTTATATGACTTAGTGACCCGCCCCAATATGAGGATGAATTTTTTTGATTACATCAATAAAAGGAGAGTGCCATGCAAGCCACTATAAAATTATATGACAGAGATTCACACCTCACATCCTGTCAGGCCACCGTACTTAGCTGTAAATATGATATTTCCAAAGAATACTTTGCTATTATTCTGGACCGGACTGTTTTTTTTCCGGAAGGAGGCGGTCAGTTTGCTGATACCGGCTATATTTGTGAAATATTGCCCGTGGATAATACCAACAGTAATACCCACATTTCTGGCAAGTCAACTGAACGTGTAAATATCAGTGATGTACAAATCACAGATGATATTATTACACATTTTGCAGATGCGTCACTGCCGGTAGGTACCACCGTTACATGTCATATTGACTGGGCACGTCGTTTTGACTTTATGCAGCAGCACTCCGCAGAACATATTTTGTCAGGACTGGTGCATCGTACTTATGGTTATAATAACGTAGGCTTTCACCTGGGTCTTACAGAAACTACCTTGGATTTTGATGGACCTCTTACCGCCGAGCAGCTTACACAACTGGAACTAAAGGCCAACGAAGCGGTTTACCGCAACATTGCCTTTGAGATCTCTTTTCCGGCCCCGGAGGCATTGGCAGCTTTGGACTACCGCAGCAAAAAAGAGCTTTCCGGAGAAGTGCGCATCGTGACTCTGCCGGACTATGACGTGTGCGCCTGCTGCGCACCCCATGTATATTATACCGGTGAAATAGGCACTATCAAAATCATCAGTGCCATGTCTCATCGGGGCGGCATGCGCCTTACCGTTCTTTGCGGCAAAAGAGCCCTTAATGACTATCAAGCCAAGCAGACCAGTGTGGAACAGATTTCTGCCCTTCTTTCTGCAAAACAGCCGGAAGTGGCCGCTGCCGTAGCCAAAGCAAAAGAAGACCAACAGGCACTGATTTACCGTATCAATGATCTGCAAAAAAAAGTGCTGGAAGCAGAGCTTAAAAGCCTGCCTGCCCCGAACACCGCAGAGGATATCTTTTTATTTCAAAAGGACTTGGATACCAAGGCCATCCGAGATGCTGTTAATGAGCTGTGCACACGCTATACCGGTTACTGCGGTATCTTCGTAGGCACCTCTGAGACAGGCTATAGCTTTGTACTGGGAAGTGCCTCTAAAGACTGTCGTGCAGCCGCCGGCATACTCCGTGAAGCCTTTGGAGCCAAAGGAGGCGGATCTGCCAAAATGATCCAGGGCAGCGTTACAGCAGATGAGGCAGCTATTAGAACTGCGCTTTCGTCATTCCCAATTTTGGAATAATACTGAATATCCATCCAGCGTTGCTAAAAAGGGAGACGATGCCACCAATATCGCACCGTCTCCCTGTTATTTACTATTTATAGTTGTATTAATAATTTTCAGCATGTACTTCAAAGAAGCTCTGCGGATGTGCACAAACCGGGCAAACCTGCGGAGCCTTTGTGCCAACTACAAGATGACCACAGTTGCGGCATTCCCAAACCTGTACACTGCTCTTTTCAAATACGGTCTTAGTCTCCACATTGTGAAGCAATGCACGATATCTTTCTTCGTGTGCCTTCTCAACTGCTGCTACACCACGGAATTTGGCTGCCAGTTCCGGGAAACCTTCTTCCTCTGCTTCACGAGCCATTCTGTCATACATATCGGTCCATTCGTAATTCTCGCCATTGGCAGCAGACACCAGATTGGATGCTGTATCTCCCAATCCACCCAATTCCTTGAACCAAAGCTTTGCATGTTCCTTTTCATTGTCAGCAGTTTTTAAAAATAATGCTGCAATCTGCTCATAGCCCTCTTTCTTGGCAACGGATGCAAAATAAGTGTATTTATTTCTTGCCTCAGATTCTCCTGAAAATGCCTCCATTAAATTTTTTTCTGTTTTTGTTCCTGCATATTTGTTTGCCATTTGATATATCCTCCTATAATTAAATTCTTTGTAAAATGTAATGATTTCCAATTAGACAGTATTTATTCCGTCTGGAAACCCTAATGTTGTACAAACGCCTATATAAGACCCTTACGCGTTCTCTATCTGCACCTGACAGGTTCTCATACTAGCCAATGCCGTATTGTGGCTGTCCGGTGTAACCCCTGCACAACATGCCGCATCCACGATAATCGGAACCTCCGGTAAAAATGCCTTGGCAATCATGACATTGGAAATCACACAGATATCTGTGCACAGCCCCACAAATGTAATGGAAGAAATAGCATCTTCTTCATGCATGTCCTGCAACATAGGTCCTAACTCCATAGAACCAAATGTCACCTTGTCCAGCACTACGGTATTCTCCGCAAAGGGCTGCAGTTCCTGACAAATCTGCCATCCATCACTGCCACGCATGCAATGAGGTACCGGTAAATTATGCCCCTCCTGAGTGTCCAAATAATCCTCATAATGGGTATCTCTGGTAAAAATCACCTGACCCTTGAACCCTCGAAGCTTCTCTATCACTGCCGGTACAATGGCAACTGCCTCCTGGGTGCCTAACGAACCATTAATAAAGTCCTTTTGCATATCTACTACTATTAAAACGTCCTGCATATGGGCTCCTTTCGTTACATGTGTCTCACCACAATATTACACATACATTTTAGCATATCGTGTAAGAAAAGCAATAGAAAATTCTGTAAACAATACACTTCCATCTTCACTTGATACATCATCAACTGTAATCAGTACACCCTTCTCTGCAAATAATACTTTTCATAAAAAACTACCATTCATCAGATTTGTTCTAACAATTCCAAATTAATGTCGGAATGTTCTAATTCTCTGGAATAGCGATATACGATACGTTCTAAATCTTTTGCGGTTAAGCTTTGCTTTTCTGCCCACTTTGCTGCGAACATTTCGTATAGGATGTGAATACTGGCAGTGGACATTTGCACCTTGCCAAGGATATTATTGTCATATACTGCTCCGCAAAAGTAGGTAAAAATAAAATATACCAATAATTGTTCTAGTATAATGTCAAGATCAAAATCCGGAGGTGCCGTTTCTGTCTCAGTTACAGAGCTTGGCTCCTGCCTATCCCTTAAAGCAGAATTTTCCGATTCAGGTGTCCTTGCCCACCATGCAGCAAATTCTTTATGTAAAGCATAATATCCGGCAGCTTTTCCACCATATAGCAGTTCCCAACATTGTTCCAAATAGGGCTCCCACTCCCGGCTTAAATGTTCCAGTTCATATAGTCTGCCAAAGGTGGCCTTGGAGTATCGGAAGGCATCGCCGTCCGGACCAAAAAAATCTGCAAGTTCTTTTTCTATGAACACCATGGAGTTTTTTAAAGAGTCCTCATCCTCGTATTTTGCAAATATATCCGGCAGTTCAAAAAGCCCTGCCTGTAAAATAGCATCCTGTATTTCTTCTGCCATACGATATATCAATGCCGCTCTGGCAGAAATATTTAAAGAACGATTTTGTAAAATCCCCAAAATAATCTTTCTGGCCTCTTCTAAATAAGAGAACAAGAAAGGGTCATAATCCTCAAACTCCTCGTCCTCTTCCTCCAGTTCTTCCTCTGTAAAGCTTACCTTTTCCTTATTATTTAAAATAAGTTCAGCCACCACAGGGCAGGAGATGGATAAGGTAATTTCTCTGATATTTTCAAATTCTTCTACATGCCGTGGATAATTGGTGCAGGTTATACACAAGCTGTCCTCGCCCAGATTTTGGTACATGTCGCAAAGATTATGATCATTAAGGAAAGCGCAGCGTTTACAAGAGTCCTGCTTAAAGACACCTCCTGCCCAGTCAATCCTCTCTTGCAGTGTTTTGCGATAGTCACCTGTTTCCTTTTGGTAACGCTCAAGAGACGCTTCATCAATCACAATCTGCCATCCGGCGCAGCATGTGGCTTCACACTTGTCTGCCACACATTTGAATTTATGGTAATAATCCGGTTTTACGTACAGCATCACGCTTCTCCACAAAATACTTTTTTGATAGCTTGTAAATATCCGTAACCGTACAGTGTATCCGGCTCCAGATAACTGGTCTCAGTCCATTCATTCCAGCTGTTGATCGTAATAAGAGGCACGCTATTGTGAGCGTCTATATAGTCCTTTGCTGCTCTGAGTGCAGTCTCAAAGGCCTGTGGTGTATTATTCTGTACCACAGCAGGGCGATATTCAAAAAATCTAGGATTATTGTCCCAGCCAATAGACACATGTGGGAAATATGCACCTTCCGCCTTTTGTCCGGTACTCTCCCATTCCTTATATACATCCTCCATAATCCGGCCGTAATCCCTGGAAACATTAGTGAAATGTACGTATTGATAATGGGTACAGGAGTCAAAGCATAGTGCACCAAATGCCTCCATCTGCCCCATTTGCAGACTGCTTCCATCCACACCTGACAGATTGAGGTTGCCGTCCCCCCATTTTACCATTTGCACATGAACACCCGGGTGTCCTGCTTGCCTAGCCTCATTATCCAACCAAATAAGTGCTTCCCTGGCATTCTCCGCTCCACCTAAACCATTGATAAAATTAGCTACATCATAAATGCTGACTACCGGCTTTCCGTCAATCTTGTAATAACATGACAAACCAAAATATTTTTCAATCCAGCGTCTGCCAATGGTATGAAATTGCTCCTTATTGACCTTGCCTTCCCAAACAGTGGTGTCCAGGTGCGCATTTCTCCTATCCCATACGGTCTTTGCATCGTGATTCGCCCACATCAGATAAAACTTCATCTTGTCACGGTTCTTGGCCTTGAGGAAGCCATCGTTTAAGCAGTTCTCCAAAAAAGGACGATCATCGTACCAATACCAGTCATAAATAAATACATTTACTCCATGGTCTACGGCAGCTTCTATCTCCATCTCCATCACATATGGGTCTGCCTCATTTACATAACCCCAGAGAGGCTTTCTGTCCCACACATAATCCTTTGGCTTGTACGGCATAGTGTCCTTTATATTCTTTACCGTCTGCCATTCCCCTATGCCTTCCGGCCAAAACATCCTGGTCCGCTCCTCAGCACCTGTGTAGGCCGGCCAAATATACGCCGCAACATCATATTTTTTCATAGGCTCACTCCTTATCAATATGTATATTATTTTTCCAAACTTGATCATCCTGTTTTCATAAATTCGTTCAGTTCTGAATAATGATATTTTACCATAATATTACATGCTCTGCAATATTCCCGGCACAAAACGGGGTGTGGAAATCCACACCCCGCATGTTCGCTTATATTCAATTTGAATATTTGTTTTGTAACGCTTTTTATTCTGTTACAAGCTTTAAGAATTCTACAGAATCGATAGTTGCTGTCTCACCCACATTGTTTGAGAATGGATAGATACAAAGTCTGTCTAATTCTGTTTTTGTAGACCAGCTTTCAGCAGCAGTTAAATCAATAATAATTTCCTGATAATCTTCTGTGCCTGATGCATATGCTACACCTGCATAATTAATTGCATCAGTAGTAACATTATCAAACTCACCGTATGCTCTAAACTGAGGATCTGTTGCTGTGGTCTTCACCATAACACGAAGATGTGTTACATCTGTTGTTGCAAGGTTAACATATGGTGTCCAGATTCTTAAAAGGGTATCACCTGCTGTTGCCAATAATGTACCATCTACTGCTTGAATCATATTGAGTGAACCACCCTGCTGGAAGCCTTCTGCAGTGCTGTCAAAGTTAAATGCCTTTACTACAGTGTAGGTAGGACCCGCAGGTTCTTCCGGAGTTACAGAACCTTCCTTACAGATCAATTCTATACTGTCAATGTAAAGGGTATTGATGCCTGTTGAAGTCACATTTATACGCATCCCCTCTAATATACCTGAAGTACCTAATGTAGCATTTGAACAATCAATTTCAATTGTTGCATTGCCCTCTGCATCTAATATAACCTCACGAGTATCCACATCTTCAATTACTGTATTTGCAGTTTTATCAGTAAATTTAGTATAGAATGTAAATGCTGCATTTGGTGTTCCGCTTGTCAGTTGAATACGTATCGTATTAAAATCAGATAATGTGAGTGCATCTGAAGTAAGATCCGGACTCTTAAAG
>JAZRLF010000013.1:0-2345 GCA_045646695.1 Lachnospiraceae bacterium
GGCACAAGCAGTTTGATCTTCTCATAATGCCTCAGAGCCCTCACAGTGACACGACAAAGGCGTGAAAACTCCCCGATTTTTAATCCATTTCTATTCATAACGCGTTATTTGCCTGCAAATATAAAACATGCCCTAAGGTACGAGTCAAGAGGTAAATGATTTTTGGAAAGAAGTTTTCGGCTAGGTCTGCAAAAATATGTTAGACCTGGCCGGGACTCCAATGAATTAATTCTCACTTTTAGTGACTGTTACAGTCACCGATTTACCCATGAGGTGGATTGTGTACTGATTTCCGTTTCTGACCATATAATCTTCATCGAGCGGAACATATGCCTTAATACCTTCCCCTATATCACAGATAAGATATGCCATTTCCATATCAGCAATTGTATCGAAATGGAAAGAGCCGGTATTTGTGATTGCA
The DNA here is from genome assembly GCA_045646695.1 of Lachnospiraceae bacterium. Taxonomy (GTDB): domain Bacteria; phylum Bacillota; class Clostridia; order Lachnospirales; family Lachnospiraceae; genus RGIG6307. Next base: position 425 of record JAZRLF010000013.1, read on the forward strand.
TCCATTACACCTCCACCTGACGAAAACAACTGGACCCAATTATTAGGAGCTGATCCACCCTCAGACATGCCGCAACCGAAATAGCACCATTTGCTGCTAAGCATATTTGCTCTGTGACCATCAGAATTCATCCACAGTTTAATTGCCATGGAAGGGGTAGTTGCACCTTTTGCACAGTTTTCAGCAGTATATCTGCTGTTGGCAAATGATGGTTCAATCGCAGTATGATATGGCTTGCCATCCGGACGAAGATGATCTTTTCTCATAACGGTGATGATCTCTTTTGAACGAATATCTCCTGCATCCTGAAGTGGAGACACCATTACTAAAGTGCCTGCACCTGCCTTGTAACGTTCCTTGTTTGTCAAGCGGAGCACTTCCCACTCATCATTGTTCACAGATATGTCTGACGGAAGCTGTGGCCTGAGTTTGGATAGTTCTATTGAGATGCGGGGCCTCCGCCTTTTGTCTTTATATTCCAACTCAAAGTTTATGACAATTCTTCCCTTATTTTCGTAAGTGGCCTCTGTTTTTGTAAAGCCTGTAAAGGTCAGTTTTGATCCGTTCTTTATAGCGGAAGAGGCCAGATTTATCAGTTCTTGCTGTGTAGTACTGTTATTTGCGGGATGATTATGCAATGCTTTCGAAAGGGCACTGAAATCGGCATCAATGGCTGCATCTGCAGGAGAACCATCTATTGGCAATGTCTTATGTGCATGGAAATAATCTCTGCTGTCTCCCAAGGCAAGTATTATATCCCCGTCAATACTTCCTTGAATTACTGCAGTAGGGGCGCTATACTTATAGTCTTTATCCCATGTGGCTTTTGTTCCATTGACTGCCGCTGCATTGACAGCAGCAAGCACTTCTTCCCCTGTTGTCTTAGCAGTAACCATCATGTTCTTCAGTGCTGTCTTCATAAGATTCATATCTGCATGTAACTTGGCTGCTTCAGGAGACTTATTGAGCGCAGGGAGTACAACTGTGAAATTATAGCTATCAAGAGTTACCCCTTCATATGTAATACCTATAGACATAGAAATATTGCCGTCGACAGTCTCTGACGGCACTTTTCGTGTATATTTATAACTTACGCCGGTAGACCATATCTGTGCTCCGGGAAGTTGTTCCCTCAAGTAATTCATCAACACCTTGTCATCGTCAGTATTACGAGCCGTGTAGGCTGCAGCAATTTCAGCGAGTTTTGCCCTGAGTTTAGTTTTTGGGTTATTGGGATTTGGGCCGCCAAGTTCCTTCCATGTATATTTTACGCTTATAGCTTTATATTCACGAACAACAGATACCTTTCCCTTGTGTCCATTGATGGTAGCATTAATTTTGGAAGCAGGAGCAAATACGTTACTTGAACTTGACTTGATTCTCAACTTGACAGTTATTGTATAGTTGTTTCCTTGGACGAATCTTCCGTTCTCGAATTCTCCTAACCAATGCACTTCATAAACCTCTGTACTCGCAGTTTCTGGAACACTTGCCTTAAAGGAGCGTACTTCACCGACCACAGGTTCCACTGCGGTGATTACGACCTTGGTGACATTGGCTGCAGATACACCACATGAGAAAAGGATAGACAGCAGACATGCTGCAAGCAAGAAGTTATTTTTCATAGTGAGTATTATTTTAAAGCTCTGTACATGATGTTGATAACATCCGCCTTACTTATGGTCTTTTTAGGAGAAAATTTATTTTGCTCGGTGGCTCCCATGATTCCGTTAACATGAGACCATGCCAATGCCCTACCAAAATCACTTTGATGACTATCGATATCAAGGTATTGATTCACCTGAATTCCTTCCGGACATCCAAGATACTTCCAAAGACTTATGACAAACTCACCTCTGGTAAGGGCTGTCTGCGGCGCAAAAGAGCTTCCGTTTATGATACCCTTCTCACTTGCCCAAAG
>JAZRLF010000014.1:0-25002 GCA_045646695.1 Lachnospiraceae bacterium
GCAAGGCACCTTTGGAAAATGCTGAAGAGTGGAAGCACTATGATGCAAATGGTATTAAGGGTCTTCGTGAGACCTCAACCATGCCCGGTAGTGCAGGCTCCAGCTGGTATTTCTTAAGATATATTGATCCTAAGAATGAAAATGAATTTGCAAATCAGGAGCTTTTGAAGCACTGGATGCCCGTAGACCTTTATATCGGTGGTCCCGAGCATGCGGTAGGTCACTTGATTTACTGCAGAATCTGGAACCGTTATTTATACGACAAGGGTCTTTGCCCTGTGAAGGAGCCTTTCAAAAAGCTGGTACATCAGGGTATGATTCTTGGTGCCAACGGTATCAAGATGGGTAAGCGTTTCCCTGAGTTCGTAGTAAATCCCAGCGATGTTATCGATGAATTCGGTGCAGATACTTTGAGACTTTACGAAATGTTTATGGGACCTTTGGAGGTTTCTAAGCCTTGGAGTCCTCAGGGTGTAGAAGGTGCCAGAAGATTCATCAACCGTGTATGGGCATACTTTACCAACGATGAGAGAATCTGTGAAGAAAATGATGGTACTTTGACAAAGGTATATCATCAGACCGTAAAGAAGGTTACGGATGACTTTGAGCAGTTAGGCTTCAACACTGCCATCAGCCAGATGATGATTTTCATGAATGCTGCATACAAGGCAGGAAAGTGCGCTATGGAATATGCGGAAGGTTTCGTAAAAATGTTCTCCTGTATCTGTCCGCATGCCGGCGAAGAAATCTGGCAGATGTTAGGTCATGACAATACTATTGCATATGAACCATGGCCGGTATTTGATGCGGAAGCGATCAAGGAAGATGCCATTGTAATCGGTGTTCAGGTAAATGGTAAAGTTAAAGGTACTGTAGAAGTAGGTGTAAGTGAGGAAAGCGATTCTGCTATTGCGAAAGCAAAAGAAGTTGCATCTGTGCAGGCCGCAATCAATGGCAAGACTATTGTGAAAGAGATTTACGTAAAAGGTAAGATTATTAATATTGTAGTAAAATAATAAAGCGGACAAAACCGCTTGGAACTTCCTAAATTCCTCATTCTATGAGGAATCAAATGCCGGGGGCTTATAGAGGATTCTATAGGTTTCCCGGCATTTTTATGTGCTTGGTTTGAAATCAGTTATATGGTGTTTAAAATTGACGAAACATAGTTGGAGTTTGATGCGGTTACTTTCAAGGATTTTATCTGCGGGAATTCATAATGACTCCGCAGGCAATCTTTTTGCCGGAATTTCCTGCTGGCTGGGTTGTAAAATCGTCCGGCATATCGTGGATCACCACGGTTTTGCCTATGATTTCCGAAATCGTAAAGCGGTTTGTTAAAAAAAGCAGGAAAGCGTAGCCGTCATTGCCGAACAGAGGCGGCATATCACCGGCATGGTTTGGATGGAGGCAATCAGATGGATTGTAATGGGTAAGAGTATCTGCAAAAGGGTCAGAGGCATTACCGGTGCAACTGGTACCACTGTGAATGTGAAAGCCAAAAACCGGATTTTGGCATGGCTGTGTGTGTGAAGGTAAGCCGAAAATCTCAGCAGAAACCAAAACTCCCTGCTCTGTCTGATAAAAAGAAACTGTTCCGTGAAGGAGTGGATAATCCGGACTGCCTTGCACAAGGGCCCTGGCGGCAGGGCGATTGCCGGGGATATTTACGCAATTAACACAATTATTTGTATACATCATATGAAAACTCTTTTTTATTATCATATGCGTATAAGGCAATAAATGTTTGTAAGGTTCAACGTACCGGGCTATTTAAAGTTTAACCTCATTTTGTATGAATGATTTATATATGATATCCATGTGTCCAGTATATAATAGATGGAAGGCGATGCTCCTTTTTCAAGAAGACACCGCCTTGCCCACTATATATGTAATTCATTCCCCTTACATAATATATAACGGAATTGAGGGGCTTTTGTTCCATAATGTGTAAATTTATTCCCTTAAAAGGGTCACAAAACGGAAGTTGGTCTTGCATTTGATTTTTTGGAAAAAAATTTCGGAATATTATATTTAAAATTGACCAAATGGTATTTTCGGACGTGTTATAAGTGAAAGGAGGTAGATGGTATGAAAAATACTTCGGTGCGGCCGACTGATAGTATTGAAGCCATTATGCATACACACGGGAATATGTTGTTTCGCTTGTGTCTTATTACACTGGGAAATGAAAGTGATGCAGAAGACGCGATTCAAGAGACTTTGATCAAATACTTGCAAAAAGTCCCCGAATTTAAAAGCCCTGAACATGAAAAGGCATGGTTCATAAAGGTTGCCATGAATAAATGCAGAGATATACTTCGATATAAGAGCAGGCATCCTGTAGTTGACGTTGAAGAAATAATCACATATACAAATGATGCTACAGATAGTGGCATTATAGATGCGCTTATGACGTTACCTGAGAAATTCAGGGTAGTTCTTATTTTGTACTATGTTGAAGAATACAGCATTGAGAATATTGCTCATGTAATAGGCAAAACAACATCTGCTGTAAAAATGCGATTACAAAAAGGTCGCAGGTTGTTACGAGAAACATATCAAAAGGAGTATATGTAACATGGATAAAAACAAATTAGTGAAAAAAGTAAAAGAAATTGAAATGTCTAAAGAAATGCAGCAAAGAATCATTAAAAATTGTTATGCTGAAATGGAGGGAAAAAATATGAATATAACGAAAAAAATCTTTAAGAAACCTATGGCAGTGGCGGCCTCTTTTGTATTATGTTTATGCTTGGCCGGTGTGACGAGTTTAGCAGCAACCGGTAAGCTGCAAGGTTTTTTTAAGGATATTACAAGATGGGATGGAGCTGTTATAGGCACATCTTATGAACAGGCTACTGATGAAATTAATTTGAGTGTGACTTTGGTATCCAATGAACTTACAGTAAATGCAGAAATGGTAAATCCCAATATAGCTCCATATAATGTGTTTCAAAGTTTGGGAATTAATAATTATAAAATTCTTGATTCCGATGGAAATACAGTAGTAGAAGACGCTGCAACAGAAGTTACAGAAATTGTAGAAGGAAAGGCAACTTTTGTGATTCCGATATCTGATATTGCAAGTGGAAATTACACATTAGTAGTTAACGAGTTTATTGGCAGTGCAAAAGCAGAACAGCCATTGGTACTTCATGGAACTTGGGAATGCAAGTTTACGCGCTAAGCTTTTAGCTTTGGGAAGTGTCAGCTTTTATGCATCAAAATAGATAAGTGATATATCGCAAAAAGAGAACCGTCCGTTTTAAGGATGCTTATGCTCTGCCATGTGGGCAGAGGAGCAATCATCTTTGAAACGGGCGGAAATTTTTTTATAAAATTCTCCGTACCCTATTGCTATTTCAGAAAAAATCGTGTAAAGTATATTGTAAGTGGGGAGAAGTGGTAGAAAAGGGTTCGAAATGGAGCAAAATTCCAGCTTTTATGCCAAAATTCTTCTGATAGGGCAGGATGGTGATTTAGATGTATACAGGCGAATATAATCATACTGTAGACTCTAAAGGCAGACTGATACTACCTTCAAAGCTAAGAGAATCTCTGGGTGAGGAGTTTATGGTGACGAAGGGAGTGGATGGCTGTCTGTTCGTGTACGACAAAAACGAATGGAGCCATTTCGAAGAGAAGTTAAATACCCTGTCTATTACGAATAGAGAATCGAGAAAAGCACTTCGTTTCTTCTTGTCCGGCGCTGCCAGTGTAGAAGTGGACAAGCAAGGCCGTTTCTTGATCCCGACAGGCCTAAGAGAGTACGCAGGTCTGGAAAAGGATGTTGTATTGGTAGGTTGTGGACGCAACGTAGAAATCTGGGATAAGGACAGATGGGCAGCAATTAACAGTGATGATGACGTGGAAGAGGTTATGGAATATCTAAACGGCATTGGACTGAGATTATAGGAGCAGGTTATGGAGTTTCAGCATTATTCCGTGCTTTTGGATGAGACTATTGAACATTTGAATATAAAGTCTGACGGGGTGTACATGGATGGCACTTTAGGCGGAGCAGGACATGCTTTCCACGTATGTGAGCAGTTAGGAGAGCAGGGACGCTTTTATGGAATAGACCAGGACGGAGATGCCATAGAAGCAGCCGGCAAACGCCTTGCCCCTTTTGGGGATAAGGTTACTGTTATCCGCAGCAATTATCGTTATGCAAGAGAGCGTCTTGCAGAAATCGGTGTATCCCATGTAGATGGTATTGTGCTGGATCTGGGGGTTTCTTCTTATCAATTAGATACCATCGAGAGAGGTTTTTCTTATAAATATGATACCAGACTTGACATGAGAATGGATGACAGACAAGCTCTTTCTGCGATGGAGATTGTGAATGAATATCCGGAGATGGAGCTGTTTCGTATTATCAGAGATTATGGGGAAGATCAGTTTGCCAAGAATATCGCCAAGCACATTGTGAAAGCCAGAGCAGAAGCACCTATTGAAACCACAGGACAGCTGAATGAAATTATCAAGGCTGCAATTCCGGCCAAGATGCGCATGAATGGTCATCCTTCCAAGAAGACCTTTCAGGCAATCCGCATTGAGTGCAATCATGAATTAGATGTACTGAGAGAATCCTTAGATGGATTCATAGATATGTTAAATCCCGGCGGCAGGTTGTGTATTATTACCTTCCATTCCTTAGAGGACCGCATTGTCAAAAGTGCCTTTAAAAAGGCAGAAAATCCTTGTGTTTGCCCGCCGAGCTTTCCGGTTTGTACTTGTGGGCAGGTATCCAAGGGACGTGTTATCAGTAAAAAGCCTATTTTACCGAGCAGCACAGAATTAGAAGAAAATTCAAGAAGTAAGAGCGCCAAGCTTAGAGTGTTTGAACGCGCATAAGGAGGAAAAGGTATGGCCACTCAGAGAAGAGTAACTGCATCAGAAACTTATAACTACAACAATCAAAAAGTTACGTATTTATATGGCAGCGCTGCTCCAAAGTATGAGACAATTCCACAGAAGAGAAACGGCAAAGAGCAGGAAAAACATGTTCAGCCGAAGACGGATGCAAATAAAAAGGTAAAGGCAAAGCCTAGTCCTGTAAATGTGCCTGTATTAATATTGACTTTAGCTGCGTTTGTAGCTATTGGTGCCATGATGATTCAATATATCAGCTTGAGCTCAGAGATTTCCGTGCTGTCTAATAGCATAACAAGCTTAGAAAGTCAGGTAAATAATTTAAAAACCGAAAACGACGAGTATTATGGCCGTATTATGAGCAGCGTCGACCTGGAGAAGGTACGGGAGATAGCAATTATGGACCTTGGTATGGTATATGCTTCTGAGGACCAGATTATTACATATGATTCACAAATTGATGATTATGTGGAGCAAAGCCGTGTGATTAAGGATTGATAAGGAGTTTGGAGGATTTTATGGTAAAAGGCCAAAACACAGGACAAAACAGCCGTAACCCCCAAAGACCTGCCAAAAAGAAAAATACTACCAGATTTCGACCATATATGCGCGTAAAGCTGGTAGTTTTTTGCTTTATAGTTGTTGCAGCAGTTCTGGGATTGGTGGGCAGACTGATATATATTACAAGTACCAGCGAAGAAAGATACAAAAAACAGGTACTATCCCAGCAGAAATATGATTCTACAACCTTGCCGTACAAGCGAGGTTCTATCTTAGACCGAAATGGCAGTACTATGGCCTACAGCGAGAAGGTGTACAATGTTATACTGGATACCAAGGTGATGTTGGATGATGAGGCCAATTATAATCCTACTTTAAATGCACTGGATATATGCTTTGATGTAGATATAGAGGAGATTAAGGCATACGTGGCAGCAAAGCCTGATTCTCAGTATTATAAGGTGGCCTTGCAGGTGAGTTATGATGACAAGGCAGCTTATGAGGCTTATGTTGAAGAGCAGGAAAAGCTGGCTTTAGAAGCAGCAAAGGCTGCCGGAGTGAAGAATACAGGTGCACATATAAAAGGCATTTGGTTTGAGGAAGAATATTTACGCAAGTATCCGTACAATACCCTTGCCAGTGATGTGCTGGGATTTACCGGAAAGGATAATGCTGGACAGTTTGGGCTGGAAGAATATTATAATGATGTACTGAACGGTACGACAGGACGCGAGTATGGTTATTTAAATTCCGACAGTGAATTAAAGCGTACTATTAAGCCGGCAGATAATGGACATACCATTGTCAGCACATTGGATTTGAATATCCAGACTGTGGTTGAAAAAGTTATTGATCAATATAATGAAGAATTAAGAGACAATTATCGAACAGGTCCCGGTGCAGAAGATATAGGTGTAATTGTTATGGATATTCACACCGGAGGTGTGTATGCTATGGCAACAAATGAGCGCTATGACTGTTCCAATCCTTACGATCTGTCACTATACTATTCCCAGGAAAGCATTGACGCCATGAAGAAGATACTGGTAAATGCCGGTACCGGCGAAGTGCTGAGTGAAAATGCAAGTGAAGAGGAAAAGAGTAAGGCAATCTCACAGTATGCATATGAATTAAATCAGATATGGAGAAATTTCTGCTTATCTGATACTTACGAACCGGGCTCCGTTGCAAAGCCATTTACTGTGGCAATGTGTTTGGAAGAGGGCGTTGTCAATGATAATGACTCTTGGATATGTAATGGTTCTTTATATGTAGGCGGTTATGATATTGAATGTCATGAAAAGTCCGGACACGGAACAGTTGGCTTATCTTATTCCATTCAGGAATCCTGTAACGTAGCCATGATGTATATGTCAGAGCGATTGGGAGCAGCAGATTTTGCCAAATATCAAAACGCTTTTGGCTTTGGGTTAAAGAGTAATATAGATCTGACAGGGGAAGCCAGAACTGCCAGCCTGATCCATACGATTGATACTATGGGTGTAACAGAGCTTGCTACCAGTTCTTTTGGACAAGGTTTTCAGGTGACTATGACCCAAATGGCAGCCAGCTTCGCTTCTTTGGTCAATGGTGGATATTTATATCAGCCACAAATGGTACGTCAGATTTTAGATGAAAATGGTAATGTGGTGCAGAATGTTGAGCCATTTCTGATTAAGCAGACAGTTTCTGAAGAAACCAGTGCTAAGATTGTACAATATTGTAATGCTACTGTTGTAGATGGTACCGGTGAGAAGGCCAGACCGGCAGGATATGCCATTGGAGGTAAAACAGGTACTTCCGAAACCTTACCGCGAGGCAGTAAAGATTATGTTGTATCCTTTATGGGATATGCGCCGGCAGATGATCCTCAGGTATTGATTTATACAGTTGTGAATAAACCAAATGTAGAAGACCAGTCACTGGCTACCAAATATGCCTGCTGGATCAGCCGGGATATTTTAGCTGAAATCTTACCGTATATGAATATATTCATGACAGAAGAGCTTACAGAAGAAGAACAACAGGCAATCACAGACAGACAGAACGCTGTGATTGAAGGATATCAGAACAAGCGTGATGAAGAGGCTGCACAGTCTTCGGAGGATACTGCACAGTCTTCGGGAAATTAAAATGGAATAACCTCATGGAAAGTGTAATAAATTATAGCAATACCTTTCCTAGAGGTTTTCTATGTTTGTAAGGATCTATCAAAAAAAGAAAATATTGCTTTTAGGGGTGGGCAGCCTGTTGCTCTTAGTAGGGCTTTTCGGCAGGTTGATTTATCTCATGGTAGCCAAAAGTGACTATTATGCCCAAATGGCTCAGGAACTTCATGAAAGAGAGCGTGATATTAAGGCAGCCAGAGGTCGCATTTTGGATAGGAATGGGATAGCACTTGCTGACAATAAAACAGTTTGTACCGTTTCTGTGATCTATTCTCAGATAGAGGACCGGGAAGGGGTCATCAGCATGCTTTGTGAAGAGTTGGGATTGACAGAGGACTATGTGCGTAAACGTGTTGAAAAATATTCAGCCAGAGAGCGTATCAAAAGCAATGTGGACAAAGAGACCGGAGACCGGATAAGGGCCTATGATATGGCCGGAGTAAAGGTAGATGAAGACTATAAAAGATATTATCCATATGGGATGCTTGCCAGTAAGGTGCTTGGCTTTACAGGCAGTGATAATCAGGGTATTATAGGACTTGAGGTTATTTATGAGGAGTATTTGTCAGGTACACCCGGCAAAATTCTGACTGTTACCGATGCCAAAGGCATTGAACTACAGGAGGAAGGGGAGCGCAGGGAGGAACCGATAGCAGGGGAGGACCTGACAATCAGTCTGGATTACAATATACAAAATTATGCCATGCAGTTGGCCAGTCAGGCCTATGAAACAAAAGAGGCTGATAATGTCATGATTTTGGTTATGAATCCCAATAATGGGGAAATATATGCTTGTGTGAATTGGCCGGAATTTGACCTCAATAATCCATATGAATTGACAGATGTGTGGAGTACTAAGTTGACCGGGGGCAGTACCCAGGATAATCTGAATCAGATGTGGCGTAACGGCTGCATCAATGATACTTATGAGCCGGGGTCTACTTTTAAGATCATTACGGCGGCAGCGGGATTAGAGGAAGGTGTGGTGACTCCAGCAGATACTTTTAGCTGTCCGGGGTTTATTATGGTAGAGGACAGAAGGATCCGCTGTCACAAAACCACCGGTCATGGATCAGAAACTTTTGTGCAGGGGACCCAAAACAGCTGTAACCCGGTATTTATTACGGTAGGAATGCGACTGGGTGTTGAAAAATATTATTCTTATTTTGAGCAGTTTGGCTTAACCACAAAAACCGGTATTGATTTGCCCGGGGAGAGCAGAACTATTGTACACAAAATGGAAAATATGGGACCGGTAGAACTGGCAACCATGTCTTTTGGACAGTCCTTTCAGATTACACCGATACAGCTTATTACTACCGTTTCTTCCATCATTAACGGAGGAAATCGTATTACACCCCATCTTGCCATACAGTCTCAGGGAGCAGATACAGTTACGGTTTTTGAATATCCGGTCACAGAGGATATTGTCAGTGAAGATACCTCTGCAGTTATGCGCAGTATTCTGGAAAGCGTAGTCAGCGAAGGAGGCGGTAAAAACGGTCAGGTGGAAGGATATCTGGTGGGCGGTAAAACTGCTACAAGCCAGACCTTGCCGCGAGGAAATGGTAAGTATATTGCCTCCTTTGTGGGTTTTGCTCCTGCAGATGACCCTCAGGTGATTGCACTGGCTATTATTACCCATCCTAAAGGGGTATATTATGGCGGGCAGATTGCTGCACCGATTGTTCGTCAACTTTTTGAAAATATTCTTCCCTATTTAGAAGAAAAGGGGTATAATTAAAATGAGCGCAAGCGATAAAAATATGCTTGCATATTTGAGGAGCGGCGAATTTTCAACATGAACAGAGTTCATGTTGGATAAAGAACCTATTCTGTATTTAATTATACCCTCTGGATGGATACACACGATGTGCTGAGGAAGGCTGCCAGGCAGCCGCACATCGGCGAAGCAAGAATGCTCCGGCATTCTTGCATGTAAATGAGCGCAAGCGATGAAAATAGGCTTGCATATTTGAGGAGCGGCGAATTTTGAACATGAACAGAGTTCATGTTGTGTACAGAACACCTAGAGATGACAAGGGAGGAGACTTTTATGTTTCGCGAATTATTAACACCGGTTGTGTTACCTATAGTTGGAGCTTTTTTTATTACACTTGTGTTGGGACCTATCATTATTCCATATCTCCGTAAGCTGAAATTCGGTCAGACAGTAAGAGATGACGGTCCTCAGAGTCACCTAAAGAAAAACGGTACTCCCACTATGGGCGGTATTATCTTTTTGATCAGTATTACCGTTATGACATTGCCGTTTATTAAAACATATCCCAATATTGTACCGGTGCTTTTTTTAACACTGGGGTTTGGCCTGATTGGGTTTTTGGATGACTATATCAAGGTTGTGTTGAAGCGTTCCATGGGGCTTACTTCTATGCAGAAGATGATCGGTCAGATTATCGTGACGGCTATATTTGCTTATTATCTGATCGCAGTAGCAGATGTGGATCTGGCAATGCGCATTCCTTTTATGGATAAGGCGGTTGATTTGGGGATTTTCACAATACCGGTTATGTTTTTTGTGGTAATAGGTACGGTAAATGGTTCCAATTTTACCGATGGTATTGACGGTCAGGAAAGCAGTGTTACCATTATGATTGCTACTTTTTTTGCAGTAGTAAGTGTGGGGATGGGTGCCGGAATCGAGCCTGTTGCCTGTGCGGTAATCGGTGGTTTATTGGGCTTTTTGATGTTTAATGTTTATCCTGCCAGTGTATTTATGGGAGACACCGGTTCCTTGGCTTTGGGAGGCTTTGTGGCCGGCTGTGCGTACATGACAGGACTTCAGCTGTTTATTCCGATTGTGGCATTTATATATTTGTTAGAGGTAGCCAGTGTGATCATACAGGTTACATACTTTAAGTTGTCAGGGGGCAAACGAATTTTCAGAATGGCGCCGATTCATCACCATTTTGAATTGGGAGGCTGGAGTGAGACTAAGGTAGTGGCTGTATTTACTACTGTGACGGCATTGCTTTGCCTGCTTGCTATCGCAGCGATTTAAAATATATAAAAAATCCCGAAAGGGCAGAGGTGTTGTACTGCAAAAAGGGTCAGGAGGCATACTATGACATTTTCAAACAAAACGATATTGATTGTAGGGACCGGTATCAGCGGTATAGGAGCGTTACGGGCTCTTTCTACGGTTCAGGCTGATTGTATATTATATGACGGCAATGACAAGCTTACCAAGGAAGACATTTTAAAAAAGATTCCTGAAGGCTGCCATGCTGAGATATGTATCGGAACGATAGAAGAGTCTATTTTACATAAATTAGATATGGCAGTGGTAAGTCCCGGTGTGCCGGTGGACAGTCCCCTTTTAAATATGCTGCGTGACAGGGGCATATTGATTATCGGTGAGATTGAGCTGGGATATCAGTTGGCCAAGGGGCGTATTATCGGGATTACCGGTACCAATGGCAAGACTACAACCACCAGTCTGGTGGGACAGATGATGCGGGATTATTTTGATTCTGTGTTTGTGGTAGGCAATATCGGCAATCCATATACGCTGGAGGCTTTAAAGACCACAGAGGAAACGGTGACGGTTGCGGAAATCAGTTCTTTTCAGTTAGAAACTGTGGAAGAGTTCTGTCCTACAGTATCTGCTATTTTAAATGTAACACCGGATCATTTAGACCGTCACTATACGATGGAGAATTATGCTGCCACCAAGGAGAAGATAACTAAGGGACAGACTTTGGAGCAATACTGTATTTTAAATTATGAGAATGAATATACCAGAGATTTCGGGCTGAACAGATGTCCGGCCAAAGTAGTATTCTTTTCTTCTAAGCGAGAGCTTTCCGATGGCATATACTGCCAGGAAGATACCATTTATCTGGCTTGTGACGGCCATGCTGAGGCTATTATGAATATACATACGGATATGAATCTGGTAGGTACCTGTAATGTGGAGAATGTTATGGCTGCGCTTGCCATTGGTTTATCTTTCGGGCTGCCGTTAGATAATCTTTTACGTACAGTAAAAGCATTTAAAGCAGTAGAACACCGCATAGAATATGTAGATACCAAGGGCGGTGTGGATTATTACAATGACTCTAAAGGCACCAATCCGGATGCAGCCATTCAGGGTATTCTTGCCATGTCAAAGCCTACGGTGCTCATTGGCGGCGGTTATGATAAGCACAGCGAATATGATGAGTGGATAGATGCTTTTGGCGGCAAAGTAAAGCTGTTAGTTCTGATTGGACAAACAAGAGAGAAAATTGCAGCCTGTGCTAAAGCTCACGGCTTTACCGATTATGTGTTTGCAGATACATTTGAAGAGTGTCTGAAGATATGCAGCCGTCATGCAGAGCCGGGAGATGCGGTACTGTTATCTCCGGCCTGTGCAAGTTGGGGGATGTTCCCGAATTATGAAGAGAGAGGCAGACAGTTTAAGGAATATGTGAAAAGCCTTTCATAAAAAAGAGTAGGAGAGTTTACGTGCAGAATAATATTAGACAATTTAGGCCCAAACAAACAACTACATCTTCTGAACAACAACCATCAAAAAAAGAGATCTTTTATTTTGATTATACCTTTTTGCTGGTATTGATTTTCCTGATAGGCTTTGGACTGATTATGGTATATTCCGCCAGTTACTATGAGGCTATGCAGGAGTTTGGGGATTCCAATTACTATGTAAAGAAGCAGATGCTTGCAACAGCCATTGGATTTGGAGGTATGTTTGCTGCATACAAGATTCCTTATCAGTGGTATCGTAAGCTTGGGTTTTTACCTTATTTTGCCTGTATCGCTGTTATACTTTTGATTATTCCCTTTGGTTTTGAAGCCAATGGTGCCAGACGTTGGATTGCCCTGGGACCGATCTCCTTTCAGGCTGCAGAGCCGGTGAAACTGGGTATGGTTATCTTTTTGGCTAATTTTGTTCATGCTTTTCGCAAAAAAGTCAATAGTGCCAAGATTATTTTTTCAATGATCGGGCTTACTATTCCTATTTTTTTGATGGTTTACAAAATTACCGATAACTTAAGTTCAGCTATCATTATTTTTGCTATTTGCATTGCCATGATTTTTGTGGCAACCAAAGGCTACAAATGGTGGGTAGGTCTGGGTGCTGTAGGTGCGGCAGGAGTTGTAGCATTGGTTTATTTCATTGTGCAGCGTACGGCAGAGGGAGACGGTTTCCGATCAGAGCGTATTTTAGCATGGCTGGATCTTGAAAAATATGCATCCGGCAAAGGATATCAGACTCTGCAGGCTATGTATGCCATTGGGTCCGGCGGTATTTGGGGCAAGGGATTGTGCCAGAGTATTCAGAAGTTAAATTTTCTTCCGGAAGCCCAAAACGATATGATTTTTTCTATTATTTGTGAGGAACTGGGACTTTTTGGTGGCATTGCCGTTATTTTGATGTTTATGATTTTAATCTGGCGTATGGTGGTTATTGCCACTCATGCTATAGATATTCATGGAGCCATGATAGTGGTGGGTGTTATTGCCCACATAGCTGTACAGGTTATTTTAAATATTGCAGTAGTAACCAATACCATACCGAATACCGGTATTTCTCTGCCATTTATCAGCTATGGCGGTACCAGTGTTTGCTTCCTTATGTTTGAAATGGGTGTGGTCATGAACGTGGCCCGCAACATAAAGATTACAAATTATTAAGTTGCGGAATATTTATATGATTTATCTAAGGAATATATGTTTTCCGCAATCGAAATTTGACCGAGTCAGCTCCTAAAAACGCGAAGATGTTACTTCACGTTTTCTTAACGGAGCATTCGGTGCAAATTTCTTTGCAGAAAAATATTTTCCTCAGATGAAATCGCATCGGTATATTTATGCAATTAATAATTTGTAACCTGTGCAAAAAAAATACCTAAAATAAATAAAAATAAGGAAAGTTTTACACACCACCTGCATATAATACAATAAGCGTTTTTTGCCAGGTGGTTGTATGAAAAAGATTTTTATACGTGGTGGCGTGCCGTTAAATGGAAAGGTACGTATCCAAGGCTCCAAGAATGCAGCACTTCCGATATTAGCAGCCACATTACTTGCCAGAGGAGAACATGAGATAAAAAACTGTCCTAAGATTGCAGATGTTTATTATATGCTGGAGTTGATACGCTCTCAAGGGGCAGTAACTTATTGGAAGGGCAGGGACTTGTATGTCAATACCTGTCACCTGACTCCGGGGCCGCTTATGGAGAAAAAGGAGGGCACTATGCGCTCCAGTATTTTTCTTCTGGGGGCTATGCTGGGACGCTTTGGTGAGGCGGTTTTGGAATATCCGGGAGGATGCGTTATCGGTGACAGACCGGTAGACTGGCATATCAGGCATTTACGCAAAATGGGTACAGATTTCGGAGATGACAACGGCCATATTACAGCAAAGGTTTCCAGGCTTGTGGGGGTAGAGCATGTGCTTCCGTTTCCAAGTGTAGGACTTACTGAGAATCTGATTATGGCGGCGGTTTTGGCTGAAGGGACTACATTGATTCATAATGCGGCCAGAGAACCGGAAATTACGGCCCTCTGTGAATTTCTAAATTCCGCAGGAGCCTGCATTACAGGAGCAGGACAGTCGGATATCACGGTTGTTGGGGTGAAAGAGCTTCACGAAGGAAGCATTACTTTGCCGGGGGACCGTATTGTGGCAGGAACCTATGCTTTTGGATGTATGATTACCGGAGGCGGTATTTTATTAGAAGGAGCGCCTGCAGGGCATATGACCAGGCTTTTTCCTATGTTGCACGCCATGGGAGGCAGTACTTTGATTACAGAGGAAGGAGTATATTTACATCGCAGAGACAGACTGTGCGCTATTCCATATACGGTTACCGAGGTATATCCGGGTTTTCCCACAGATTTACAGTCTCCGCTTTTGGCAGCACTTTGCACGGCTGACGGTGAGAGTGCTATAGAAGAGCGCATTTTCGGCAATCGGTTTCGGATTGTGCCACAGCTAAAGAAAATGGGGGCAGATATTCATGTTCAGGATAAAGTAGCCTATATACGTGGGGTGGAGAAATTACAGGGCAGCACGCTGACAGCAGAAGAATTGAGAGGCGGTGCGGCATTAGTGTTGGCCGGACTGGGTGCCGGCGGAGAAACATACATTGAACAATGCAGTCATATTTATCGTGGCTATGAAAATATATGCAGAGACTTATCGGATTTAGGAGCAAGAATATACGGTGAATGAGTATTTTGTAGGACGAAGGAAACGGAGAATGGTGAAAGCTATCATTGCACTGACCTTTCTTCTGGTAATTACAGGGGGAATCTACTATTTCCTAAATAAATTTACCATCAAAAGTATCATAGTGGATGGCAGCAGCCATTACACCAGAGAAGAAATTATCGACATGGTTATCAATAAGCCTGAGGATCGTATTTCCCTGGTGCTTTCCATGAAGTATGATAACAAGCCTATTACGGATATAGCTTTTATACAGTCAATTGAAGTGACAGTATTATCGGCAGACAGCATCCGTATACAGGTTTATGAAAAGGCACTGGCAGGCTATATTAAGTACTTGGGACAGTATATGTATTTTGATAAGGATGGCATTGTGGTGGAGGCCAGCAGCCAAATCACAGAGGGCGTTCCGGAGATTACCGGATTAGAGTTTAATTCGGTAGTCTTACATAATCCGTTGCCGGTAGCAAATTCAGACGTATTCAGCTATGTGTTGGAGATTACAAATTTGTTGAGCAAGTACGAACTGGAAGTAGACAAAATATATTTTAATCAAAGCCTGGAAGTGACGTTGTACATGGATCATGTGCGAGTGACTCTCGGCAAGAAGGACAAGCTTACAGAGAAGATGATGAAGCTGAGGGACCTGGCACCAAGTCTGAATGGTTTGTCAGGAGTACTTCATTTGGAGAATGCAGACAGCTCCAGTGACAATATCACCTTCACAAGGGATGTAGAGAATTAAAAAAAAATCAAAAATTTGTAAAAAATAAAAAAATATGTTGATAATTGTAAAAAAAAAATATAGAATAGAAATAGTATAAGTATATATGATAGGAGGTATCCTCTTTTGTTAGAGTTAATGTCAAATGAAATTGTATCCGGTGCACGTATCATAGTAGTTGGTGTAGGTGGAGCCGGCAACAATGCTGTAAATAGAATGATTAGTGATGAAGTATGTGGTGTGGAATTTATCTGTATTAATACGGACAAGCAGGCTTTGCAGTTGTCTAAGGCTCCCCAGATTATACAGATTGGTGAGAAGCTCACAAAGGGACTTGGTGCAGGTGCCAGACCTGAGATTGGCGAGAAAGCTGCTGAAGAAAATATAGACGACATTAAGAATGCGTTGGAAGGCGCAGATATGGTATTTGTTACCTGTGGTATGGGCGGCGGTACCGGTACAGGTGCTGCACCTGTTATTGCAAGTGTTGCTAAGGACATGGGGATCCTGACAGTTGGTGTTGTGACCAAGCCTTTCCGTTTTGAAGCAAGAACCCGTATGAATAATGCATTGGCAGGTATCGAAAAGCTCAGAGAGCATGTGGATACTCTTATTGTGATACCAAATGATAAGCTGTTGGATATCGTTGACCGCAGAACCACTATGCCAGATGCATTAAAGAAGGCTGATGAAGTATTGCAGCAGGGTGTTCAGGGTATTACTGACTTGATTAATAAGCCTGCTATCATTAACTTAGACTTTGCAGACGTTCGTACAGTTATGAAGGACAAGGGTGTGGCACATATCGGTATCGGTACCGGTACAGGCGATACTAAGGCTTCTGATGCAGTTCGTATGGCTGTTGACAGTCCATTATTAGAGACTACTATTAACGGAGCAACCGATATTATTATCAATGTATCCGGTGATATTACCTTGGCAGATGCAGCAGATGCAGCAGATTATGTAGGTGAGCTGTGTGGTGAGAATGTGAATGTTATTTTCGGTGCTATGTATGACGAGACAGCAAAGGATACCTGTGCGGTTACCGTTATTGCTACCGGTATCAATCAGACTACTGCAGCTAAGACTGCCCCTGTATTCTCCTTTAATACCAACACCAAAACCGTTGCACCTGTGCCAAAGCCACAGTCTGTTCAGCCGATTGTGACACCGAAGGCAGAGGGAGTATCTACAGCAACAGGAGCACTGCCGACTATTACCAAGACAGATTTGACATCCTCTATCGAAAAGAGAAGCTTAAAGATACCAAGCTTTTTACAGAAGGACTGATGATTCGCTTTTATATTCTATAATTTTTAAACAGTATGTCTTTTTATAAGGCATGCTGTTTTTTTGTGCGAAACAATACTTTTTTCGAGTTCAAACTTTGACAAGATTTCCACAAAAAAGGTGGTATGCTCTCTTGGAGAGGTTGGTATGAGCATAGAAATTTACTTAGATACTTTGTTTTTTATGAATCTGGTTATAAATCTTTGGATTTTAAAGCTGTTAAAGATTCGGTTTGCTTTAGATACAAAAGGCTATAAGCTTTGGCTGTCGGCTTGTTTTGGGGCAGTGGTATACATATGCCAGTTTTTCTTGCCCGCATATATTCCTATAAGAGGAATTTGGCTTCAAATATTAGGCATGGGGCTCTCTGTTCCTGTGATGTCCGTCTTTATTCTGACAAAAAGAAAAAGACATCTTTGGAAAAAAGTAATATTGCAAGGACTTGCTTACAGCTTTATGATCGGGGGGATACTGCGGGCAGTGCTTGTCAAATGGAAGCTGTTTACAGGTCAGGAAATAACCCTGTTTACCGTACTGTTTGGCGTCTATGTATGCGTACAGACAGGAAGCTATATAGTAAGAAAAGGCAGACTGCCCGGCAAAAAAAGTATCTGTCAGGCAATCATAACAAGTTCCGGCACCAAGACAAAGGTAAAAGCCCTGTTAGATACCGGCAACAGCCTCTTAGAGCCAATCAGCCAAAAGCCTGTCTGTCTGGCAGAGGAGGAGCTGCTGGCGCGTATTACGCTGGAAAATCCTTTGTTTTACAGAGCCATACCTTTCCGCAGCGTGGGCTGTCAGCAGGGAATTTTATATGGTGTGGAAATTCCGGAGCTGACTATTATAAATGGAGAACAGTGCTACAAAGTATCCAATGTAATCTGTGCCGGTGTATCACATAAACTTTCCCACAAAAATGCATACCAGATGATACTACATCCGGCCTTGTGTATGGAAGAAAGTGGAAAAGAAGATTAGGAGGAGTATGAAATGTTATTGGCAAGAGAAATGAAAAGAACCCTATGCATGTTGGTAGGGAGAGATTGGTTTAAAGAAGAACCGGAAATGGAAATTCACTATATTGGAGGAGCCGAGGTCTTACCTCCGCCCTTAGATGCAGAAAAAGAAAACGAAATGCTGGAGGCTTTAGGTACGGATCGAGGAGAGTGGGCCAAAAGCATCCTGATAGAGCATAATTTACGATTGGTAGTATATATTGCAAAGCGCTTTGATAATACCGGTGTAGGTGTGGAGGATTTAATATCTATAGGCACCATAGGCCTGATTAAGGCTATAAATACATATAAAACTGATAAAAATATCAAGTTGGCTACCTATGCCTCCCGCTGTATAGAAAATGAAATACTGATGTATTTAAGACGTACCAGCAAAAACAAGCTGGAGGTAAGCATTGATGAGCCGTTAAATACTGATTTTGACGGAAATGAACTGCTGCTTAGTGATATTTTGGGCACGGAAGAGGATTTGATATACAAAAATCTGGAGACACAGGCAGAATGGAACGTCCTTTATAAGTCCATTTCCAAACTCTCGCCCAGAGAAAAAACTATTATATGTCTACGCTTTGGGTTAAGGCTGCAGGGAGAAGGGGCAAATCAATGCCACAAATATGGGGCATACACAAAGCAGATACAGGAAGGAAAGGAACTGACTCAAAAGGAGGTGGCTACGTTATTGGGAATTTCCCAATCCTATATATCAAGACTGGAGAAGAAGATTATGAGGCAATTAAAAAAGGATATGTTAAAAGATTTTTAATTGTAAAAAATCAGAGTACTTTCCGGGAAAGATAAATGAGTTTTTATCTAAGAAGCCATATTAAAAAAGAAGAAAAAAGAAAATTTGGCCTTCATACTTTACAGTGGCTTTAAGAAAATATATAATATAACATATAAATCCTTTCGGGGATGGGTGGAATTCCTTACTGGTGGTGACATGCCTGGGCATGAAGTCCGCGACCTGACAAGTGTCAGCTGAATCGGTGTGAGTCCGATACCAACGGTTATAGTCCGGAGGAAAGAAGGAGGACAAATGAATATGAAACAAACAAAAGTAACCACAAAGATGTTGTGCTTTGTAGGGCTCTTTGGAGCGCTCAGCACAGTTTTAATGCTATTTAAGATACCGCTGTTTTTTGCACCGGCTTTTATGAAGCTGGATGTGGCAGAGCTTCCCGCTATTATCGGTAGCTTCATGTTCGGTCCTGTGGCTGGGGTATGTATTGTTATAGTGAAGCTGGCCTTGAATTTATTGATTAATGGAACCGACAGCATGTATGTGGGGGAATTATCCAATTTATTTCTTTCCTGTACATATGTGCTAAGTGCTTCTTTGCTGTATCAAAGGTACAAGACAAAGAGACAGGCAGCAATAAGCCTTGTTACGGCGGTACTTGCTACCAGTGTTATTGCAGTGTTTTCCAACAGCCTGTTCATCTTTCCCGCATATGCGGTAGTGTATGGATTGGAAATGGAGAGCCTGGTGGCTATGGCAAGTGCAGTAAATCCATTTGTAAAGGATACTTTTACTATGATGCTGTGGAGTGTACTGCCCTTTAATTTAGTCAAGTACGGAGTTGTGTCTGTGATTACTTTTTTGGTGTATAAGAAGCTTCACATGTTTATATTAAAGATTTTGAATTAATACGATATCACTGGGAGGTTTATTATGGCAGAGATTATTTGGAAAGACAGAAAGAGACCGTTTTTAGGTTTGCCTTTATCCTTTACGAGGTATGAACTGACAGACCAGAAACTGCTTATTCACACCGGTTTTTTTAATATAAAGGAGGAAGAGGTGCGTTTGTATCGATTTGTGGATATTACACTGCATCAGACATTGTTGCAGCGTATGTTTGGTGTAGGAAATCTCCATTGCCAGAGCACAGACCGTTCCAGTGGGGATTTTGTAATTGAACTGATCAAAAAACCACGTGAGATAAAGGAATTGTTATCAGAGGCTATTGAAAAGGAAAGAGATCGTAAGAAGGTATCTGTACGTGAATTTATGGGCGATATGGATGATGAGACAGAGCTTGATAATGCTTCAGATGAATCGGAGATATAAAGTTGAAAGGGATACACACAGTCGTAGAGGTTTTTGATTCTATTAATTTGCAGAATAATATTATGGCCAGTCTTGTTTTTGGAGCCAAAAGGACTATTCTTCTGTATGAATTCGGCCAGAAGGAAGTTATGGAGGGAGTCTGTGCTTTTTTAAAGGCCAAGGCGGCCGGATTAAAGGTGGAAGCTGTACAGATTACCGCCCGAGAAGCCAGACAAGAGGTGGAGGCGCTTTTGGCCGGACTTTATCAGGAAGGGCAGGAAGTTTTGGTAGAAATAGGCGGCGGCAGTCCCGTCATTAGTAATTATGCCAGGGAATGCTGCAAGGCATATAACTTTCCGTGTATCCTTTTGGATGCATACGGAGGACAGATAATTAATGTAGTCTGCGCCGAGGAATTGGAAGGAAGCTTTTCTTTTCCGAAGCTTAGCTTTGCTGATATCTTGCTTTTACAGGGACGTGTGTATAACCGTAATATGCATATGCTTGCAGAGGAGAAATTTTTTCCTCAGATTCTTACTATGAGCGAATATGCATTTGCACACCAGTCAGATTTCAAATTTTTTTATGATTTTGTACACCACAAGAGTGATGGTGTATTAAGTGAGCCGGGCTTGAAGATTGTATTAAAAAAGGCTCCTCAGATTTCAGACAGAATTATCCGCATTTTTGAGCTGTTTGAAAAACAGGGCTTTATCAAAGAACTTCGTATTGACGAATATGAGATAGTCTTTGAATGTGCAGCGCCTTTTGTAAAGGAGATGTTAGCAGTAAAGGGAAGCTGGCTGGAGCTTTACGTTTACATTCTGGCAAAGGAGAGTGGCTTGTTCTCAGAGGTTTACCAAAGTGTAATGATAGGCTGGGATCTACAGCGGCGTCCTAGGTTTAATGTAGAAAATGAAATAGACGTGGTGCTTATGAAGGAGGGCATACCGATATTTATGTCCTGCAAGATGACCAATCCAAAGCCTGACGATCTGAATGAGATCTACGCTTTGGCAGACAGCTTTGGCGGTCATGGCGCGGTACCTGCCTTGGTTACCAGCTATCATGTACGAAAACGCAATGTCACGCTGTGGAACCGTGCCCGGGAAATGGGTGTTTTATTGATTGATTACGAAGACCTAAGCAGAGAAGGACTCAGGCAGATATTCCGGTCACTGTAGTCTTGCAAGGACTTATTCCAAATTTTCATGATATTTAATCTGAGATGGTGCATACCCCATCAGTTTACTGTGGGTACGAGAAAAATAAGACAATGTTTCAAAGCCGCTTTCCAGAGCGGCTTCTGTTATGGTCATGCCATCAAGAATGCAGCGTCTTGCTTTTTTGCATCTTAATATATTTACGTATGTGAATAGTGGTTGACCGGTGTATTTTTTAAAAACTCTTGTCAGATAGAATTTGTTAAGTCCTACATGTTCGGCAATTTCTTCCAGCGTAATGTGGGAGCAGTAATGGGCATTGATAAACGTCAGTGCCTTTTTTATGTGCTCCTTTGCAGTGTCTATATTGGGCACTGTATTGGTAGGGGTAGTGGCATGATTGGTGCATAAATCAATCAAGAGAGTGAGCACGGCCATGCGCAGTCGGGCTGCGGACAAAGGTGCTTTATGTTCGTTATACAGTGCCGTGGCTTGCACAGTCTCATGGAAGAGACGGACAGTTTTGGGACTGTTTATTTTCTCAGAAAAGCAATATGCGGCAGTATTTATACCATTGTCACTGCAAAATGTTTGGTCCATGATCAAATAGTGATAGGTAATACCGGTGTGGCTGTATATACGATGCATGGCACCGGAATTGACAATCACAATATCATTCGGATTTAAGGAATATTCCTTCGCCTCATACTTTATAAAACCACTTCCTTCAATGACCAGTAATACTTCTATATTCTCATGCCAGTTGCAGGGACCATTAAAGGAATTGGTGTGGGTATTAAAAATAAAGGGACATAATTTATCCTGTTCAATAGTCAGATGATGTTCATAGAGTTCTGTGTTCATACAATTGCTCCTAAAAAGTCAATATTGTGAAAGTTTAAGTCAATATAACGATTGTTTTGTATTTAATACCACTATACAATGAAAAGGTAATGTGTGTCAAACGAATTGACAAAATAACGATAGTATAAGACATGAGGTAAAGAAAATGAAAATTTTAGCAATTGGAGCACATCAGGATGATAATGAATTTTGCTGTGGTGGTCTGGCCCACAAGTATGTAAAAATGGGATATGAGGTACGATTCTTGAGTATGACTAATGGCTCTGGCGGACATCATATTCTGACTCCGGAAGAAACAACAAAGCAAAGAGCAAAAGAATCTGCAGCTGTAGCAGAGTATCTGGGAATTACTTATGATGTATGGGAAATTGAGGATTGTACATTGACTGCAGATCTTGCTACCAGAGAAAGATTGATCCGTTATATACGTGAATTTCAGCCCGATTTAATTATAACACATCGTCCAAATGATTATCATACGGACCACCGTGCAGCAGGTCTTTTGGTACAGGATGCTTCTTATATTTTGACAGTACCACATGCATGTCCGGATGTGCCGGCTTTACGGAAGATGCCGATTATCATGTATTCAGAAGATTCCTTTAAGAATCCACAGTTTTGTCCGGATATTGTTTTGGACATGGATGAGGAAATTGATACGAAACTGCACATTGCGCACTTAAATGAAAGCCAGGTATATGAGTGGCTTCCATATACATGTGAGGAAGAGGTTCCTGAAGGGGAAGAAGCCAGATTCGCATGGTTGAAGGGAATGGATATTACTGCGGATACTACAGACGAAGAGATTATGTCAGCAAAAAGAGGCTATGCGGTGCGTTTTGCCAAAACAGCTGCCAGATTCAGAAAGGAACTGATTGAGCGATATGGTGCAGAACGTGGCGCAAGGGTACGCTATGCAGAGGCTTTTGAAGTGTGTGAGTATGGCAGACAGTTAGACGAGAAAGCCGAAGAAGCATTGTTTTATTTTTAAGTAGTATTTAGCATATAATCTGTAAAGTATGAAATAATCTAGTCTGTGACTTTTTTGGGGGAGTGCTGCATATCTTTTGTAGAAATGGCTGTTTTCTAAAAAGTTTTTTCTAAAAAGAGTGAAAAGTTTTTAAAATTAGTACTTGTAATTTCTGGCAGTATAGTGTATTATATTGCTAATTTAGGATTGTATACAATTATACAAACTGGAAATGATGAAAGGATGGTATGAATAATGGCACTTACATTATCAAGAAAAGCACAGGCAGTTAAGCCTTCCAGTACATTGGCAATTACAGCAAAGGCAAAGGAGATGCGTGCAAGCGGCATCGACGTTGTGGGATTCGGAGCAGGAGAACCTGACTTCAATACTCCTGATAACGTGTGTGAGGCGGCGATTAAGGCCATTCATGACGGATTTACCAAATACACACCGGCTTCCGGTACTAATGAATTAAAAGAGGCAATTTCCCGCAAATTCAAGGAATTCAATAAGTTAGACTATGCACCGAATCAGATTGTTATTTCTAACGGCGGTAAGCATTCTCTGACCAATATTTTTACAGCAATTTTAAATCCGGGGGACGAGGTTATTATTTTAGCACCGTTCTGGTTAAGCTATCCTGAAATGGTAAAGATGGCTGACGGTGTACCGGTTATCGTATACGGTGCCAAGGAAAATGGCTACAAGGTAACTGCAGAGCAGATTAAGACAGCATGCACAGACAAGACCAAGGCAGTGATCATCAACAGCCCAAGCAACCCGACAGGTATGATTTACAATAGAGAAGAGCTTCAGGCTATTGCTGATGTAGTAGTAGAGCAGGATATTTATGCAGTGGCAGATGAAATGTATGAATACTTGATTTACGGCGGTGAAGAGCACGTAAGTATTGCTTCTCTGGGTGAGGAGATTTATAAGAGAACCATTACCTGTTCCGGTTTATCCAAGAGCTATTCTATGACAGGCTGGAGACTGGGGTACACCGGTTCTTCTGTAGAAATTGCCAAGTTAATGAGCTCTGTACAGAGCCACGCAACTTCTAATCCAAACTCAATCGCACAGAAGGCAGCTGTGGAAGCATTAAATGGTCCGCAGGATGCATTGGCAGAGATGAAGGAAGCTTTCAATGCCCGCAGAGAGTATATGTTTAAGCGTATGAGCGCTATGCCTTATGTGGAAGTACTGGAACCAAAGGGGGCTTTTTACACTTATGTGGATTTAGGCAGTGCTATCGGCATGACTTATAAGGACAGAGTCATTGCATGTGCAGCAGATGTGGCAGATATATTGATTCAGGAGTTTGCAACAGCAGTTATTCCATGCGCAGATTTCGGCGGTCCGAATAATATCCGTTTGTCTTATGCAATCAGTATGGAAGAGATTGCCAAGGGCTTAGACAGAATTGAAAGCTTTTTGAAAGAATTAAAATAAAAACATAATAGTCTGGGCTGAATATAGGATTCCGCCTAAGAATAAGAGCAGAACAGACAGGGATGCATAGCAGGAATCTGGGCTATAATAACTGAAAAAGGGGGCTGACATGGAAGAAGTAAAGCGTATTAACCGGGAGTTGATTTATAAAGGAACCATTATTGATTATTATAAGGACACCATGGCTATACCAAACGGCAAGTTAGTCAAGTGGGACCATATAGAGCACAAAGGTGCAGCAGCAGTCATTCCGGTGTTAGAAGACGGCAGAATTGTCCTGGTGCGTCAGCTTCGTAATTCTGTGGAGAAGTACACCTGGGAGATTCCGGCAGGCGGTTTAAACGGCGGAGAAGAGCCTACAGATGTGGCAGCCCGCAGAGAACTCCAGGAGGAGACCGGATTTACTACTGATGAAGCTTTGGAACTGTTAATTACCATACATACAACTGTGGCCTTCTGCAATGAGAAGATTGATATTTATGTTGCCCATGGTCTAAAGGAAGGATTGCAGCATCTGGATGAGGATGAATTTCTGGATGTAAAGGCTTTTACAGTGGAGGAGATCAAGGAACGCATATATTCCGGACAGATGACAGATGCTAAAACTATAGCAGCCATTATGAGTTATTGTGATAAGTATTTAAAATGATGTTGGGTCAAAAGATGCCTCAGGGAATTTCCGACGGACGTTCCCGGGAAAGGAGCCCCGGTAATATGCC
>JAZRLF010000015.1:0-5669 GCA_045646695.1 Lachnospiraceae bacterium
ATCCCCTTCTCCTTTCTAGACCACATTTCATAGTCATGTGGTAACATTATTTTGATACTTTGTAAAGGGTAATTTAATATTTTTTGTAAATTTTTGTATATTCAGCACATATTCTGTCTTTATTCCATAATTACAGCCAAATCACTCGCTAAAAGGTAAGTAAAAATATCTTTTGTTACCATCTTGTCCTGAAGCTCAACATCTGCAACAAGCAAGCAGTACCATGGTACTATATCACAATTGTTTATTTCAATTTCAACACATTCTTCAAAAGTGGTTTTTCTGCCCTTGGTCATGATCGTTGTACCTCCTGCTCCCGAATCTTTAAGTTTCTCATGACCATTATACTTCATAATCCAGTTTCGTAGTTGAGTTGAAGAGTGAATCCCATATTTTCTGCAGATTTCACTATAAGAGCCTTTTCCATGCAGATAATCCAATACCGCATTTGTTTTCGTTCCAGCAGAATAAGTAGTATTTTTTGAGGTTGTTATAAGACCGTTTTCACCTAAAGATTGATAAAGTGAAATCCATTCTAGAACACGAGCTGAATTAATCCCTAATAATGTAGCTTCGTGATTAGCTGAAGTCTGTTTCTTTAACATCTAAGAACTATGTCTATTTTAGTTTCAAAAGAAAATTTTGCTTTTCTTCCCAAAATAAATACGCCCCCTTCCAAGTAAACAAGTTTTATTATTTTACTTGTCTACCTAGAAGGGAACATATCAAACAAGCTCTCTGCCTTATCTTATATGATCTAAACTTACAATTTCATTGCACTGAAATCGCCTCACACCGACCTTCCTCATTTACAGAATTATAGCTGCTAAAGTCCACTCCAAAGCAATTGCCTTCCCTATCTACTGCATACAAACTATTGTAATATGCCTCTATCTCGACAATGTCTGTCCACCTCGACGTATACTCCACCACATCTGCGGTGATTGCTTCGTCATAATGTGTAAATAACACCTCGCCGCTATCCGTTACGGCTGCTGCATAATTAAATCCATGCACAGCCGTTACTAAGTTGCTCCAATTGGATACATCCGGGGTTTCCAAATCACTCCAGATAACCGCTGTACCATCTTCTCTGATGCCAATGCCACGATGTGCAGTAGGGCATGCATCGATATATGTAATATCTCCACCATCATATATAAGTTCCGACTCCGGTATGACTGGAGAACCATCACCGTGACTTTCAAACTGCAGCAAATATACATTCCCGGAGGTTGCCAAGGCAAAGCCCCCGGAGAGCATTTTGATTTTTTCTTCCGGCTTGTATTCGTGGTATTCACCCTTATTTCGATATAAAATCGAACCATTCTTCAACAATGCTCTAAAATCCAGAATATTAATATGATCATTGATATTGACAAATTTTATTTTTTCATTTAAGGTCACTGCCTCTTCAGCCATATACAGAACATATCCCGTTGTTAAAGCAACGCGCCCTTTTTCTTCTAATTGGGCTAATGTTACTCCTCCCTTTATATGAAGCTTTCCTTTTGTATCCAAAACGCACAACCTCTGCTCGTCCGATGTGATCTGCTTTATCTTTTCCTCAAAATCCAACATTGTCCAGGTACCTTTGTCATATTGATACACTTGTCCTTCATAAAGCATCATCGGCTGCCTATCTATAATAGCCAGATCATATCCAGTTGCTTCATCCTCCCGGTTTAAATAAAAACCGAGAAAATTTCCCAAGGTCGCAACCGCTATTAATGTAATACATATTGTTGTCCATATGTTTTCAGAAAATTTCATCACAGCGATTACCTCTTATTCATAATTAAAGTAAATGTTCCTTGACCAAGGTGTAGTATTGTAATTCTCAAATAAGTCGGAAAATGATGTTACTCTTCCATAACCCAATACATATACATTTTTTATATCTTTATTTTTATACTTTAAATCCTCTCCAGATCCGGAAAATAAAGAACTATTGTTGTTATAAGCCCTTTGCGCAGTTGTATATCCATAAAAATACAACTGCTCTCCTATTGGATTCGTCATAACATAATCCCACTCTGTTATAGAAGTGGTAGTACACATTAAGCAGGCCAAAAACGTTGAACGTTCCCACCTGTCAGTTGATCTATCCGGGTCTCTCGCCTCATCTGTCTCTCCCATTCCTCCTGTAACAGTTGCAAATTGGCTTGCTTGTGTGACTACTCTTCGTGCAGTGTTCGGAAAAGATGAATTATTAACACGATTCAAAATCACTCTCGCCACCGCATCATCTTCAGTCACGGACTCTGAGCCTCCTTCAGCATAAATCACTCTTGTCAACAACTCAACATCAGAAAGAGATTCATACCAAGATTTTCCTTCTACCCAATCGATAACTGTACCATGTTCACCATCTTTTAACAACTGTTCTGCCCATGTCTTAGCTGCCTCTTCTGCATAAACTCCTATTCGCATAATATTTTCGCCTGGGTGATAAAATGGATTGCTATCTGTAAACAACGCATCATTATGCTCTAAATCCATATATCTACCGGCAGCAGAATTAAAATAGCTTCCGTTTATGTAGTAACATGCTCTGGAATAATCATAAAACTTTCCAACCCACAACATTTTATTTTTATTTCCAACAAATTTGCTGTCAGTATTTTCAACCCACTTATCATTTACGATAGAATAAACGCCCGATACTATTTTGTCATTATCATATGTATAACTTACTATTTGCTTTCCATCAGAATTATTAATACCTACAATAACACCATTACTATCGTATTTGTATTCATAATATTCATCACTATAGTATAGCCCCACTAATTTCTCAGAACCATTATCTTGTACTTCATAATAATATGATATATCAGGATCATTATATCCTTCTGGTTCTACAGAATAAATATCTATTAAATCAGTCTCTGTGGTATCCATTGCATTTACAGTAAGTGGCACAATGCATAATATAATTGATAATATAATTGATAATATTTTTTTCATTTCTACAATTCCCCTTTCCGGTCCACCTTGTAACAAGTCATTATCTACTGTAAATTTCTCTATATTCGAACCCCTTCTACATATCACTAAATAAATACAGTAAAATCACTTGTCAAAAGGCGGACCTACGTATTTTCAGTTACCTTGCAATTTCATTAAACATATCTCCGTTTTCGTACCGACTAATATACATAATCCCCTTCTCCTTTCTAGACCACATTTCATAGTCATGTGGTAACATTATTTTGATACTTTGTAAAGGGTAATTTAATATTTTTTGTAAATTTTTGTATATTCAGCACATATTCTGTCTTTATTCCATAATTACAGCCGAATCACTCGCTAAAAGGTAAGTAAAAATATCTTTTGTTACCATCTTGTCCTGAAGCTCAACATCTGCGTCTCCGCCATCTGCTGCAGCAGGAATCAGGCAGTTGTCCACTACATACAATATCTCTTTCTCTTCACCATTTGCTTCAAACGCGGACACTTCAAATAAAAGCAACAAATAACTGCCGTCGCTTAATGGCGTAATCGAATAGTAATGCTCCTTATTATACTGCACTCAATGTAACACATACTATTTTTTTCATTTTCCAACCCGCCATAATATGTACTCTACTGCAAGGCATCCACATACCGGTACCTTTCCATCCGTTTAATGTGTGCACACTACATAATCGATACTGCTTACTAATACCTTATTAATTATAATT
Source organism: Lachnospiraceae bacterium (assembly GCA_045646695.1). Lineage (GTDB taxonomy): Bacteria > Bacillota > Clostridia > Lachnospirales > Lachnospiraceae > RGIG6307. The sequence goes on from JAZRLF010000015.1 coordinate 3,687, forward strand.
CCGCACTTCTGGCACCTCATAGCTCTGTAGTTATCAATTGTACATCCCCCAGAACTATTCTTTACATGATATTGCAACATCCCTTGTATGTATTCATGTTCACAAGCAGCACACATTTCTATATCTTCATGCACCTCGTACACATTTCCATCTTGATCTATAAACTGGATATCATAGTGATAATCATAGTCACTCATATAGTCCGGATTTTCCCACACAGCTTCTTCTCCTTCCGGCACAAATGCAAAATCGCCATTATATAAGTTTTCGTCCATAACTGCTTCACCTTTCGCAATCTGCACATCTTCATATGCAAATACTGTTAATGAATTCAACAAAATAAGCACGCTTATAATACACATTGTCGCTATTGTAGGTAATTTTTCTCTTTTTTCCAAAATCTTTTTCATTCTTTTTGCTGTCTCTTCGCCGCCCCTAGACAGGTTGGCTTCCAGACTTTCCCCTTTCTTTTTTGTTCCGTATTTCATTAAGATTTCTGCATATTTAAAACAAATTTCCTTGCTTTCCTTTTGCAGTACCTGTTCATCACAGGAATATTCACACACTCGCTCGAATTCACGTTTGAATAGCCAGGCAAGTGGATTGTACCAATGCATGATAACCACTAATATAGCACCCCATTGCCAAAACATATCTCTGCGCTTTACATGAGTCCACTCATGTGTTAATAAAAGCTCTTTTTCTGCGTTTTCCACAGAAGCATTATAAAATATAATTGGTTTAAAGAACCCTATTGTAAACGGTGATTTTATTATTTCTAAAGGTCTGAATTCTACGTTCTTGTACATAGTACACTTTTCCGGAAGTCGTGTATAGATTTCTCGTTCCAGTTCTGAATGTACCACAGCACAATGTGTAATCAAAGCTTTTCTACGCCTTAGATATCCTATAATAAATAAAATACCTATTATTAAAGTTCCTATCAGCCACAGCACCACAATCACTGCTTGCATTAGTGCTGTGCCATTCAGCACGACCTTCCCCGCATGCGTGAATACTGTCATCTCGTCATGATAATAAACCGTAGTGTCTGCATATGCATATTCACCGCTGATAAACCACCATGCTTTCTTGTACCCTAATTTTAAAAGCGGTAATGGCACCAGAAAATAGAGCATTACCGCTTTCATGACTATGTAATACCACTTTTCAGATACTCTGTTCTCCAAACAGATTCTGCATATCAGATACATCAAAAACATGCAGCTGCCTGAAAGTGACATTGTCAAAATGTAATTCATCCCCTATTCCACTCCGTTTTTATATGTTTCCAGTAATTGTTGTAAGTCTGCTGCATCCTCCTTTGTAATGCTCTGATTCCTGGTGAAAGCCAGTACCATTTTACTAAGCTTTCCCTCATACATCTCTTCGATCACTTTTCCGATCTGTGCTCTGGCAAATTCCTCCTTGGTCATCGCAGCCCACACATGCCGGTTCTCTCTCTCCACCAGCCCCTTTTCCATCAGTCTGGTAATCAAGGTATTTAGTGTCTGTCGTTTCCAGTCCTTCCCTGCCTGATTCATACATTCAAGCAATGCTGACTGCTTAATACCTTCCGGAAATGTCCATAACATTTCCAATACATCATCCTCTGCATCTGATACATCATATAGTGGCTTCATATACCCCTCCTTGACCTGCTTTTGTAGTCATTATACCGCATGTTTAGTATTTTGTCAATCTTTTGTCTTCTTGAGTTTCCGCAGTTTTATCCACATGATGCTAAAAACATCTTATTCCTTATTGTAAATGTCAATATAAACTTGTTCAAAAAGTGGAAAATAAAAATGTACATTTTATTCCACATTAGTCCTCAGCTTAACCTTCCAGAAAAGCTCTTTTTTCTTTCAGTCGGTATGACGGACCCTTTATTGATATGACCGATGAATGATGCAACAACCGGTCAAGAACTGCGTTCGCCAGCGTGGGAGAACCAAATATTTCTCCCCATTTTGAGAAAGG
>JAZRLF010000016.1:0-5618 GCA_045646695.1 Lachnospiraceae bacterium
TATCTCCGTTTTTATACCTGCTAATATACATATGCCCTCCTCTCGACTTCTGTTTGTAGTCATATATTAGCACATTTTTTTTGTTTTGTAAAGACATTACAGTTTTTTTCCAAAAAGTCAAACATTAGCAATACAAATCCACTATATAACTGCATTTATAAGCTCGCTGCTTGTATAATTAATATTTACACTTTAGCATATGGCTTCTGGTCTCCTCAGTAAAAAACATGTACAAGCCATTTCTCCGCAAGCCCCACGTATATTTGCCATCTGAATATCCTTGTAGGCATCAAGCTACTTTCCTGTTTCACGCTTGGAAGCCCTCTTTTTACTTTAATCCAGATTACCAGTGGTTGCTCCTTACATGCTTCCCCGGTATCTTTACCACCGTTCCATATTTCTTTTGTGCTTCTGCAAATACACTTCCTTCAATTCCTCTATGGAAATGTCATAACAAAGCATTATATCATTATAATACATCAGCACATCGCACATTTCTTCAATGAAGTGAGTTCTCACTTCACAGTCTTCCATGATTTTCTGATTGCCACGCTTCTTGATAATATCAGCTACTTCCCCCAATTCAATCATCAGCCATAGTAGTTGATTTTTGCCGTTTTCAGGCACCATGGGTGACCATTTATCTTTATATTTTTCCTGCAATTCTTTTTGAATTGCCTGCATTTCTTCAAATGTAAAATTTTCCATTGTCGTCTCCTATGTAATAAAAAAATGTGCCTACAAGTTCTTCATCCTCATAAGCACATTTTAAAACTAGTGTAGCGTTTTCTTAATAACTAGAGTAATTTCAGTAAAAACATAAACGCTGTCAGGACAATCAGAAAGCCAAAATTAAATAAAGAGAACATCCCGATATAATATCCTGTCTTGCCCGGATTATGCTTTACATATTCGCGGAATGTAATTAAGCTTGCCAATGAAGCAATAAGTGTACCTACACCACCGATATTTACACCCACAAGCAGATCTGCATAATTGTCCGTAAACTGGGACAACAGTATGGCAGACGGAACATTACTGATACACTGACAGGATAACACACTAAACAATAATGTACTCTTGTCCAGCAATGTGGAAAACAGTGTTCTAACCGCTTCTATTCTGGCCATATTTCCGGCAAAGATAAAGAAGAATACAAAGGTAAACAGCAGACCATAATCCACCATCTTCAATGCTTTCTTATCCATGATAAACAGAACTACCGGAATAATGATCAGTCCAATCCAGTACGGTATGCCTCGGAATACAATGACAATAGCCAATGTAAATAAAATCAGATAAATAATAGTCCTTTTCGGGTCCAAAACAATCTTTTCATCGGAAATACATAACGGTTCTGACTTTACAAAAATAATACAGCACAATGTAATAATCACAACAGAAATCACAAACGGCGGTGCCATAATAGCCATAAATTCCAGATTCGGTATCTCGAATTTGGAATATAAATATAAATTCTGAGGATTACCAAAAGGGGTAAGCATTCCACCCAGATTAGCTGCTATATTTTGCATAATAAAGGTAAATGCCATATACTTCTCTTTACCGGTTGTGGTAAGTACAAAATATCCCAGTGGCAAGAAAGTCAATAAAGCCATGTCATTTGCAATCAACATAGACCCAATAAAAGTGATATACACCAATGCCAAAATGCTCATTCTTGCTGTTTTAAAAAGCTGAACAACCTTTCTTGCAAGCATGTAGAAAAAGTTAATATTCTTCAACGCACAAACTACAGCAAGCACGCAAAACAGACAGGTCAGTGTCTTATAATCAAAGTATCCAATGTATTGTTCATCTACGGGAATAATAATGCTTGTAATCACTGCAGCTATCAGTGCAATGCACATAACTGCATTTTTTTTGACAAAATCCACACATTTATCCCGTAATGATATTTCTTCTGTTATCGTATTCATTAGTCATTTTCCTTCTCAGATATTCTTGCTTCACGGATTCCGTTTCTGCGGCAGTACTCCTGAACCAAGGAACCCTCATCGCAGTAAACCGTTACTATATTTTCACAACCATCAAACAATCCCCAGCCCAGCTCAGTAACAGTACTCGGAATTACAACCTTTTCCAAACTGGTACAGCCTCTGAATGCACAGTCGTCAATCACAGTTACACTATCCGGAATCTCTACTTCATCCAGAAGCATACAATTGCAGAATGCACCTTCTCCAATTTCACGCACACTGTCAGGAATGGTGATTCTGTTTAATTTCTTGCACTCACAGAAAGCCCAATCACTAACCATGGTTACACTGTCCGGAATATCGTACTGCACCTCTCTGCTGCTGGCCGGATAAGCCACGATTACTGATTTATTCTTATTGAATAAAACATGATCATTACCTTCGCGCTTATTAGGCTCGGATTTGTAGTGTTTATTCTTGCTTGCAACCTTAATAGACTTCAAGGATTCACAGCCGCGGAACGGAGCATTGCTGATGCTGGTCACTGTAGATGGTAAAGAAATCTGTGTCAGGGAACGACAGTTCTTAAAGGCACTCTTTCCAATCTTCTTCAAGCCTTCATGCAGATCTATCTTAGACATACTGGTACAGCCGTTGAACGCCAGGTCGTCAATCTTGGTAACGGTTTCCGGAATATCCATATTCTCCAGCATGATACAGTCAGAGAACGCACTCTCACCGAGAATCGTAAGTTTCTTTGGCAAATCAATATGCTTTAGACTCTTACAGCTGTTAAATACGCCACCATAAATCTCAGTAAGACCGTCCGGCAATACCACCTCTTCCAGATTTGCACAGTTTTCAAAGGCACGCTCGCCAATCTTGATACAGTTATTCTTAATTTCAAGCCTCTTCATGTCCGTACAATCACGGAACGCACTCTCACCTACACGAACTGTCTTGTTAGGAAGTACCATTTCCTTTAGATTCGTACAACCTCTGAAACTCTCAAGACCGATAGACTCCAATGTTTCAGGAAGATGAATATGATGTAATGCACGACGTCCCTTAAAGGCCTCTGCACTGATTTCTCTAATACCCTCGTCCACTTCGATAGACTTACCGTTATCTTCACACTTCTTTAATACGCCATCTACGGTAGTCAGTCGGTCCATAGTAACTGCAGGCAGATCTCTCACCATGGATTTAATCAGCTTATCCATGTTATCAGAGGTACTGTGGTGTGTATTGGCCAGTAAAATCTGGAATGCAGGCGGAACGGTAGCATCATCCAAGTAAATTGGGTACAACCGCTTGCCGTTCTCACGGGCAACAATGATTTCCATACCGCAGAAAGGGGAATTCATGGATGCATCGGAGACAAATAAAAGTACCGCTTCCGCGCCCTCGATGCGCTGACGAAGCTCGTCTCTGAAATCATTGCCGGTTTCACAGGATTCATCATACCAGATTCTGTATTTGCGGTCATATAGAGCATCTAAAATCGGATATACCTTCCCGGTATCACGGTGAGAGTAGCTTACAAATAAGTACGGCTCATCACCGGTATATGCATCGAATTTGGTCTGAAGGTCAACGTATCCTTCAATTTCAAGTGCTTCTGTTTCTTTCGTAGTTTTCGTAGCCATAACATTTATCCTCCATGTATTTCTTAATCATCATCCTTGATTTGTTCTTTCAGTGGCAATTGATCAAATGGCACCAGACAATTGTGCAGCTTGGCCAGATCATTTCTGCCTTCTCTTTCAATAGTTCCTCCATATACATACCCCTCAGAACGCATATATGCATTCCAGCGGCAGTGCTCCAGTATACGAATCGGCCAAATCTCCTCTTCACTGCGGTCCTGTGGTGCCTTTTCTATACCGGGTATTCCGCACAGCTTCTTCATTTTATAATGGATTGCAGATGCAACAGAAGATTTATAATTGTAATCATACTGCCAAAATTCGCTTTCGGAACCCCACTTCATATGACGCTTTAAAGCCTCTTGCTCAATATCGGAGTTCAGTATAACGGATTTTGAATAAGATGATTTCATATCACCAATAAAGTCAATCTGGTACTGCTGCTTTTTAAAGTTGGTAATACCGTTAAGGGCTTCTTTTTTGTGGGTATTATATACAACTGCCTGAATCTCCGGATAATATCCCATCCTTGCAAATATGGATCGGAGCTTGATGGCAGTAGAGATATTTTTCTCGTCATGTCCTAAAGCAACAAATACATAAGTGGTCCTGGACAAATTCCTAACAATGTCATCAAAGGTCTTTGTGTCCACATCAATAGCAGAATGCACTGTAATCTTGTATCTGGCTTCCCCTGCAATATCATACCTGCCATTAAACTTGGAATCCATTAATTCCGGACAAAGAGAAATAAATTTCTCTTCGGCCTTGGGACTGATATCAAATGAGTTAATCTCCACCTGATAACCATCCATTTGACAAAACCAGGATAATGCCTTGGTCATTTCCGTTCCGTGCTGTCCCATACCGACCACAACTGCATTGATCCTTTTGACACCTTCTTCGTCCTCATATGCACTCTTAAAAATCTTATCATAACCGTCCTCATATAAGATTCTGGCAACAAGAGAACGGACCTCATTTACTCGGCGAACCTTAATCTTGACTGCTTCCTGCTGTTCTGAACCGTCCTCACTGTCTGACGACGCATGGAATGCGCTGGCCAACAAAAGTTCCGCTTCCACTTGCGTGGAAAACACATATAAATTGGTATTATCCCTATGTTTAAACTTTTGAACCAATACCAATGCCTGACTGATATTTTCCGACTGGTCATCACCGATAGTGAAAAAGTTTAATGCACTGTTTTTGCTATGAAAAGAAAAGTCTATCGTTATAATGTCTTTCTTGAAGCATATAGCGCCTAATTCCTTAGCCTTTTCGATCATCTCATAGACTTCTTCTTCCTCTTTTTCGAATACATCCGTGAAGACAAAAAAGCAGTCTCTGGAAGTATCCTTTGACAAACTCTCAGCCAGTGCAAGACTCTTTTCATTCAGTTCGGAAAAAATAAACACATCTGAATGATAATGCTTGATATAGCTCTTGTATGCAGAAATATTCTTAAAAAAAGAAAGTACAAATCCAAAGGTCAGCAAAGGAGCCATTACATACAAAACAGAAAACAGGATCGTATAACCCTTATAAGTCCATACTGATACCTCTGTAAGATTCGCAGTGACAAATTCAAATTCACCATCCACGATAAACAATCTGATCATATTATGAATGGAAATCAGTATGGTCTCTATAAAACCGCACTCTGTCTCTTTAAAGGTGTTTATGTATATGGGAATAAATAAAAGCACCGAGGAAAGCATAACGCCTGCAAACAATATCTTTGTAGGGTCCAGAACTCTTCCGCTTTTATACTGGGACTTACCGCGAATCAATGCAAGAACTACAAAAAGCAGCAAACATACTGCGGATAAAATCAAAAAAACTGACCAAATCATCTCATCCTCCAGCTAACTGTATACACACGAATATGTAAATCAAATCCTGTCAATCTTTTAAGTATTTGGAAATATTTTACCACACTTTATTTGTTTAAGCAAGGGTTCTGTCTCCTTGAGTTTCCGCAGTTTTATCCACATGATGCTAAAAACATCTTATTCCTTATACACAA
>JAZRLF010000017.1:0-42322 GCA_045646695.1 Lachnospiraceae bacterium
GCAGGTAAGACCACTATTACCAATCTGATCAACCGTTTCTATGACATTCAGGACGGTAAGATCCGTTATGACGGAATTGATATTAAGCGTATCAAAAAGGATGATTTACGCCGTTCATTGGGTATGGTACTGCAGGATACCCATTTGTTCACCGGTACGATTATGGACAATATTCGTTATGGTAAGTTAGATGCTTCTGATGAGGAGTGTATTGCAGCTGCCAAGTTAGCCAATGCAGACAGCTTTATAGACAGACTGCCGGAAGGCTATGATACCTGGCTTACCGGTGACGGTGGTAACCTTTCTCAAGGACAGCGTCAGCTTTTAGCCATTGCCAGAGCAGCTGTTGCCAATCCACCGGCGCTGATCCTGGACGAAGCTACATCCTCTATTGATACCAGAACCGAGAAACTGGTGCAGGAAGGAATGGATTCCCTTATGAAGGGACGTACTACCTTTGTAATTGCCCACAGACTTTCTACAGTTCGTAACAGCGATTGTATTATGGTACTGGAGCTGGGACGTATTATTGAGCGTGGTACTCATGAGCAGCTGATGGAAGCAAAAGGTAAGTATTATCAATTATATACAGGTAATCTGGAATAGATTTGCGGATGGTGCAGCCCTTCTGATTTACTTGGGAACTGACAGACTTGCCATATTTTGCCTGATGTGTTATAATCAAAAAACATAAGCAATTTATTTGCCTTATGTAATATATGCTTTATGCATGATTAGTATAGTTTCAATAGGAGGTTTATTCTATGAGCGAAGAAAATGCAGGCAAGCCAAAGCATATCCGTACCATATCCATCACAAGCAGCAAGCATGAAAGCAGGGTCCATAGTGTCAGTATATCCAATAGGACTTTCTGGGGTCTCATCATATTGTTTTGTGTAATTGCCGGAGCGCTGTTGGGAGTTTTGTTTTTTGAAAGTAAGCAAGTTATTGATATTAGTAATAACGCACTGGAGCAAAAGAACGAAGCGCTTGCAAAGCAACAGGAATACGACGCTTTACTTGCACAATATGAAGAACTGGCCTTACAAAAGGCAGAGGTAGAAGAACAGGTACAGGTACTTAGTGACACCATTAATCAGAGGGTATTGGAGGATGAAGCAGCCGCTGCATTAGAGGCAGAAGCAAGGATTCCGGCAGGATTTCCGGTAACAGGCAGTGTAACTGCAGCAGAACCGCCGGAAGAAGATAATACCTTGGAGATGGCGGTATATTACGAGGCTGCTATAGATGCAGTTGTGGTAGCTACCGGTAAGGGACAGGTAATCAGTGTACGTCAGAATGCATACGATAAATACGAGATTCAGATTGACCATGGCAATGGCTATGTGTCTGTTTACACCAATGCAGGCTATCCACTTTTGGAGACAGGTGTGGAACTGAATAAAGGGACACCGCTTTTTTGGGTGGGAGAAGATAATACACTGGTGAAGTATCAGGTTTCCAAAGATGGGGCATTGATAGATGCATATGATGTTATGAATATTGACGGATAAATATGACAAATTAAAAAGGGTCGCAGTAATGTCTGCGGCCCTTTGGTGTACATATTGATAGGAATTTATTGAGATTTTTCAGTTACATGCTGGGTGCGGGAGAATACCATGTCGTAGCCATCATTACCATAATTTAATGAGCGGTTAACGCGGCTGATGGTAGCTGTAGAAGCACCGGTTTTCTCGGCGATTTCAAGGTATGTCTTTTTGGCACTGAGCATGGTAGCAACTTCGTAGCGCTGAGAAAGAGAGAGTAATTCATTTACCGTACATAAATCTTCAAAAAAGATGTAACACTCTTCTTTAGAGTCCAGACTTAGGATTGCTTCAAAAAGCTTGTCCACTGCTTCGGTTTTGATTTTCTTGTTCATAGAGCAACCTCACATAATATTTTAATTTATAATACACTTTTGTTCTGTAAAGCTTTAACTTGTTACTACATAAATACTATCACAAATTATTGGGATTGTAAAGATGTATCCTGGATTTCTCTGAGGAATCATTTTGCAAAAAGTGACAAAACATTCTCGTGGAGTGTTTACTATTACACGGCGAAAGTATTTTACTACGTAATAATAAAGAGGCCGAAAGCTTATAAGAAAAGTGTAGGGAAAAAGGGGGGATTTTATACTTGCGTGATTTTACAAAGTAGACTATAATGTCTAATATAGTGTGGAGGTAATTATGACTATCGATACAGAAAACTTATTAGAAAGTATTATGTCCAGTCTTGACAGATTTGAACATCTGAAAGCTAAGGATATCCCCAATATGGATTTGTATATGGATCAGGTTACCACTTTGATGGAGAAGAGTTTAAAGCCTGCGTCCAGACATGGAGATGAGGATAAGATTCTGACCAAGACCATGATCAATAATTATGCCAAGAATAATTTGCTGCCGGCTCCGGTTAAGAAGAAATATTCCAAAGAGCACATTCTGGTACTGATATTTATTTATTATTACAAGGGGATTTTGTCCATCGGAGATATCCAAAAACTGTTATCGCCTTTAAATGAGCATTTCTTTGCCAATGAGGCAGGCATGAAGATAGAAGATATTTATGAAGAAGTATTTTCTATGGAGAAGGCACAGTTGGAGGCCTTAAAGAAAGACGTGATTGCCAAGTATCAGGCAGCAGAGGAGCAGTTTACAGAGGCTCCTGCAGAGCATCAAAAGTTTTTAAAGAAGTTTGCTTTTATATGTGCACTGAGTTTTGATGTATATGTAAAGAAGCTTATCATTGAAAAGCTGATAGATGACCTTCCGGATATAGAAGACAAGAAGAAGTAAGGACTGATTATGAAATATATCATTGATTTGCATACGCATTCCGTTTTTGGCGGACATGCATATAGTACAATTCAGGAAAATGTGGCTGTGGCGAAGGAGTGTGGTCTGGCAGTATACGGCATTAGTGAGCACGGACCTGCTATGCCCGGTGGGCCCCATATGTATTACTTTGCCAACCTGAAAGTACTGCCGGGAGAAATCCACGGAGTACGTGTATTAAAGGGCTGTGAAGCCAATATTATCGATAAAGAGGGACATCTGGATCTGCAGGATGAGTTGCTGGCAGGTTTGGACTATGTGATTGCCAGTATGCACACCCCTTGCATTTCTAACGGCACCGCAAGGGACAATACTGATAGCCTGATTCGTGCAATGGACAGGCCTAAGGTGTGCATTATCGGGCATCCGGATGATTCCAGATATCCGTTGGAATACGAACGACTTGTGGCAGCAGCCAAGGAAAAGGGCGTGCTTTTAGAGGTGAATAATTCCTCTCTCAGTCCCCTTTCTTTTAGAGAAGGTGCTTTTGAAAATGTGCAGACCTTTCTGGCACTCTGTAAGAAGTATCAGGTGCCCATTATTTTGGGGACAGACAGCCATTATTCCAGCTATGTGGGAGATTTTGGATATGCAGAGGCAGCCCTGAAAGCGGCTGAATTTCCGGAAGAATTGGTGGTTAATACGGATTTGGATAAGCTTCGCCGATATATCCCTACCTTGTAAGGATGCAAAAAGCCGGTAGCAGTAAAAACTGCTCCGGCTTTCTTTAGTGCGCCCGTCGGCGCCGGTTTCTAAGACTATGAATATTAAAATCAGTCAATAACGTTCATTAACCATTTTCCGCGTGTGAAGTCAGGAATATCTACTACCTGGCCACCTTTTGCAATTGACATCTCGGAAAGAGCGGTGATAGCCATCCAGCTTGCAGCATCATACACGTCAATAGGCATTGGTGTATTGTTCTTAAGAGCTTCAAAGAAGAACTTAAATTCCAGACCGTCCATACCTCCGTGTTCGCCTACCAGACCGGAAGCAATATATTCCTTCCAAACCGGGTGATCATATTCTTCTTCGTATTTCTCAGCATTCTTTACGTAGGTATTCAGCCAGTCAAAGTGATGTGCATTGTGCTCTTCATTGTCCAGGAATACAGAATCGGTAGCTTCTTCATACATACCCTTTGTACCGCGAACAGTAAAGCCACGGCTGTAAAATCTAGGAAGAGTGGTGTCCAAAGTCAGTACAATGGTTTCGCCATTTGCACATTTGATAACGGTAGTGATAACGTCACCCTGAGCAAAAGTCTGATTCGTCAAAAAAGCATCGTCGCTCTTATTGGCCATGATGTATTCATGTAAGCCTGCAGATTTGGACGCTGTAGAAGACAGTGTCATCATGCGGTTGCCATGGTTGATATTTAAAACCTTGGCAATAGGACCTAACTCATGGGTCGGGTAGTTTTCGCAATTGCGGGAAATATAATTTCTGAGGCGGTAATGTTTATTATCGATGCCGCCGGAAATTTCGCTGCGAAGATCGTGCATATAACCGCCGCTGCAATGAACGATTTCGCCGAATAAGCCCTTCTTAACCATATTAAGAACCATCATTTCACGTCTGCCAAAGCAGCAGTTTTCCAGGAACATAAATGGTGTAAGGGTGGATTCATATGTATCTACCAGCTCATAGCACTGCTCGATGGTATATGCACCGCCCACTTCCATAGCAACCGGTTTGCCGGCCTTCATAGCTGCAACAGCCAGTTCTACGTGTGTTTCCCAGTAAGAAGCAATGACGATGGTATTTACATTGTCATCTGCAAGCATATCATAGTAGTTGGTGTAGGTGGCAGGCTTTACACCGCATGCCTTATATACGATTTCAGCGCCCTGCTCGATTCTCTCTTCAAATAAATCACAGACAGCAGTAACCTTTTCACCCTGTGGTAAGATAGAATCTTTTAATAGGGAAATGCCTCGATGTCCTAATCCTACAAAGCCGATTTTTATTTCTTTCACGGTAGTACCTCCTTTACAATCCGTATGTTTTATGGCATAATTATATCAAATTGAAAACGTATATCCATACTTTATTCAATCAAGATTATACGATTTTCAATCAAATGCATGAGAGGTGAAGTCAGTAGAACTGATAGCAGAGATATAGTGTGGACATGCTGCGCTGTTTTGGCTGAGACACCGGCTAAGGAACTGACGGAACCGGATTTAAGATGATGTTTTGTAAGGGACGGGATTAATATGATAAATTCGTATCTGGTTACGGAGCAATTACATATAGAATGTTTTTTTACCATGTTTGAGGCACATTTTGACAGCACATATGTGTTCCCGGGAGAAAGTCATGATTTTTGGGAGTGTCTGTATGTATTAAATGGTACTTTATGCGTTTCGGCAGATGATAAGGTTTACAGGCTTACAGAAAACCAGATTATTTTCCATAAGCCTATGGAGCTTCATAAATTTAGCATAGAAAGTGAGGAAGGAGCGGATTTATTTATCTTTTCCTTTAAGCTTTCCGGTAATCTGGCAAGCTCCTTGGAGGATAAGGTATTTAGACTATCCGAAGCTCAAAAGAATACAGTACATTCTTTGCTGGAATATGTGCGGGGTCATTACAGTGCCGTAAAGGAGCAGATAGAAACAATAAAATGTTACGTGTATCTGGAAATATCCTCACATGTACCGGAATTCACTCAGATACTTACTACCTATATATATCAGTTGTTTTTATCATTGATTTCTAATGGACATGCGTCCAAGGTTTCTACGGAGCCCAATGCCATTTTATTCAGAAGGGCGGTTAATTATCTGGAAGAACAGGTGCATAGCCAGCCGGCTGTATTTGAAGTGGCAGAGGTTTGCAATACTAGTCCTGCATCGCTGCAGCGTATTTTTCACAAATATGCAGGCATGAGTGTACATAAATTTTTTTTAAAGTTAAAAATCATCGCGGCTACAGAATTACTGCGAGAAGGTGTGAATGTGACAGAAGTAGCAGAACGGTTTGGATTTAGCAGTCAGGCCTATTTCAGTGCCTGCTATGAGCGGGAAACCGGGAAAAGGCCCTCTGAGATGAAGTAAACTAAGCTCAAGTGCGGCTTTCAGCCTTCTCTCGCTAAGGACTGGCGAGTTTCAAGGCCGTTTAGTCGGAACATATATCACTTCCGCCGGCTGTCACTTAGTCTCGTGAACGCTTGAAGTAAAAGAAATATGAAAGGAACAAAAGGAAATGAAATTTGTAATTCAGCGTGTAAATTATGCTTCCGTAGCAGTGGAAGGGGAAATGATCGGTAAAATTGGAAAGGGGTTTTTGGTGCTTATCGGGGTGTGTCAGGAGGATACCAGAGAAGTTGCCGATAAGATGATTCATAAAATGACAGGTTTGCGTATTTTTCAGGATGATCAGGGGAAGACCAATCTGGCTTTAAAAGATGTGGGTGGGGAGCTTTTGTTGGTATCTCAGTTTACTTTGTATGCAAATTGCAAGAAGGGATTTCGCCCAAGCTTTATTGAGGCAGGGGATCCGGCTCATGCGGAGGACTTGTATGAGTATATTATTGAGCAGTGCCGTGAGAAGGAACTTCATGTAGAAACCGGCAGCTTTGGTGCAGACATGAAGGTGGTTCTTGAGAATGACGGACCATTTACTATAGTGTTGGATTCAGCTGCGTTGTAGGACATAATTTCTGAACAGTATAGGTGGAATCGAGGAAAAACAATTGGAAACATGGATTATATTTATTATACTTTACGGGATTTTAAAAGGAACCAGAGAACCCATCAAAAAGAAGCTTCTGAAAGATGTAGATGTTTTGACGGCTTTGTTTGTATATACTTTTATCGGATTTCTTATGGCAGTTCCTACCGCTAAAGGGGTCCTTGCGGTGCCCCTTTCTATTTTTGCCTGGATTCTGATCAAGTCGGGTTCCATCTTTTTTGCCTGGATTCTATCCTTTACCGTACTGAAGAAGATTCCTGTCAGCATTTACGGCATTACTGATATGTCCAGAGTGCTTTTTTCCACACTCATGGGTGTTGTTTTCTTGCAGGAAAGCTTGACATTAAAGGGTATTGTCAGTTTGTGTATGGTAGTTCTGGGTTTGTATCTTGCAAATCGCAGGAAGGAAGATACGAAAGAGCCTTATAGTATGAAGCAAATCTGGCTATTGCTTTTGGCTTGTTTTTTAAATGCTATTTCCGGTACTATGGATAAATATATTATGTCCACCGGCACCATTACCAGTTCGGCTCTTCAGTTCTGGTTCATGCTTACGGTGTCTTTGATGTATCTGGCTTATATACTGATACGACGGGAAAAACTACAATTGAAAAAGGCGGTGAAAAGCCCTTGGATTTATGTACTAAGCTTTTCACTGGTATTAGGTGACCGTTTGCTGTTTATTGCAAATTCCGATCCTGCCAGCCAGGTTACTGTCATGACCTTGCTGAAGCAAAGCTCTGCAGTGGTTACCATTATCCTGGGCAAGATAATATATCATGAGAAAAACATTATAAAGAAATTAATTTGTGCCGCAATTATATTGGTCGGCATAGGGCTGTCGGTGATGTAGACGGCGTTCAATATGAAAGGGAAAAAGTGTAGTACTCGGACAAAAAAGAACTGCTTACATACTTAAATTGCGGTAAAATAGAAGGCGTAACAAATGACAATGTTGCACATATACATGAATGAGTGATGCATGTAAAGCAATCAACGCAAGTGCGGGAACGCTATATGACGATTGGTGAAATGATGGATATGAGCAAGGCGGAAGGTGAGCAGATTCAAGCATATTTTCGGATAATGCTTGGAGAAAAGATAAAATATTTAAGATTTCATGAAGTGCATTTTCTGCGCTGGGAAATTATGCTACTATAAATTTAAGAACAAAAGCGAGATGCTTCTGGCTGTTGGTCAGGAGCATTTGTTTTAAATACATAAATTGATATGGATGATTTGAGGAGGAGAGTATGGGATTTGTGTTTGAAACGATTTACAATCAGAAGGCATTCACTGCTATGGCAAGGGCATTGCGTAAGACTGTCCGCAAAAAGAGAAGCCGTCGCTCACACATTTTCGGCTGGATTGTTATTGTGCTTAGTTTATTGCTTACGGTGTCCGATTTCAGAGATGGTATTGTAATTGATATGAAAAATATTGTGACATGGCTTGCTACGCTGTGTATTTTAGTGGTACTTATTTGGGAGGATGCTATTAATGGATACATTGCCGGAAAGCGTATGTTAAAGGGAACTGAGAAATCTATCACGGTGTTTCAGGAAGACGATTATTGTTCAACTACAGATATAGGCAAGACGGAGTGGCGTTATGATAAGATAGTGATGCTGGCCGAGACAGTCGGTTATTTTGTATTTGTATTCAGCGCCAGTCATGCACAGGTTTATGATAAAGCCGGTATTTCCGGTGGTTCCGTGGAAGCATTTCGCAAGTTTATTGAAGGAAAGACCGGGAAGATGATACAGAGGGTTTAGCATATATGTTTGAAGTATGTTTTATATTCCATCCAAAATGCTCCAATGGATTCTATATGGAACTGGGACATGCGGGCACATTAATTAGGAATGGCGAGGGCATAGAATGAAAAGGAAAATTGAGTTTTTAATTCTATTTGTAGGGGCAATATTGCTTGCGGTGATTGTGCATGTGTTATATATTTTAAATATTATTCCTCATAAAAGTTATACCAACGAGGATTTCGGCATTACTACATATATGAGCTCGGTGGATAAAGACAGTGATGGCATCGATGACCAGACGGATATTTTGCAAAATGTCCGGGCCTACATAGCAACTGAGCCGGAGTATAAGAGCAAATATTATGCCACGGGATATCCGGATGATGGATATGGGGTGTGCACGGATGTGGTGGCTCAGGGACTTTTGCATGCGGGATATGACTTAATGACCCTGGTGCAGGAGGATATTTCGACAAATTCACAGATGTATGAGGTGGAAAAGCCGGACCCCAATATTGATTTCAGGCGAGTCCGTAATTTGATTGTATATTTCCGCAATCATGCCATTTCTCTGACCACGGATATTACTGATATAGACGAATGGCAGGGTGGTGACATTATTGTTTTCAAAAAGCATATCGGTATTGTGTCCGACAAGCGTAATAAAAATGGCGTGCCCTTTATTATTCATCATGCCAATCCATACCAGATGCATTATGAAGAAGATATATTGGAAAACAGGGATGACATTGTGGGACATTTTAGAATAAGTTGATTTGAAAATTTCGAAGCTATGGAGCAAGCAGTCGGAATATAATATATTTCGTCTCAGTGCACGATCTCGCTCCATGACTTTAAAATTTCCAAATTACAGAAGGCAGGAAGGTGAGAAAAGTTGATATATTTATCACATTTTCAATTTCCCCATATCGAGCGGGAATATGATTTTATCATGGATTTAAAAAGAACGTGTTATGATACCCTGTATCCTTTTCAGATATTGTCCAAAAACGGCTTGGAAATGTTAGATTTTGAACCTGTGACGATTTTATATGGCGGTAATGGTTCCGGTAAATCTACTGCTTTAAATGTGATTGCGGAGAAGATAGGGCTGGAGCGGGATACGCTTTACAATCGATCTAATTTCTTTGAGGATTACACTCGTATGTGCAGCTACGAGACTGTCAAATCGATTCCGCGTCACAGCTGTATTATTACCAGTGATGATGTGTTTGATTTTATGCTGCATTTGCGGAGCCTTAATGAAGGGATAGACAGGCGGCGGGAAGATTTATTTGAAGAATATTTAGAAAATAAATACAATCATTTTCAAATGCGCTCGTTGGAGGATTATGAACGGTTAAAAAAGGTGAATATGGCCAGAAGTAAGACTCAGTCTCAATATGTACGAGGAAATCTAATGGGTAATGTGCGGGAGCACTCTAACGGTGAGAGTGCCTTTTTATATTTTTCGGAGAAAATCAAAGACAATGGTTTGTATCTTTTGGATGAGCCGGAAAACAGTCTGTCACCGGAGAAGCAGCAGGAGCTTTTAAAGTTTTTGGAGGACTCTGCAAGATTTTTTGGCTGCCAGTTTGTAATTGCTACACATTCCCCTTTTTTGCTTTCCATGGGCGGGGCTAAGATTTATGATATGGATGAAAAACCGGTGGATGTAAAGCGTTGGACACAGCTTCCAAATGTTAAGGCGTATTATGATTTCTTTAAGAAGCACGAGAAAGAATTTTAGAACAGAAAGGAATTTTTAGCGGATTACCGCTTTAATTTGTGAAAATTGTTCTAAATTTATTTGTAAATATTTGCAAAATATGTATTCTTAACAATTGCAAGAAAATCTTTGTTGTGTTAAAATGTTGAACATAAATGAACAAAGAACAAATAAGTATTTGCGAAACTTGGTAGTTGCCTGCCGGCACATATTCTGTAGTGGCTTATTGCCAACAAGTTTCACAAACGTCTAAAGGAGCTAAAAAAGCAAGGAGAAGCATATGATTAAGGTAGCAATATTTGGTTTTGGTACAGTGGGAAGCGGTGTGGCAGAGGTTTTGGATGTAAACCGTGCAGAGATTATGAAGCGTACCGGAATGGATATAGAGGTCAAGTATATTCTGGATTTAAGAGATTTTCCGGGCAATAAATACGAGTCTAAGGTTGTACATGATGTTGACGTGATTTTGAATGACCCGGAGATATCTATTTGCTGCGAGACCATGGGCGGCAAGACCTTTGCTTATGATTATACAAAGAGAGCTTTAATGGCCGGCAAGAGTGTCTGCAGTTCCAATAAGGAGTTGGTAGAGGCTTATGGTCCTGAGCTGATTGCATTGGCAAAGGAGCATGACTGTAGCTACTTATTTGAAGCAAGTGTAGGCGGCGGTATTCCGATTATCCGTAATATAAATAAATGTCTTGCAGCGGATCAGATAGAGAGTATCAAGGGAATTTTAAATGGTACTACCAATTACATGCTGACAAAGATGGATAGAGAAGGTGCGGATTATGCTGAGGTGTTGAGAGAAGCTCAGGCCAAGGGCTATGCGGAGCAAAATCCGGCAGCTGACGTGGAAGGACATGACGCAGGTCGAAAGATTGCAATCCTGGCATCTTTAGCCTGCGGCAAGACGGTACCATATCAGTCTTTATATGTGGAAGGCATTACCGACATTACCGGTATGGACTTTAAGTATGCAGCAAAGCTTGGCATGAGCATTAAGTTAATCGGTCAGTGCCGTATAGAGGGAGAAGAGGTTTTTGCTATGGTTTCTCCATGCTTGATCCAGAGTACCAATCCGTTATATATGGTAAATGATGTATTCAATGGTATTCTTGTTCATGGCAATATGCTGGGTGACGCATTATTTTATGGCGCCGGAGCAGGAAAGCTTCCGACAGCCAGTGCAGTTTGTGCAGATGTGGTGGAGGCAGCAGGCAGTCTGGGCCAGCATATTCCTTGTCAATGGGCAGGAGAGCAGGCAATTGTGGCTCCTCAGGCTGAGCAGAAGCAGACTTTTCTGGTACGCGTAGCACAGGCAGGCAAGGAACAGGCCACAGCACTGTTTGGTGTGAATGAATTTATAGAATTAGAAGGTCAGCCTCAGGAATGTGCATTTATAACAGCAGAGATGACGGAGAAGGCTTTCGCAGATTGCTATGCACAGCTTTCCGGTGCTATTGGCAGAATCCGCATGGCATAAAAGGCAAATAAAAGGTGTTTGAGCAGTAGGATGGCTTACGCAGACACCATAAATGACCAGACCTGGAGGTTTTGATATATGAAATATGTAATTGTTTTAGGCGATGGTATGGCAGATGAGCCTATAGAGGCATTGCAGGGCCGTACACCGTTGGCATATGCACAGACGCCGGTTATGGACCGTTTGAGCAAATGGTCTGAGATTGGTATGGTGCAGACCGTTCCGGAAGGCATGAAGCCGGGCAGCGATGTGGCTAACCTGGCTGTCCTTGGATATAATCCCAAAGAAAATTATTCCGGTCGTTCTCCGTTAGAAGCTTTGAGCATAGGTGTTCCGATGGAAGCTACAGATATAGCACTCAGATGCAATATCGTGACTCTTTCCGAGGAGGATAAGCCATTTGAAGAACTGACCATTATTGATCATAGTTCTTCTGAGATTTCTACAGAGGACTGCGGCATACTGGTAGAGGAAGTAAAGAAAGTCTTACAAAACGAAATCTACCGGTTTTATGTAGGTACCAGTTACAGACATTGTCTGATATGGAAGCAGGGAACTGTGCTGGATCTGGTACAGCCTCATGATGTTTTAGGACAGGTGATCGGACAGCATTTACCACAGGATGAGATGCTTCTTTATATGATGAAGAAGAGTTACGAGATATTAAAAGACCACCCGATCAATATAGAGCGCAAAAAGCAGGGATTAAATCCGGCCAATTGCTGCTGGTTCTGGGGCGCAGGCACCAAACCAAAGGTTTCTGATTTTTATGGAAAAACCGGCAAGAAAGGTCTGATGGTTTCTGCGGTAGACTTACTGAAAGGAATTGCAGTAGGTGCCCACATGGGTGTAGCCCAGGTGGAAGGTGCCAATGGCGGACTGCATACCAATTACGAGGGTAAGGTGGAAGCAGCGGTTCGTGGCCTTACAGAGGAAGGATACGATTTTGTATATGTACATATAGAGGCGCCTGACGAAATGGGGCATCAGGGCAGTATACAGCGTAAGGTTCAGGCGATTGAATATCTGGACAGCCGTGTGATCGGGCCGATTTGTGAGAAACTGGAAGCAGCAGGAGAGGATTACCGAATGCTGATTCTTCCTGACCATCCGACCCCTATTTGCATTCGTACCCATTCTTCTGACAGTGTACCGTATATGCTGTTTGACAGCAGAGCTAAGCAGGATCATGATTGGGATTACAACGAGGCAGAAGCTCGTGAGAGTGGATACTATATGGCAAACGGCTATCAGATGATCGAGAAATTATTTGCCGAAGCTTGATATAGTAGTGAAGTCTCGGATCATATATACATAATAGGTTGTGAATTACAAGGCATGTAATCAACTAACAATACATATAGTGAGGATATAATTTATGAAGAAAGTAGTAAAATTCGGCGGCAGCTCTCTTGCAAGTGCCGCACAGTTTCAGAAGGTTTCAGAAATCATTCGTGCAGACAAATACAGAGCTTATGTAGTACCAAGTGCTCCTGGTAAGCGTTTTGGTGCAGATACCAAGGTTACCGATATGCTTTACGGTTGCTATGCGTTAGCAGAGGCAGAGAAAGATTTTTCTAAGGAGCTTGAGGCGATTCATGAGCGTTACAAAGAGATTATAAGCGGTTTGCAGCTGGATTTGTCTTTGGATGAAGAATTTGCTGTGATGAAGGAGCAGTTTCAGGCAAAAGCAGGCAAGGACTACGCAGCCAGCCGCGGCGAATATTTAAATGGTATTATTATGGCAGCATATCTGGGCTATGAATTTGTAGATGCAGCCAAGGTGATCCGCTTTAAGGATTCCGGGGAATTTGATGCGGAGACTACCCATGAGATTATGAGCAAATATTTGGGCCAGTTCAGTCAGGCTGTTATTCCGGGCTTTTACGGTTCTTATGCAGATGGTCGTATTAAGACTTTCTCAAGAGGCGGTTCTGACGTAACAGGTGCTATTGTTGCCAAGGCGGTTCGTGCAGATGTATACGAAAACTGGACCGACGTTTCCGGTGTATTGGTAACAGACCCTCGTATTGTAAAAGATCCGGAACCGATTGCTATTATTACATACAAGGAGCTTCGTGAGTTGGCTTACATGGGTGCCAGTGTATTGCATGAGGATGCTATCTTTCCGGTACGCCAGGAGGGTATCCCGATCAATATCAAGAACACCAATGCTCCTGAGGATGCAGGTACTTGGATTGTAGGAAGTACTTGCCAGAAGTCCAAGAATATCATTACCGGTATTGCAGGTAAGAAGGGATTCTGTGCGGTAAATATCGAAAAGGATATGATGAACTCAGAGGTGGGTTTTGGCCGTAAGGTATTACAGGCATTTGAGGATTATGGTATTTCCTTTGAACACATTCCTTCCGGTATCGATACTATGACAGTATTTGTACACCAGGATGAATTTATTGATAAGGAGCAGAGTGTTGTGTCTGCTATTCACAGACTGGCAAATCCGGATACCATTGACATCGAAGCTGATTTGGCGCTGATCGCAGTAGTAGGACGTGGTATGCGTGCACAGAAAGGTACTGCGGCTACCATTTTTAAAGCACTTGCTAATGCAGATATCAATATCAAGATGATTGACCAGGGTTCCAGCGAGCAGAATATTATTATCGGCGTGGCAAACCGAGATTTTGAGACAGCTATCAAGGCTATTTATGATGGCTTCGTAAATTAATAATTTTACAATATTTTAACGTGTACAAAGGCAGTGTGGTTTCTTGGGAGGCTTCATTGCCTTTTTCTTATCACATAGGAAAGTATTCTTTCCTATGTAATAAAGAACGCTTCGCGAGGATGCACACGATGTGCTAAGGAAGGCTGCTTTGCAGCTGCACATCGATGCACAAAGCGAAGACTCAAGGAATAAGGGATTTAGGGAGTTTGAAGCGGACTTGTCTGCTTTGTTATCACATACAGAAAATGATATGATGTTAAGGTCAAAAGATGCCTGATGGATTGCTATGTGCTTCGCGCTCTCACAATCCCACCAGACATCATGATATTAAGAAAAATATAAGAAAATTACATCAGACAAATTTCGACGAAAAACCTATACAAATTTAAAAATATATAGTAAAATAATATCAAATGAAAAAATAGACAGAGAGGTGTACAGACTTTGAAAAATTTACAGAAGAAAATGCGTATCTTATCATTTGTTTTTGCGATAGGTTTTATGTTTTACGGAATGACCCTTCCGGTAAATGCCTATATCCAAAAGGCAGGCACTGTGAATGAGGCTGTTACACTGAGACAGAACGCAGACAGTAGTTCAAAGCAGGTGATGGAGCTTACCAGTGGCCAGGCCGTAAAGGTGAATAATGAATTAAAGGATGAAAATGGTACCGTGTGGTATCAGCTTATCGTGGGTGATACTACATTGGGTTACGTTCCTGCCAGCACTGTGACTATTTCTGACAGCGCAGCAGGCTATCAGGGATCTACGATGCAGACTGTTCAGACCGTGACGATTACAGAGCGTATCGGTACCGTTACAGCAGGTACTGCCATTCGCGTACGTCAGCAGGCGACGACTACCAGCGAGCAGATTGCCAGTATGGAGTCCGGTGACACCTTCCTTGTATTATCCGACATAGATACCGGGGATGGATACACCTGGTACAAGGTGGAGTTTGATGACCATGGCACCAAGGTAATTGGCCATGTTCGTAGCGATTTGGTGACGGTGGAAGAGGTTACCAGAGAAGTGGAGCAGGTCGTTGAGGTTCCTGTTACCACACCATCTGAGGATGAGACTTCCGCACCATACAGTGTAAGCAGTCAGGTGAATGCAGAAGGTACTACTGTGTGGTATTTGACAGACAATGCTACCGGAGATGCAAAAGAGATATCTTCCTTGTTAAATAGCGAACCGGTTCAGAAAAGCGGCGGTGGCGTGTATAAGGTTTTTGTAGTTATATTACTGATATTGGTTATCTTGGCAGCAGGTGCAGCTACCTTCTTCTATTTGAGATGGCGTGATGCAGAGGACTTTATCCTGGAATTGAGAGAGAAACAGGTACGTGCCAAAAAGCAGCCTGCACCTAATCGAGGTTCACAGACAAGTCCTGTACAGACCAAGCAGGCACCGCAAACTATGTCCGGTATGGGAATCAAGCCGGCAGCTTCAACAAAGACAGAAGGAGCAGGAGCGCTGACCGGCATGTCAGTACCGAAGAAGCCTGTATTTCATACAGATTCATTAAAAACCACCAGCCAGGCTACAGTTCAGCAACCTACAAAGACTACAGCTCAGCAGACCATAAAAGCAGAGGAACAGACTATTCCGCAGCAACCTGTAAAGCCTGCAGGCCAGACTATGGCTCAGCAGTCGGTAAAGACTACCGCATCACAGACAGTAAAAGCAGAGAGCCAGACCATATTCCAGCAGCCGGTAAAGCCGATGGGCCAGACTACAGCTCAGCAGCAGGTAAAGACTACCATATCACAGACAGTCAAAGCAGAGAGCCAGACCATATCCCAGCAGCCGATAAAAGCCGCAACACCGCAACCGGTAAAGACCACAATACCACAATCTGCAAATTCTGCAGCTGCATCAGTAAAGCCGGAGGTATTACCGAATACAATGGATATTGTCAAGGCCACACAGCAGGAATTAAAGAACAATCAAACCGGTTCTGTGAAAAAGCCGCAGACAGGTGGCTGGAAAAGCAAAAATTTCCTCACAGATGATGATGATTTAGAGTTTGATTTCCTGGAGATGGAGGAATAATCAATATATCCTGAGTATATGAGAAGGAGCTGATATCTTTCCGGTATACTAAAATATTTTACACAAAAGAGGCAATACCTAAGAAAGGGTGTTGCCTTTTCTGGGCACACTCTGTTATAATGTTTCTATAACAAAAGAAATGTGCAGGCGGGAGGAGAGAATATGCTGATAAAGATAGATTTTAACAGTGATGAAGCATTATATTTACAGCTTCGCAATCAAATCATTATGGGCATTGCCACCATGGAATTAAAAGAAGGTGATTCCCTGCCCAGCGTGCGCCAGCTGGCAGAGCATATAGGGATCAATATGCATACTGTAAATAAAGCATACACGGTACTCAAGCAGGAAGGCTTTGTGAAGGTAGACCGCAGAAGAGGAGCAGTAATATCCATTGATCTGGATAGACTGAAGGCCACACAGGAGTTAAAGCAGGATCTTTTGGTTGCTTTAGCCAAGAGCAGCTGTAAGGGGATTTCCAGGCAGACGGTACATGATTTGATTGATGAGATTTACAGCGAATACGGCAGTATAGAGTAGTGAGGATGGGAGTATGATTTTAGTCATAGATATTGGCAATACTAACATAGTAGTGGGATGCATTGAGGGGCGACACACGCACTTTATTGAAAGAGTGGCTACTGACGAGAAACGGACAGTTTTGGAATATGCTATTACTTTAAAGAATGTTTTGGAATTGTATCATATAGTTCCTGAGGAGATCGAAGGCGGTATTATATCTTCGGTAGTTCCTCCGTTGACAGAGCGTATACTGCAGGCTGCAGAAAAGCTCTTGCACAAGCCTATAAAGGTGCTGGGGCCGGGACTGAAGACGGGGCTGCGTATACAGACGGACAATCCGGCACAGCTGGGCAGTGATCAGGTGGCTAATGCTGTAGCAGCTATGGCGGAGTACAAGCTGCCATTGATCATTATTGATATGGGTACTGCTACTACGGTCAGTGTAGTAAATTCTGCGGGGGCATATATCGGATGTTTGATCATGCCGGGGGTACGTGTGGCTACGGATTCTTTGGTAAGCAGTACAGCGCTGCTCACCCAGATTAGCCTGGATGCTCCTAAACGCCTGATTGGCAGTAATACCATTGACTGCATGAAGAGCGGAGTCCTTTTTGGACATGCGGCTGCTTTGGATGGATTGATTGACCGCATTGAGGAGGAATTGGGAGAAGCTTGTACGGTAGTGGCTTCCGGCGGTCTGGCATCTACTGTGGTACCATTGTGTAAGAGACAGATGATTTTAGAGGATGACCTTCTTTTGAAGGGACTGCAGATTATATACTCAAAGAATACAGTATAACTTATCGGGAGGACAGATAATTGCGTGATTTTACGGCAAATGCCAAAGCAGCGCTGATGCTGGCAGAAAGATATGCCAAGCGGATGCATCAGGGTTATGTTGGATGTGAACATATTTTATTGGGACTGGTAGAAGAGGGGGCCGGTACAGCCAGCATTGTATTACAGGACAATGGGGTGGATGCTGCCCGTATCAGAGAGCTTATTCGGGATTTGATTGCTTTCGATTCCAGTCTGCTATTGCAGGACAAGGAGAAGTATTCTCCAAGGGCTAAGGTTGTGTTAGAGGATGCTCATGGCCTGGCCAAACGATTTAACAGCCAGATGACAGGTACAGAGCACATTTTGCTGGCTATGATCAAAGAAGGAGATAATGTGGCAGTGCGCCTGATCAATACTATTGGTGTCAGTGCCCAGAAGCTGTATGTGGATACGTTGATTGCCATGGGAGAAGATGGTGGTCTGTATAAGGAGGATTTACAGCCGGGAACAGGAAAGGGTAAGACCGGAACTTTGGAGCAATACAGTAGGGATTTGACTGCTCTTGCCCGCGGGGGCAAATTAGATCCTGTAATTGGCAGGGAAGAGGAAATTAACCGTGCCA
This sequence comes from Lachnospiraceae bacterium, assembly GCA_045646695.1. Classification (GTDB taxonomy): domain Bacteria; phylum Bacillota; class Clostridia; order Lachnospirales; family Lachnospiraceae; genus RGIG6307. The sequence goes on from JAZRLF010000017.1 coordinate 18,192, forward strand.
TTCAGATTTTGTCCAGACGAACCAAGAACAATCCATGTCTGATCGGAGAACCGGGTGTAGGTAAAACGGCTGTTGTAGAAGGACTGGCTCAGCGAATTGTAGCAGGTGATGTACCTCAGACGGTACAGCACAAACGATTAATGACGCTGGATTTGTCAGGTATGGTGGCAGGCAGCAAGTATCGTGGAGAATTTGAAGAGCGTATTAAAAATGTAATAGCCGAGGTGATTGCAGACGGTAATATTATATTATTTGTGGACGAGCTGCATACCATAATCGGAGCAGGTGGTGCAGAGGGGGCTATTGATGCTTCCAATATTTTAAAGCCAAGCCTGGCCCGGGGGGAGATACAGATGATTGGTGCTACCACCATTACAGAATATCGCAAATATATCGAAAAGGATGCTGCCTTAGAACGTCGTTTTCAGCCGGTCAGTGTGGAAGAACCGGGTGAAATGGAGGCTATCCGTATTCTGACGGGTGTGGCATACAAGTATGAGGAGCATCACCAGGTTATGATTTCTCCTGAGGCAATCGAAGCTGCTGTTAAGCTTTCCGAACGCTATATAAATGATCGTAATTTGCCGGATAAGGCTATTGACCTGATTGATGAAGCAGCCAGTGCTGCACGGATTCGGGATATGGAGAAGCCGGATAAGTTAAAGAGTCTGGAAAAGGAATTAAAGGATTTGGACCTGCAGTTGGAGCAGTGTCTGAAGGAGGGCCGTTTGGCAGAGGCCAGGGAGGTACGAAGCACCAAGGATGAATTGGGCAAAAAGTACCATCGTTTGTTAAAGCGAGCTGCCGGCGGGAAGCAGACAGGGACTATTTGTATCGGTGAAGAGGATATAGCACGTGTGGTTTCTACCTGGACCAAGATTCCGGTGACCAAGCTTGCTGAGAAAGAGGGGGAACGTCTGTTAAAATTGGAACAGGTTCTGCATGAGAGAGTGATCGGACAGAGTCAGGCTGTGACTGCGGTAGCCAAGGCCATGCGCAGAGGTCGTGTGGGCTTAAAGGATCCGAAAAGACCTATCGGTTCCTTCCTGTTTTTGGGGCCTACCGGTGTGGGTAAGACAGAGCTTTCCAAGGCTCTGGCAGAGGCTATGTTTGGAGATGAGAATGCGCTTATCCGTGTTGATATGTCAGAATATATGGAGGGACACTCTGTTTCCAAGATGATCGGTTCACCTCCCGGATATGTGGGATTTGATGAGGGCGGCCAGCTTTCTGAGAAGATTCGTAAAAATCCATACTCTGTGGTACTTTTTGATGAAATAGAAAAGGCCCATCCGGATGTGTTCAATATTTTACTGCAGGTGCTGGATGATGGACATATTACAGATTCTAAGGGACGCAAGGTTAGTTTTAAGAATACAGCGATTATTATGACTTCTAATGCAGGAGCAAATAGAATCGTAGACCCGAAGAACCTGGGATTTGCAGCCAAGACTGACCAGGAGAAGGACTTTGAGCGCATGAGAGCAGGCGTTATGGAAGAGGTAAAGCGACTCTTTAAGCCGGAATTTATCAACCGTATAGATGAGATTATCGTGTTCCATCCATTAACCCGTGAAGAGATGAAGTCTATCGTGGGATTATTGGCAAAACAGCTGGGAAGGCGTATGGAAGAGCAATTAGGTATGAAGCTGGAGATAACACCATCATTAAAGGAGCATCTGGTAGAGAAATATTCCGATGCCAAGATGGGAGCACGTCCGTTAAAGCGTGCTATGCAGAAGGTGATCGAAGATGCTTTGGCAGAGGAGATTTTGTCTAAAAAGCTGACGGCAGGCTGCCACATTGTAGCAGGCTACTCTGCAGGTAAGGTGAATTTTAAGATTAAATGAATTCATTACAAATAAATTCAGAACAAAAAGTTGCTGTTAAGTTCAAGCAAATGCTCGTGGGCACTTGAAAGTGATGCAACAGGTAATGTTAGAGAGAAAATACTATGGCAAATAAAAAAACAGGTACCGTATTCTTTTGTCAGGAGTGCGGTTATGAATCCGGCAAGTGGCTGGGACAGTGTCCCGGCTGTCGTGCCTGGAACAGCTTTGTAGAAGAGCCGGTGAAGGTGAATACCAAAGGGAAGCGTATCACTATGGGTGTGAGGGAGGATGTCAGGCCGCTGCCTATTTCCGGCATTGATTTAAAGGAAGAAGACAGACTTACTACGGATATCGGTGAGTTGGACCGTGTTTTGGGCGGAGGTATTGTTGCCGGAAGCCTGACTTTAGTAGGCGGTGACCCGGGTATCGGCAAGTCCACCTTGCTTTTACAGGTGTGCAGAAGGTTGGCTGCCAAGCAGGTGGATGTATTATATATTTCTGGTGAGGAATCCTTACGCCAGATTAAATTACGTGCAGAGCGTATCGGTGAGTTTGATGACCATTTGAAGCTTTTGTGCGAAACCGATTTGGATGTTATTGATACCACAGTCCGCAGTGAGAAGCCACAGGTGGTAGTGATTGACTCTATCCAGACTATGTTCAGGCAGGAAGTATCTGCGGCACCCGGCAGTGTGTCTCAGGTCAGAGAGAGTACTGCGGTGCTGATGCAGTTAGCCAAGGTACAGGGCATCAGTATTTTTATTGTAGGTCATGTAACCAAGGAAGGTACTGTGGCCGGACCAAGGGTATTAGAGCATATGGTGGATACGGTGCTGTATTTTGAAGGGGACAGACATGCTTCTTATCGTATTTTGCGTGGTGTGAAGAACCGTTTTGGAGCTACTAATGAAATCGGTGTATTTGAGATGCAGGAGAGAGGACTGGTGGAGGTGGCCAATCCTTCCGAATATATGCTTACCGGCAGGCCGGTGGAGGCCAGCGGTTCCGTGGTAGTCTGCTCCATGGAGGGTACCAGGCCGATTTTGGTAGAAATCCAGGCTCTGGTTTGTAATACCAGCTTCGGTATTCCAAGACGCCAGGCTACGGGCACGGATTTTAACCGTATGAATTTACTGATGGCAGTATTGGAGAAGCGTTTGGGCATGCAGCTGGCCGCCTGTGATGCGTATGTCAATATTGCAGGTGGTATCCGTCTTACTGAGCCTGCCATTGACCTGGGCATGGTATTGGCCATTATATCCAGCCATAGAAATATGCCTTTAGATCCAAGGATGCTGTGCTTTGGAGAAATCGGATTAAGTGGTGAGGTGCGAGCAGTCAATATGGCCAAGCAGCGTGTATTGGAAGCTAAGAAGCTGGGATTTACGACCTGTATTTTGCCGGAAGTATGCTTAAAAGACGTTGGAGATGTGGAAGGAATGCATTTATTAGGTGTCAGCAGTGTGGCGGATGCTTTGCATTGTTTATAAATTTCTTTCACTAATTTAGGAATGATTTTCCTTTCTCTTTCATATAAATGAACGTGTGAATTGGTGACAGAAATTAAAAGTGCACCTATTGACAAATTAATTCAAAAAGTTTAATATTGCTTTAATGGTTTAAATTGCCATAATCTGTAAGTAATACTTTGAGGAGGAAGTATTTATGTTGAACAATGAATATTTGAAAAAAGTTTACGCTGATGTTGAAAAACGTAACGCAGGCGAGCCGGAATTCCTTCAGGCGGTTGCAGAGGTTTTAGAATCTCTTGAACCTGTTGTAGAGCAGAACGCTAAGCTTGTAGAGAGCGGTGTTATTGAGCGCATGGTTGAGCCTGAGAGAATGATTACTTTCCGTGTTCCTTGGGTGGATGATAATGGTAAGCCACAGGTAAACCGTGGTTTCCGTGTTCAGTTTAATTCAGCTATTGGTCCATACAAGGGTGGACTTCGTTTCCATCCATCCGTTAATGCTTCTATTATGAAGTTTTTAGGCTTTGAGCAGACCTTTAAGAATAGCCTTACCAGCCTTCCTATGGGCGGTGGCAAGGGTGGTTCCGATTTCGACCCTAGAGGTAAGTCTGATGCAGAAGTTATGCGTTTCTGCCAGAGCTTTATGACTGAGCTTTCCAAGCACATTGGTGCAGATACTGACGTTCCTGCAGGTGATATCGGTGTTGGTGCACGTGAGATTGGTTATCTTTTTGGTCAGTACAAGAGACTTCGCAATGAATTTACAGGTGTTCTTACAGGTAAAGGTATTCCTTACGGCGGTTCTTTGGTACGTCCGGAAGCTACCGGTTATGGCGCAGTTTACTATGTTGTTGAACTGTTAAAGTCCTTTGGCGAAGACATCAAGGGCAAGACCTTTGCAGTTTCCGGTTTTGGTAATGTTGCATGGGGTACAGTAAAGAAGATTACTGAGTTAGGCGGTAAGGTACTTACTATTTCCGGTCCTGACGGTTACATATATGATGAAGACGGTGTTTGTACCGAAGAAAAGATTAACTTTATGCTTGAGATGCGTGCATCCGGCCGTGATAAGGTTCAGGATTACGCTGAGAAGTTTGGTGTACCTTTCTATGCAGGACAGCGTCCATGGGCTACTAAGGTAGATGTTGTTATGCCTTGTGCTACCCAGAATGAAGTTGGTATCGCAGATGCCAAGAATATCGTTGCTAACGGCGTTAAGTACTACGTAGAAGTAGCTAATATGCCTACTACCGCAGAAGCAGTAGAGTACTTCAAGGCTAACGGTGTAGTGATCGCTCCTTCCAAGGCTGTAAATGCAGGTGGTGTATCTGTTTCCGGTCTGGAGATGAGCCAGAACTCTATGCGTTACGCATGGACTGCAGAAGAAGTTGATGAAAAGCTTCAGCAGATTATGAAGAACATCTTTAAGGCATCCAGCGATGCAGCAAAGAAGTATGGTATGGAAGGCGACCTGATTGCAGGTGCTAACATTGCAGGCTTTGAAAAGGTTGCAGAAGCTATGATGGCTCAGGGTGTGGTTTAATATTGTTTTCCTAAAATAAAAGCTTATATGGAGGAGTCCCGGAGATTGTGTTTCCGGGGCTTTTCTTTGGAGTATATTGAATTAAATAGTTAATTGAATATTTAATTGTATTTTAATAAAAAAGGGGACAAATAGAAGAATATTCCGTTATATGTATATAAGAGAAAATAATTAGATTGCAGAACAAATTTTAACTCCAAAGCATACTACAAGGAGGAAATTGGATTTGAAGAGTGAAAGTGAACAACTGAAAGAATGTTTGAAGAAAGCCTTGGCGATAGAGACTGCCAAGCTGGAAGAAGAATTGAGGGCTATAGAACCTCATGAGTTTTCGCAGGAATTTGAAGAAAAGATGAAAAGAGTGGTAGAAAAGAGTGAAAAGAATCTAGACTGAGTGTTACAGTAGCAACCTTTCGGAGCTTTCTGGTACTTAAACATATGGGTACGAGTGCATCTTATTTATTTGCGGGGGAATATTTTTTATATATATTTAAATAGGCTAATTTATCATTAGTTTGTTTAGGTCAGGCTGCCATTTGGCAGCTTGATTTTTGGTTACACACGAAAGACTATAGCTCTAAATAATAAAAGAAAAAAGTCCCTAATTTAGGGACTTTTTCTATGCAGGAAAAGGGACTTGAACCCTCATGATATTGCTATCACACGGACCTGAACCGTGCGCGTCTGCCAATTCCGCCATTCCTGCGAACAGATTTATTATATACACTAATGAGCATTTTGTCAACTATAAAATTAAATTTTGTAAAAAACTATAAAATTCAATTTAGGCAGAACTTTCACACCCATTTTTGTACTTCTGCAAGAGGAATGCCAAAATAGCAGAGTCCGTATTAAAAAAATGAACCAAGCAATGGTTTATTTACCACTTTCACCGCCGGGACCGTCTTTTCGAGGTACTTCGTCCGGTATCACATCCTGCGGCAAATCTTCCTGAGGGATATTGCCGTCATCATAATCATCCACTGTTTTTAGGTTGTTACAGTTGGTATTGCTGTAGTCTGTGTTATGACAGTTTGTTGTATTTCTTGTGAGTTCTTTCATGTGAAAATCTCTCCTTTTAAAATGATGAGTAGTAAGAATTTTGAAATTCCTAAAACGAGTATACGTTTGCGAAATTCCCAAATGATTGGACATAGGCACAGTGCCCTCCGCTAGAATAGTGTGTGCTTTTTTACTTAAAATATGTCTTATCAGCAAAATAAGAAAGCATTGGAAGTGTTCCGGTTTCACCTTTTATATTTCGAAGTTTATAATTTTTTAAAATAGCCAACACAGTACCGGTAAGGCTTAATACTCCAATCAGATTTGGAATCGCCATCAGCCCGTTAAAAGTGTCGGACAGATCGATAATCAGATCAACGTTTAAGGTACACCCCAGTAAAATGACTGCGATATATACGTATTTGTACAAAGGTACGGTACGGGTGCCAAATAAATATTCCCATGCTTTGGAACCATAGTAATTCCATCCAAATACGGTGGCAATGGCAAATAAGGTAATGGCAATGGTCATAAAACCGCCGCCCAAAATACCGAAGGAAGCAGTAAAGGCTTCTGTGGCAAGGGCAAAGCTGGAGCCATTCATAAAAACTACACCGCTATTTAAATCTACCACACCACTGGTTAAAATCAATAGCGCAGTCAATGTGCAAAGTATAATAGTATCAAAGAAAACTTCAAAAATGCCCCAAAAGCCCTGCACCACAGGTTCTTTTACGTCGGAGGTTGCATGTACGATTACAGAGGAGCCAAGGCCTGCTTCGTTGGAGAAAACCCCGCGTTTAAAGCCACAGATAATGGCTTGTTTCATCATAGTGCCGCCCACACCCCCTGCTGCCGCTTCCATAGAAAAGGCATGACGAAAAATAGAAAGAAAAGCAGGTACAATCTGCCCGGCGTTCATTGCTATAATGACAGATGTTCCCAGTATGTAAAACAGGGCCATAAAAGGAACCAGGGTTTCGTTGGCCCGAGCAATACGTTTTAGGCCTCCTAAAGTTACAAAAGCCGTCAGCACTGCAATACACACACCGATAAGAAAGGCGTCCATTCGTGGATTGTGGGTAAAGGAGGTGAGACTCAGTACACTTTCCCGTATGGAGGCTATCTGACTTAAGTTCCCCATTCCAAAAGAGGCAAGAATGGTAAATAGTGCAAAAAAAGCGGCCAGAAGCTTGCCCGGCAGCTTATATCCTTTTTGGTTGCCCAGACCGTCACGCAGGTAGTACATGGCCCCACCGCACCACTCGCCGTTTTTATTTCTTTGACGGTAATAAATCCCCAGTACCTTTTCGGCAAAGCTGGTGATCATTCCAAGAAATGCAGCAATCCACATCCAAAAAATGGCTCCCGGCCCTCCCATAGCAATGGCATAGGCAATGCCGGAAATGTTTCCGGTTCCGATCGTTCCCGAAAGGGCAGTACAAAGAGCCTGAAACTGGGAAATAGACTGGGTGTCATGAGAGGCCTTTTTTTTTCTTTTGAAGCTGCCTAAAATTTGTTTCATGGCGTGGCCGAAATAGACAAATTGAAATCCGCCGGTGAGAATCGTCAATAGGATACCTGTGCCCATAAGCAGTGTTAGCACCGGAGTCCCCCAAACAATATTATTTAAAAGAGAATTTATTTTTGTAAGAAGTTCTAACATAAAACAGTCCGCAGAAAGTACACTTATGAAACTGTATGTGAAGATGTAATGATGTATGTAATTCTCAATAAGAATGTTAAAATAAATCAAGATATATATCATAAATTTATTGCAGAAGGGGTTAGAAACTCCGTATTAGTTAAAATTTCTCCTATGATTTTCCTGAATAGTATGCTACAATATACAATTAGATTAGATTTGCATAGCACTAAGTGCGCAGCAGAACGATTATAGATTATTTAGATGATGGAGGTTTTAATATGGGAAAGATTTTCCGTTTTCATAAGGATGTGGATACCGATCAGATAATCGCATCTCAGTATTTATTGTACCCGACGATTGAAGAAATGAAGGCACATACCTTCGAATCCTTGGATCCGGAGTTTGCAAGTAAGGTTCGTCCGGGGGATTTCGTAGTGGCTGATGAAAATTTCGGCTGTGGTTCTTCCAGAGAGCAGGCTCCAAGTGTGCTGAAGGCTCTGGGTGTGCATGCTGTGATCGCCAAATCCTTTGCCCGCATTTTTTACCGTAATGCCATTAACATTGGTCTGCCGGTGATCGTATGCAAGGAGCTTTATGATGCAGTCAACGAAGGCGACGAAATGACTCTGGATATGCTTGAGGGTACCGCTACAGTGAATGACATAACATTTACCTGCACCAAGCTTCCGCCTTATATGCAGGGAATTCTGGATCAAGGTGGTTTGATCGCCTCCCTGAATCAAGAAAACTAAAACTCAGGATGTAAAAAATAACACCCAATGAAGGAGAAAAAAATGAACCCAATGACGATAGCAGAGAAAATTATTGCAGCTGCCGCAGGCGTAGAGTATGTGCAGGCAGGCGATATACATACCGTAGAGGTAGACCGTCTTTTAAGCAATGACGGAACTACCCATTTAACAATTGACATGTACAATAAGCTCAAAAAGCCCCATATCGCAGATGTTTCCAAACTGGTATGGGTAGTGGATCACAATGTACCATGTGACAGCCCTAAAACCGCAGCCAGTCACAAGAAAATGCGTGATTTTGCCAAGGAAAAGGGCATTACCTTTTATGAAGGCGCCGGCGTGTGTCATCAGGTAATGATGGAAGAACATGTACGTCCGGGTGAGCTTATTTTCGGTGCAGACAGTCATACCTGTGCCTATGGCGCGCTGGGAGCTTTTGGTACCGGGGTGGGCTGTACGGATTATTTATATGCCATGGTAACAGGTAAGTCCTGGGTGCTGGTGCCGGAAACCTTGCGGTTTAATTTAACCGGGAAATTACGGTCAGGCGTATATGCCAGAGATTTGATCTTGACTATTATCGGACAGATCAGTGCCAATGGTGCCAATTACATGGCTATGGAATTTGGCGGTGAAGGTCTGGCTACATTGACTATGGCAGATCGTATCGCTATTTGTAACCTCTGCGTGGAGGCTGGTGCCAAGACTGCCCTTATGGAGGTGGATCAGGTGGCTCTTGATTATTTGGCAGAGCAGGGCCGTACTCCAAAGCATATCTTTAAAAGTGATGAAGGCGCCAAGTATGCCAAGGTATATGAGATTGATTTGGGAACTATCCAACCTATCGTGGCAAAGCCACATTTTGTGGACAATGTAGTTCCGGCTGTAGATTGTGCAGGTATCAAGATTGACGAAGCCTTTATCGGTTCCTGCAATAACGGTCGTATAGAAGATCTGAGGGTGGCAGCAGCGGTATTAAAGGGCAGAAAGGTACATCCGTTAGTACGTCTTTTAGTAGTGCCGGCCAGTCAGAGAGTTTATCAGCAGGCTTTACAGGAAGGACTTATGGATATTTTCATGGAAGCCGGAGCAATTGTCATGAATCCAAACTGCAGCGTATGTTGGGGCAGCTGTCAGGGTGTTATTGGTGAAGGTGAGACCTTGATCAGTACAGGTACCCGTAATTTCAAGGGCCGTGCAGGACATCCTAATAGTTTTGTGTATCTGGCAAGTGCAGCTACCGTGGCGGCAAGTGCAGTGAAGGGTGAGATCGTGACAGCAGATATGCTGGATTAATTATAAAAAGATGCCTTTGTAAAAGGCACAGAAAAGAGATAGATATGGAACAGTTTACGGGAAAAATTTGGATGCTGGGAGATGATGTTGACACTGACATCATCATTCCTACAGAATATTTAGCATTAAAAACCATACAGGATATGGCGCCTTATGCCTTTAGTCCCCTTCGTCCGGAATTGGCGGCACAGATTCAGCCGGGGGACATTATTGTGGCAGGTAAAAACTTTGGATGTGGTTCTTCCAGAGAGCAGGCACCGGAGATTATCAAAGCATTGGGAGTACGCTGCGTTATCGCCAAGTCATTTGCACGTATTTTCTTCCGCAATTCCATTAATAATGGTTTGCTGCTGATTGAGAACAGTGATTTACAGGCAGCAGTGCAGGAAGGGGACAGTATCACAGTAACAGTAAATCAGGATGTTGAACATGAAGGCAAGCATTATGCAATTAATTCCTTGCCGCAAAATTTAGTAGATATTATTTCCGCAGGGGGCTTAGTTAAGGCTATGCGTAAGCTAAACGGCTTAGAGTAGGGGTGTGACATGGGAGCAACAATTATAGAGAAGATTATAGCAAGAAATATAGGAGCTGAAAGTGTAAAACCGGGACAGATTGTTACGGTGAATGTGGACAGAGTTATGATTCACGACATTTTCATTCCTTTTGTAGCAGATAAATTTGAGGAAATGGGCTTTACAAAGCTCTGGGACCCGGACAAAGTGGTGTTAATATACGACCATTTGGTGCCGGCAAGTCAGTTGGATGATGCCAGACATTTTAGGCGAGGCAATGAGTTTGCTGCCAAATATGGCATGAAGCATGTGCATAGGAGCGATGGCATTTGTCATCAGCTGATGACAGAGGCAGGATATGTAAAGCCGGGCAATATTGTGTTTGGTACGGATAGCCATACCACTACATACGGATGTGTAGGTGCCTTTTCTTCCGGCATCGGTTATACGGAGATGGCAAGTATCCTGGGCACCGGTACCATGTGGGTGCGTGTGCCGGAGACCATTCGTGTGAATATTAACGGTAAACTGCCGAATAATGTAACCAGTAAGGATATTATTCTGACGTTGATCGGTGATTTGGGGGCTGACGGAGCTACCTATAAAGCATTGGAATTTGCAGGTGATACGGTGGATAATATGACTGTGGCAAGCCGTATGACTATTGCCAATATGGCCATCGAGGGCGGTGCAAAATGTGCTTTATTTACCCCGGATGCAAAAACTGCAGAGTACTGTGAAATTCCTCTTACAGAGGCGGAGACTTCCCTGGTGGGAGATGCAGACGCCCGGTACTGTCAGGTGATCAACTACAGGGCAGAGGATTTTGTGCCGGTTTTGGCATGCCCTTCTCAGGTAGACAATATCAAGCCGGTCAGTGAGCTTGCAGGTACACCCATCGATCAGGTATTTATCGGTTCTTGTACCAACGGACGCTTAGAGGATCTGATGGCAGCAGCAGAGATATTAAAGGACAAGAAAGTGGCACCTTTTGTAAAACTGATCGTAACTCCGGCCAGTCGCAAGGTATACAAGGAAGCAGCAGCCAACGGTACCATAGATATATTGGCAAAAGCAGGTGCTATCATTACCCATCCCGGCTGTGGCTTGTGTTGTGGACGTACAGGTGGTATACTGACAGATGGAGAGAGAGTTGTGGCTACCAATAACCGTAACTTCCTGGGCAGAATGGGTACCTCCAAGGTAGAGATTTTCCTGGCCTCTCCAAAGACAGCTGCAGCCTGTGCTGTCAGCGGCAAAATTGCGGAGGTAGAGTAATGAAGACAATTGTAGGCATTGATATTGGTGGCAGCACCACTAAGATTTCCGGTTTTTTAAACGGGGAATTATTAAAATGCATACAGGTAGAAGCCAGCAATCCTATAGCCAGCTTGTTTGGGGCTTTTGGTCAGTTTTTGACAGAAAATGAGTTGGAGCTTACGGATATTGCGGAGATACATTTGACAGGGGTAGGCAGCAGTGGGGTAACCAAGCCTATTTATGGTATTCCTACGTATAAGGTGGATGAATTTACGGCAAATGGTATAGGCGGCAGATATTTTGCAAAGGAAGACAAGAGCGTGGTGGTCAGCATGGGCACCGGCACCTCTTACGTATTGGTAGAGGGAGATAAATTGTCTCACCTGGGAGGTATTGCTATTGGCGGCGGCACCATTTTAGGATTGTCTAAGCTTTTATTAAATACCCAGGACGTAGACGTGATTCAGGAATTGTCCTCCCGTGGGGATTACAGGCAGATTGATCTGCTTATCGGAGATATTTCCAAGCAACCTTTGCCGGGACTGAATTTAAATGTAACAGCAGCTAATTTCGGCAAGGTGGAGGAAATGGTAACCAGAGAAGACATTGCTGCAGGTATTGTGCATATGGTGATTGAGAACCTGTGCCATACAGGTACTTTGATTGCACGGGATAAGGGCGTGAAGGAGTTTATACTCATTGGTTCTTTGGCCAATTTTAAAGAGTGTGATTATATTACCAAGGATTGCGCTGACCTGGCCGGAGAAGGGGTTCATTTTGTGATACCGGAATATGCAGGTTTTGCAACCTCCATTGGGGCGGCACTGGTAGCCGGAAGGGAATGTAAAGCAGTATAAAAGAGAAAATCTTAAAAAATCAATAAAAATTTACCTTTTCTCTTTCCCCATTGCAAGTTTTGTGTTACACTAAAAAAAATAAGTATGAAGACCGAGGTACATTTTATGAAGAGAATCATGCTAAAATTAAGTGGTGAGGCACTGGCCGGCAGCAAGAAGACCGGTTTTGACGAGGACACTGTCAGAAAAGTTGCCTTACAGGTTAAGCAGTTAGTAGAGGCAGGCACTGAGGTTGGTATCGTGATTGGCGGCGGTAATTTCTGGAGAGGACGTACTTCTGAGCATATTGACCGTACCAAGGCGGACCAGATTGGTATGCTTGCTACCGTTATGAATTGTATTTATGTTTCTGAGATTTTCAGGAGCGTAGGTATGCAGACCAACATATTGACTCCTTTTGAGTGCGGCTCCTTTACCAAGCTTTTTTCAAAGGACAGAGCCAATAAGTATTTTGCCAAAGGCATGGTAGTATTTTTTGCCGGAGGTACGGGACATCCGTATTTTTCCACGGATACAGGTGTTGTGCTGCGTGCCATTGAGGTAGAGGCAGAGACTATTCTGCTTGCCAAATCTATCGACGGAGTATATGATGCAGACCCGGCCAAGAATCCGGAAGCCAAGAAGTACGATGAGATTTCCATCCAGGAGGTTATCGATAAGAACCTACAGGTAGTGGATATGACGGCATCTATTCTGGCAAGAGACAATAAGATGCCGATGTGGGTATTTGACCTGAATGAGGAAGATTCTATTGTTAATACGATGAATGGAAAATTTAACGGTACTAAGGTGACCGTATAACTGGAGGACATAATATGGATCAGAGATTATTTATTTACGAAGAGAAAATGGAAAAGTGCGTGGATTATTTAGCAGCAGAATTTGCATCAATCCGTGCAGGAAGAGCAAACCCTAACGTTTTAAACAAAATCCGTGTAGATTATTACGGCACCCCGACTCCTATTCAGCAGGTTGCCAATGTATCCGTTCCGGAACCTAGAATGATTCAGATCGCTCCTTGGGACAAGAGTATGATCAAAGCCATTGAGAAGGCTATTATGACTTCTGAGCTTGGCATCAATCCAAATAATGACGGCGTAGTAATTCGTTTGGTATTCCCTGAGGTGACAGAGGAACGTCGTAAGGAATTATCCAAGGATGTAAAGAAAAAGGGCGAAGAGCAGAAGGTTGCTGTTCGTAATGTAAGACGTGACGGTGTAGATGCTGTTAAGAAGATGGAGAAGGCAAGCGAGATTACTGAGGATGATCGCAAGGATTTAGAAGATCAGCTTCAGAAGCTTACCGATAAGTATATCAAGGATATTGATAAGGCTGTAGAAGATAAGACTAAGGAAATTATGACTGTTTAGTGTACGATATAGAGGTTGTTGCAGGTGGGGAATGTTTCCCGCAGATGGATGGATTTACTGCTTGATTCTGCAACAGCCTCTTTCCATATTGGGAATGAAGGGAGTTTGCTGTTGATGCCTTGGCAATCTCCTGCTTTGAATATGTATGAGGATAGGATGTAAGAGATGGGAACAGAGTGGAAGGTACCAAATCACATAGCAATTATTTTGGATGGTAACGGCCGTTGGGCCAAAGCAAAGGGACTGCCACGTAATGCAGGACATGTGCAAGGAGCCAAGACGGTTGAGGTTATCTGCGAAGAAGCTTATAAGATGGGGGTACAGTATCTGACGGTATATGCTTTCTCTACGGAGAATTGGAACAGACCCAAGGAGGAAGTAGATGCCTTGATGAAGCTTTTGCGCAATTACATGAAGAATTGCTTAAGGACTGCCGAGAAAAATAACATGTGTGTTCGCGTGATAGGTGACAAATCCCGATTGGATGCAGATATTCAGGAGAGCATTGCCAGATTGGAGGAAGCATCTAAGGACAATACCGGACTGCATTTCAGCATTGCCATTAATTATGGTGGCAGGGATGAGATCAGACGTGCAGTGAGCCGGATTTCAGAAAAGGTGGCAGCAGGAGAATTAAAGAGCGACGACATTACAGAGGAACTGATTGCAAGAAGCCTTGATACCGGTAATTATCCGGATCCGGATTTGTTGATCCGCACCTGCAATGAGCAGCGTATTTCTAATTTTCTGCTGTGGCAGTTGGCATATACCGAATTTTATTTCACGCCGGTTCCATGGCCGGATTTTGATAAAAAGGAATTGGAAAAGGCTATTGCGGCATATAACCATAGAGACAGAAGATTTGGAGCTTTGAAGGAGGAAACTACATAATGTTTGTGACCAGACTGATTAGCGGAATTGTACTTTTGATTTTAACAGCTATATTTTTGTATTTTGGAGGCATCCCTTTACTTGTGGTACTGGCGCTGATTTCTGTGCTGGGATTTTTGGAGATGACAAAGGCAGTGGGATTGACCAGAGAAAGTGGCATGGTGAACCGGTTAGAGGTCATAGGTATTATCGGTACAGTGTGTATTTACGCATGTCAAATTTTGGCCTTTATACACAATGAGGCAGTAGATGTGGTTTATTTGTTAGGCATTATTGTCTTTACGATTATTGCCTTGCTGGCGTCATATGTGATTTCCTTTCCAAAGTACAATGCCTCTCATGTGACAGAGGTTGTTTTTGCATTTATGTATGTGCCGGTGATGTTATCCTTCATTGGCATGACAAGAGCTTTACCGGATATTGGAAGCAAGGTAGTATGGTTAATATGGATCAGTGCCTGGGGCAGCGATACTTGTGCTTATGCAGTGGGCATGCTTACCGGTAAGACCATTGGCAATCACAAAGCCTTTCCGGTGTTAAGTCCCAAGAAATCTATCGAGGGGTGTATCGGTGGCGTAGTAGGTGCAGCTTTGCTGGGCATGTTGTTTGGCAAGCTTGTCATGGGAGAGGAATATGTGATTTTAATGGGTGTGATCTGCGGCATCGGCAGTGTGATTTCGCAGTGCGGTGATCTGGCGGCTTCCGCTATCAAGCGTAATTACCATATTAAGGATTACGGTAAATGTATTCCGGGACATGGCGGTATTTTAGACCGCTTTGACAGTATTATTTTTACTGCACCTTGTATTTATTTTTTGATTTATTTCTTTTTGGACATTAAGTATGTATTTATGGGGTTATAAAGGATGAAAAAGATTGGTATTCTCGGTTCTACCGGTTCCATTGGCACCCAGACATTGGAGATTGTCAGAGCGTATAAGGAAGATTTACAGGTGACTGTACTGGCTGCAGGAACCAATGTGACACTTATGGAAGCTCAGATGCGTGAGTTTGGGCCGGAAGCGGTAGTAATGTGGAGTGAAGAGGCGGCAAAGGATTTAAGGATCAGAACTGCAGACTTGCAGATACCGGTGCTTTCCGGCATGGAAGGCTTACTGGAAATCAGTACTTGGGAGAACATGGACGTATTGGTTACTGCTTTGGTGGGAATGATTGGTATTAGACCTACCATTGCGGCTATTCGGGCGGGCAAGGATATTGCTCTTGCCAATAAAGAAACACTGGTGACAGCAGGACATATTATCATGCCCCTAGCCCGGGAATACGGTGTATCTATTTTACCGGTTGACAGTGAACACAGCGCTATTTTCCAGTCTATGCAAGGGGAAAAGCGCAGTCAGGTGCAGAAGATTTTGTTGACAGCTTCCGGAGGTCCATTCCGTGGAAGGAAGTTGGAAGAGCTGCGCACTATGCAGGTAGAGGATGCGTTAAAGCATCCGAACTGGTCTATGGGTCGGAAAATTACCATTGATTCCGCAACCCTTGTCAATAAAGGTTTAGAGGTTATCGAAGCTAAGTGGCTGTTTGATGTGAGCCTTGAGCAGATTCAGGTAGTGGTTCATCCTCAGAGTATTATTCACAGTATGGTGGAGTACGTGGATGGCGGCATTATGGCTCAGTTGGGAGCACCGGATATGAAGCTGCCGATTCAGTATGCTTTGTTTTATCCTGACAGGCGACCATTAGAAGGAAAGCGGCTGGATTTTTATGAATTGGGACAGATGACCTTTGAAAAACCGGATACGGCGACTTTTAAAGGCCTTGCATTGGCCTATGAAGCTGCTCGGATTGGCGGCAGTATGCCTACCGTATTCAATGCAGCCAATGAAAAGGCAGTAGCACTTTTCCTGGATAAAAAGATTTCTTTCCTGCAGATTGCAGATGTTATCGAGAATTGCATGTCAAAGCATCATGTGCTGAGTGCGCCATCCGTGGAAGAGATTTTGACAGTGGAGCAGCAGACATATGAAAGTGTTGAGGCGTTGGTTTGTTTGTAATTTATGACCACAACATTACAATAAAATATTAAAGGCAGTTGCGAAGTCCGACGGCCGGAGCAATATATGTTCTGGCTGAAGGGCCTTGAAAAGCGTCAGTCCTTAGCGAAGCAAGGCGATAGCCGTAGTCTGAGCTTAGTACCGCTACGCATTTTCATGGAGCGGGAGTGTCCATGAAGCAGAACATATATTGCTCCGGCCGCCGAACTTCGCAACTGCTTAATAAAAAAATTAGTATAGGCGGTATTATTGTGTCAATTATTATATTTTTGATTATTTTAGGTGTACTTGTTATGGTACACGAACTGGGACATTTCGTGATAGCCAAGTTAAACGGTATTCGTGTACTGGAATTTTGCCTGGGTATGGGTCCGAAGCTTATAAAGTTCCAAAAAGGAGAGACTGTATATTCTATCCGACTTTTTCCTATTGGCGGTGCCTGTATGTTTGACGGAGAAGACGGCAATGTAGAAGGCGGTGGCCAGGGAGATGAGCACTGCTTCAATAACGCAAGTGTATGGGCCAGAATAGGTACGGTTGTAGCAGGACCTTTGTGCAATTTTATACTGGCTTTTGTATTGAGCTTTATTATCGTAAATTTTTCTGCCACAGATTTGCCTGTTATTGTCAGTGTGACGGAAGGTTACCCGGCGGCAGGAGCAGGACTGTTACCGGGGGATGAGATTGTTTCTATTAATGGAGAGAAGGTTCATTTATACCGTGAGGTACAGGTTATCAGTCAGTTGAATCAAGGAGATCCTTATGAACTGGTAGTCAGACGAGGAGATGAGCTGGTGGACATTGCCTTCACGCCTCTTTATGTGGAAGAGGAAGGACGCTACTATATGGGGCTTACCGGCGGTGAATATGTACAGGTAAAAGGCTTAGAAGCATTTAAATACGGCTTCTATGAAGTTCGTTATGCTGCTATTTCCACCTACAAGAGTCTGCTTATGATGATCAAGGGACAGGTAAAGAGCCAAGATATGGCAGGTGTAGTAGGCATAGCTAATATGGTAGGCGAGACTTATGAGGCAGTAAAGCCTGCAGGATTAGGTCCTATAATTCTTACCATGATGAATCTGGCGTCCATTTTGAGTGTGAATTTGGGTATTATTAACTTGCTTCCATTGCCGGCATTAGACGGTGGACGATTAGTATTTTTGTTAGTAGAGCTTGTAAGAGGCAAGCCGGTACCACCGGAAAAGGAAGGTCTGGTGCACACCATAGGATTTATTTTCTTTATGGTACTTATGGTATTTTTGGTGTTTAATGACATTCGTAATATTTTCTTTTAGCATTTAGTATTTGGAGGAGCAGCGATATGAGAGAGCATGCAAAGGTGATACGCATTGGTGACAGAGTAATTGGCGGCGGCAATCCGGTGCTGATTCAGTCTATGACCAATACTCCTACAGAGAATGTAGAAGCAACTGTCAGCCAGATTTTGAGATTGGAGCAGGCAGGCTGCGAGATTATTCGCTGTACCGTTCCTACTTTGGATGCGGCTAAAGCACTGACGGAGATTAAAAAGCAGATTCATATTCCGTTAGTTGCCGATATTCATTTTGACTATCGCATGGCCATCGCTGCCATGGAATACGGCGCAGATAAAATCCGTATTAATCCCGGCAATATCGGTTCTGCTGACAGAGTAAAGGCTGTGGTGGATGTGGCCAAGGAGCGACAGATTCCTATTCGTGTGGGAGTAAACAGCGGCTCCCTGGAGAAGCATCTGGTAGACAAATATCAGGGTGTTACTGCTGAAGGCATCGTAGAGAGTGCTTTGGATAAGGTGGGGATGATTGAGGAGCTGGGCTATGACAATCTGGTAGTCAGCATCAAATCCTCTGATGTTTTAATGTGTGTAAAGGCTCATGAATTATTAGCACAGAAGATAAATTATCCCCTCCATGTAGGTATTACTGAGTCCGGTACGGTATGGAGCGGCAATATCAAATCCTCTATCGGTCTTGGCATGATATTAGGTCAGGGAATCGGTGATACGATCCGCGTGTCCTTAACCGGAGACCCGGTAGAAGAAATTAAGACCGCCAAGCTGGTACTGCGCACTCTGGGACTTCGAAAGGGTGGCATTGAGGTAGTGTCTTGCCCAACCTGCGGACGCACCAAGATCAACCTGATAGATTTGGCTAATCAGGTGGAAACTTTGGTTGCCGGGTACCCACTGGATATTAAGGTGGCAGTTATGGGCTGTGTAGTAAATGGCCCCGGAGAAGCTAAAGAGGCGGATATCGGTATTGCAGGCGGCATAGGTGAAGGCATACTGATTAAAAAAGGTAAGATTGTCAGAAAAGTACCGGAAAGTGAGCTATTAGATACTTTGAAGTACGAACTGGATCATTGGAATGAGAAATAGCAGGTAAGAAGCATGAGTAAACCGTTTTTTGATGTGTTCCCCTATGCCCAGGTGGAAGGCAGACTAAAAGCACGTTTGGAGCAGGTGACTGTACAGAAAATCGTAAATGTAACCAGCGGCGGTTATTTGCGAGTACATATAGAGAGCAGTTACTTGATCGCCAAAGAAGAGATTATACAAATAGAAAAGATACTGACGACTATGCTCGCCCAAAGCGGAGATAGTCGTCAGGTTAAATTATATGAGCATTTTACCTTGTCTGAACAGTACACAGGCAAGGCTTTGATGGACTTGTACAGAGATTCTATATTACTGGAATTAAAGGCATACAGTCATATTTTATATATTATATTCAAAAAAGCAGATATTTCCTATCCTGATGAGAATCATATTCATCTGGCTCTGGAGGATACGGTGTTTGTGCATATGCAGCAGGAGGAGCTTGCCCGTATTTTGGACAAGATCTTCACAGAGCGTTGTGGATTGAATGTTAGGTTTTCCTATGAATATGTGCCTGTAAAAGGCTCTAAGTCTGAAGAAGAGGACCGCATGATAGCAGCAAAGGTGGCGGAAATTTCCCGCAATCTAAGGCGCGGTGTTTTTGAAGAGGGAGAAGGTAATGGGGAAGTCCATGCTGCAAAGGCTAACGGCGAAGTGCCGGGTAATATAGCGGATACCGGTGAAAAAGGCGTTACCATGCAGAATACGTCAGGCGAAGCCAAAACAGCAAAGCAGAATGGTGCAGGTATCACAAAGTCTGCAAAGGATGCAGGCTCTGCCAAGAATACTTCCGGAGAAGAAAAGCCTAAGAAACCGGAATACCGCAGGCCGCTTAAGTCTTCAGATAATCCTGACGTAATATACGGCAAAGATTTTGAAGATGGTGCCATGAAGATAGAAGAGATTCTGGGTGAGATGGGTGAAGTGACCATCCGCGGTCAGATTATTGCCATGGACCAGCGGGAGATCCGTAATGAAAAGACCATTCTTATTTTTGATGTTACCGATTATACAGATACCATTACGGTCAAAATGTTTGTCCGCAATGAGCAATTGGATGAAGTAAAGGGAAGTTTGAAAAAAGGTGCCTTTATTAAGCTTAAGGGCATTGCCATGATGGATAATTTTGATAAAGAAATAGCCATTGCATCCGTAGTGGGTATTAAGAAGAGCACTGATTTTCGGGTAAGCCGTAAGGATAACAGCCTGCGTAAGCGTGTAGAATTACACTGTCATACCAAAATGAGTGATATGGATGGTGTATCTGAGGCTGAGGATATTATCAACAGAGCATATTCCTGGGGACATCCCGGAATTGCCATTACGGACCACGGTGTGGTACAGGCCTTTCCTACAGCCAACCATGTATGGGAGGGTTTGTGGAAAAAAGAGAAGGAGCGCTGCAAAGAGGCAGGTGCCACTCCGGATAAGGATAAGTTCTTTAAAGTGATTTATGGCTGTGAGGCGTATCTGGTAGATGATTTGACAGATATTGTGATCGGAGATGCATCGCATGGTACTTTACAGGACAGTTTTGTGGTATTTGATATCAAAACCACCGGTTTTTCTCCGGTCAAAGATCGGATTATCGAAATCGGTGCGGTAAAGGTGGAGCAGGGAGAGATAACAGGAAGATACTCTCAGTTTGTGGACCCGAAAATGCCTATTCCTTTTGAAATCTTTCAGCTCACAGGAATTTCTGATGATATGGTGAAGGGTGCACCGGTTATTGAGCAGGTTTTGCCGGAATTTCTGGAATTTATACGGGGCTGTAAATTAGTAGCTCATAATGCAGGCTTTGATATGAGCTTTATTATAGAAAATTGTAAGCGACTGGGATATGATTCTGATTTTACGTATCTGGATACCCTTGCTTTGTCACGCGTACTTTTTCCGGCATTAGGAAAGCGTACCCTGGATGCTATGGCCAAGGCATTAAAGGTTTCCTTAGACAATCATCACCGTGCGGTAGATGATGCGGAATGTACGGCACATATTTTTAAAAAGCTGATTGCTATGTGTGAGGAGCAGGAGGTTTATACGCTGGAGCAGGTGAATGCCATGGGACAGGCCTCCACGGATGCGGTACGTAAGCTGCCTTATTATCATACCATTTTACTGGCCATGAATGATATTGGCCGTGTGAATTTGTATACCATGGTCAGTGAATCCCATCTGACCTATTTTAACAGACAGCCTAAGGTTCCGAAGAGCTTATTAAATAAGTATCGGGAAGGTATTTTGGTTGGAAGTGCCTGTGAAGCAGGCGAACTATACAGAGCTTTTTTGGATGAGAAGAGTGATGAAGATATTACTAAAATCGCATCCTATTATGATTACCTTGAGATACAACCTTTGGGAAATAATGCTTTTATGGTTGCTTCGGACAGACAACGCAATATTAATTCCTTTGAAGATATTCAGGCGATAAATAAACGTATCGTTTCTTTGGGAGAGCAGTTAAATAAACCTGTGGTGGCTACCTGTGATGTGCATTTTCTGGATCCTGAGGATGAGGTGTACCGTCGTATTATTATGGCCGGCAAAGGCTTTTCAGATGCAGATGAGCAGGCTCCGCTGTATTTACGGACTACAGAAGAGATGCTGAAGGAGTTTGAGTATCTGGGCAGTGATAAGGCAGAAGAGGTGGTTATTACCAATACCAACAAGATTGCCGATATGATAGAGCATATTTCTCCCGTTCGCCCGGACAAGTGTCCCCCTGTGATTCCGGATTCGGACAAGACTTTGACGGAGATCTGCTACAACAAGGCTCACGAAATGTACGGAGAACAGCTGCCGGAAATCGTGGAAAAACGTCTGGAAAAAGAGTTAAACTCTATTATAAAAAATGGATTTGCCGTAATGTATATTATTGCGCAGAAACTGGTGTGGAAATCTGTAGAGGATGGCTATCTGGTAGGTAGTCGAGGCTCTGTTGGCTCTTCCTTTGTGGCTACCATGGCAGGTATCACTGAGGTAAATCCTTTGAGTCCTCATTATTATTGTACGAATTGCCATTATTCGGAATTTGAATCTCCGGAGATTGCAGCAGCAGTAGAAGACGGTTGTTCCGGCTGTGACTTGCCGGATAAGATTTGTCCACAGTGCGGAGCTCTTTTGAAAAAAGATGGTTTCGATATTCCGTTTGAAACCTTCCTGGGATTTAAAGGAGATAAAGAGCCGGATATTGACTTGAATTTCTCCGGTGAATATCAGTCCAAAGCACATAAGTATACCGAAGTTATTTTCGGAGCGGGACAGACCTACCGTGCGGGAACGGTTGGTACCCTTGCAGACAAGACCGCATACGGCTATGTAAAAAAATATTACGAAGAGCGTGGCAAGCATAAAAGAGGCTGTGAGATTGAACGTATCAGCCAGGGCTGTACGGGAATACGCAGAAGTACCGGACAGCATCCGGGCGGCATTATTGTATTACCGTTAGGGGAGGATATTAATTCCTTTACACCGGTGCAGCATCCGGCCAATGATATGACGACGGATATTATCACTACCCATTTTGATTATCATTCCATTGACCACAACCTGTTAAAGCTTGATATACTGGGACACGACGATCCTACCATGATTCGTATGCTTCAGGATTTGACAGGAGTAGATCCTACCATTGTACCTTTAGATGACCCTCAGGTTATGAGCTTGTTTCAAGATACTTCAGCTCTTGGAGTTACAGCGGAGCAGATGGATGGCACGGATCTGGGATCTCTCGGAATTCCGGAATTTGGTACAGACTTCGTATTCCAGATGCTTCGGGATACGCAGCCAAAGAAATTTTCCGACTTAGTGCGTATTTCCGGACTGGGTCATGGCACGGACGTATGGCTTGGCAATGCTCAGACTCTGATATTGGAAGGAAAGGCTACCATTTCTACGGCAATCTGTACCCGAGACGATATTATGACCTATTTGATTCGTATGGGTGTGGAAAGCTCCTTAGCATTTACCATTATGGAAAGTGTCCGTAAAGGTAAAGGATTGAAACCGGAGTGGAAAGAAGTTATGGTTGCCAATAACGTTCCGGATTGGTACATCTGGTCCTGTGAAAAGATTAAATATATGTTCCCGAAAGCCCACGCCGCAGCATATGTTATGATGGCTTGGAGAATCGGTTATTTTAAAATCAATTATCCTCTGGCATACTATGCGGCATACTTCAGTATACGTGCTTCAGGCTTTTCTTATGAACTGATGTGTCTGGGCGAAGAGAGACTGCGAAGGGTCATGGCCGATTATAAGGCACGTAAGGATACCCTATCCAATAAGGAGCAGGATAGCTATAAAGACATGAAAAGTGTTCTGGAAATGTATGTAAGAGGTCTGGAATTTATGCCTATTGACATTTTCAGGGTACATGCAAGAAATTTCCAGATTATCGACGATAAAATCATGCCTTCTCTGAATAGTATTGATGGACTTGGTGAAAGCGCGGCAGAATCTATCGTAGAAGCTGCCAAGGGAGGACCTTTCCTCAGTAAGGATGATTTCAGAGAGAGGGCAAAGGTTTCGCAGACCGTAGCGGACAAACTGGGCGAGCTGGGGATTTTGGGAGATTTACCGGAATCCAACCAGATTAGCTTGTTTGACATGTTTGGATAATAGAAAAATGAATTTCACTTTATATTTATAACCAAAGCAAGACTAATCCGATTTGGGTTAGTCTCAGACTGTAGACAAAATGGCTCTGGCGCATATGCACCAGGCCATTTTGCTGTGTGGCACAATCATAGATTTAAAATTATTTCAAATTCAAATACATCTGTAAGATAGTCATTGTTAGTCTTGAGGTGCGGTTCTATTGATAAAAATAGAAATGCAAATACCCAAAATACAAATGAGTAATACAAAAATAAAAAAAATTACAAAAAGCTGTTGACAAATTCGACAGCTTTTTGTATTATAAACAAGCACTCGCAAAAAGAGTGTCACAAAGAAAAAAACTTTGAATAAAAAATTGAAAAAAGTTGTTGACATAGCGAATAACTTGTGATAATATAAACGAGTTGCCGCTGATAAGCAGCAACAGTACCTTGACAAATAAACAGCAATGCAACCCTGAAAGATTCCTAAAAAATGAGATGAAAGGTCATCTCATCTGGAATTAATTCAGAGAACAAAACCTTAAACAGTAAGAACGGTTTAAAATAGCAAAACAGCTTAGTGAAAGAAGCTAGCTTTATTTTGACCAAGAGATTGAACATGAGAGTTTGATCCTGGCTCAGGATGAACGCTGGCGGCGTGCTTAACACATGCAAGTCGAACGGAGTTAGATGA
>JAZRLF010000018.1:0-2037 GCA_045646695.1 Lachnospiraceae bacterium
AAAAAGAGGGATTGCGAAGGGCTGAAATCTTTATACGTATGAAATTTAAAAAAATATGATAATGAATAGAACAGAAACAACAAGGGAACGCCACAGGCAAAAGCCAATGAACGTTAGTGAATTGTATCAACATAATCCAACCGAAGGGTGGAATAAAAAAGTCTACAAAAAGTACATATTTTATAATATAACAGGTAATACTATGATTAAAAATATTCCACTGCGTGGTTATGTATATCACTATCACTTCGTTCAGCACTTCTGTCTACGACTATCCCCCTATAGTATAAATTTTAAAGTTTAACAACAAATGAGAAAAATAGAATTAATTGTACCGGAGTGTATTAAATATCTCTCCGATTGGAAAGAGTTGTGGTCTTTATTACCACAAAATGAGCATATAATTCTCGACAAGCATATATGTGGTTGTGGAGCTACAGAGATGTTCATAAATTCAGGTAAAAAGGTTGTACACGCCTCTCCACGCAAACATCTGTTATTTAACAAATGCTCTCAGCATTTGTGGGACAATTTTCACCTTTTTCGTTTTCTGGGCGACAAGAAAAAGTATTTTGAAGGCAAGACAACGCCGGAAGAAATGATAACCGTGAAGTCCAATCTTGCGAATTATATACATCAAGGTGGAAAGGTTATACTTACTCCCTACGACTCACTAGGCTATGTGTTTGAGCAATTGAAACAGTGTGGAGAGAACATTGATGAATGGACAGTGGTTGTCGATGAGTTTCAGGTAATGTTCAATGATTGCCAGTTTAAGCCGGAGACAGAGTATGAATTATACCGTACATTGCAGAACTTTCGGTCCGTAGTATATCTTTCTGCAACACCGTACCTTGAAAAGTACCTTGACATGAGCAGTCAATTTAGAAACCTTACCATCTGTTCTCTCATATGGCCGGATACAATGATTGATATTCCTAAAATAGAGGTTGTACATACTGATAAATCTGTTGTATCATTATGCGAGAATATCGTAGAGAATTATCGTAGAGGAAACGGCAGGAGTATCATGCTTGAAAATGGGGCAACATTCACTTCGCGCGAAGCTGTGTTCTATATAAATTCTGTGAAAGAGATAGTACGCATAATAAAGAAGATGCAGTTACCGCCTGATGAGGTAACGATAATATGCAGTGCGACGCCGGAGAATAACAACAAACTAAAATCTCTGTCAAACGAAATGAAGCAGAAGTACATAATATCAGAAATACCCGGAAGGGATGAGGCGCATAAGATGTTTACATTCTGCACCTCTACTGTATATGTAGGGGCAGACTTTTATTCAGAATCGGCATATAGTTATATTTTTGCTAATCCCAGAGTGAAGAGTATGGCTATTGATGTTTCAGTAGACCTTCAGCAGATTGTAGGTAGGCAAAGGCTCGCAACGAATCCTTTCCGTAATTCTGCTACTCTATACTTTAATACAAAGGTGCCACAGAAGACAGATGCTGAGTTTGAAGCTGAGATTGAGGCAAAGAATAGGAATACTTTTTCGCAGATAGAGAATTTCAATGCTGTACCCAATAAAGAGCAGCAACTTGGTCTTCTTCGTGAATCAATTAAGAAGTCCGGCCATTTTGAACACTTTTGCTGTATTACAAAGGATAGCAATAACAATTATATAGTAGTGAAAAACGAGATTGTGGAAATTTCGGAACGTAGAAGCCGAGAACTTTTAAGTTGTATATACAGCAATGATTTCAGTATGTATAAAGCTCTTTCTTCTATGGTTCAAGTAACAAAAGCTTGCGACAGTGCAGACAAGGATATCCAAAAAATCTTTGCCGAGTGGAGTAAGGATAATAACTTCTCCCGCAAAATGCAAATGTACTGCATGATGTACAAGGATATACCTGATGTGCTTGTAGAGTGCAATTTCATTGAGCTTAAATATCACAAATATTTCAAGGCTTTCGGGCGTGAAGGATTGGAGGCTTTACAGTGGAGAGAAAGTAATATTAAACAGGTATTGAAGCCTATGCCCTTTGATGTGTTACCCAAAGATAGAATAGC
>JAZRLF010000019.1:0-6432 GCA_045646695.1 Lachnospiraceae bacterium
TGCTTTCTTTTGATACGCATATTCAAATCCACCGATTGCTGCTACAAAAGGCAAGAAACTTAAAAATCCAAAAAACACATTTTGAAGAATTACAGTCGTCATAAACTGTATCAGCATTACCATTACTTCAAGTGTCACCAAATAAACCATGATTTGTCCAAGGTTATCATTCTGTACCTCTTTCACTTTAGGCAAATCATTGTCACTCTGATAATCATCGTTCAACAGGTAGTCGGTTGTAACACCATACAGCTTGCTAAGCTGAAGAATATTATTTGCATCAGGCATTGCTGTTCCCGACTCCCAACGAGAGATTGCTTGTCTTGAAACATCCAACTTTTCAGCCAGATCTTCCTGGGACAGTCCATTAGACTTTCTAAGTCCAATAATCTTTTCTGAAAGCTTCATATGAGATCCTCCTTTTCTACGGTAATTTCATTGTATCTAAAATCACGATATTCCACCATTACATTTGATTTACATATCCGCAACAAGAGTTTACAACTCAATATTTTATTATTACGGCCTAAATATTGAAGGGCTTATGAAGATTATATCACATATTTCTTCGTTTAATGTAATAGATTTATGACCGGAAGAAATAGCAGCCACACACTGTAGTGCATGACTGCTATGTATTCTCCTTATCCAAGCCAGTGTTGATGGTATGCAATAATCCCTAATACACCACCTACACCAAGACCCGCCAAAGTAGCAAACAAAATGCGGATTTTCTCTTTCGGAGATAACTGCTTTTGGGTCTGCTCATTCTGTTTCATGTATGCCTCTCCTTTCGTTTGCGATGAAATTATTGTAGCGAAAAGAGTGGCACAATCACACTTCTTTGCCGTAGAATACAATCTACGCACCGTGGAACAGCATATTTTTACCCAAGCCAACCAAAATTATACGCCAAAATTCCCAGGATTGCTCCGATGCAGGCCGCCAGAGCGATTATGGCTCTTTCCTTTTTCTGCTCTGGCGTAAGTACCTTTTGTGGTGAAAAATTATTTTTAATTTCTAAATTATTTAATTCACCCTTCAATAATTCATCTACTGATATTCCCAATGCTTCAGCAAGTACAGGCAGGTTAGCTATATCAGGACTACCTGAACCAGACTCCCACTTTGAAACAGTCTTATTTGAAAGATTCAATTTATCTGCTAATTGCTGTTGTGTTAAACCCTGCTGTTTTCTCAATTCAGCAATCAATTTACCTGTTTGAACGTTATCCACTATTAATTCTCCAAATTTAAGTTTATGTATAGCTACTTACGAGTAAACCTTACTATTTCTCCATCTTTATCGATGTTAAACGTTTTTCCATCAATGTAAAACATAGGAGCATAAATATATTCATCGGCATCTTCAAGTATAACAGTATTCCACTTACCATGTACTCTGCTGACAGTATAAGAAAAGCTGATTTTTACTTACTATTATACATTCTTATGGTCTATAAAATATCCAAAATCTCTAATTTACCAAGCCGTTCATTAAATATATTCTCAATGCTTATTTCTTCAATTTCAATGTTTCTTACTTTATCGACCAGAACATCAAATTTGTGGAATTCACATAATCTAATAGTTGTCCCGTCTGTATCACAACAAAAATGCCATTCATAGTGGCTGTTGGTAATAGAATAATCCTTGCCATCATATCTAAATTCAATTTCTCTCCCGTGCATCAAATAGTCTGCAAGTTCGCTAAATGTAATTAGCCACACAGCCACCCCTCCTTTTTCAAATTATAATCCGTCAATCAATTCTTTCGCCACAATGTTGGCAAAATGCCCCTTCATTTCTCCCTAATCTTTTTTTGCAATGGGGGCATTTGTTATAAAGAAAGTCAGGAACAATGCAAGATAACATAATGATCGCACCGATTATGGTACTTGCAATTCCGAATAAATATCCCGTTAACATTATAACGAAGCCAATAATCATCAGTGTATCTCGCAATGTTCTAGCTTTTTTATGATTCATAATCTTACTCCTATATAAAACCAAAATTAGCTAAACAGATTATTTATATAATTCATAATCAATTACAATTTTTGTACATGCTCTACATATATATGCTTCTGGACACACGGCAGGAACATCAAACATATATGGTGGTAAATACACAGCATTATGCTTTTCCATTTCTCGCTTAGTATATAATTTAGGGTATTTTTCTCCATCCGGAAGAAAATACAAACCACCTTTATTTATAAGACGACCTTTTTCCATCTCATTATTACACCATGGACATTTCATAGTACCACCTCATAAATTAAACTTTATTTTGCTATACCTACATAGCCTGTTTCTTCAAGAATGTACTGTCCTTCATCAGATAAAATCCATTGAAGCAATTTATCAACATTCTCATTTGTGTTCTCTTCATATGTCACAGCATAAATAGGTGTAACAATCGGATAACTGCCGTTTTTAATGTTTTCTGCTGTAGGTGCAACACCATCAATGGAAAGCATCTTTATATCAGGATTCTTTATGATGCCTTCAACATAGAATCTGAAGGAAAAGCCAATCGAATTAGATTTACTTCTGTAATTCGAAACCCTTTCAATAATACCGGACATCATATCATTTACCAGTTCTGTAGGAGCTTCCATTATAGGCTTGTCTCCCATAAAACGTTTAAGCATACTCTGGCTGCCACTGCCTTCGTTGCGCTGGAATGGGGCAATCTTTTCATTTTTACCGCCGACCTGTTTCCAGTTGGTTATCTCACCGGAATAAATACCCTGAATCTGTTCAGTTGTCAGGTTATCAATCGGATTATCCTTATGAACAAAGAAAACAAATGCTTCTGTACCAATAGGGGTATATTCAAAAGTTGTATTGCATTCTTCTGCATAGGCTTTCTGCTCTTCGGATGGATAAACACCTATAAAGAGGTCGATGCCCTTTTCTGCAAGAAGCTGGTAGCCACCAGGCGTATTGTTGTATTCAAAAGTCCCATCGTATAATTTTGTTGTTTCAGGATAAACCGCATTAACATATGCAGAATACACCGGAAAAAGAGCTGCAGCACCGTCAATTCTTGGAATATTATCTGTAAACTTTAATGTGCTGCTGTCCATTTTTACAATTTTTGAATCTTCCTCAAAAGGCAGATATTCGTACACATTGATATTAGGCGCGGTATTAACAGTTATACTTGCATCATACTTTTCATAAGCGTAGTTGCCTAACAAGACAACAAGATATATCAGTGCTACCTTACTCCACACGGATATAAATTTTTTTCTTTTTTTCAGCCAAATCAGGGGTAATAGCAGTGTCGGAAGTACAAGCATACCTGCATACGCCAATATATAGTGAACACCACTGGCCATAAGAATCATACCACCTATAACGGCCACATAAGCACTCAATATCAGTACAATTACAGTTAAAACTATGTTTGTGAAGAAAGCAGCAACTTCCTTTTTTGTCACTGTATTTGAATCTTTATCTTTATTATTCCACAGATAAATGCATAAGACAATATAGAATAAAGCAATTACAATTCCAATAAATGCTTCACTGTCGCCTCTAATAATCATGTGCAGTGCTGGAAGCGTGCCAAAAACTCCACCCCATATGATTCCTTTATGAAGGAGCACAGCAGCAATATAAAAACATCCAAGCCATATTAAAATCATGGATAAAGCAATACTTACTCCTGTAAGAGCAGTAAGCAGATAAAATCCGGTAAACAATACTGCTGGGATATAACCTAAATATTTTTTCATTTATAACTCCTTTATATGGTTGATATAAGTTTACTGAAGTCCTATTACAAATACAACCAATGCCAATACAGGTAATAAAGTCCAGGATATATATCTACCTGCAATTTCCCATTCGGATGGCTCAGCTTTTTCAACATTGCGAATCTGAAAAGAGAGATTCCAACGGAATAATTCTTCCACATAAAGAATTGAAACAGCTGTTAAAACACAGATAACCACACCCATAAACCATGCCATCCACTCGCCTTTATGAGTCAGCTTAGGCCCAGCCATTAAGTCAATTACTGTTGATGCAGATGGTTCTACAGGATCCACTACATTACCATCACCATCATATGTATAGTAACCATCAGAGAACATAATATCGAAGTTTTCAAATGTTCCGTCTTCATTGAAAAGCCACCATTCGTCGCTTTGTTTTAATACACCACCACGGAAGAAGATATCGTTTCCTTTATAAACTTCCACGCCAACCATTAGTTTGCTGCTAAATTCATTTTCCTCTGGTATAGCGGTTGGGTCTTCCTTTGCGGTATACGGTCCGTACACAGTATCGCCATGCTGGAACACTACAGTTTTATCAGCATCTACAGTGAAAACAGCTTGTTCACCCTTTAACTTACCGGAATATATAGTGGCGTCATTATCCTGTTTGGGCACAAGAATAACGTCATTATATAGAAAACCTTCTCGGGAAATAGTTTTAGAGTATATTACACCAAACAGCACTACCATAAAGCCCATAATAATCAAGATTACTTTTTGATATCGATTCAGGTTTTTAATTCTATCCATACCTATTCCCCTTTCTCGTATAAAAGTTTGGTTTTATAAAAGTTTTTCAAATATCAAGTCCAATTCCTGTGTATGACCTGTACCGCGCTGTTTTGTTGGAATAAATCCAACATAGCGCCAGCCCTTTGCTGCTCGTTCATCGATTATTGAACGATAATCTTCAATGCTATATATATTGCCAGATCCAAAACCCCATCCTCCAAAATCACAGCTTATAGTTTCATATTCGTATTTATACATAAGAAAACCCCTTTATCTATTAAAGTTGATTATTTTATTTTTATACCACCGTTCATAATACTGTATCAGTTGATGTTGTATAAATGAATTCATCTGAGTTATGAATCGGTATACCGGTAATATCCCTGTAAAAAGCTGCATATGCTGCCTGCTGGTAAGGTATCAGGAACAGAGAGCCTATAAATGTTGGTATGCTGCAAGGGATAATCCACAACAATACAGCTATGTTACCTGTTGTAACAGCATTTGCACCAAGAATTGCCAAAGCTATCAGAGAAGGTGCAGAACATAAAAGATTCCAGCCGATAAAACTGAATCCAAGGCAGAACAAGCGCCACTTATTTCCGTTCATAATACGACGTGATTCTGTGATTGCTTCCGTAGCAGTCATAGCCGGATTTTCAGCCAATATGTATGGTGTCATCGCATAACTGTATTCTTTAATAATACCCGGTATAACAAAAAGCAGACCCCAAAGGAATGTAAATAATCCAACAAGGAAATTCATACAGAATCCATCACCAAGACGATGGAACTGAGAAAACAAATCAGAAACTGATGCTTCTTTATTGTCAATCAGATTAAGATTGAAAATAGCATATCCAAGTTTAGCTGCACCACTTATTACAATTGTTATAAGAATCCATATTACAAGTATTACGATTACTGACAGCAAAATTGTACGGAAATGTAACCAAAAATCTGTGGCCTGAAATTCCTGAATCATATTGCTTGTTGAATCATTATTCCTTGAATTGGAACCTGAATTTCCTCCTCCGGAGAAAAGTGTTGCTCCCATTAAAGAAGCAAGGAAGCCCGTCAGTATAGCTATTTTCCATTTGCCACGCAGAGCATTTCGAGCAATTTCTCTAAAGTCAGCTGCACATTTCATATAATAACCTCCTTATTGAATTCGGTAACCTACCGAGCATTTTTCTATTGCAAAATCTATCGTTTCTTTATATGAAGAAAAATATATTATTTCAAATCCGTCTGCTTTTTCAAAAGAAACAACTTTGTCTGTATGATTTATCCAGACCGGAAAAACTTTTTCTTCATCCGGTGTCCTATCCATACGTATAATCCTTTCCGAATATTAAAGCTTAGCCTCTGTGATAAGAGTATTCAGCTTGTTATATAATTTTGTTTTTTCCTGTTCTGCTGTATTCAGCATATCGTTCAGTCGCAACAGAACATTATCTATCTGAGACTTGGTGCTGTATACTTGATTTTTAGCCTGGCTTATTTTGTCCATAACGGCCCAATCTGCAAACAATCCGTCAAAGAAATAGTCAGCAAATCGCAGGAACCCATCAATATTAACCTGAAAATCCGCGTTGACTGTAACATCTGCAAGTTCAGTTTTAAACTGACGAAGCTGTGACTGAAGATGTTCAATAGCGCTTTGAGCTTCATCAAGATGGCTGTGTTTTGCCATATCAGCCAAAAGGCCGCCGCCCAGCAAATCCCAGGTGCCCCAACCTTCAGCACTGTTAAGGCTGTTTAATACCTTATCAGCTGTAATTTTAGCAGAATTACCTGCCCAGATTGCTTCCTGCAGTTCCTTTTTCTGGCTTTCCAGAAATGCTATACGTTCTTCGGTTTTCAGTATTTCTTCCGCCTGAATACCGCCTGCAGCTTTAACTGC
>JAZRLF010000020.1:0-6701 GCA_045646695.1 Lachnospiraceae bacterium
TATGCGCTTGCGTTTAAAGGAGAATGCCGAAGAGAAGATTCAAAGAGAAAAGCAGAACAGGGAACTTATCAGTAATATTTCCCATGACTTAAAGACACCGATTACAGCTATCAAGGGCTATGCAGAGGGTGTGATAGATGGCGTGGCTGATACCCCGGAGAAGATAGACCGTTACATCAAGACCATTTACAATAAGGCCAATGACATGGAGAAGCTGATCAACGAGCTGACAGTGTACTCCGGCATTGACAATAACCGTATTCCGTATCATTTCCATAAGATACAGGTGGGCGAATATTTCCGGGATTGCATCGAAGAAGTAGGTCTGGATTTGGAGAGTATGAATTATAAGCTGGATTATGTAAATCTGGTTTCTCCGGATACTACTATTATCGCAGATCCGGAGCAGTTAAAGAGAGTTATTAACAATATTATCAGTAACAGCGTTAAGTACATGGACAAGCCGCAGGGTGAGATTAATATCCGTATTTTGGATGAAGTGGATTCAATTCGTGTGGAAATAGAAGATAACGGCAAAGGTATATCACAAAAGGATTTGCCCAATATTTTTGACAGATTTTACCGTACTGATGCTTCCAGAAATTCCGGTACCGGCGGCAGCGGCATAGGCCTTTCCATTGTGAAGAAGATTATTCAGGACCACGGGGGTTACATTTGGGCTACCTCCAAAGAAGGGGAAGGCACCTGTATGCATTTTGTTATTAGAAAATATATAACAAATCAAGCTTAAATAGTAAATCAATCATAAAGTTTTCCAGGGAGGAACAAACATGAGCAAGATATTAATAATAGAAGACGAAATTGAAATCGCAGATTTAGAGAAGGATTATCTGGAACTGAGTGGTTTCCAGGTTTCTATTGCAAACGACGGCAACAAGGGTCTGGCTATGGCACTTACAGAGGATTATGATTTAATTATTCTGGACCTGATGCTGCCTGGAATGGACGGTTTTGATGTGTGCAAAATGATTCGTGAGAAGAAAAACATTCCGATTATTATGGTGTCCGCCAAGAAAGACGATATCGACAAGATTCGTGGCCTGGGCTTAGGTGCAGACGACTATATGACCAAGCCTTTCAGTCCAAGCGAGCTGGTTGCCCGGGTAAAGGCCCATATGGCTCGTTACGACAGACTGGTTGGTAGTCAGGCCAAGGTCAATGACATTATCGAGATCCGCGGCATTCGCATTGACAAAACAGCCCGCCGGGTTTATGTAGATGATGTGGAGAAAGCATTTACTACCAAGGAATTTGATTTGCTGACTTTCCTGGCGGAAAATCCAAACCATGTCTTTACCAAGGAAGAGCTCTTCCGCGAAATCTGGGATATGGAATCCGTGGGTGATATTGCTACCGTTACTGTTCACATTAAGAAAATTCGTGAGAAGATTGAGTACGACACTGCAAAACCGCAGTATATTGAGACGATTTGGGGCGTAGGGTATAGGTTTAAGATTTAAGGTGGTTTTACTATTATAGATCCAACTATACCACCGGAAATTCTTGAGAAAATGGGTAATATTATTGTTTATTAAAAAGACGCTATGAAGACAAAAATACTATATGAAGACGCTTCCATTCTGGTCATTCATAAGCCTGCCGGTATTGCAGTGCAGTCCGGGCGGGTAGGCCAGATGGATGTGGAAAATGAACTGAAAAATTATTTAAAAGCAAGTTTTCTTGGGCTGGTGCATAGATTGGACCAGCCTGTGGAAGGATTGCTGGTAGTGGCCAAGACCAAGGACGCTGCAGCCAGACTAAACAAACAGTTGGCAGCAGGCTCTTTAAATAAGAAGTATTTAGCAGTAGTACATTTGGAAGAGGATGACATAACCACCGGCGGTGATTTTACTGATTATATGATAAAGGACGGACAAGTAGCGAAAATTATTTTCCCCAATAGTACGTTTGGTAAGGTGGCCACTGATTTCGATGAAAAGGGTAATGGGAAGCCTGACAGTGTACATGGACAAACGGCAAATCAGAAACTTCAAAAAGCCATTTTGCATTATACCATTGTGGAGAGGCAGGACGATTTAGCGTTAGTGGATATCGAAATTGATACCGGGCGTTTTCACCAAATCCGGTGCCAAATGGCACATCACGGCATGCCTCTTTTGGGGGATGTAAAGTATGGCAGCAGTGTTTCTGTGGAGCTTAGCCGCAAACTTGGTATTCGGCAGACGGCCCTTTGTGCTAATCGGATTAGCTTTTGCCATCCTTTTTCCGGAAAAGCATTGACATTTCAGGCAACACCTCAAAATCAGGCTTTTGCCAAATTTCTGTAATTTTATTGCAGACAAATATTCTTGTTTTAAACTTCCATACTATTTCTTACAAAGGTGTAAGGATGGATGAGATATGGAAGAAAAAAACAAAAGACAATTAAAAAGACCTTATCTTACACTATTGTTTATTGCAGCAATAGTGTATTTTTTTCTTGCGGTAGTATGGAGATATTTTGCACCGCTGATCGTGGCATTTTTGGTACTTTTGGCTGTAGAGCCGTCTCTCAGCAAATGGAGCGGGAGATTGCGCATCGGTCGAAAGCCGCTGGCATACTTGTCAATAGTATGCATTTTGGGCAGTCTGGCGGTTTGTATTTGGTTTGGCTTGATACCTTATTTAAAAAGCTGTGATTTTAGCTGGTGTGCTGATATGATGGAACATCCCTGGATCAAAAAAATGTGTGCCTATTTTCAGGAAAATGGTCTGGGCACGGTAGCAGAATGGTCCACATCCTTGATACAGTTGGCAAGTAAAATATTTTTTAATATTGGTGCATACAGCCTGTCTGTTTTTCTTTTGGCCGGAATTTTCGGTAAAGTAAAATCAAAAATGGAACAAAACAAAGAAGGTAAGCTTATTATCGGAATTAGTAAAGATGTTATTACCTATATAAAAGCATATTTAAAAACCCAAGGGAAATTGTTTTTAATTATTTCCTTACTATGCATTCCTACTTTAATGTTCAGCGGCATTCAGGGCGGATGGGTCTTGGGCATATTGGCAGGTGTATTGGATTTTTTTCCTGTATTCGGAACGGGAATTGTATTGGTTCCTACAGCTTTGTGGCAAATCATGGAAAGGGATTATATACAGGCTGTGGTTTGCGGAGTTCTATTTGTGGTCTGTGCAGTAGTGAGGGAACTATTGGAACCTAAATTTTTGGGTAGCGCAACAAAATTACCCAGCATAGGAATTTGGATTTCTATTTATGCAGGCTTGCAGCTCTTTGGAGCCGGTGGAATTTTTAAGGGCCCTATCGGATATTTGTTGATATGTACAATTTATGAAAGGATTCGATATTAGCAAGATGGCAGCCAAGTAAAAGAAACAGAGAGGTTTACTGAAAGTTTTTTGACATATGAATAGATTGACCTCTTGACATCCGCCAAAAAATAGCATAAGATTTGTTTAATAAAGGCGATGAACCGGATTATTATGTGATAATGGGTTTCAGAGAGGGAATGGCTGGTGTGAATTCCTACCACATGTTACAGAACCTACCGGGGAGCTTCTGCATGAAAATGCGGCGTAGTTCTGCGTTAAAGATTTTGAGTGAATGTTTAGACATTAAGAAGGGTGGTACCGCCGGTTTCCGGTCCCTTGGGGATTGGAGCAGAGGGTTCCATCCTTTTATATTCATTATTATAAGTATTTTTACGAGGAGGCAGTTATGGCAGAGAAGAAGATGGTAGAGGCGATTACCGCAATGGAAGAGGATTTCGCCCAGTGGTACACAGACGTAGTAAAGAAGGCAGAGCTTATTGATTACACATCCGTAAAGGGATGTATGGTATTTAAGCCGGCAGGTTATGCCATTTGGGAGTTGATTCAGGCTCAGTTAGACGCCAGATTTAAAGAGACAGGTGTACAAAATGTTTATTTACCAATGTTTATTCCGGAAAGTTTATTACAGGTAGAGAAGGATCATGTAGAAGGATTTGCGCCTGAGGTTGCATGGGTGACCCATGGCGGACTTCAGCCATTACAGGAGAGAATGTGCGTGCGTCCTACTTCAGAAACATTATTCTGTGATTTTTATAAAAATGACATTCAGTCCTACAGAGATTTACCAAAGGTATACAATCAGTGGTGCAGCGTAGTGCGCTGGGAAAAGGAAACCCGTCCGTTCCTTCGCAGCCGTGAATTTTTATGGCAGGAAGGCCACACTGCACATGCGACAGCAGAAGATGCAGAGGCAAGAACCCAGCAGATGTTGAATGTATATGCAGATTTTGCAGAGGAAGTGCTGGCTATTCCGGTGATCAAGGGCCGCAAGACAGATAAAGAGAAGTTTGCCGGTGCAGAGGCTACTTACACGATTGAAGCTTTGATGCACGATGGTAAAGCTCTTCAGAGTGGTACTAGTCACAACTTTGGTGATGGATTTGCCAAGGCTTTCGGTATTCAGTACACAGACAAAGATAACACATTGAAATACGTACATCAGACCTCCTGGGGTATGACTACTCGATTAATCGGTGCTGTGATCATGGTACATGGTGACAACCGAGGTCTTTGCTTGCCACCAAAGATTGCTCCGACACAGGTGATGATTGTACCGATTGCCCAGAAAAAAGAAGGCGTTCTGGAAAAGGCAGAGGAATTACGCCAGACTTTAGCGGCTAAGGGCTTCCGTGTAAAGGTTGATGATACTGATAAGAGCCCTGGCTGGAAATTCTCCGAGCAGGAAATGAGAGGTATTCCGGTACGTATCGAATGTGGACCAAAGGATATCGAAGCAGGCAAGTGCATTATCTGCCGTCGTGATAATTTTGAAAAAATGGAAGTTGCATTTGAAGAATTAACAGATAAGGTTGCAGAAGTTTTAGCAGCAATGCAGGTAGAAATGCTAGAAAGAGCACGTGCTCACAGAGATGAGAATACCTTTGTTGCAAAGAATATGGAAGAATTAGAAGCAATTTTCGCTGAAAAGACAGGTTTTGTAAAAGCAATGTGGTGCGGTGATCGCGCATGCGAAGATTTAATTAAAGAGAAATTATCCGTAACCAGCCGCTGTATGCCGTTTGAGCAGGAGGAATTAAGCGAAACTTGTGTATGCTGTGGTAAGAAGGCTCAGAAAATGGTTTACTGGGGAAAGGCATATTAATTATGAAGAAAGACAATTGCATTTTTTGTAAAATTATAAACGGTGACATTCCAAGCAGAAGGCTGTATGAGGATGATAATTTTATTGTGATGATGGACATCCAGCCGGCCAGCAAAGGACATTCTCTTGTTCTTCCAAAGGAGCATTATGCCAATCTTTTTGAAATGCCTGAGGAATTAGCGGGTGAGGCTATAAAGGTAGCTCAGAAGATGGTTAAGAAAATGGCTCCGGCTCTTCATGCAGATGGCTTTAATTTACTACAGAATAATGGAGAGGCTGCAGGACAGACAGTATCTCACTTTCATATGCACCTGATTCCACGCTATAAAGGCGAAGCAGAAATGCTGACCTTTACTCCTCAGGATATGACAGGAGAGAAATTGGATGCCATTAAGGATATGATTTTATAAAATTGCCGAAAGTGCATCGGGTAAATCAGAATGATTTGAATTTGTATTAAGTTAACATCAAATATCTGAAACTGCACGAGACTAACATCAAATAATTAAAATTGTACTAAGCTAATATGAAAAATAGTTCAAAAGGGCATAGCAGGATTTGACGTGCTGTGTCCTTTTTTGTTACACAGGAAAGTACTCTTTCCTGTGTAACAAAAAAAGCTCCGCGAGGATGTGCAGAATGTGCTAAGGAAGGCTGCTTCACAGCGGCACATTCGCACTGGGAGCGGCACAAGTCCCGTGGGGACCACGGGATTGAGGGAGTTCGAATCGAAGCTGTCCGCTTTGTACCAATTTATATAAAACAAATAAAGATATTTGCTGCTGAGTGGGAAGAAGGTGTGTAGTAAACATCATGTACGAATCGTTTTAAAAGGAATGATGTAAAAAAGAAGCTTTAATACAAAGGAGCGATGGCTTCTTGCTTTACAATAAGCAAGCTTAAGCCGGTTGAAAAAGGAAGTGCAGGAATCTACAGGGAATTCGGCAAGAGTATAGCTATCTACCAGATATTCTGACGATTTGCCAAACGTATTCTTTAGAAAAAAATAGAAATCAATTGGAATAAAATTTAAAATTATACATATAGTACTAATTAGAATTGCAAAATACAAGATATAGAGGGCCAAAAATAATTTAAAAATTCTCTAAAAAAAGTCGTTGACAAAGTAGAGATTAATATGTATAATCAATAATGCACTGTGAAAACAGAGCACAAATACGTTGGTAGCGAGTGTTATTCAGCGAGCAGAAATACTCAAGAGGCTGAAGAGGCGCCCCTGCTAAGGGTGTAGGTCGGGTAACCGGCGCGAGGGTTCAAATCCCTCTTTCTGCGTTAATTTCTTCGAAAAGTTTTTGAAGAAATTAAAAAAAGTAGTTGACAAGAGATTGCAACTATGATATAGTAAACAAGTTGCCGCTGATAACAACGGCAAACAATAATGAAAAGCATTCAAAGCTTTTCAAGTACCTTGACAAATAAACAGCAATGCAACCCTGAAAGATTCCTAAAAAATGAGATGAAAGGTCATCTCATCTGGAATTAATTCAGAGAACAAAACCTTAAACAGTAAGTAACGGTTTAAAATAGCAAAACAGCTTAGTGA
>JAZRLF010000021.1:0-9282 GCA_045646695.1 Lachnospiraceae bacterium
ATTACTCATTATAGTCCCTCCACTTATATGTTTTACAAACAATCTTTGCGAATTTTCTTGAAAATCAAAATTCTTCGCATGATATCATTGTATCACATATTTTTCCAATTTCAAACAGTTATTTTGATTTTTGTTAAAAAAATTTCAATCATTTTTTGTCACATTATAACAAAAAGAGGTTTACTATGTAATTTATCGTATCCTGAAAGGTTTTTGCCTCGATTGACTCTGTGCAAATAATGTTAAATCGCTGTAAAAGTGTATCATTTACAAGCACATCTACCTTGCCCACAACCTCTCCTGCCTTAACCGGTGCCGTAAGACTACTTTCCTGCTCAACTGTCACCCGAATCTCTTCCCAGTCTGCCAACAGCATTTCTATTGGTTGAACCCTAGAGACTCTTGTAGGAATCAAGGTCTTGTCAAAATAAGCTCCGGGCCCTGGCTTTGCATTTTCCACCAAAACCGGCTCCGTTATCGTATTTCCTGCATATACTGTCTGATTATCGTAATGCTCCAACCCATATTCCATAAGCTTGCGCGTATCTTTCCACTTGTTGCTTTTATTGCCGCTTCCGTAGGCTCCGGTATTTAACAGTGCAGCCACATAATATCTTCCGTCTCTCTCTAAGGCGCCTACATAGCAATATCCTGCCTGTCCTGTATAACCGGTTTTACCGCTCAGAGCCCCCTCCATCATATTTAAGAAAGCATTGTGATTCTGGCAGGAAAAGCCGCGAGTACACTCCACATTGGAAAAGGTATAGGAATAAGTTCCTGTTATTTTTAAAAAATCCTCTTTCTTGGGTGATTGCATAATACAATAGCTCATAATCCTGGCAAGCTCTACCGCTGTGGTACTGTGGAAACGTTCCAATTCTACCCCTTCCTCATCAGAAAAAGTTTGGGTAGCATCCAGACCGCTGGGGGTAATAAACCATGTGTTATAACACTGTAGCTCTCTGGCCTTTTCGTTCATACACCCGATAAAAGCCTGTACCGCTTCCTTAGACTGAGCATCGGTTCTGGCTTTTACACTGTCCAAATCATCAGGCATGCCCAAAAGTTTGGCGCCAATGTGCTCTGCAACTGCCACTGCCGTGTCATTGTGAGATTCTAACATCAAAGAATATAACAAATCTCCTAATCTCACCTGATCTCCTTTGGTTAAGTACAGCTTCACCTTGGGCTGGCCTGCTGCATAACCGGAAGCGGTCACAATATCATCCATATCTCCCATTTCCAATGCCATAATACAGGTCATGATCTTGGTGGTACTTGCCATGGCCAACTGAAGGTCCGGATTTTTGCCATACAAAATTCTGCCGCTTACCCCATCCATTAAAACCGCACTCTGTGCAAAAAGCGAGTTTTCCTGTATTGTTACAAACTCGCTCCCAGTGCCTTCTGCCGTTGTCTGTATGTGTTCTGTTTCTTCTGTCGCTACAGAGCTATTCCCCATTCCTTCTGCTGACAATACAAAAGAAGGATTCCATAACAGCCCACAGATCAATAAACTAAAGATTATTCTTTTCATACAATATCCTATATCATGTATGTATCACTTCCATTATATGGACTACCGAAAAAAGATATGCCACGGCAATCTTATTATTAAATTTTCAAAAGCTATATTCAAACAGCCTTTTGTCTGCCTATTCCCGGATAGTGGTATGAAATATTCCTTTAGACCTCCAGACTCAGCTGCACACCTTGTGGTAGTCCGGCTTCTCTCTCAGCCTGTTCTTTAAATTCTTCCAGCTTATCTAAATCAAGCTCTGGCATCTGTGCCAAGGATTCTAATCCAAAGCTTCGTAAAAACTGCTCCGTAGTACCGAATAAAATAGGTCGTCCCGGAGCATCTAATCTGCCCAGTTCCTGAATAAAATCATACTCAATCAACCTGTCAATGGAGTGTTGACAGGATACACCGCGAATTTTCTCGATTTCCACACGAGTAATAGGCTGCTTATAGGCTACAATAGCCAAAGTCTCCAAAGCTGACTCTGAAAGGGTAATCTTACGAGGTGCTTTCGCAATCCGGATAATATATTCATATAATTCCTTTCTGGTACATAACTGTACAGATTTATCCAACATAAGCAGTTGAATACCGCCATCCCTCTGTCTATATTCCTCCTGCATCTCCTCTAAAAGAGCCTGAGCATCCTTGTTGTCCATTTCGATAATCTCCGCTAATCTGCTTATCTCAACGCTTTCTCCCATGGTAAATAAAATTGCTTCTATAATTGCTTTTGCCTTATTCTTATCCATATTATTCCTCAACAAACTCATTAGATGTTATGTAAATATCGTCAAATAAATCATCCTGCTGAATGGTAATCTTACCGGTTTTCATCAGCTCCAATATTACCAGAAAAGAAACTACAATTTCCAGCTTAGAGGCTTGTTTTTCCAATAAATCCCGGAAGCCGAAATTCCTGCGGGTTTTGATGTATTCTTCAATGTAAATAGTCTTGCGCTCCACATCCACCTCGGGACGAACGATATTGCCGTACTGACTCCTGATAGGGTCCACGCGGTCCTCTCGGCGCTTCATAATGTCTTGAAAAATACTATGCAGCTTCTGAAGGGTAGTATCCCCCACCAATTCCTCATAATCTACAGGCGCCTTATACTGCTGCACCTCTTCCGGCAGGGACAGATCTCTGCAGAATACATTACCTGCTTCCACCATCTTGTCCTTTAATTCAAAGGACATGTATTTGTACATCTTATACTCTAACAACTGTTGTACCAGTTCTGCTCTTGGGTCCTCTTCCTCTCCGTCCTCATTTACTTCCTTCGGAAGTAACATCCTGCATTTGATATCCAAAAGAGTAGCAGCC
This sequence comes from Lachnospiraceae bacterium, assembly GCA_045646695.1. GTDB lineage: Bacteria > Bacillota > Clostridia > Lachnospirales > Lachnospiraceae > RGIG6307. Next base: position 2,850 of record JAZRLF010000021.1, read on the forward strand.
ATCACCAAAAATTCGCTGACAACATTCATATCCTCTCGTTCCATATTGCGAATATATTCCAAATACTGGGCAGTAATCTCCACAATAGGAATATCATAAATGTCTATTTTATTTTTATCAATTAGGTATAATAACAGGTCTAATGGACCCTCAAATGCTTCTAATTTAACCGGTATTGCCATAAAATTAATTCCTTAAAAAAAATTATATATTTTAATGATCAGATGCCTTCTGTCACTGCCTTCTGTGGTCTCATCTTAATACTTGAACCTCCAACTGACTCTGTTAGGATTCTTCATGAGGCGTAAGCTCAATCACTACCAACTCAGAAGGATTCCACATTCGAAAACCAACACTGTGACACCCTAATCCTCTGCTCAAAATCATGACCGCATCATCCTTAACAAACTTGCCTCCGTCATATTTAGGGAAAAGCTTAAGAGCCGGTGAGATCACTCCGCCCAAAAAAGGCAGTCGAACAAGTCCTCCGTGGACATGCCCGCTTAACACCAGATCCGGCTTCCACAGAGCATACTTATCAAAATACGTAGGATTATGTGCAAGTAAAATATTGTAATACGTTTCATCAGCAAGTCCGATTTTGCCTGCTATATAATGGTCATTCATAGGTGCTTGTTCCAGCCTTTTGTAATACATCTGCTCCATATCCAGCCCGTATATACGGATTGGTACGTCCTTCAGCTCACAAAACTGATCGCGCAGTACGACCACACCTAAGGCCTCCAGAGCGTCCATATACGCCTCAAACTGCTGTCCGAAGGACTTCCTGTTCCAGCTCATCTTGGATTCATGATTGCCCAAACCATAATACACCGGATACTGCTCTGTCAACCCGGATAGCAACTTCAGCGAAACATCTTTATAGCCACCCTCCTCCAGAGTACGAGCCGTCAACATATCTCCTGCGATCAAAATGCCGTCCGGTTGTTCTTCCCCAATAGCAGAAAGCAACTGTGAATTGTTTTTGCCATACACTTTATCATGCACATCTGTCATCAGAACGAACTTAACAGGCTTACTAATCTTTTCACTAGAAAGCCTGTAATATACTTTATGAAAATGTGTGGATGCATGCCATATACTGAACAGACAGATAACTCCCAGTACTAAAGCAGCAATCACAAGTATTTTTAGTAATGTCATATAACTCTCCAAAGGCAGCCAACGCAATTTCTAACCAGACATACTCTTTTCCATCTGCCTTTTCATTCTCTTGTAATACCAATCTTCTAATCTACCTTGCTTATCATATCATATATTGTAAATAAAGTGCAAGTCTTAAAACAATTTTAAACGTCTCAGTAAAACGTCTCAGCATAAAATCATTTGGTTGCCCCAGATCATACTGCCCTTAAACTACTGTAATGGATGTCTAAAACAACAAATACGTAATCGCCTGCATAAAGTAATCCTTAAAGCCTGCCTTTTCTACACTTTCCGTATACAGAATCTCCGTTTTACCGATTTCCTGACCATTTAACGTATAAACAGCATATCCTGCCACATCTCCGGCCTTTATTGGAGCCTCTACCACCTCCGGCAGCTGCAGTTCTTTTTGAATACCTGAAATATCACGGTTTTCTGTATCCAGATAAGTAAAGGGTCTTGCAAAGGCAATACCAACGCTTTGAGCCAAAGCCCCTTTTAGCTTAATATTTTCCAGTTCAAAATCATTTTCGTCCCGAAATAAATTACTTACAGAAAAGCCATAATTCAATAAGCTTGCCGCCTCTTTAAAACGGGTTTTACCATCTTCACAGCCCATTACTACTGCAATCAGGTCAATATCCTCCTTTCTGGCCGTTGCAGAAATGCAAAATTTTGCCTTGGATGTAGAACCTGTTTTTAAACCTGTGGTATAGGGATACTGCTTTATTAACTTATTGGTACTGGACAAGGTAAAGGTAGAATCTCCTCTTGCCGTAGTATGAGTAATATCCTCCATCCATATGCCTGTATAATCGTAAATCTGAGGATATCTTGTAATCAGCTCTCTGGACATAATGGACACATCCTTGGCACTGGTATAATGTAAATCCGAATCCGACAAGCCGCAGCAATCCTCAAAATGTGTATCCGCCATCCCCAACTCCACTGCTTTGGCATTCATCAGATCCACAAAGGCCTGCTCACTGCCTGCTATATGTTCTGCAACTGCCACAGAAGCATCATTAGCACTGGCAACCACAATGCATTTTATCATAGTTTCTAAATTTTGTGTCTCTCCTTCTTCCAAAAACACCTGACTTCCGCCCATGCTGGCCGCATGTTCACTGGTTAATACAGAGTCATTTAATGCAATTTTACCGTTTTCCAATGCCTCAAAGGTCAAAAGCAGGGTCATGATTTTCGTAATAGATGCCGGCGAACGTCGTTCGGTGGCATTTTTTTCATAAATCACCTGCCCTGTAGAAGCTTCAATCAATATTACTGAAGGAGAAGTTAATTCCAAATCCGCAGCCACCGGTATTCTTAATGTAACCAAACAGATACAAACTGCCAAAAAGCCGGAAAATAATTTTTTCATATTTTATGTATTCCATGCACTCTTTATTGATATGGTATGAGTGAACGATTGTAAATATGACAATTGTTTGCAAAGTGAACCTACCTGCATCAAACTCCTTAACCATCAAATACTTCCCAAAAAAGAACGTCACAAAACAAGTGATTTAACAATCTCTCGTCTTGTGACGCTCCCATGAAACAATTAGTTATACTTACGCTTTCTAGCTGCTTCAGATTTCTTTTTACGTTTTACGGATGGTTTCTCGTAATGTTCACGTTTACGAATTTCCTGCTGAATACCTGCCTTTGCGCAGCTTCTCTTGAAACGACGTAAAGCACTATCTAAAGTCTCGTTTTCTTTAACGATTACGTTTGACATGTCCCTGACCTCCCTTCAGTCCCTTCAAGTATAATGACTGATTTGGGTTATTTGATTTTGGCGACAAACGCCAATACACAAATGATATTATATCACAAATAATTATGACGTCAATACCAAATTTTGCTTTTTTTACTTTTTCTTTTCAAACCAATCAAACAGCCCCATGCTATCTTATTTTATTTAATCTGTCCTGCCAATACTTCAGCAACTGCTTCCATAGCCTGTGGAATACCTGCAGGGTTCTTGCCGCCTGCCTGAGCCATGTTTGGACGACCGCCGCCGCCACCGCCAACAAGTGCAGCAATTCCTTTGATCAGATTGCCGGCATGTGCACCACAAGCCTGTGCACCATCAGTAGCCATAGCCATAAGGCTAACCTTGCCATCTTTTTCAGATGCAAGAACTACGACACCTTCGCCAAGCTTTTCTTTAAGTTGGTCACCAAGGTCACGGAGACCGTTCATATCAACGCCTGCCACTGCCTTTGCAATATATTTTACACCCTTTACTTCTGCAACACTGTCTGTAACATCGCCAAGAGCTTCCTTCGCAGCCTTTGCCTTTAAGGATTCATTTTCACTTAAAGCAGCCTTTAATTCAGCCAATAAGCTTTCACACTTATCTAATAAAGAAGCCGGAGTAGTCTTTAATGTCTTTGCTGCCTGATTTAAAGTAGCCTCTAACTCTGCATAATATTTGAGAACGCCTGCACCGGTAATCGCTTCAATACGACGTACACCTGCTGCAACACCGCTTTCAGATAAAATCTTGAAGTTTGCAATATTACCGGTGTTTGCTACGTGAGTACCACCACAAAGTTCCACAGAGTAGCCACCCATCTGAACTACACGTACCTTTTCACCATACTTTTCGCCAAAGAGTGCCATCGCGCCGGTCTTACGAGCATCTTCAATACTCATCTCTTCTGTCACAACAGGAAGGAACGCCTGAATATTGGCATTTACTTCTGCTTCTACCTTTGCAATTTCTTCTGCTGTCATAGCGGAGAAATGAGAAAAGTCAAAACGAAGTCTGTCAGCATTTACAAAAGAACCGTGCTGTTCTACATGTGTACCAAGTACGTTTCTAAGGGCTTTGTGTAATAAGTGTGTAGCAGAGTGATTCTTGCAGGTATTTGCTCTGTTAGCCGCATTTACCTTTAAAGTAACCTCATCGCCAACTTTTACCATGCCTTTTGTAACTACACCAACATGACCTACTTTGCCGCCTAATAATTTGATAGTATCTTTTACTTCAAATGTAAAATCTTCTGTTTCAATAGTACCGAAGTCTGCACACTGACCACCCATGGTAGCATAGAATGGTGTCTCATCTACGATAATAGTACCGATTTCACCATCAGTAAGTGCTTCCACTAATTCAGTCTCTGTTGTAAGAACGGATACCTTGGAAGTATATTCTAATTTGTCATAACCTACAAAAGTAGATGTAATAGCCGGGTCAATAGACTCATAAACGGTAACATCTGCACCCATGTAGTTAGTTACTTTACGAGCAGCACGAGCTGTTTCACGCTGTTTCTTCATAGCAGCCGCAAAGCCTGCTGCATCTAAGGTAAAGCCCTGTTCTGCCAAAATTTCCTCTGTTAAGTCAAGAGGGAATCCGTAAGTATCATAAAGCTTAAATGCATCTTCACCGGAAAGTTCTGTCTTACCTTCTGCCTTGGTAGCTTCTGCCATGTCATTTAAAATAGCTAAGCCCTGGTCAATGGTCTTATTAAACTTGCTTTCTTCCTGAGTAAGTACATTTAAAATGAACTCTCTCTTTGTGTCTAATTCCGGATAACCATCCTTACACTCGTTAATAACAGTCTTGGATAATTCTGCAAGGAACTGGCCTTCGATACCAAGCTTACGTCCGTGACGAGCTGCACGACGGATCAAACGACGTAATACATAGCCACGACCTTCGTTAGATGGCATAATACCATCGGAAATCATAAAGGTAGAAGAACGCATATGGTCTGTGATCAAACGAATGGAAACGTCCTTTGCATCATCTGTCTGGTAAGTTACACCTGCAACTTCACAGATACGGTCACGAATTGCCTTCATGGTATCAATATCAAATACAGAGGTAACATCCTGAACAACTACTGCAAGACGTTCCAGACCCATACCGGTATCAATATTTTTCTGAATTAATTCGGTATAATTACCTTTGCCGTCGCTTTCAAACTGAGTAAATACGTTGTTCCAAACTTCCATGAAACGGTCACATTCACAGCCAACCTTACAATCCGGGCTACCACAACCGTACTTAACACCACGGTCATAATAAATTTCAGAACATGGACCACATGGGCCTGCACCATGCTCCCAGAAATTATCACATTTGCCTTCTGCATCACGATAGAAACGTGTAATCTTCTCTGGTGCAACACCAATTTCATTTACCCAAATATCAAATGCTTCATCATCTTCACAGTAGATAGAAGGATATAATCTATCCTCTTCCATTCCGATAACCTTGGTCAAAAACTCCCAACTCCATGCAATTGCTTCATGCTTAAAATAATCACCAAAAGAGAAATTACCAAGCATTTCAAAGAAGGTAAGGTGACGAGCTGTCTTACCTACATTTTCAATATCGCCGGTACGCACACACTTCTGACAAGTAGTAACACGACGACGAGGAGGAATCTCCTGTCCTGTAAAATAAGGCTTAAGTGGTGCCATACCGGAATTGATAATTAATAAAGAATTATCATTGTGTGGTACCAGTGAAAAACTGTTTAATCTTAAATGGTCTTTGCTTTCGAAGAACTCCAGGTACATTCTTCGTAAATCATTTACACCGTATGCTTTCATTTTGTATTTCCTTTCTTTGCTTTTATATTTTAGCGATTTTTATATTTTATAATCAACGCTACATACACAGTTCATGCAGGCATGACTCACCCATGTTTGCTGCTATGACCAAACTGTTAAAACAAAAGCCCCAAGTTAGTAAAATACCAACTTAGGGCGAACTTACAAGTCCGTGTTACCACCTAATTTCAGATTGCTCTGCACTCAGCCAATACAAAAGAACTGCACCATCAAATTCCCTGTACTGCTTTCCTTTGATAACGGGGGAACTCCGACGAAGCCTACTGAGAATACTCTGTTCGGTCCGTAACTCCAAGACTGCTTCTATATTAGTTCCATAAAGATTCGCACCGGCCATCTTCTCTCTGAAAAGTACCTAATATATACTCCTTCTCTTCCTAGTTTTTGCTTTGATTTCATTCTATGCTATGATAGCATGAAGGGTACGTACATGTCAAGAAAATTTTCATGCAACCTATTAATTGGCTTTTCCTTTTCTTTTGATATATCAGCTATTCTTAAAAAGCATTACTGCTTTTATTACCAATAGTAGAAATACCACAATTACTGCATACGCTTCTCTTGTCAGCGCTAAAAATAATACACTCAAAATACTAAGTAACATGGACGCACCTGTCATTATTTTGTTGCATCTTTCCATTCTTAATCTTGTCAAAAATAGTTTCAAAAT
>JAZRLF010000022.1:0-4724 GCA_045646695.1 Lachnospiraceae bacterium
TTACCAAGTCCGGTTCCTGCGGGGCTTATTAAAGTGCCTCTACTCATTGAACGCCCATTCTCAGACTCTCAAAAAAAAGGCAGATTGGTACTTTGGGTAAACATATCTATTTTTCAATTACAGAATGCGGAAACTCAAGTTTGTCTTCTATGCCTATCCATCTGAACCGGTTTTAATTTTATAAAATTTTAATAATCACAAGTGTGAAAAAACTACTTCCTTATGGCTATATATAATGAGGGATTATTAATTTAAGTATTTACACACTTCACTCCATTTGCTATAATGTGAGTATATGAATACCAAGGGGGTAATAAAAGGAATGAGCGAAGAAATGGGCATGACTAACAAACAATTTAACGGATTTATCAGACTTGTTATCAAAGCGGTTAAGGCAGCACTTACATCAGATAACCCCAAAGAGGAATTGGAAAACCTTTTGAAAATCCTCCAATCTATGTTGGAAGACGGCAATTAATCCACCATTACATACTGTACCCGTCAACTCCAATCCAATGCTTTTCAGCATTACATATCGAAAACTTAACTTTTACAAGGATTTTTGTTCAATGAATATACTAAACTCTCACAAGAATAAACACAAAAATTTTAGCTTAAAACATGTAATGATATGCCTTTTAACGATAATTATCAGTATTGTTTTAATCGGCATTACAGTTACCTTTTTACTATGGCATTCCAAAAAAGAAACTTGTGATAATCTATCAGATGTCTATGTGGATGTTACAACTATACTTACGCAAGACGATCCCCATTTGCATAAATTAGAGACACTATGTATATATCTGTCTTCACATAGATTAGATCACATTTTATACGAATGGCGTAAGCTGCGTGACACTGACATTATATTGGGCGATTTAGAGCATCATATTGTATTGCAAAGCGAAAACTTCACAACAGATGCCAATACACTCAATACCCCCATCCCGATCAAAGAGACCTGGTTGCTTGCCACATGCAGAAATGTAACCTATCATTCCAATCCAACAGAATTGGATTATACTCGAAACACAAATTTTATTGATATAATGGGATATTCTTTGTATTCGGAGGATCAAGAACATATAATAGGTTATGTCTCCAAGTTAAACATTACTCTTTGTACCACCGAAAATGGTGAAAATTATCGCACAGAAGAAAGTTATACAGCTGACTTTTGGAACGCCTTAAACAACTCCAATCCAACAGAATTGGATGCTTTGTACGACACACTGCAGAATAACGGTCGATATTTTGATTTTGCAGTTTTACAATATATGAACTGATTTTGTACAAGGACGCTTACATAGTATTTTAATATTGACAAGTGTGCCCCCCTAATGGCGCACGCAAAAAAGGACTGCTTAATCCCAATAACAGTCCTTTTGCTTATTTCTCTAATCCTTTTGATTGTGTGGTTACACTTCTTCATCAGAAGCCTTGTCATAAGCTTCTAAGATGATGTTCTGTAACATAACTCTGGTTTCAGAGTTGATAGGATGTGCAGTGTCACGGTATTCACCGTCTGCGCCTTTCTTACTCGGCATAGCGATGAATAGGCCTTTTTCCCCTTCAATAATCTTGATATCATGTACTACAAAAACATCGTCAATAGTGATTGAAGCTACAGCTCTCATCTTGCTATCCGTATCGACCTTGCGCACACGTACATCTGTAATTCTCATCTTATGGTCCTCCTGGAATACGACTCCCTTAAAGTCCTATGTTCACACATGTTTGTCGCTGTCATTCATGACAAGCTTGATTTCATCCTGTCCAACCAATGTAGAATTTGCACGAATGGTATCCCTGCTCTCAACGATGCAGTTCTCAATGTATGTATTGTCCCCAATATATACATCATTCAGAATAATGGAATTCTTAATGGTAACGTTATTACCTACGTATACCTTTCTGAAGATTACAGAATCTTCTACTTTACCGTTTATGATACATCCGCTTGCAACAAGACTGTTCTTTACAGAACTGCCTGTGTTGTATTTAGCCGGAGCTAAATCCTCTTCCTTTGTGTAAACGTCCGGATAGGTCTTAAAGAAATAATCTCTGACCTCCTTCTTCAAGAAATCCATATTGGTCTTGAAGTAATCCTCAACGCTTGCAATATTGGCCCAATAATCCTTGATCTCGTAGCCGTAAATCTTCTTTACGTCCTTGTAACGCACCAGTACATCACGTACAAAATCATATCGGCCTTCCTCTGCGCACTGCTCCAATATCTCTATGAGCTGTCGTCTGCGCATCACATAAATGCCGCAGGAGATATTGCGGCTCTTTACTGCCAATGGCTTCTCCTCTAACTCAGTAATACGGCCCGCTTCATCCATGCTGATAACACCGTAACGATCGATCCGTGCATCCTCCAGCATACGCTTGTACGCGATAGTGATGTCGGCTTTATTTTTAATATGGGCATCCAGCATAGCATTGTAATCCATCTTGTATACACAGTCACCGGATGCAATGATCACATATGGTTCGTGACTTTCTTTTAAATTCCAAAGTGCCTGATACATGGCATCTGCCGTGCCCCGATACCAACTGGAGTTCTCTTCTGTAATAACCGGAGTAAGTACGCTTAGACCGCCCTGCTTACGTCCGAAGTCCCACCATTTGGAGGAACTTAAATGTCTGTTTAAACTTCTGGCATTGTACTGGGTCAGTACACACACTGTCTCCACACCGGAATTGGTCATATTGCTCAGTGCAAAGTCGATGGCTCTGTAACTGCCCGCAATAGGCATGGCACTGATCGCTCTGTTCTTTGCCAAAACCTTCATTCTAAAACTATTGCCGCCCGCTAAAATAATACCTATTGCTCTCATGCCTTCTCACCTGCCTTAATCAAAGATTTACCGCTTGCCAAGCAATGATCCGGGTAATCCTCAGCAGTTGTGATACCGGAAACTACTACATTCTTGCCAATCTTTACACCGCTTGGAATCACAGTCCTGTCACCGATACATACCAGCCCCTGATTATAGATGTGCGGATGTGTCTCATTCTCCACTTCCTCAAAAGCACCCAGAACAACGTTGTCACCGATTTGAACATCTTCAGAAACAATAGCCTTGTTAATCTCACAGCCGGCACCGATGGTAGTATGATTCATAATAATGGAATCCCTTATCACGGTACCCTCTTCGATGGTAACGCCGCAGCCGATTACAGAATTGAAAACCTTACCGTAAATCTGCGTACCTTCACCGATAATACACTTCTGGATCTCGCTGTCGGAAGATATGTACTGTGGTGATAACACATCAGACTTCGTGTATACCTTCCAGTATTCTTCATAAAGATTAAATTCAGGAACCACATCAATAAGCTCCATATTGGCTTCCCAGTAAGAGCTCAAGGTACCTACGTCCTTCCAGTAGCCTCTAAACTCATATGCATAAAGAGGCGCTCCCTGTTTGTGTACATAAGGAATCACATGCATACCGAAGTCTAAATTCGGAACATGTTCATTTACAATCAATGCTTCCTTTAATGTCTTCCAATTGAAAATATAAATACCCATGGAAGCTAAGTTGCTTCGCGGATTCTTTGGTTTTTCTTCAAAATCGATAATGCGCTTATTCTCATCGGCAATCATAATACCGAATCGACTGGCTTCCTCCCACGGAACAGGCATAACCGCAATGGTACATTCCGCACCGCTCTCCTTGTGGAAGTCCAACATTACCTCGTAGTCCATCTTGTAGATATGGTCACCGCCCAAAATCAAAACATACTCCGGATGGAAGCTGTCGATATAATCGATGTTCTGATAAATAGCATTAGCTGTACCTGTATACCATTCGCTGTTCTGGCTCTTCTCATATGGAGGCAGAATGCTGACCCCTCCGATATTACGATCCAGATCCCATGGAATACCAATGCCGATGTGACTATTCAGTTTGAGTGGCTGATACTGGGTTAAAACACCTACAGTATCAATGCCGGAATTGATACAGTTACTCAAAGGGAAGTCGATAATTCGATACTTGCCACCAAAAGAAACTGCCGGCTTTGCTACCTTTGCTGTCAGTACACCCAGTCTGCTTCCCTGGCCTCCTGCCAACAACATAGCAATCATTTCTTTCTTAATCATGTCATCACCTCAACCCGTCAAATATATACTAAAACAAATAAAATGCCTAACAGGCTTTACTCCAAAGAGCAAAGCCCATAGCTTATATTTATCTATGTACAAAAAGTATAACACACAAATTTGAAAATGTGAATAGAATTTACAAACAAATAATTGGATTTCCAATATTTTCTTGTGTATTTTCCATTATTTTACTCTGTCTGCGCCCGGATTTTTGTCGAATTTTACCTCTTTTTTGCAATATGCGCGATTTTTCTTCTATAAACCCTTTTTCTCCAATGATAATTTGTAACTATTCAGAGCCAAGGCAATTCGTTAAAAATATGTGAAGAATGCTGGCATTCATGAACATATTTTTATACGAATTTCTTTGGCGAGAAGCCACAGCGAGGAAATGCGAAGCGTTTACCAGCTTGGCTCTGAATAGTTATTTTAATTTTATAAACTCCGGTTTTCGCTCTTTAAAAACCGTATAATACCGGAACCCGGCATTTTTCAGAATCTCCGGCACTTTTTCAAAATCATAAGCAATATGCTCCGGCGCATGGGCATCTGCTCCAATCGTAATGATTTCCCCACCCAGCTCTCGGAAACGGGCAATAATCTC
>JAZRLF010000023.1:0-67871 GCA_045646695.1 Lachnospiraceae bacterium
AAGCATAGTAATATGTTGAGCTGACAGTCACTAATCGGTCGAGGGCTTAACCAAAGTTGGAGAAGGAAGAGGTCACGGAAGCGTGACAGGTTATCACAGGAGATAACGGATGTAAACAATCAGTGTTCGGTTTTGAAGGTATAAACACCTTTTAAAAAATTTATGCCTTTTAGGTATAAATTTTTTGTGATTTGTATAAAATAGATATTGCAAGATGATAAAATATTTGTTATACTAATCAAGTATTCCTCGATAGCTCAATGGTAGAGCACTCGGCTGTTAACCGAGTTGTTGCAGGTTCGAGCCCTGCTCGGGGAGCTAGAGCACTTAATGAGAGCGAGCCGTAGGTGAAGCACGAATTTAGTGCGAAGCCTGCCTGGCCCTTAACGAAGTTGAGTCGGAGACGATGACTGAGTTTAGTAGCCAGGTAGAGTTAGGCGTTCTAATAGCCTGCAAGAGCGGTGGTTCTGTCAGTACTTGACAGACTACATATATGGCCCGTTGGTCAAGCGGTCAAGACATCGCCCTTTCACGGCGGTAACACGAGTTCGATTCTCGTACGGGTCATTTACAATTTTATATTGTATAAGGCGTGATAGCCAAGCGGTAAGGCCCCGGTCTGCAACACCGTTATCCACCGGTTCGAATCCGGTTCACGCCTCTGAAAAAGACTTCAGATGATTTGAAGTCTTTTTTGTTATATGGGAAAGTACTCTTTCTTATGTAACAAAAGCCCTATAAAGGACAAGAGAAAGCCCTGCAAAGGACAACAGAAAACTCCCTGAGGATGTGCAGAGTGTGCTAAGGAAGTCTATTTCGCAGCTGCATTTATATAAAATAATTGGCTGCATATTCAAAATGAATTGATTATGCAGCCAAAGTAAATATCATAGCTTATCAAACAATAAAACAGATATAAATATATTTTATGAATCAAATGCACCTTATGAAGTTAGATATTTTATAAATAAGGTATTCCCGGGATTTCCGGATAACTGCCCATGGCAATTAGCAGTTCCAGACCGATCTGACGAGCTTGCAGCACAGCTTCCTTAACAGCAGAAGCATTGCCTGTAATTGCCAAAATCACTTCGTTGGAATGGCTGGTGCCAATACTTGGGGTCATATAACGGCAAATATCGACATTGGCAGATTTAAGAGCGGTATCTGCCATAACCAAACCGATGGCTGCGGGAGAACCAGCCATGAAACCAAAGGCTTGTCCGCTTGTAGCTTGGAAGCCTTTTACCAGAGCCTCTCCGGCACTTGCAGAATAGGCAAATTCCAGATGGCCTGCTTCGCTGATATATAATTCACCTGCATATTTATTGGTGAGTTCCAAAGCTAATTCGATGGCATGGCGCACATCGGAGACATTGTTGCCGCCAAGTACGATATAATTGCCGTGTCCACCCCAACCCTTAGTATCTCGAGGAAAATCAATAGAGAGTACTTCTGTGTTGGTGGCTTTAACAGCTTCATCGATTGCTGTCAGCTGACCGGCAGCTCCGGTACGGGAGCTGAAGAGTCCCAATGCACGGTATTCATTGCCTATATTCATTTCTTTAAGTAAAGTTTCGTCTATTCCGGAGATTACCAGTCCGATGGTGTCTAATACGGCGGTGCCCACAAATTCGGTGCGCTGGCAATTCATGCTGATTGATGTTATGTCCATATTATCTATTCCTTTAGCAAATTGTTGCTTCGTAAAATATGAGCCTTGAAATTATGTCTTTAATAAGGTTGCTGTTCTAAAGAGTTGTTGTCCACTGTTCTCTGCACTGCTCCAATAATTCAAGAACGGCGATTGTATCTTCCATGGGAATTAATTGACTCTGAGTTTTGTGCTGCAGAATACACTGCATAGCTTCTATGGCTTCGTATTCGTAACCATTAACGACAAATGGCTCTTCAAAAATTTCGATAGGTTCGTTGGACCAATCCACTAATACTGCTTTTTGAGCCTGAAAGAAGTTTTCCTCTCTAAAAAGGAGTCTGCCCTTGGTTCCCTGGATGTAAAGAGAGACCTGGCGTTCATGAGATAGGCCGCTGGTTAAAGCTGCAAAGGAGCCATTTGCATATTGGAGCTGAATGCTTTCCGCGATATCAATATCATCACCGCCTTTTACGGCAATGGCGTGGATGTTCTGAGGGTCATAGCCTAGAAGAGCACAAGCATACATGAGAGGATATATAGCCAGATCAAATAGTACCCCACCTTGACTGCGATATTTAATAAGTCGGTGCTCTTTAGTAGCACTGGTGTAAAAACTGGCATCTACGGCTTGTATCTGGCCGAACTTTCCGGCTTGTTTCCATTCCATGATTTTACGGAATACGGGCTGGCACTTGGTCCATAGGGCCTCCATAAGAAAAAGTTTTTTTTCCTGAGACAGTGCATATAACTCTCGGGCTTGTTGTGCACTCTGGGTGAAGGCTTTTTCACACAAGACGTGTTTGCCGCCGCTCAAGCATAGTTTTACATTTTCGTAATGACAGGCAATAGGGGTTGCTACATAAATAATATCTACTTGTGGATCTACCACCAGTTCCTGATAACTTCCGTAACATTTTACCGTATGGTATTTATCACCAAAGATAGTTGCCTTTTCGATATCTCTGGAAGCGACAGCGTAAATCTCTGCCTGCTCTAATTTTTGTAACATATCACAGAAAATGCCGGCGATTCGTCCGGTTCCCATTATCCCCCAGCGTATTTTTTGCATGTCCTGTCCTCTTTCCTCGTCAGTGTTATTGCATACACCTCCATTTTAACCTATATTTACCAATCAGTCAAACATTAAAAAATATTTCTGAATCTTTGACAAAATAATTTCGATTCTTAAAAAACATTTCCGAATCAGTAAAGAAAAATACTTCTAAATTTTAAAAACAAATATTTTTAAATTCTTAAAGTAAGATATTTTTAAAGTTACTTAATAAAAAGAGATACTTACCAAATCATTTATCTACACATCAGAAAGAATTTTAAAATAGCAAATCTCATTATGTGTATAAGAACAAAAAGGAAGATATTCTTACGGTTTTTACTGCATCTTTGCTGAAACGATGATATAATATAAAAGTTAAATGGATTTGCAGGTAAAAAGCATGGTCAGTGAGAATGTGCCCTGTGAAAGCAGGGATTCATAGAGTAAACCGAAGTTGGGTGGAGTACAGGAGGCGCGTGAATATGAAAAGGTATAAGCAACTCATAAAAGATGCTTTGTTTATGATGGGAACGTTAATTACAGTGTTTTTTTTGAATTTGCTTATGAAGAAGCTTTTTGATACAAAAACGTTGATACCTATGATATTTGTTTTGGGTGTATTTTTGATATCTGTAAATACCCAGGGATATTTATGGGGCATTTTTGCATCTCTTATCAGTGTTTTGGCGGTAAACTATGCATTTACTTATCCCTTTTATGCTTTTGATTTGATGTCTCCGGAGTGCGTGTCATCGGCCATTGTTATGCTGGTGGTGGCAATTGTGACGGGAGCATTGACGACCAAGATCAAAAATCAGGAAAAAATCAAGGCGGAAGGTGAAAAAGAGCGTATGCGAGCCAATTTATTACGGGCGGTTTCACACGATTTGCGGACACCGCTTACCACTATATATGGTTCCTGTGCCGCCATTATGGAAAATTATGACTCGCTAAAAAGAGAGCAGCATTTGAAGCTCCTTGGAGAGGTGAGAGAAGACGCTCAGTGGCTGCTTCGGATGGTGGAGAATTTGCTTTCTATAACCCGTATTGACGGAGAAAAGGTGCAGGTGACAAAAAGTCCTACTGCGTTAGAAGAATTGATAGACATTGTACTGATAAAATTTCGTAAGCATTATGAGCATCAGAAGATCGAAGTTCAAATTCCGGAGGAATTTATCTGTATTCCTATGGATGCCATGTTGATCGAGCAGGTATTGATTAATCTGTTGGAAAATGCAGTACACCATGCCAAAGGAATGACGGAACTAAAGCTGGCCGTATATACAGAAAAGCAACAGGCGCAGTTTTGTGTAAGCGATAATGGATGCGGTATTTCTCCTGACAAATTGGAAAATTTATTTACCGGTTATCTGGAGCGGGAGAATAGCTTGATGGACAGCAGCCGCAGCAATATGGGGATAGGGCTTTCTGTGTGTGCAACCATAGTAAGAGCCCATGGGGGTGAAATTTATGCTAGGAATAATCCTGCCGGCGGCGCCTTTTTTTGCTTCACACTGAAAATGGAGGACGGAGATGAGCAATAACAAATATAAGGTTCTATTGATAGAAGATGAAAGTAATATCCGCAGTTTTGTGGAAACAATTTTAGAGGCTAATGATTATCAGGTAATTGCTGCTGCTACATTCGAACAGGGAATTATGATGTTTTCGTCCTATACACCTGATTTTGTGATTTTGGATTTGGGCCTGCCTGATAAGGATGGATTGGAGTTTATTAAAAATGTGCGGGAAGGCAGCAATACACCTATATTAGTGCTATCTGCAAGAACCAATGAATCGGATAAGGTGGAAGCCTTGGATTGGGGAGCTGACGATTATGTGACGAAGCCTTTTGGCACGGCAGAATTATTGGCCAGAGTGCGTGTGGCGTTACGAAATCGCCACCAAAATGCAGATAATGGAATGGCATTGGGAGATAAATTTTCACTTTATGATCTTGTAATCGATTATAACAGGCGGTTGGTTTTTATGGGAGGTAATGAAGTGAAACTGACCCAGACGGAATATAATATTTTGGCGCTGCTTTCCAGACATACCGGAAAGGTGCTGACGTATTCTGTTATTATTAAGGAAATCTGGGGAGCTTTGGATGTGGGCGGCATCAAGAAACTTCAGGTAAATATGGCTAATATTCGTAAGAAGCTGGGGTCAAAACCCGGCGACAACCGATATGTTATCAATGAATTGGGTGTTGGGTACCGCATAGGCGAGGAGAATTTATAGTAAAAACAGTGGAAAAAGAGCGGATAGTGTGCTAAAATTGCTATAACAGAACTTTGACATATTGGGCGCAGGCTAGATCATCTGCGGCAACAGTGAGGTGAAGAGGCTTATGGATATTCAGGTGGGCAATATTGTAAAATTAAAAAAGAAACATCCCTGTGGCAGTTTTGAATGGGAAGTGCTACGTATAGGAGCGGATTTTAAGCTAAAGTGTATGGGCTGCGACCATTTGATCATGGTGCCCAGAACCACTGTGGAGAAGAATTTAAAAGGATTACGTTGATTTAGAACTGTTAAAATCAACTACTATACAACTTACATAAAATATTTCAAGGTTAATACTAGGCCAATGAGAAGTGTGGCCGGACAAAGAAATACCAGACAAAAATACCAGATACCGGATTCCGATATCTGGTAAATTCGTCTGGTATTTTTATTGCATCATATTATGCGGATTTGCTCAGCTGTTCCTGAGTAACTTCTGTAATCATTGGTTCACCTGCAAGGAAGCGTTTGATTTCCTGAACACAGTGAGCACCTATACGAAGCAAACCGTTGTGGGTAAGTCCTGCTAAGTGAGGGGACATGATACAGTTTGGCAGAGAACGTAACGGATGGTCTGCAACAGGAGGTTCCGGATCAAATACATCCAGACAAGCATACTTTAAGTTACCGGCCTTCATGTGCTCGTAAAGTGCCTTCTCATCTATGATAGAGCCACGTGCTGTATTAATCAGGATAGCATCCTTCTTCATAAGTGCCAGTGTGTCTGCGTTAAACATATGGTTTGTCTCAGGGATGGACGGTGCATGAATGGAGACAACATCAGATTCTTTTAATAACTCTTCTAAAGAAACCTTCTTAGCATTGTAGCGTTCGCGGGCCTGCTCCTCTGTGATAAACGGATCATAAAGCAGAATTTCTACATCAAACATAGATAAAAGCTTCATATAGTGGGAGCCTACCATACCACCGCTGACAACACCAATCTTCAGCTCAAATAATTCGCGGATATCGTCAAATTCTTCATACCAGCCGCCGTTAGCTAAAGAACGGGACACGTTGAATAAGTTCTTAACAGCAGCAATGGTATATCCCAATGTGGTTTCTGCAACACCGATACCCAGTACCTTTGCGGAGCTGGTTACACGTACACCCTTCTCCCACATAGCGTCAGAAACAACCGGCTTTACACTGCCTGCAGCATGAGCTACATATTTCAGCTTAGGCAGCTGTGCCATTACTTCCTCAGTCAGATTTGGTGAACCCCAGGATGTAATTACGATATCTGCGTCATGAGCCAGTTCTATCAGGCGTTCCGCAGTAGGTTCTTCGTTATCTTCGTTTAAAATTAAATTTCCAAGTTCGCGCAGCTGGTCCAAAGCGGCCGGTGTAAAAAGGCGACGGACAAGAGGTGCACTAGGCACAAGCGCAATAGTAATTTCTTTTGACATCTTGCATTTCCTCCTACAAAAGATATTGATTTCATGATAAACAATGATACTAAAATTATAATACTTTCCAAAGCTGTTGGCTTTGGCGGGAATTTGGGAGGAAGAGTTTTTTTGCACAAATTTTGTGCAAATACTTAAACTTCAATTGCAGATATAATGAAGATGAGTGAGTCCAGACAATTGGATAGAACGCAGCAGGAAATGGAGATGGATTATGTTTACGATCATCAATGCAAATTGCAGTTTTAAAAGTGGGGATTTAAAGGCCCCATTTGGATTTAAAGGAAAGTATATTACTTTTTATTGGCATAGTGCGGTCAGATTGGAGGATGAAAAGGGCAATGTAGGATGTGCTCCGGGTATGCAGAGTGTGGTGTGGTCCGACCCTGCTGTATTTGAAAAGCTGGGGCAGTCCGGCGGCAATGCAGCCATGTATTTGATTACAGCTCATGCAGTTGATATGGTTCGCGGGAAGAGTTTTGAGAGCCCTATTGACATGTTACATCAGATATTTGATCCTCTGTATGAGCAGGCAGTGGCACTGACCGGTATTGCTGATTTAAAAAAGACCTTTGTATTAAATGCCCTGGTTCCTTTGGATTTGGCGGCATGGCAGCTGTATGCCCGCGGTATAGGAGCCGGAGATTTTGATGCTGCACTGCCAAAGCAGTTTCATGCAGCCTTGTGTGAGCGACATGATAAGCTGGCATTTATACCACTGATTACATACAATGTACCTGAAGAGGGTATTGCCGCACTGGCTGATGAGGGTGCTTTCTTATTTAAAATTAAGTTGGGCTGTGACCCGGATGGTGATGGTGATCCGGAGAAGATGCTTCAGTGGGATATGAGACGTATTACCCAGATTCATCAGATTTTAAAGGAAAAGAGGACGCCATATACTACCACAGGTAAGCCGGCATATTATTTTGATGCCAATGGCCGTTACGATAGTCGTGAAAGGTTAGAGAGACTGGTGGCACATCTGGAAAAGGAAGGTGCTTTGGAGCAGACGGTGCTTTTAGAGGAGCCTTTCCCTGAGGGCAGTGGTGTTGACGTACATGGAATTCCGGTGTGTATCGCAGCAGATGAAAGTGCTCATGGCGTAGAAGAGACCAAGGAGCTGATTGCGCTGGGATACAGAGCAGTAGCATTAAAGCCGATTGCGAAGACCCTTTCCGTGAGTCTGGAGGTTGTGGAATATGCTCATGCCCAGGGAATCGCATGCTTCTGTGCAGACCTGACAGTACCTCCGCTTATGGTAGACTGGAATAAAAATGTGGCAGCCAGACTGCAGGCCATTCCTGGCTTAAAGGTTGGTGTGTTGGAATCCAATGGTAAGCAGAATTACCCAGACTGGGATGTTCAAAAAAGCTATCATTCTATGCCAAATGCGTCCTTCTTGGATGACAAGGACGGTTTGTTCATATTGAATGAAGAATTTTATGCCACATCAGGCGGAATCCTGCAGGATAGCCCACACTACTTGGAGCTGACTAAGGATTGTGGCTTAAAGAATTAAAAAGCATAAACTGCGGCTTTCAAGCCGGAGATTTTTGGAAAATATAACAAAATAAAGGGTTCATGGAACCTTAAAATAAAAGAAAGAAGGATAAAAAAATGATTAGAATTGGTGTTGTTAATATTGATGTTTCTCATCCATTGGCTTTTTCAGAAAAATTGCTGGAGGGAGATAAAGCCCGCTATGTAGCAGTGTATAATGATGGTTTCCGTTCTGATGAAGAGGTAGATGCATTCATCCGTAAGCGTGGTTTGGAGTGCCGCTGCAATACAGTGGAAGAATTGGCTGAAATGGTAGATATAGGCTTTATTCAGGGCTGTAACTGGGATAAGCATCTGGATTATGTAGAGCCTTTTATGAAATTAGGTAAGCCGGTATTTATCGACAAACCTGTGGTAGGCTGCATGAAAGATATCCGTCGTTTGGAGAAGTTAATGGCGGATGGACTGCAGGTACTGGGAAGCTCTTCTATGAGATATGCCTTTGAGGTTGCTGACTTTTTGAAAATCCCGGTAGAAGAACGTGGTGAAATTTTGCACATTATGGGTACCTGCGGTGTGGATGAATTTAATTATGGCATTCACGTAGTAGAAGCGATTGGCGCTATGGTGAAAAATCCGGTAAGTGTTAGATTTAATGGTGTAGGCAATAAGGAAGGAAAGCGTACAGAAAGCTATACCGTACTTTTTGAGGATGGAACAACAGCTGATTACATAACATTAACTGGTTTGTGGCTGCCTTGCTATTTCCTGGTGACTACCACCAAAACTGTTTACAATGTGAATATTGATTCAAGTCGTGTGTACGAAGCTTTGTTGGAGCGCATATGTGAGCAATTGGAAACAGGAGTTCAGACGCTCAGTCCGGTAGAAGAAATTTTGGATTCCATCAAGATTATGTTGGCCGGCAGAATTTCTCGTGAGCGCAATGGAGAAGTGGTGCGTTTGGATGAGATTCCTGAGGATGATCCGGGATACGATGGAGATGCATTTGAAAAAGAATATGCGGCAGCAGCAGGCCCTATTTATCTGTAGGCGCCGGAAAGAGAATAGTATTGGAGTGTGAAGTGATGAAGCAAAAGGTTGGCTTTGGCGTAATTGGATGTGGTGTTATTTCAAAATTTCATATCCATGCAATAGAGGCAATAGAGGAGGCCGAACTTATCGGTGTATATGATCCTTATGCACCGGCAAGGGAGAAGGCGGCAGATACCTATAAGGTACGGGCTTTTGACAGTCAGGAAGAGTTGCTTGCTTGCCCTGATATTGATGCAGTGTGCATATTGACTCCAAGTGGATTGCATTTTCCTATTGCTATGAAAGCATTAGAGGCCGGTAAGCATG
Organism: Lachnospiraceae bacterium; assembly: GCA_045646695.1. Classification (GTDB taxonomy): domain Bacteria; phylum Bacillota; class Clostridia; order Lachnospirales; family Lachnospiraceae; genus RGIG6307. The sequence continues at coordinate 9,275 of JAZRLF010000023.1, forward strand.
TGGTAGTAGAGAAGCCTATGGCATTGACTTTGGCAGATGCAGATGCCTTACTTGCAAAATCAGAGAGTTTGGGCTTAAAGGTCTGTGTGATTTCCCAGCTCAGGTTTTCGCCGGAGGTACAGGCGGTGCGTAAGGCATTGCAGGAAGGACAGTTTGGTAAGATTGTTTCTGCCAGTCTTTCCATGAAATATTACAGAGAAGAGGCATATTATACCTCTTCAAGCTGGCGTGGAACCTGGCAGATGGATGGTGGCGGAGCTTTGATGAATCAGGGTATACATGGTGTGGATTTGCTGCAGTATCTGGTGGGCCCGGTAAAGCAGCTGCGAGGTATCTGCAAGACCCAGACAAGACCTATGGAGACAGAGGATTCTGCCGTGGCTATTTTGGAATTTGCAAATGGTGCAGTGGGAACACTGGAAGGATCCACTACGTGCTATCCGGGTTATCCTCGAAGGATAGAAATTTGCGGGGACAAGGGTAGTGTGGTTTTGGAAGAGGGGCACATTCTCAGATGGGATCTGCCTAGCATAATTCCGATATCTCCGGCCGATGAAACGCGTCTTAAAAAAGGCGGTGCATCTAAGCCGGATGACATTAGTTTTGATGGGCACAAGTGGCAATTGCAAAATATGGTAAATACACTTCTTGGAAGAGAATCATTATGGGTAGATGCTAAAGAAGGCAGAAAGCCTTTGGAAATTATTTTGGCAATATATGAGTCTTCTCGGGAAAACAAGCAGGTAATACTTTCAAAATAAAATGATTTGTTGTACAATGTTGTTTGTAGAGTAATTGGATGTTTTTTAAAATAGGCGCCTGACTGTCAGAGCAATATATGCTCTGACAGTCAGTCACCTAGTTTTAAAAACGTCAAAAGAGGTAATGAGTGTAAGGAGTAGATATGAGAATACACGTGCTCTGGGTTGCGGACCATGTTACTATGACTACAGTGGAACATGTACACGACTATTATCAAATGATATATTGTAAAAAAGCCGGAGGTAGCCTAAAGATAAACGGGGTACAGTATGAATCAGCAGTAGGAGATATTTATTTTATCAGGCCTATGGAGCCTCATTCCATGAAGCGTGGTAAGAATATGTGGCTGGTAGAAATGAAATTCCTGGCAGAAGATTTGGAAACGGTGGAGCTTTTGAGTAAATTTCCGTCTGTTTTCCGGGCTCAAGATGATTTTGAGGTGCGCATGTCCCTTAGGGATATTGTAAAAGAGGCCCTTAGTCAGGCGGCTTACAGTAATGAATCTGCCAATGCAGCTACAGAGCTTTTGCTGATCAGGCTGTTGCGTAATTTTGTGGACAACACCTGCGAACCACTGCAGGCCAAGGATTTTTGTCTGGCTACCCGCAATGTGGATGTAGCCGGGCGTATTTATGATGTACAGTTTTTGAAGGTAATTGATTATATTGAGAAGCATTTGGCGGAGCCTATTACTTTGGATGACCTTTCGGCACAGATTCATTTTAATAAATCATATATGATAGAACGGTTTAAGGAGATATGGGGTGTGCCGCCTATGAAGTATGTAAACTTGCTGCGGGTGGAAAGAGCCAAGGAGCTTTTGACCACTACCACCTTGTCCGTGACGGATATTGCGGAAACTGCAGGTTTTCAAAGTGTGCATTATTTCAGCCGTTTTTTTAAAGAAAAGGAGCATATGACGCCCCAGGAGTATCGCAAGAAATATGCAGATGTACAGGAAAATATAGAAATATAGGTGAATAGTAATTCAGTTGGAGGAGAAAACGATATGAGTAAGGAATTTATCAGTATTTTACGTCGACCGGATTATGTTACCGGTGCGGTAGATAGCAGTCCGTTTCGTTTTGAAGAAACCGGTGCGTTTCAGAAAGTGGGTGACCGTGCTCAGCAGGGCTGTCCGGTGGAATATGAATACGTAGTAGGAGAAAAAGAAGCCAAGGTTATCGTGCATCCGGGCAAGGAACCTGTGAAATATTTAAAGCTTCGTTTTGAAGGGGATATGTCTTTTGTACGAAGCGTTTATTCTGAAACATGGGAAAGAAATGCCGAAATAGAGGCACCTCATGAATGGACTTCTGTCAGAGCCAGCAGAGTACTGCCATGGTTTTGCTATCTGGATGGCGGAGACCGTTTTGGTTGCTACGGTGTTAAGACCGGACCGAATTGTTTTGCGTACTGGCAGGTAGATCCACATGGTGTGACCTTGTTTTTAAATCTGTGCTGCGGTAATAATGGTACTGCCTTAAAGGAATCTATTGTTGCAGTAGAGGTAGTAGAGTATGTGGGCGAAGTGGGCGAGGATGCTTACAAGGTAGCCTGCAAATTTGCGGCTCAGATGTGTGAAAAGGCTGTACTTCCGAAACAGCCTATTTTTGGTGTGAATAACTGGTATTGGGCATATGGTAAAATTTCCGCAGAAAGCGTCTTAAAGGAAACAGATTATCTGTTGGAGATGACAAAGGGAGCTTGCGCTCGTCCGTATATGATTATTGATGACGGCTGGCAGATTAACAGAACCTATGGCGGCGGCAATTATATCGGCGGACCATGGATACCAAATGACAGATTTGGGGATATGGCTAAGATGGCAGCGGATATTCACGCCAAGGGAGCTAATGCAGGTATCTGGTTCAGACCGCTTTTGACTTTGGGAGAGGTTCCTGAGGAGGCTGTGCTTACAAAGGATTCCGGCGGACTGATATTGGACCCGTCCCATCCGTATACCTTAGAGCGTGTGAAAAACGATGCAAAGCGTATCAGGGACTGGGGCTTTGACTTAATCAAACATGATTTTTCTGCATATGACATGTTTGGCTGGTTCCTACAAACCAGATTCCATAATGTTGCTATGTGCAAGGAAGACCGTAAATTTTACGATAATTCCCGTACCAATGCTATGCTTGTGAAGGATGTGTATCAGGCGGTGCAGGCGGGTGCAGGAGATGCAGATGTTATCGGCTGCTGCGTCATTGGACATCTGGCAGCAGGCATCCATTCTATATATAGAGTGGGTGGAGACACCAGCGGACACTCTTTTGAATGGACCGTAAGAAATGGTGTAAATTCCATGATGCGTCTGCCTTCCAACGAGCGCTTTTATCTGGTAGATCCGGACTGTGCTGCTTTTACGGAACAGGTGCCTGCAGACAAAAACCTGGATTTCCTGGAAATGTGTGCGCTTACAGGCGTAACTACGTTAGCTTCTGTAACTCCGGGTATTTTAAAACCGGAGGAAATGGAACGTATTCGCAAAATTTTCTGTATTGCTGCGGAGAATAAGTGTCGCTACGGCATCCGCAATTATGATAAAAATGTATTTCCGGAGATTTTTGAGTCTGAGGATGGAAGTGCCAAGAGGGAGTTTAATTGGTCCGATTATTATCATGGTTCCAGAAACGTACTGGCTTGGTTGGAGTAAGTGAGGGATAGACGTTTGGCAAAAACCTAAAGCTGTTGTAAATAGGAAAGGAATGAGGGATATGGCGAATTATGTAAAAATAAGCGTGTTAGGGCAACCGGAGTTAAAGTCACCATACAGTGATGACCTGGAAGCCAAAGTACAGGAGATGATGGCATATCTTCGCGCAGGTGTGGAAAAGGTGCTGCCGGATAAGCCTGATTTGATCGTGGTTCCGGAGGTGGTAGACCGATTCCCTTCCTTTACCTTAGAACAGAAGAAGGTCTATTATCAATATAAAGGAGATCGTTTCCTTGATTTTTATCGGGAGATTGCCAAGGAAAATCATTGTTATATTGCATATTCTGCAGTCAGATATTTACCGGAGGAAGACCAGCTTCCTTACCGCAATTCTACCCAGATTATCGGTCGTGACGGGGAAATCGTGGGCATTTATGACAAAAACCATTTAGTTCCCTATGAACTGGATAATGGCGAGATCACATATGGAACAGAGGCACCGGTATTTGAACTGGATTTCGGTCGTGTGGCTTGTGCCATTTGCTTTGATTTGAATTATACGGAACTTCTGGATAGATATGCAGCTCAAAAGCCGGACTTGATCATATTTTCCTCCATGTATCATGGAGGGCTGATGCAGCAGGCCTGGGCTTATACCTGTCGTGCCCATTTTGTGGGGGCCATCTGTGGACAGCAGAGCAGGGTACTCAATCCTTTTGGTGAAACAGTAGCCAGCAGTACTAATTATTTTGATTTTGTTACTGCAAAGGTGAATCTGGATTGTGTTATCATTCATTTGGATAATCATTTTGAAAAAATTGCTGCAGCCAAAAAGAAATACGGAGAGCTGCTTCAGATGCATGACCCGGGATATTATGGCGGTGTGCTGCTGTCCTATGAAGGAACCGACCGTACAGTGCGTGATATTATGCAAGAATTTGACATGATAACCATGGATGAATACTTTGATGCCTGCCGGGCACACAGGAGAAAATGGACTGACTTGTTTCACTAAGGACTGGCGAGTTTCAAGGCCCTTCAGTCAGAACATAGATTGCTCGGGTGACAACGACCGAGTTTCGCAAGTAAGGTATGAAATTAGAAAATGAAAGGAAGTATGTAGAACTATGAAAATTGCATTTGCAGGATTAAGACATAATCACATATATATGCTATACGATATGGCTATGGAGCATCAGGAATTTGAAGTTGTTGGCGGCTTTGAGGAGAATGAAGCTGCAAAGGCAGTGGCAGAGCAGCGAGGCCTTTGCTGTAAGTATACGGATTATCAGGAGCTGTTAGCAGACAGTGAGGTAGAAGTGGTTGCTCTGGGCGGCTGCTTTGGAGATCGTGGTAGGATGGCTATCCGAGCACTGCAGGCAGGCAAGCACGTTATCGTGGACAAGCCATTATGTAGTAGTATAGAGGAACTGACGGAGATTGAAAAGCTGGCTAAGGAGAATGCCCTTACAGTCAGCTGCATGTATACTATGCGTTATCAGGGCAATATTATTGCAGTACGAAATCTGATTAAGAGCGGCGCTTTGGGCAAGATTAATAATGTATATTTCGGCGCCCAGCATCCTCTGATGTACGGCAGACGTCCTGACTGGTATTTTGAGGAAGGCAAGTACGGCGGTCTTATCAATGACATTGCTATTCATGGTATTGATTTATTGTCGTACGTCTTTGATCTGGAGCTTGAAAAGGTAGAGGCTGCAAGGTGCTGGAACCGCTATGCCACAGAGGAAAAGGACTTTATGGACAGTGGACAGTTTATGCTCACTATGAAAGGTAATGCGGGTGTTATCGCAGATGTGTCTTATGCTATTCCGGACGGTGTAGAATTTGATCTTCCGTATTATTGGCAGTTTTTTGCATGGGGTACTGAGGGTACTATTTCCTTTACTTATAATGAGCAGGAGATGCAGTATTACATAAAAGGCCGAAAAGAGCCTATGATTCTGCAGGCAGAGCAGGATGTGAATTACCTGGATGACTTCTTAAAAGCGGTTCGTCAGGAATCGGGCGTAATTCTTCCTATGGAGGATGTGATCAGCTCTACCGGACAGACTCTTTTGATTCAGAAGCAGGCGGATTGCTAACAGAAAATAAGGTAAGGAATGCTTGGTATGATGAAGATAGATTTTACACAATTAGAAATATATTTAAATAGCTTACGGGAGAAATATGACGTTCCTTTTTGCGGCTGCAAGGTTCTTTACAAGGGTCAGGTGGTGTTCGACGGATGGACCGGTCCAAAACATGAGGACAAGCACTTGTATTTTATTTATTCTATGAGCAAGCTTGTTACCAGTGTGGCAGCTATGAAGCTGGTAGAGCAGGGCAAGCTTTCCTTGGAGGATGAGGTCAGCAAATATTTACCGGAATATAAGGATTTGACTGTGAAGACGGCAGAGGGTATTGTGCCGGCTCGGAAAAAAATGACTGTGTTGGATTTGCTTTCCATGCAGGGCGGATATGACTACGAGATGATGGATTTAATAGAAACGGGACGTAGGAATTCCAAGATGACTACCAGAGACATGATCAAGCTGCTGGCGGAGAGGCCGCTTAACTTTGAACCTGGAGAGGGCTATGCATATAGTCTTTGCTATGATGTGCTGGGTTCAGTTATGGAGGTGGCCAGTGGTATGAGTCTCGGGGAGTATATGAGACGGGAGATTTTCACACCATTGGAAATGCATTCCGCCACTATGAAGGTGACAGAAGAAGTGCGAAAGCATTTACTGCCTCATTATAGCTTTGATGCAGAGTCAGGCAATGTAAAGGAGATCCTTCCGCCGGATAATTACTTTATATTTACACCGGAATATGAAAGCGGCGGAGCCGGAATCATTGCAAGCTTTGAAGATTATTTTAAATTTTTTGCTGCTATGGTGAACGGTGGCGTGGCAGCCAATGGCTATCGCTTATTAAAAAAAGAGAGCATGGATGAAATTCTGAAAAGAAGAATGACAGACAAAATGATCCTGGAGTATGTCAGAGGTGTGCCGTGGGAGTGCCACTATACCTTTGGTGTACGTGTGCTAATGGAGCCGGTTAAGAGACCGAAGTCTATTGTGGCAGGGGCTTTTGAACTCAGCGGTGCAGCCGGAAGCTACGCACATTTTGATATAGAGAATGAACTTGGCATTTTGTATTTTCAGCATGCACTGGGCATTGAGCCGATACCGGAAATTGCCCACCATGATATCAGAGATATGGTCTATGAGGCGATAGAAAAAAATAAAAAATAACAGAAAAATTGCTTGCTTTATTGCGTGACATGTGCTAATATATATGACTGTGATATATTCATTCCTTGCTCTTGCTAGACAAGGGCCAGAGACCAAAAGGAGGTAAACGACATGACAAAGTATGAATTGTGTTTTGTTGTCAATGCAAAAATCGAAGATGAAGAAAGAGTAGCAGCTGTAGACAGAGCTAAACATCTTATCGAAAGATTCGGTGGTACAGTATCCAATGTTGATGAATGGGGTAAGAAGAAATTAGCTTACGAAATTCAGAAGATGAGAGAAGGTTACTACTACTTCATCCAGTTCGAAGCGCCAACAAGTGCTCCGGCGGAAATCGAGAGCCGCGTGCGCATTATGGACAGCGTACTCAGATACTTAATCGTTAAGCAGGAAGCTTAATAGAAAGAGAGATTATCTATGAATAAAGTAATTCTTATGGGCCGTTTAACAAGAGAACCTGAAGTAAGATATTCTCAGGGGGCCAGTCAGACTGCTGTAGCGCGTTTTACGCTTGCAGTTGACAGAAGATTCAAGAGAGAAGGAGAATCGACTGCGGACTTTTTTGACTGTACTGCTTTTGGCAGACAGGCTGAGTTTATCGAACGCTATCTGCACAAGGGTGTGAGAGTTGTTGTATGCGGAAGTATCCAGAACAATAACTACACCAATCGTGACGGACAGACTGTTTACAGTGTTCGCATTGTAGTAGACGAAGTTGAGTTTGCAGAAAGCAAGAGTGCTTCCGGCACAGGCGAAGGCGGCTATACAGCACCGGCACCTGCCCGTACTCCGAATACATCTGTCAATGATGGATTTATGAATATCCCTGACGGTATTGATGAAGAATTACCGTTTAATTAATTTGCAATGACAAGGAGGCAATAACCATGGCTTACAATAAGACAGAAAAAGCTGATGCTCCAATGAAGAGAAAAGGCGGTTTACGCAGAAGAAAGAAAGTTTGTGTTTTCTGTGGTAAAGATAATGTGATCGATTACAAGGATACAGCTAAGTTAAAGAGATACGTATCTGAAAGAGGCAAAATCCTTCCTAGAAGAATCACAGGAAGCTGCGCTAAGCATCAGAGAGCTCTTACAACAGCTATCAAGAGAGCACGTCACGTTGCTCTTATGCCATACGTAGCTGAATAAGGCATATGAATAAAAGAATGGCCAATAACTTGATGTTATTGGTCTTTTTTTTGCAGAATTTACTTTACAAGTTGTCAAAAATTGTGTACAATAAATTAAGTTATTTTGCGATAATATTTTAACTTTAAGAGTATAGTGGACAATGACGTCTATTAGCTCTTTATTTGTTTATGCAGAAATAATTTAGCGGGGTAATGCAATGGAGCGTTGGCGCAGCAAAGTACAGGGGAGTGGACATGAAGAAAAACCTGAAGAATTATGAGCTGGATGATAAGGCCGAAAACGGTGTCCGTTATGTGGGCCGATATTATATATCCGATATGACCGGACCACAGCGGCGTAAGAGCGGTGTATTGCAGATGCTTGCAGGCGCAGTGGAACTTTTATTGATCATTTTTGCCATATCTGTAAATTGTCAGGGGATTCGTACCATTTACGTTGTTATTCCGCTGGAACTGATTTTGTTTTGCACATTGTTTTATTTGATGGGAGCTTACAGATTGTTTACCAGTGGTGACAGACTGGAGCAAAGGACCTACGATAAGGCTGTAGCCAATCCGGTACAGATTGTGACTGTTGCCATGGTGCTTAATTTTATTTCCTGCCTGGGCCAGATTATTCTTGTGATAAGGAAGGCAGGGGAGTCATTTGGTTATGGTGACTATATATTTCTGGCCATGATTATTGTGCTGCTTGTTCTGCATATCTTGATGTGGAAACACCAGAGATGGATTTACAATCAAGTAAAAGTGGAACAGAAAGCAGAAGCTTAATTTGATATTAGGGACTTACATTTTATGAATTGCCCCTCCCGGGAGAAAAATTTGTGCATTATTCCCGGGATGATGGATTGTATGACCAGGCTGGCGAAATCTTTTCTGCAGGCAGAGTATACAAACAGGGTATTTCATTGGATGTGGCTTTAATATATATATTACAAGTAGGATTGGTATCAATAATATTACTGATCCAAAAGGAGGAAATATGAGAAAGAAATTACTCTCACTTCTTATGGCTGGTCTTATGGCTCTTGGCTGTTTAGCCGGCTGTGGAAACGCAGGTGAGGATCCGTTGGTAGTTGGTTATGCACCATTCTCCAGCAAATTCTCTCCATTCTTCAGTGAATCCGCTTATGATCAGGATGCTCAGGCAATGACACAGGTTGCATTACTTGGTAACGACCGTCAGGGCGCGATCATCTATAACGGCATTGAAGGTGAAACAATTAACTACAATGGCACAGACTATACATACTATGGTCCTGCAAACGTAGTTGTAACTGAAAATGCAGATGGCACAGTATACTATGACATCAAGCTTCGCGATGACATTAAGTTCTCCGATGGCAAGAAGATGACAATCGATGACGTTATCTTCTCTATGTATGTTCTTTGTGACCCTACATACGATGGCAGCTCTACTTTATTTGCTCAGCCAATCGAAGGTATGGAAGAGTACCGTGCAGGTATGGATTCCCGTTGGAGCTTAATCTTTGCAGATGGTAATGAAGGTTACAAGACAACAGATTACTATACAGAAGCTCAGTACAATAACTTCTGGACTGCTTTTGCTCAGGCAGGTGAAGCTTTTGCACAGGAAATCGTAGATTATTGTAAGGCATACGGTGCTACAACAGTTGCAGAAGCAGCTGCATTATGGGGTTATGACAGCTTAAAGGCTGATGCTACAGCAGCAGACTTCTTTGACGCAATCGTGGCAGCTAAGGGCTATGATTTATCTGATGAAGGTATCAACTATGAAACAGCTGGTACTTCTATTACTTCTTACATTGCAACAGCATGTAATGAATTGGATGCTTCATTAGCTTCCGGTGTTCAGACAGGTGAATCTGCAGACAGCATTACCGGTATTCAGAAGATTGACGATTACAACATGAGAGTTGTTATGACAAAGGTTGACGCTACTGCTATTTATCAGTTAGGTGTTTCTATTGCTCCTTTACATTACTATGGCGATGCAAAGAAGTTTGACGTAGATAAGAACCAGTTTGGTTTTACAAAGGGTGACTTAAGCTCTGTACGTGCTAAGACAACTCAGCCTATGGGTGCAGGTCCTTACAAGTTTGTTAAGTTTGAAAATGGTGTTATCACATACCAGGCAAATAAGCACTATTACTTAGGCGAGCCTAAGACCAAATATGTAAACTTCCTTGAAACTCAGGAAGCTGATAAGTTAAATGGTATTACCACAGGTACTATCGATATTACCGATCCATCCTTCAATAAGGATGCAGTTGCAGCAATCCAGAAGGCAAACGGCGGCGAGTTAAACGGTTCTAAGATCACTGTAAGCACAGTTGACAACTTAGGTTACGGTTATCTTGGTATGAACGCAAACGTTATGAGCGTTGCAGGAGATCCGGATTCTGCTGCATCCAAGAATCTTCGTAAAGCATTTGGTACTATCTTCTCCGTATATCGTGATGTTGCAATCGACTCTTATTATGGTGAAATGGCATCTGTAATTAACTATCCGATTTCTAACACATCATGGGCAGCTCCTCAGGCTACAGATGATGGTTATAAGCTTGCATTCTCAGTAGATGCAAATGGCAAGGACATTTACACATCCAATATGACTGCTGATGAAAAATATGCAGCAGCATTAAATGCAGCTCTTGGTTATTTTGAAGCAGCCGGCTATAAGGTTGAAAATGGTAAGTTAACAGAGGCTCCTAAGGGTGCAGCTCTTGAGTATGAATTATTGATTCCTGGCGATGGTGTTGGTGATCATCCTTCTTTCATGATCTGTGAACTTGCTTCTAAGGCATTGGATACAATCGGCATGAACTTGATCGTAACCGACTTGACCAACTCTTCTGACCTTTGGACAGCATTAGAGGCTGAGACCTGTGCAATGTGGGCAGCAGCTTGGGGTGCAACAATTGATCCTGATATGTATCAGATTTACCATCCGGAAGGTGGTTCAAACTACATGTATGCTATTAATGATGCTGAATTAACTCAGTTGATCATGGATGCACGTGCTACAACAGACCAGACATACAGAAAGGCTATGTACAAGGCTTGTCTGGATATCATTATTGACTGGGCTGTTGAAATTCCGGTTTACCAGAGACAGAATGCTATTACATTCTCTACAGAGCGTGTAAAGATCGATACAGTAACTCCGGACATCACAACCTTCTATGGCTGGATGGCTGAAATTCAGAATATTGAATTAAACTAACAAAACTATAATTGTTTTGGGGTAGAAATACCGGTACACCGGCTGCCCTGCAACGAAAGTTGTAGGGCAGCTTAACTACGTACCTGGCAACGGCTTCAAGAAGCTGTGGAACCGCTGCTTGATACGCAGTGGGCTCGGATAACGGGCTTTAAAATTATCAATAATGCGAATGGAGGAAAAGTCACTTGAAAGATAATCAATTAGCAAAGTACATTTTGAAGAGAATCTTAATTTCTATAGTCATTTTGTTCTTTGTTGCCTTAATTATTTATTCGTTGATGCGTTGTTTACCGACATCTTATATTGAACAGGTAGCACGAGAAAAATCTATGCAGCCGGGCAGTAAGAGCTTTGAAGAGTGGATGAAGCAATTGACTGCAATGTATAATATGGACAAGGGTATTCCTGAGGGCTATATTTACTGGCTGGGAAGCATGTTCCGAGGAGAATTCGGAGATAGCTGGAAATGGACAGTACCGGTTGTAGACAAATTTGCGGACACTGTATGGGTATCCTTTGTAATGGGAGCTGTTTCTTTAATATTCCAGGTTATTATTGCGATTCCGTTAGGAATTATCGCAGCAACCAAGCAGTACAGTAAGACTGATTACACGATTTCTGTAATTGCATTGGCAGGTATTTCTTTGCCGACATTCTTCTTTGCATCTCTTATGAAATTGGTATTTTCAGTTCATCTGGGTTGGTTTGACCTGTACGGTCTGGTGGGAAGAAATCACGAGCAGCTGGATACCTTTGGCAAGGTCTTAGATATGGCACATCATCTGGTGATACCGATCACAGTACTTACTGTTGTCAGCATCGGCGGATTAATGCGTCATACCCGCACCAATATGCTGGAAGTATTAAACGCCGATTATATCAGAACGGCAAGAGCGAAGGGCTTAAGCGAAAAGAAGGTTGTATATCATCATGCATTTCGTAACACCATGATTCCAATGGTTACTATTTTGGGTGGTTCTTTACCGGGACTTTTTTCCGGTGCGTTGATCACAGAGACATTGTTTGGTATTCCGGGCATTGGTTATGCCTCCTATCATTCTATGGTAGCAGGTGATATACCATTTTCCATGTTCTACCTGACATTTATGGCAATTTTGACATTGACAGGTAACTTGATTACAGATATTTTGTATGCGGTGGTAGACCCGCGTGTACGTATTTCTTAAAGGAGGAGCAGACATGAACGATAAGATTGAAAATTTAACTGAAGAAAACTCCTCCAAGGAGCAGTATTCTTTAAATGATGACCGCCGTGTCAAAGTGCTTTCACCTGGTGCCATGGTTGCAAAGAGATTTTTCCGTAATCGTCTTGCTGTAACCGGCTTGGCAATTTTGATTTTTATGTTTTTGTTCTCTTTTGTGGGAGGTGTGATTTCTCCTTATGAAGAAGATGAGATATTTTATCGCACGGAAACACAGTATAAGGAATATGCGGCAGTTATTCAAAATAACGAGTATCGATTTGCATCAGCATCCACAGATGCAGGCTTTGACAGCATTATTCAGGCTCAGATGATTTTGGCAATGCAGCAGGGGAAAACCAGCTTTGTATGGAAGGATGTTTCATACGAAGTTACAGAAGAGGGTGAAGATTTTTACAGTATCTTTACCGGAGGCAAGATGGTCGGTATTGCCTTTAAGGATATTGTAAGTATTAGCAAAGAAGGATCAGCTCTCGATTTTGAGTTTCAGTATCAAACTCTAAAGGCATATACAAATGGCAAGGATTCATTTACAGCCGGCGGTGTTACTTATCAGTTGGACAAAGATGGTAACATTACCAAAAATGGCGAGGATTATGCTTTTGTAAGTGAATATATTGTTCAGGCAGTTATGTCAGATGTATTCCTTAGCCGTGACTTTAAAGAACAGCTGTTAGACAATATCAATGCGGGCGGAACTTTATTTGAGTATAAGGATGCCGATGGAGAGGTTTACGAATACAGAATTACTTATGATGCCAGCAAGCGTACCTGGTCTATCAGACAGGAAAAATCCACCGTTGTATTTGATAGATACTCCGCTCCGAGCAAGGAGCATTGGCTGGGTACCGATACAAACGGAATGGATATGATGACCCGATTGATGTATGGTGGTCGTGTTTCCTTGGTGATAGGTTTTATTGTAGTAATCATTGAAACTGTTCTTGGCGTTATCATGGGCGGTATTGCAGGTTACTTTGGCAAATGGGTAGACATGCTTATCATGCGAATTGTAGATATTTTCTATTGTATTCCTTCCATGCCGATCATTATTATTCTTGGTGCGGTAATGGATGGTATGCGTGTAGATCCTACGGTGCGTATGTTGTATCTGATGTTGTTATTAGGCTTTTTAGGATGGCCTGGTATTGCTCGTCTGGTAAGAGGACAGATTCTTTCCCTTCGTGAACAGGAGTTTATGACAGCAGCAGAAGCTACCGGTATTAAGGTGCATAATCGTATTTTCAAGCACCTGATTCCGAACGTTATTCCACAGTTGATAGTTATTTGTACTATGAGTTTGGGTTCTACCATTATTACAGAAGCGACATTGTCTTTCCTGGGTCTGGGTGTTAAGTTCCCATTTGCTTCCTGGGGTAATATTATCAATGATGTAAATGATACTTTTGTATTGACCACATATTGGTTCATTTGGATCCCGGCAGGTGTATTGTTGTTGCTCACTGTATTGGCATTTAATATTTTGGGTGATGGTCTGCGTGATGCATTTGACCCTAAGATGAAGAGATAAGGAGGAGACTTAGAATGGCTAAGAAAAAACCGGAAGGTTATCTCTCTGCGAAAGAGTCTCGTAAAATCTCCAGAGAGAACCGTAAAATTACAAACGAATATGAAAAGAAGAGAAAACGTAAAAATGTTCCGGAAGAAGAGTATGTTACTACTATGAAGGATACAAACAACGTTCTCGAAATAGATGATTTACACACATATTTCTTTACGGATGCAGGTACTGTTAAGAGTGTAAATGGTGTAAGCTTTGATGTACCTGTAGGTAAGACAGTAGGTGTAGTGGGTGAATCCGGCTGCGGCAAGTCTGTTACCAGTTTATCCATTATGCAGCTTGTTCAGCGTCCTCAGGGACAGACTGTTAAAGGTGAGATCCGCATTAACATGGGTGATGGCAAGGCTTACAATGTAGTAAATGCACCGAATTATATGATGCAGAGCATCCGTGGCAATTACGTATCCATGATCTTCCAGGAGCCTATGACATCTTTAAATCCCGTATTTCGTATCGGCGATCAGGTAGATGAGGTTATCGCTTTGCACAATCCGGAAATGAGTGCAGAGGACGTTCGTAAGAAGACCATTGAGATGATTGAGTTGGTAGGCATAGCCAATAGCGAAGGTGTGGCAAGAATGTATCCACACGAATTGTCCGGTGGTATGCGTCAGCGTATCTGTATTGCTATGGGACTTGCATGTAATCCGAAATTAATCATTGCGGATGAACCGACTACAGCACTTGACGTAACCATTCAGGCCCAGATTTTGGATTTATTAAGAGATTTGAAAGATAAGATCAACAGTTCTATTATGTTAATTACTCACGACCTTGGCGTTATTGCAGAAATGGCTGATTATGTTGTGGTTATGTACGCGGGCCGTATTGTAGAAAAGGGCACTGCTCAGGAAATCTTTAAGAATCCTTGTCACCCTTATACTATCGGACTTATGAACTCTAAGCCGGTAGTAGGCAAGAAGGTAGACAGATTATACAGCATCCCGGGCAAGGTTCCGAATCCAATCGATATGCCGAATTACTGCTACTTTAAGGATCGCTGTGAAATGTGTGTAAAGGGCTGTGAGGGAGAATATCCTGAGATGGTGAAGCTTTCTGATACACATTATGTGAGCTGTTACAGACATTATGATGATGCACAGAAGGAGGGTAAATAAATGGCAGACAAGAACAAACACAATATTTCTTCCGAAGTAAATGTGAATGAAGAGCCATTCGTTCATAATGAAGAAAATATTTTAGAAGTAAACCATTTAAAGAAATACTTTCCTATCAAGGGTGCATTGGGAACCAAAAAGGGTGCTGTTAAAGCAGTTGATGATGTAACCTTCAGTATCAAGAAGGGTACCACTATGGGTCTTGTAGGAGAGTCCGGATGTGGTAAGTCTACTACAGGACGTACCATTTTACGTCTGATTGAGAAGACAGACGGTGAAGTATACTTTGATGGTGTAGATGTTAATAAATTATCCAAAAAGGAACTGCGTGCGCTTCGTACCAAGATGCAGATTATTTTCCAGGATCCATATTCCTCTCTTTCTCCGAGACTTCCGATCGGTGAAATTATCGGCGAAGCAGTAAGAGAGCACAATCTTGTTCCGAAGGAAGAACTGGATGAGTATATTACCAAGGTTATGCTTTCTTGTGGATTGCAGCCTTATCATAAGGATCGTTACCCTCATGAATTCTCCGGTGGTCAGAGACAGCGTATCTGTATTGCCAGAGCTATTGCATTGAATCCGGACTTTATCGTATGTGACGAGCCGGTATCTGCACTGGACGTTTCTATTCAGGCACAGGTTATTAACTTGTTAAAGGATTTACAGGACCAGTTGGGACTCACTTATTTGTTTATTTCCCATGACCTTTCTGTAGTAGAGCATATTTCTGACACAGTAGGTGTTATGTATCTTGGAGGTTTAGTGGAAACCGGTGCCACAGAGGATATTTTCTCTAACCCACTGCATCCATATACCAAGGCTTTGTTTAGTGCGATTCCTATGCCGGATCCGGAGATTAAGACAGACCGTATCATTTTGGAAGGTAATATTCCATCCCCGGCCAACCCGCCGAGCGGCTGTAAATTCCATACCAGATGTTCTGAGTGCATGGAAATCTGTAAGAATACAGTGCCGGAAGCAAGAGACATGGGTAACGGACACGTAGTAAGGTGCCACTTATATGACCAATAAAAATAGACATACGTTTTCTGTTTTTCGTGCTCAGGAGCAGTATATAGATGAGCTTCTGTCAGCACAGGAACGTGAACTGGCAGAACTTCGCAAGGAACCGGAGGAACAGGTAGAATCTCCGGATTATAGGAAAAGAGCACAGATTGCCCGGGAGGAATTAACTTTCGGGGAGAAGCTGCAGCTGATCGGAGGCGCAGTAGGCGCCGGACTTGTGGTTGTGGGTGTATTTTTGGCAGTCTTTGCGTTGTTAATACTGTTTTGCATTTACGTATGGTTTGCATAAGAGACAGAAAAAATATAATAAAATCAGCAAAGAGGAAACTCTTGCATATAAAATGGCTGAGCATTCCTTGCTTGGCCATTTTTGGGATGATGCGCATGATTTGTGGGCCATCTCTAATGGGGCAGAAGAACTTGCAAGAGGATGTTTAAAAGTTTAGGAGGTATAAATGAAAACAGAATGGACACTTGACCCGATTTACAAGGGGCTTGACGACCCTGCATATGAAGCTGATATGCAGGCAGTGGAAAAACTTGTTGCAGAGTTTGCACAGGCAGTAAAGGAAGCAGGAAAAGCGGAAGAATGTGCAGAGCAACTGTTAATTTTGGAAGAGTCATTTGTGTTAAAGGTGAGCAGACTGGGCTTATATTTAAGTCTTCGTCAATCTGTAGATACAGAGGATGGAGATGTGATGGCGCAGAATAATCGTCTGATGAAAATGTATGCTCAGGCAGCACCATATGCAGCAGCTGCAGACAAGATCTTTGCACAGATTGAAGATATTGATGGGCTGGCTGAAAAGAGTGAGGTGCTGAAGGAATACACTTTCCTTTTAAAGCAGGCAAAAGAAAATGCAAAATATTTGCTGAGCGATGATGTGGAAGAAATGATTTCTGCCATGGATATGACCGGTGGTTCCGCATGGGATCAGTTGCAGTCTTTCCTGACCTCTACGGTAAAGGTAGATTATGACGGCAAGGCGGTAACCTTGTCTGAAATCCGCAATATGGCATACAGCCCGGTTCAGACAGTGAGAAAGAAAGCCTATGAGGCTGAAATTGCATGCTACGAAAAGATTCAGGATTCTATTGCATTTGCATTAAATAATATCAAGAATCAGGTGACCTTCCTGTGCCATAAGCGTGGATATGAGTCTCCACTTGCCATGACCTTAAAGCAGTCTCGAATGACAAAGGAAACTTTGGACGCCATGTTAGATGCTATCAGAGAATATTTGCCAACATTCCACAAATATCTTCGTAAAAAAGCACAAATGCTGGGCCATGAAAACGGACTGCCGTTTTATGAATTGTTTGCACCTTTGGGCAAATCTGAAAAGAAATTTAATGTGGAAGAGGCAAGAGATTATCTGGTAGAGTGCTTTGGCAAATTTTCAAAGGACTGTGCAGATATGATGCAGGAAGCTTTTGACAATCAGTGGATTGATTTCTATCCGCGCAAGGGTAAGCGTGGAGGTGCATTCTGTGCCGGTGTACCGGGTATGAAGGAGAGCAGGATCCTGACCAATTACGATGGTAATTTTGGCTCCGTCAGCACTTTGGCTCATGAGCTGGGACATGCTTACCACAATCGTCAGACGGAAGATAATCGTCCATTGAACCAGGATTATTCCATGCCGGTGGCTGAGACGGCTTCCACCTTTAATGAAACTCATTTAGGGCATTATGCATTGGCAAGCGCATCTGCAGAAGAAAAATTGGCTCTCCTGGAAAATGATTTAATGGAAAAGACCCAGTGTATCGTAGATATTTACTCCAGATACTTGTTTGAAACGGCTGTGTTTGAGCAGAGTCAGTCCAAATTCTTAATGGCAGAGGACTTAAAGACACTTATGTTGGATGCACAACGCCAGGCTTATGGTGAAGGGTTGGATGAGAACTGTCTTCATCCATATATGTGGGTATGCAAGGGACATTATTATAGCTCAGGCTTAAGTTTTTACAATTTCCCATATGCCTTTGGTAATTTGTTTGCAGTAGGTCTGTATAATATGTTCCTGGAAGAAGGCGAAAGTTTTATTCCGAAGTACAAGGCTATGTTAAAGGCCACTCCGACCTGCACCATCGAAGAAGCCGGTGCCATGGTGGGTGTAGATTTGACAGACAAGGCTTTCTGGGAAAGCAGTCTGAAGCTGATTGCTAAGGATATTGAAGCGTTTTGTGCAATGTAAGTGGATGGCGATCAAGTGGCCGGTAGATGAAATAAGCATTAACCGGTAATTGAAATAAGAGCTAACCGGTAGCCGGAATTAGCATGAAATATTAGTGGAATAGCAATTGAAACATTAGCTGTTAATTTGTATTTAAAAATAACGCGAGGACTTTATCATGGCAAGCTGTGGTAGAGTCTTGCGTTATTTTTGTTTTCCACAATAACTATGTCAAAGGACATTGCAGCCATAGAATAATTTTTAGATTGTCTTGTAATTTGTTACATAGTCTTGTGGTCTTTGGTTATACTACATTCTAAAAGTAATGTTAGGGGTTGTTTGGTATGATAGTTTT
This sequence comes from Lachnospiraceae bacterium, assembly GCA_045646695.1. Taxonomy (GTDB): domain Bacteria; phylum Bacillota; class Clostridia; order Lachnospirales; family Lachnospiraceae; genus RGIG6307. Next base: position 27,801 of record JAZRLF010000023.1, read on the forward strand.
GAGCGGAGTGAAGTTTCGTCAAACAGTGTAATTCTGATGTGCAGTAAAATTCTGTCAGGCAGCAACATTCTGGTATGCAGTAAAAGAAGGAGGCGGTGATCATGCAGTCAGACAAAAAGCAGGAGCAGGTAACCGGTGATGTAAAGGAGCGAGATAATATTTTTGTGGTGGAGATAGAGATACAGGGATATCTGCGAGAGGAGATCAAGGCCTTTTTTCATAATGGATATTTGACAGTGACCGCCAAAACGCCGGAGCAGGAGGATTCTGCAGAGGGGTTTAAAAAAGCGGTCTATATTGGCAGTGATGTGTCACAGGAGCATATCCGGGCAGCCTTCCACGGTGGAACTTTAAAGTGTATGATTCCCAAGGACGTAAAAGGGGAAGCAAAAGGACCTACGGAGATTGAGATTATGTAGTACTATGCGATGCAAAGATAGATTATATAGAGCCATAATGAACAGATTGAGATTATGTGGTTGCAAATTGACCGGAAAATACTGTATAATGTAAGCATGCATGGGTTTGCCGTGCATATGACATAAAAAAGTGGAAATGTCTGCCTAAGGGGTGGGCAGGAGACAGTATGAAAACAGATAAGAATGGAATTTTAAGATTCATCATACATGGGGCAGTGGCCATGTATGGTATTGCATGTTTGTGGCTGTTTTACCAACAGTCTGTGACGGTGCTTCCCAAGGAAGGGCTTGTAGCATATCAGTCTGATTTGCCGCTACATATCAGTATGATCATTGAAGATGGATGGTATTACAGTTTTACAGCATATGCCTATAAAGCACTCCATGTGTTGTTTGGAGGTACAACGGTGGGCATTGCGCTGATGCTGGCGGTTTGCAGTGTGGCTACGGTGTATATCACAGAGCGGGCAGTTTGCAGGTTGGGTGCATATAGCAGGGCTAACTGGTTTACACTTCTGCTGGCACTGAGTTTGAATTTGGTTATGCCTATTTATATACAAAATGTGGGGGCATATCGTTACGTGAGTTATCAAGCGGCCAATATCTGGCACAACTCTACTTATATTTGTATGAAGCTGTTTGCGCTGATGACTTTTTTATATTATCTGAAGCTGGAACGGAAATATCGCGATGGACTTAGTGTTCCGGAATGGATGGTATTTGCTCTGTTAAATGTACTTACTACAGGAATCAAGCCTAGCTTTTTGGTAGCTTTTTCACCGATTATGGGTCTGTTTTTGCTGGTAGATCTGTTTAAGAAGGTTCCTTTTAAGCGTATATTTATATTTGGGGCTACCCTGCTGCCAAGCGGTGTGGTGGTGCTTTGGCAGAATGCAGTGCTGTTTGGTGCAGATACCGGCAATGGTATGGCAGTAAATCCCTGGTATACGTTTTCCCTTCATGCCAATATTCCGAAGCTGGCAGTGGTTTTGTCAGCGGCTTTTTGCGGTGTGGTGGTGCTTGCCGGTTTGAAAGAGGTGTTTCGAGAGAGACAATACTTGTTTGTGTTATTGATGGCAGTTCTCGGCTTTCTGGAGGCACTGTGCCTGGTGGAAAGAGGCACTCGCTCTGTGGATGGTAATTTTCTTTGGAGCTATAGCTTTTGTTTGTTTGTGCTCTTTATTTGTACAGCGGTCAAATGGTTGCGGTATCCCCGAAAGACATGGATGCACAAGATCATATTCGGCGCTATGACGGTGATTTTTTTCCTGCATCTATACTGTGGCATTGAATATTTTATCAGGTTGGTATGGGGCGAAAGCTATTGGATGATGCGGTAATGGGCCACAGCCTTTCTTGCAATAATGAAGTGAAAAGCTGTAAAGAATAGGCACATGGAGGAATTGAAAAAGCAATATGGATGTACTGCGTTAAGGCTATGAAAGCAGTAGGGATGTGCTATGAGGGAAAAACAGTATGAAGTTTGTATACGAGGATGCGTTAAAGGAGTATATGAAGAACACAGGGAAGCACAATATTATCGTAGAGTTGGTTACCTGTGATACTTCTGATATCGAAATAACCGAGCTGCATGTGTTTGCGGCAGATGATAAACAGGCTGCTATATTTAAAGAGAAAAAGCGCTATCGCAGTTTTCCTACGGAGATTGGTGATGTATTATTGCCCCGTTATCCACTGACTATGGAAGAACAGGTGGTTTTTAAGCTGAAGAAGTTCTGGGTCTTTAAGAGTGTGGGATATGAGGGGATTAGAGTATAAAATAAAAGAAAAGGATAAGGAAATGAAAGAAAACAGGACATTTGATTTAATTGCATTAGGGGAAATTATGCTGCGGTTGTCTACCAGTGAAAATGAGCGGTTGCAGCGACATGATAATCTGCGCAAGAGAACCGGGGGTGCAGAGTTAAATACAGCGGCAGGTGCTGCTGCCCTTGGTTTAAAGGCTGCCGTGATATCCAAGCTACCGGATAACGATCTGACGACCTTTGCCAGAAACCGTATTCGTTTTGGCAATGTTAATGACGAGTATATCGTATTTGACAAGTCACCGGATGCACGCATGGGAGTATATTTTTATGAATATGGTGCTTATCCGCGCAAGCCGCGTATTATTTATGATAGAAAGCACAGTTCCATCAACAAGATTTCCGTAGAGGATTTTGATGACAGTCTATACACCAAGGCCAGATGCTTTCATACCAGCGGCATTACGCTTGCCCTTAGTGATGCCTGCAGAGAAACTGCTATTGAGATGATAAAGCGGTTTAAAGCCCAAGGGACATTGATTTCCTTTGATGTAAATTTCCGCGGGAATTTATGGACCGGTCCTGAGGCAAAAAAGTGTATTGAAGAGATTTTGCCATATGTGGATATATTCTTTTGTTCCGAGGATACTGCTCGCCTGACCTTTTTGAAGGAGGGAGATGTGTACAAGATGATGAAGGAATTTGCAGAGGAATATGACATTAAGATCGTGGCCTCTACACAGCGTATCGTACACAGCCCTAAGTGTCATACATTTGGCTCTGTTATTTACAATGCTTTAGAGGACAAATATTATGAGGAAGAGCCTTACCGCAATATTGATGTAGTGGACCGTATCGGTTCCGGAGATGCATATATTTCCGGTGTATTATATGGTTTGCTGAAGTACGATATGGACTGTCGCAGGGCTTTGGAGTATGGTAATGCCACGGGAGCAATGAAAAATACAGTGTTAGGCGATTTATTGGTTGCTGATTTGAGGGAAATTGACGGTATGATCAGAGATCATCAAACAACAGGCCGCGTATCCGAGATGGAACGATAGGCAGACAGGAGATACCTATGAGAAGAGATAAGGCAAATTATTATTTGGATTTGGCGGAGGCCGTTGCCCAGAGAGGAACTTGCCTGCGCAGATTGTATGGAGCAGTGATCGTAAAGGATGATGAGGTCATCTCCACCGGGTATGTGGGAGCGCCAAGAGGGCGTGCGAACTGCTCTGATTTGGGGGTATGTATTCGTATGAAAATGGGAGTACCACGCGGAGAACGTTATGAGCTGTGCCGCAGTGTACATGCAGAGGCCAATGCCATTATTTCTGCCAGCCGGGATAAAATGCTTGGCAGCAGTCTGTATATGGTAGGGACAGAAGTGGCAACAGGCGAATACGTATCCAATTCCTGCAGTTGTTCTATGTGTAAAAGAATGATCATTAATGCAGGCATTGAGAAGGTATACATACGTGACAGCAAGGATGAGTATCGAATGATCATGGTACAGGAATGGATTGACCATGATGAATCTGTTGCAGGTACTCTGGGATATTAATATAAAAATAAAACAGACGAGGATTTATTATGCACAATATAGTACCAAAGTTATTATTATATGGAGATATGCCACGGGACTCTATTTTGATGGAGTTGTGCGATATTTTTGCACAGACAGAGCTTGGAGTTGAACGAAAGGATATTCTGATCACCCGCATACATAGAGAGATTAAGCGTATTTTGGAGGTGGCTACGAATTTTGGCTTTGACCGGAATTTGTGGCACAATTATCTGACTTTTTTACTGATTACCAATGAGAATCCTTTCAGTATCACCTGCGAGAAAGTGGGTGCAAATGACGGTAGTGTCAATTATTTTGCAAAGGGTGACTTCAAAGCGTTTAAGCAATTGTTTGATTATGATTTCAGCGTTATCGAGGAAAAGCTGGGCATTGACTGCTTTACCCGCATCAGCAATTATAAGGCTATTTCCAAAAAGGAGCTGATGTACAATAAAAATGTCAGTGAAAAGGTACAGGCTCTCAGCGAGCAATTGGAAACAGCTGCAGATGAAGAGGCTTTTTTTGACCGTGTGACAGAGTTTTACAAGGCCTTTGGTGTGGGCATGTTTGGGTTGAATAAGGCGTTTCGTATACAGTCCGGAGAGCGGGCCGGAGATATTACTTTCCTGCCGATTAACAATATGGAAAAGGTGATGTTGGATGATTTGATTGGCTATGAAATCCAAAAGCAGAAGCTGGTGGAGAATACCAAGGCTTTTGTAGAAGGCAGAAAGGCCAATAACGTACTTCTGTTTGGTGACAGCGGTACCGGTAAGTCTACCAGTATTAAGGCTATTGTGAACGAGTTTTATCCGGATGGCCTGCGTATGATCGAGATTTACAAGCATCAGTTTCAGGATTTGTCTGCAGTTATTGCACAGATTAAGAACCGCAATTATAAGTTTATTATTTACATGGATGATCTGTCCTTTGAGGAATTTGAAATTGAGTATAAGTTCTTAAAGGCTGTGATTGAAGGCGGTGTGGAAACCAAGCCTGACAATATCCTGATTTACGCTACATCCAACAGACGTCACTTGATTAAGGAGACCTGGAAGGATAGAAATGATGTGGAGCAGAGCGAAGGCATGCATCGTTCCGACACCATGGAGGAGAAGCTTTCACTGGTAAATCGTTTCGGTGTAACCATCAATTACTCCAAGCCTTCCCATAAGGAATATTATGAAATTGTACTGGGACTGGCACATCGTATGAATCTTCCGTATTCTGATGAGGAATTAAAGGCTGAGGCTAATAAATGGGAGTTGTTCCATGGAGGCATTTCCGGCCGTACAGCACAGCAGTTTATTAATTATATGGCCGGTAAGGTGACAGAGGCGTAGCATGCTCAAATAGATCTGATTGAACTTAATAATTAATATAAAAAGGAAATCTGATTCTTGTGTAAGAACAAAGTTATCGGATTTCCTTTTGTTGTTTTGTGATTTTAATTAATATTGGATATTGGGTTAGTTATATTGGATTTATAAACTGATAACGCCAAATGCACTCAATACGGAAGATACCAAAATGATAATCAACAATGGCGGTGCAATGTACTTGATCATGGTGCAATATAAACCATAACGCTTAAATTTGCCGGAAGCAGCCACTTCATCATGGATGGTCTTCGGCTTGATAATAAAGCCAACAAAAATGCAAGTGAAAAAGGCAACAATCGGCATGATAACGGAATTACTGATAAAATCAAAGAAATCCAAAAACTGCATGCCTAAAAGCTTTACGGTACCCCATAAACCATATCCTAAAGCAGAAGGAAGTCCTATCGCTAAGGAAATAGCCAATACTACCAGGCAGGTTTTCTTGCGGGTCCAGTGAAGCTTCTCCATAAAGATAGAAACGATGGTTTCCATCAGAGAAATAGAAGAAGTGAGGGCTGCAAAAAATACCAGTACAAAGAAGGCAGCACCGATTACAGTACCAAACTGCATATTGGCAAAAACCTTCGGAAGTGCAATAAACATCAGGGAAGGACCTGCGCCCAGGGTTGCCGGGTCACCGCCGGAGTAAGCAAAAACTGCCGGAATAATGATGAGGGCAGCCAGGAAAGCAATGCCTGTGTCAAAAAACTCGATTTGAGTAACGCTGGCGGATAAATTATCCTCTTTCTTCATATAGGAGCCGTAGGTTACCAGAATACCCATAGCAATGGACATGGAGTAGAATAACTGGCTCAGGGCTGCACAGACTGCATTAATAGAAACCTTGGATAAATCCGGAGTCAGGTAATACTTCACACCTGCCATGGCTCCGTCTACGGTGAGTACGTAAATAGCGATACCAATGGTCAAAAGAACTAACAGCGGCATCAACAGTTTGCTGAACTTTTCAATGCCCTTCTCTACACCAAGGAAAACAATCAGTGCTGTAGCAGCAATAAAAAGGAAGAAATATCCCAATGGTTCGGATACGCCGGTTATAAAGGTGTTAAAAGTATCGTTTGCAGCGGCAATTTGGGTTTGACCGGTTATGTAAAGAGTGCTATATTTCAGCACCCATCCGCCGATAACACAGTAGTATGGGAAAATAATCATAGGTACAATGGCTGCCAGGTAACCCAGAAAGCTGAAACGCTTATCCAGAGATGTGAAAGCACCAATAACACTCTTGCCGGTTTTGCGTCCTATTGCCAGCTCTGTAATCATCAGAGTGAAGCCAAAGGTGACCGCTAAGACTATGTATATTAATAAAAAGCTGCCGCCGCCGTATTTGGCTGCAAGATATGGGAAACGCCAGATATTACCAAGGCCTACGGCAGAACCGGCTGTAGCAAGAACAAAGCCCAGTCTGCTGGAAAAATTCGATTTTGTATTCATATAAGTTCTAACCTCCTAAAATCCAAATATAGTCAATATTCTATGCGAGTCGAGCAAATTAGTCAAGAAAAAAATTGGTTTAATACTATAGTAAAATTAAATAAAATTTGGACATATATCGCGTAAAAAATAACTATTTATTACTTGGTATTTATCAGTTATAATTAAAGTACCATTTAAAACCCGAAAATACATATAAACGGAGGTTATATTTATGAACAAGATTGTTGCAGTAATTGGATGCGGTAGAATTGCCAACAATGCCCACTTGCCGGCATTATCTCAGATTGAAGGTTTACGCGTAAAGTATGCCTGTGACCTATTGATTGAAAAGGCAGAAGCATTAAAAGAAAAATTCCCTATTATTGAAAATGTGATCACAGATTACAAGGTGGCTTTGGAAGATCCGGAAGTAGATGCTGTATTTGTACTGACTCCTAATTATTCTCATTACACCATTAGTATGGATGCTTTAAAAGCCGGCAAGCATGTAATGTGCGAGAAGCCGATCACCATTAATTATGAGATGTCCTGTGAGATGGCAGAAGAAGCCAATAAGCAGAATAAAATGTTAAATATCGGTGTATGTAACCGTTTCAACAAATCTGTAGAGATGTTGGAAGAAATGAACAGACAGGGAAGATTTGGTAATATCTATCATATTTACTGTTCTTTTAGAGGTTTCCGCAGCATTCCGGGACTTGGAGGTGCCTTTACTACTAAGGAGCAGTCCGGCGGCGGTGTTTTGATCGACTGGGGTGTACACTTCCTGGATTTGATCTTATACATTTTAGGCGATGCAAAGATTAAAAATGTTACTTGCGATACTTATAATGAGATGGCAAAGGATATGAAGTCTTACAAGTATATCAATATGTGGGCAGAGGATACTTCTGATGTAGAGAATGGTACCAATGACGTAGACGATTTCGTATCCGGTTATGTTCGTACTGACAAGGCTAGTATTTCCTTAAATGGTGCTTGGGCACAGAATATCAATCAGGTAGAGATGTTTATTGACTTCTTGGGCGATAAGGCTGGTGCAAGACTTTCTTATGGCGGCAAGTTTGAGATTTATGACGGTGAGACTTTAGAGACGATTCAGCCGGAATACGATATTCCTAATCATTATCTGTGCGAAGATATTGCGTTCCTGGAGTCTATAGATACAGGTATCAAGAACAGAGGTCATATTGATAATATTCTGGAAAGCGCTAAACTGCTTGATTGTCTGTATGCTTCTGCAGCTCAGAAGAAGGAGATTGCATTATAATGAAAACGATTGGTTTTGTAGATTATTATATCAGTGAATGGCATGCTAATAGTTATCCAAAGTGGATTCAGGAACAATGTGAGTTGCTGGGATTGGATTATTGCGTGAAATATGCATGGGCAGAAGAGTATGTTTCTCCTGTAGACGGACGTAATACAGATGAGTGGTGTCAGGCATTTGGTGTTGAGAAGTGTGAAAGCATTGCAGAGCTTTGTGAGAAGAGCGACTATATTCTGGTGCTGGCTCCATCTAACCCGGAGAAGCATTTGGGATATGCAGAGGAAGTATTAAAGTATGGCAAGCATACTTATATTGACAAGACATTTTCACCTGATTATGCAACTGCGGAAGCTATATTTGAGATTGCAGGCCGTTATGGTACTAAGTTTTTCAGTACTTCTGCATTGCGTTATGCAGAGGAGTTGGAAGGGCTGGAGAACAGCAAGGCTGTAATTACTACAGGCGGCGGAAGCAATATCGATGAATACATCGTTCATCAGATAGAAATGGTAGTAAAGACCATTGGTGCAAAGGCTCAGGCGGTACGTGTGGAACAGCAGGGTGCTCAGTATGTTTGCAGTGTACAGTTTGAACAGGACAAAAAGGCTACTATGGTCTATGCACCGGCATATGGCTTTAGTATATGCGCAGAGACTGAAAAGGGCCAGCATGTTTATAAGCCGGCAAGTTCTGCTTTCTTTAATAACCTGATTGCGGATATTCTGCGTTTTTATGAAAGTGGTGAGACTTCTTTTGATACACAGCAGACTCTGGAGGTTATGAAGATCCGGGAGGCAGTTATAGAGGGCAAAAACTGTCTTGGAGAGTGGAAAAGTATTTAAGATTGTGTAGCGGAAGTAATCAGGAGGCATGTGTAATGAAGATAGGTGTTATTACAGACTGTTTTAAAGAAACCCATTTTAAAGGCATAGAGCATGCAGCCAGCTTGGGCTTGCAGGGTGTACAGATTTATGCCACAACAGGAGAATTTTCTCCTGAACATCTGACAGAAGAAGACAAGCTGTCATATAAGCAGCTGCTTCAGGATAAAGGATTAGTTGTCAGTGCTCTTTGCGGTGATATGGGCGGCTATGGCTTTGAAAGAGCTGAGGATAATGCAGCTCGTGTAGAGATGACCAAGAAGATCATTGATTTGGCAGTAGAATTCGGTACCCGGGTTGTGACTACTCATATTGGTGTTATTCCGGCGGATAAGGCATGCCCGAGATATCAGGTGATGTTGGAAGCATTGACAGAGTGCGGTATATATGCCAAGGATAAGGGAGTTACTCTGGCTATTGAAACAGGTCCGGAGAAAGCAGCTACGCTGCTTGCCTTTTTGCAGGATACCAAGGGAGGCGTAGGTGTGAATCTTGACCCTGCCAACTTTGCAATGGTTACCGGCCAGGACCCTGTGGAAGCAGTATATCTTTTAAAGGATTATATTGTACATACCCATGCTAAGGATGGTGTGATGTTGGACGAGAATCAGGATCCTACAGAAGTATATCATGCGTTTGCCGTAGGCGGTGTGGATGCACTGAATGCCTGCAAGGGATTTAAGGAGCTTCCACTAGGGGAAGGTCAGGTAGATTGGAAGGAATATCTGGGTGCTTTAAAGGCAATCGGTTATGACGGATTCCTTACAATTGAAAGAGAAGCCGGTGACAATCCAAAGGCGGACATTGAATTGGCGGTAGATTTCCTGCGTGAAAAACTGGCAGAAATCTGATAGTAAGCCAATGATTGATGATGAAATGACTGATCATAGACTGCCGACAACAAACATTTGATATGTGGAACAAGGCTTCACGGGGGGATGATTGTTTGATGCCAATAGGATGATCAGTCTATAGAATACAAAAATATAAAGTAAAGCTCCTGCATAATAGATAATGACATTTATTATGCAGGAGCTTTGTTTTGCTTTTGGGTTTGAACACAAAATGCACTTATAATTATAATTGAGAATATGAAAAATACTTAGAATTTAACCAAAGTATCGATCTGTACCGGCAGACCGGATACAATAGATTTATTGGCTGCCACACCGGTCAGGATGGACATAGCACCATCTACCTGGTTAGCTGCTCTGTGGAATTTGTCTTCTGTAGGGGGGCCGAAGATATCGTTTAAAAGAACCGGGTCACCGCCGCCATGACCGCCCTTTCCTTCTTCGATTGGAATATCGAAAGGTGCTGCAAACATAGGGAAGATAGTGATTTTCTTATATGCGGTTGCACCTTCGATGTCCTTATCGCCGCCTGCATTTACATAGGACTGCTCTAATACATCCAGTTCCATACGTCCCTTGCTGCCGTTAAATACAACCCTGAAGCCTTCCTTTGGAATGTAGGAATTCAGAGAATATGTCATAATAGCTTTGTTTTTGTAGCGAACCATAACACCCATGGTATCTTCAATGCTGATTTCCTCGGAAAATACGCTCTTATCACGAATGTAACCATCTTCGTGTTCGGCATTCAGGTAAAGTGCGGTCATTTCAGGACTTGCTGCCATATCCAGATAGAATGGATCCTGTTTTGCAATTTCACTGCCGTGACAACGGTAGTAGAAGTCCTTTACACCTCTGCGCTCTGCATTAGTACGGCCGTAGAAGTTTAAACCACCCATAGCAAATACGGTTTCCGGCTGTGTGCCTAACCAGAAATTTACCAAGTCAAAATGATGTGTGGATTTATGTACCAGAAGACCGCCGCTGTTTTCTTTGTTACGGTGCCATCTTCTGTAGTAGTCTGCGCCGTGGCTGGTGTTTAAGAACCATTCAAAGTGTACACTGTAAACATCACCGATTACGCCATCCAGGATAAGCTCTCTTACCTTGGTGTTGTGTGGAGCATAGCGGTAATTGAAGGATACGCGGACTTCTTTGCCTGTGCGCTTCTGAGCATCCAGAATAGCCTGGGCGCGCTTTTCGTCAATAGTCATTGGCTTTTCTGTAATAACATTGCAGCCAAGCTCCATGGCACGGATAATGTATTCGTCATGGGTTCTGTCAACACTGGTTACGATGACAGTGTCCGGCTTGGTTTCTGCGATCATTTTGTCAAATTCATAGTGCTTGTAGGTAGGTACCTTTGCAACACCGGCCTTTTCCAGACAAGAATTAGCATAATCCATTCTGGTCTGATTTACATCGCAAAATGCTACGATTTCACTGGTATCACTGTAAGTTTCTGCTACTGCCTGGTAGAAAAAGCGAGCTCTTCCACCGGTGCCCACCTGGGCAAAACGTTTCTTTTTCATAATGAAAGTCTCCTTTTAATTTGCTTTTGGGAAATCGTGAGATTCCACTCAGTTGTGTAGGAAAATCACATAGTTTCCTTGTTTATAGTAGTTAGTATACAACGCTTTTTCGAAGATTTCCTTAAAAAATTTGCTTTGTTTATTGGAAATCTTGATTTTCTTGTGCGAAAAATGATATAATCAGCAATAATGATAAGCTGGGACGGCATGTTTGGTCTGTGCAGAGTGTTTGCGCGAAGACAATGAGAAAAGTGAGAAATAAGTAACTGCCTATGCAATTGGGAGGAAATAGCTATGAGAGTGGATGAAAAAGGGGTTGTCTCCAGGCAAGAGTTTAAGAGTAAACATAGTATGCCACATGTGCATTATCATAAGGAACATGAGTTGTATTATATGGTGAAAGGAAGTACTACCTATTATATAGGGGATAAGATATATCATATCAAGCAGGGCGACTTTGTATTTATTCCCAAGGGGGTTCTTCATAAAACAGATTATGAGGAGCATGACAGCAATGAACGACTGCTGATCAGTATTGGTGATATGATTTTTACAAATGAATTACAACCGGTGAAAGAGGAACTTTGTAATTGTCGGGTGATTTCTGTAAAGGAGGAACGATTAGCCTATTTTGAACGGTTAATGCAGCAGATTGAGATGGAATATCAGTGTGATGATGTGTATAATCCGATCATGCTGAATTTGTATATTACAGAGCTGTTGGTGCAGTTGTGCAGATATAAGCAGAGTATCAAGCCTGATTTGACCGGTATGGATCAATTGATTTACAGTATTTCCAAATATATCAGTACACATTTTCGGGAGCAGATAACCTTAGAGACACTGAGTATGCAATTTTCCGTGAGTGCAAGCCATTTATCCAGGAAATTCAAGGGTGGCACCGGAATTGGCATTAATGAATATATTACATATGTTAGAGTAAATCATGCAGAGAAGCTTCTTAGAGAGGAAAACTTGACAATTACGGATGTAGCAACCCAATGTGGATATAGTGACAGTAATTATTTTTCTACGGTTTTCAAGCGGGTAAAAGGAGTTTCACCACAGAAATATTCTCGGGAACACCTGAAATAATACTAAAACAACACAAATCAACGTAAAAACATATTGACAAACCACAAGAATAGGCATACAATGAATTTGTAAATGTGGGTTTTTGTTGTTTTCAATAGCCAATTTTGTATAAAGTTTACAGTTGCGCCTAAGGATAAATGTTAACTTTGTATATTGACAGAGGGTATCATGATGAATAAATATAACACTTCCAGAATTCCAAAGACAGAACGTATCAACAGATTGGTACAGCATCTTTATGCTAAGATGCCGGAAATCGAATCTGCAAGAGCCGTTTTGCTGACGGAGAGCTATAAGCAGACAGAGCATGAGCCGATGGTTATCAGAAGAGCCAAGGCATTTGCACATATTTTAAAGAATATTCCTATTATTATACGTGAGGATGAGTTGATCGTAGGCAGTTCCACACTGGCGCCGCGAGGATGTCAGACATTTCCAGAGTTTTCCTATGAGTGGCTGGAGCAGGAGTTTGACACGGTAGCTACCAGAGAGGCAGATCCGTTTTACATATCAGACCGGGCGAAGCAGGAGCTGAAGGAGGCCAACAGCTACTGGAAGGGCAAGACTACCAGTGAACTGGCTACCGCTTATATGGCGCCTGAGACCTTGACTGCCATGGCTCACAATATTTTCACCCCGGGCAATTATTTTTATAATGGTGTGGGACATATTACCGTGCAGTACGACAAGGTACTGGCTATCGGTTACGAAGGCATTATGGCAGAGGCCAGACAGGAGCTGGCAGGATGTCATGTGGGAGATGCGGATTACGCTACTAAGAGCCGTCTTTTAGAGGCTATGATTATAAGCTGTCAGGCAGTTATTGATTATGCCGGCAGATATGCCAAGCTGGCAGAGCAGATGGCTGTCAAGTGTACAGATGCTTCCAGAAAAGCAGAGTTGTATGTGATTGCGGAGAATTGCCGTAAGGTACCTGCAAAGGGTGCAACCAGCTTCTATGAGGCATGTCAGAGCTTTTGGTTTGTGCAGCAGTTGCTTCAGATGGAGTCCAGCGGACATTCTATTTCTCCGGGACGCTTTGACCAGTACATGTATCCTTATTATGCCAAGGATATTGCAGCAGGCCAAATAACCAGAGAGCAGGCTCAGGAATTAATTGACTGTATCTGGGTCAAGTTAAATGATTTAAATAAATGCAGAGACGCAGAAAGTGCGAAGGGATTTGCAGGCTATAGCCTCTTCCAGAATCTGATCGTAGGCGGTCAGAACGAGCATGGACAGGATGTGACCAATGACTTGTCTTTTATGTGTATCGAGGCAAGCTTCCATGTATTCCTGCCGATGCCGTCTTTATCCATTCGTGTGTGGAACGGTTCTCCGTATGAGCTTTTGATTCGCGCGGCTGAGCTTACCAGAACGGGTATCGGTCTTCCTGCATATTACAATGATGAAGTGATTATTCCTTCTCTTATGAGCAGAGGCATTTCCTTAGAGGAAGCCAGAAGTTACAATATTATCGGTTGTGTAGAGCCACAGGTGCCGGGCAAGACTATGGGCTGGCATGATGCAGCATTTTACAATATGTGCCGTCCTATGGAATTGGTATTTTCCAGCGGTATGGATTGTGGTGAACAGATTGGTCCGAAGACCAAGCCGGTAGAGCAGATGCAGACCTATGAAGAGTTTGTAGAGGCTTATAAGACACAGATGGATTATTTTATCGCCCTTATGGTGAATGCAGATAATGCGATTGACCAGGCTCATGCGGAACGTATGCCGCTGCCGTATTTGGCAAGTATGGTAGACGATTGCATGAAGCGCGGCAAGACCTGTGAGCAGGGTGGTTGTGTGTACAACTTTACCGGACCTCAGGGCTTTGGTATCGCCAATGTGGCAGATGCGCTCTTTGCTATCAAGAAACTGGTATTTGAAGAAAAGAAGGTTTCTATGGCAGATTATAAGAAGGCACTGATGTTTAATTACGGACAGGAAGTAAACCCGTTAGTGGTTGCCCAGATCGCAGGTAATGTGGCTAGACAGATGAGCGAGCAGGGCTTGACACCGACAGCGGATGCAGTTGCCAGAGCTTCTCAGGAGATTATCCGCAAGTCTGTAACTGCAGAGGACAAGCGCAAATTCGAACAGCTGCTTCAGATGATTGAAGAGGTAGACAAGTTCGGTAATGACGAGGAAGAGGTAGACCTTATCGCAAGAGAGGCTGCTTATACATATACAAAACCATTGCTTCAGTACAAGAATCCGCGAGGAGGCTTGTTCCAGGCAGGACTTTATCCGGTATCAGCCAATGTTCCGTTGGGCGCACAGACCGGTGCTACACCGGACGGCAGATTGGCAGGAACTCCAATGGCAGACGGTGTATCTCCTTCCGCAGGCAAGGATGTAAATGGACCTACCGCAGCAGCTAATTCCGTATCCAGACTGGATCACGGCATTGCTTCCAACGGTACCTTGTACAATCAGAAGTTCCATCCTTCCGCACTCAGCGGAGAAGCAGGCTTGGACAATTTTGTCAGCCTGATCCGCAGTTACTTCGACCGAAAAGGAAGTCACGTGCAGTTCAATGTTGTTTCCAGAGAGACCTTGTTGGACGCACAGAAGCATCCGGAGAATTATCAGCACCTTGTAGTACGTGTTGCGGGCTACAGTGCATTATTTACCACCTTATCCAAGAGTCTGCAAGATGATATTATCCGCAGAACCGAGCAGGGCTTCTAGAGTTGTAGAAGCCGGTGATGCTGGATAATTAATTGCAAAACTTAGCAGGCCTTTGCTAGAGCTATATATGTTCTGGCTGAATGGCTTTGAAAAGCGTCGGTCCTTAGCGAAGCAAAGCCGTAGGCTGCAGCCTGAGCTTAGTACCGTTACGTATTTTTCATGGAGCGGGAGCGTCCGTGAAGCAGAACATATATTGCTCTGACAAAGAGTACTGAGTTTGGCGATCACCTTGTTGGTGAAAGAATTGGAAGGGAGGTGGCTCATAGACAGCTATGGAAGACTTATTACAGACAAAAGGACGTATTTTTGATATTCAGCGCTACTCCATCCATGACGGAGACGGCATCCGCACCATTGTATTTTTGAAGGGCTGTGTGCTCAGATGTCGCTGGTGCTGCAATCCGGAGTCCCAGGAATATGATATTCAGACTATGATGGTGGGCGGCAAGCCCAAGATCATCGGCCGGGATGTTACCGTAGAAGAGGTGATGCATACCGTAGAAAAGGACAGAGCCTACTATCGCAGAAGTGGTGGCGGAATTACTCTTTCCGGCGGCGAGAGTTTGTGTCAGCCGGTATTTGCCAGAGCCCTTCTGAAAGAGGCCAAGAACAGAGGCATTTCTACAGCTATGGAGAGTATGGGCTGCGCGCCTTACGAGGTGATAGAAAGTATCCTTCCTTATCTGGATACATACCTGATGGATATCAAACATATCAATCCTCAGAAGCATAAAGAATTTACCGGCAGAAGCAATGAGCTGATGCTGGAAAATGCCAGAAAAATAGCTACTTCCGGCCAGACCAGACTGGTTATCCGTGTTCCGGTAATACCGGGCTTTAACGATACGCCGGAGGAAATAGCAGATATAGCCCGGTTTGCAGACAAGCTGCCGGGAGTAGACAAGATTCATTTATTGCCTTATCACAGACTGGGGCAGGACAAGTACGAAGGCTTGGGCAGAGAGTATCTGATGAAGGATGCCCTTCCGCCGGAGAATGCCCATATGGAGATGCTGAAAAAAGTCGTGACACATGTGTCAAAGCTGACTTGCCAGATAGGCGGCTGATCCGTACATAGAAGAACAGGGTAAGAGTGGAACAGTGAAGTTGATAAAGCAAAATTAGGAGGCACATCATGGATTTGTCAACAACATTAAAAGAAGACCGTATGAGAATTATCCAGGAATATGTTCCCGGTTGTCAGATAACCATTGCACATATCATTGCAAGTCCTGACAAGATTCTCTACAAGAAATTGGGTCTCGACCCGAAAATCGATTATCAGAAGGCGGCAATCGGAGTTACAACGGTTACTCCTTCCGAAACGGCTATTATCATGGCAGATGTTGCCTTAAAGGCCAGTGGCATTAACCTGGGCTTTGTAGACCGTTTCAGTGGCTCCCTGATTTTTACGGGAACAGTAAGTGAAGTACAGGCCAGTATGGAAGCAATTCTTGAGTATTGCAAGAATAAACTTGGATATATGGTCTGCCCTATCACAAAGACATGAGAAAGTTAATATTAATGGGACGGAGTGAGGCAGGCAAGACCACATTGACCCAGGCCCTCAGAGGTGAGGAGATACATTATTATAAGACCCAGGATGTTCACTATTATGAAAGTGTGATTGATACCCCCGGGGAATATGCCCAAAGCCGTCGTCTGGGCAAAGCATTGGCGCTGTATACCTATGAAGCTGATGTGGTTGGTATTTTGTTGGCAGCCAATGAGCCCTATTCCATATTCCCACCATGTGTAACAGCCCAGGCCAATAGAGAGTGTATCGGAATTGTAACAAAGATAGACTTACCGGATGCCAATGTTCCGTTGGCAGACAGATGGCTTGAGATAGCAGGCTGTGAAAAGATATTCCATGTAAACTCTATCAAAGGAGAAGGGGTACAGGAAATCTTAGATTATCTGATGGAAGGTGAAAGCTTCGTCAGTAAAAATTGCGGATAATGAAAGCTCATACTACAACTGATTTAATTAATGTTAGGAAAGCAATCATTTTCATAAATAAAACTCAATTTATAAGGAGGAATTATCCATGATTAACGAAATGGAAATCAAAAAACAAATTTGTGAAATCGGAAAAAGAATTTACAACCGTAACATGGTAGCTGCCAACGACGGTAACATTTCCGTAAAGCTCAATGACAATGAGTTCCTTTGCACACCTACAGGTGTATCCAAAGGCTTTATGACCCCGGAATTCATCTGTAAAGTAGATGCAAAGGGTAATGTAATCCAGGCAAATAAGGGCTTCAAGCCATCTTCTGAAATTAAGATGCATATGCGTGTATATGAGAAGCGTCCTGATGTAGGAGCAGTAGTACATGCACATCCTACATTTGCAACTGCTTTTGCAATCGCAGGTATTCCATTAACACAGCCAATCATGCCGGAAGCAGTTATTTCCTTGGGCTGCGTACCGATTGCTGAATATGGTACACCATCTACTATGGAGATTCCTGATAATTTAGAGAAGTATCTTCCATACTTCGACGCTGTACTGCTTGAGAATCACGGTGCATTATCCTGGAGCACAGATTTACTTGCTGCATACCACAAGATGGAAAGCCTTGAATTCTACGCAGAGCTTCTTTACAAGTCCAAAATGCTGGGCGGTCCTAAGGAATTTGACAAGGAAAATATCAAGAAGCTTTACGAAATTCGTCGCAAATTCGGTATGCCTGGTAAGCATCCTGCAAACATCTGCTTAAACAAGGGTACCACAAACTGTCATAATTGCGGCGGTCACTGCGGTGGTCATGCAGATTACAGCAAGTTCCCTGGTTATGAATATAACTTTGGCTGTGACTGTGAAGAGAATAAAAACATCGACGAAGCAGCAATTGCTGAAATCGTAAAGAATGTAATCGCTAACATGAAATAATATATGCTTGGAAAGGCAGGGTGATTCCTATGGGAGAAAAGGACATTGAAAAGATTGTCCATGAAGTGATGAGCCGTATCAAAGCGTCTACTACTATGAATCTCCAGCTTGCACTGGCACTTATGGAACGAGTGGAAGCAGAGGCGGCCCGTATAGGTGTAAAGGCTGTAGTTGCTGTATCTGATGCAGCCGGCAGACCCATAGCGGTTCACTGTATGGACGGTTCTTACATAGGAAGCTATGATGTGGCGGTTAATAAAACCTACACCTCTATAGCATTTCAAATGTCAACCGCAACGCTTGCTGAGCTTGCGGCACCGGGCGGTTCCCTGTATGGTATCCAGAATACCAACGAGGGTAAGATCGTTATTTTCGGAGGAGGCGAGCCTCTTTACCTGAATGATGTATTAATCGGTGCAATTGGCGTAAGCGGTGGAACTGCAGAGCAGGACACCTATCTTGGCGCCTATGGTAAAAATTTATTAAAGGAAGTGATAACTTGCAAATGACAGAAAGTCAGATTAAAAGTATTGTAGGCGAAGTCATGGCAAAGATGCAGCTTAACAGCGGCGTATCTGATATGCATGGCGTTTTCGCTGACATGAATACGGCAATCGAGAAAGCAAAAGAAGCACAGAAGATAGTACGTATGATGTCCATGGATCAAAGAGAAAAGATCATTTCCAAAATACGTATTAAAATCAAGGAAAATGCTGAGACATTTGCCCGTATGGGTGTAAATGAAACCGGCATGGGTAATGTGGGTGATAAGATCTTGAAGCACCTTTTGGTGGCTGAGAAGACACCGGGGACGGAAGATATCACTACAATCGCATGGTCCGGTGACAGAGGTCTTACTCTAGTAGAGCGAGGACCTTTCGGAGTAATCGGTGCTATTACTCCATGTACTAACCCAAGTGAGACAGTACTCTGTAACACCATGGGTATGCTGGCAGGCGGTAATACAGTAGTATTTAACCCACATCCGGCAGCAATCAAAACATCTATTTATGCAGTAAATTTATTAAATGAGGCTTCCTTAGAAGCGGGCGGGCCTGATAATATTGCATGTACGGTACAGAAGCCTACTCTGGATTCCAGTGCCATCATGATGAAACACAAGGACATTCCGTTATTGGTAGCAACCGGTGGCCCGGGCGTTGTAACCGCAGTATTATCCAGCGGCAAGCGCGGTATCGGAGCCGGCGCAGGTAATCCGCCTGCATTGGTAGATGAAACAGCTGACATCAGAAAGGCTGCAGGGGACATCGTAAACGGATGTACCTTTGACAATAACCTTCCATGTATTGCAGAAAAAGAAGTCGTAGCAGTAGATGCGATCTGCGATGAGCTGATGAAGTACATGATAGATGAACAGGGCTGTTATCTGGCAAGTGCTGAGGTTCAGGAGAAGTTGATCAAGACAGTATTGACCGAAAAGGGTGCATTAAATCGTAAGTGCGTAGGCAGAAGCGCAAAAGCTCTGCTTGCCATGGTAGGCATTGATGTACCGGACAATATTCGTTGTATTATCTTTGAAGGACCAAAAGAGCATCCGTTAATTGCAGAAGAGCTTATGATGCCTATCCTTGGTATTGTAAGAGCAAAGGATTTCAAGGATGCAGTAGAAAAGGCAGTATGGCTGGAGCATGGCAATCGCCATTCTGCACATATCCATTCCAAGAATGTGGACCGTATCACCGAGTACGCAAGAGCAATGGATACAGCAATTTTAGTAAAGAACGGACCTTCTTATGCAGCCTTAGGTTTTGGCGGCGAGGGATTCCCGACCTTTACCATTGCAAGTAGAACAGGTGAGGGTCTGACCAGTGCAGCGACCTTCACAAAGAGCAGACGTTGTACAATGTCAGACAGTTTATGCATTAGATAGGAGGAAAAAATAATGCAGATGAGTAATTCACAGGTAGAAGCTATTGTAAAGCAGGTTTTGAACCAGCTTACCGGTTCTTCTGCTCCTGCAGCAGCAACAGTATCTTCTACAGGCAGCAAAGAGATTCCTAAGACAGCACATGTTGCAATGTTAACGGCTCTCGAGACTGTTGAAATAAAAGAATACCCTATGCCGGAGGTTGGCGATGACGACATCCTTGTAAAGGTAGAGGGATGTGGTATCTGTGGTACAGATGCTCACGAATACAAGCGCGATCCATTCGGTCTCATTCCTGTAGCTTTAGGACATGAAGGTACCGGTGAAATCGTAAAGATTGGTAAGAACGTAAAGAAAGACAGCGCAGGCAAGGACGTTAAGGTTGGTGATAAGATTGTTACATGTATGATTTTCAAGGACAATCCTGACATTACCATGTTCGACTTAAATAAGCAGAATGTTGGCGGCGCTGACGTATACGGTCTGGTTCCGGACGATGATGTTCATCTTAACGGATGGTTTGCAGATTACATCTTAATCCGCAAGGGTTCCACTTTCTTTAACGTAAGTGATTTGGATCTGGATTCTCGTATTTTAATCGAGCCATGTGCAGTATTGATCCACGCAGTAGAGCGTGCAAAAACAACAGGCATCTTGAGATTTAACAGCCGCGTAGTAGTACAGGGCTGCGGACCTATCGGTTTGATCTGTATCGCAATTTTACATACTATGGGTATTGCAAATATTATTGCAGTTGACGGTAATGAAGGTCGTTTAGAGTTTGCTAAGAGACTTGGTGCAAGCGACAGTGTAAACTTCAAAGATTATAAGGGTGTAGAGGAAATGGCGGCAGGCGTTAACGAGAAGTTTGGCGGTCACCTTGCAGACTTTGCATTCCAGTGTACCGGTTCTCCTGTAGGACATGCTAATATCTACAAGTTTATCCGTTCCGGCGGCGGTCTTTGTGAGCTTGGTTTCTTCATCAATGGCGGTGATGCAACCATTAACCCTCACTTTGATATTTGCGCAAAGGAAATCACAACAGTAGGCAGCTGGGTATACACACTTCGTGATTATGCAACTACCTTTGATTTCTTAAAGAGTGCAAAGGCTATCGGTCTTCCGATGAGCGAATTGATTACTGACAGATATCCTTTAAGCCAGATCGACGAAGCATACAAGAAGAATTTGGCTATGACAGGTCTTAAGGTTGCAGTTATCATGGATTAATTTCCGGCTTAATTGATATAAGAGAGGAAAGCTGATATGGATGATAGAGCAGTAGGAATCCTGGAGGTCTACGGACTTGTCTGTGCATTCATGGCAGCGGATGCAGGCTGTAAGGCAGCAAATGTTACATTGGAGCCCTTCGATAAGAATAAGCCTGCAAATGCGGAAACCTTGAAGGTGCCGCTTCTGGTGACTATCAAGTTCCGCGGCAGCGTTGAGGATGTAACGGCAGCTGTGGAGGCAGGCATCCAGATGGCAAAACAGACAACAGGGGTTGTACAGAGTCATATAATCCCAAGACCTACACAGGACACATTAAAAATGTTAAATATTTGTGGATTTGATACAAATTAAATGTAATGAAAGTGAGGAAATAAAAATGGCAAAAGAAGCTTTAGGTATGGTAGAAACAAGAGGACTTACAGCAGCAATTGACGCTGCTGATGCAATGACAAAGTCTGCAGAGGTTACATTAGTAGGTACAGAGAAAATCGGTTCCGGTTTAGTAACCGTTATGGTACGCGGTGACGTAGGTGCTGTTAAGGCAGCTGTAGAATCCGGTGCGGCAGCAGCAAGCCGTCTTGGTGAATTAGTAGCTCAGCACGTAATTCCACGTCCACATACAGACGTAGAGAAAATCCTTCCGGGATTCCCAGAGGCATAAGTAAATGGGTAGCTCATACGGACTGATTGAAGTTTCCGGTATAGTTGCTGCAATTGATTCATTGGATGCAATGTGTAAAGCAGCAGATGTAAAATTAGTAACCTGGGAGCGCAAATTAGGCGGACGTCTGGTTACAATTATCGTGGAAGGTACAGTGTCTGATGTGAAGGCTGCAGTAGAAGCGGCAGATAACATTGCAAAGGCGAATCATCATATTCTGGCGGCGTCCGGCATTATTGCATCTCCTGCAGAGGAGACACGCAGGCTGGCGGCAAAGAGTGCAAAGCGTCTTCAGAAAAAATAATCCGGAAACGGACAAATATTTCAAAAAACAGTAGAAACTGCTGGAGAAATACAGTATAATGTAAACTGTATTATAGCATAAACAAAATAAAACTGGCACATATTTAAGGAGGATAAAAATTATGGCACAGGAAGCATTAGGAATGGTAGAAACTAGAGGTCTTATCGCAGCAATCGAAGCTGCTGATAGCATGTGTAAGGCTGCTAACGTTACTTTAGTAGGTACAGAGAAGATCGGTTCCGGTTTAGTAACTGTTATGGTACGCGGTGACGTGGGCGCTGTTAAGTCTGCAGTAGAAGCAGGCGCTATGAACGCTGAAAGACTTGGCGAATTAGTAGCTCAGCATGTAATCCCACGTCCACACACAGACGTAGAAGGCATTCTTCCAGCTATCAAATAATTAAGCGATAGTAACTATTTAGAGCCCCTCTCGAAAACGGTTTATGTTTTCGAGAGGTGGCGTATTTGCCGAAGAGGTTTGTGAAAGCGTATGACTGCGCAAGCAGGTTGATATTATAAATTTACACAGAACAGCAGAGGCTGAAGAGTCAACAAAAAGAAGGGTAATTGGTGAACAAAGTGGAAAAAGATCAATTGGAAGCCATAACCAAATTAGTTATTTCCTGCATGCAGGAACAGCAGGAACAGAGCGGCGGTTTTTTAGTACCGGTAGGTGTAAGTAACAGACATATTCATTTGACACAGGAGCATGTAGAAACATTGTTCGGTCAGGGATATCAGCTTACCAAGAAAAAGGATTTAATGGGTGGACAGTTTGCTTGTGAAGAGTGCTGTACCATCGTTGGCTTAAAACTTCGAGCTATTGAAAATGTCAGAATTCTCGGTCCTGTACGTAAAAATACACAGGTTGAGATTAGCATGACAGATGCCAGAAAATTAGGAATCAATGTTCCGGTACGTGAGTCCGGTGATATTAAAGGCTCTGCACCGATTGCAATTGTTGGTCCTAAGGGAGCTGTATATTGCGAGGAAGGCTGTATTGTAGCGGCCAGACATATTCATATGTCACCGGCGGATGCATCCGCATGCGGTGTAAGTGACGGAGATTATGTAAGTGTTGTAGCTCACAATGAACGTGGCACTACATTCAACAATGTTAAAATCCGTGTAGATGAAAGCTTTACTTTGGAGATGCATATTGATACCGATGAAGCAAATGCAAGCGGCATCAAGCAGAATGACAAAGTACTTATCATTAAGTAGAAATAAAATTATTTGATACAATCAGAAACGAGTGATAGAAATGATTATTGGAAAAGTAACAGGAAGTATCGTTTCCACACGCAAGCAGGATAACCTGGTTGGTAATAAGTTCATGGTAATTGAGCCGCTGGAGGTAATGAGCGGAGAACAGAAGCAATTGGTGGCTATTGACAATATTGGCGCCGGTATCGGCGAGTATGTATTGGTAGCACTGGGAAGTGCTGCAAGAATAGGCTGTGGATTGCCGGATTCTCCTATTGATGCCGCTATTGTTGGAATTATTGATGATATCGGGAGATTGGGGTAACAGGTTATGGAAATTGCTAACTTAAGCAAAATATTAAAAGAAAATGGTATTGTAGGTGCCGGTGGTGCAGGCTTCCCTACCTATGCAAAATTATCAGACAAAGCAGATACCATTATTATGAACTGTGCTGAGTGTGAACCCTTATTAAAGCTGCACAGACAGCTTTTAAAGGAGCACGTGCACGAGATATTAAAAGCATTTGCTTTAATTGCTGAGACTGTTCAGGCTAAAGAGGCAATTATTGGCATTAAAGAAGAATACGAAAGCACTATAGAAGCTCTTGAAGAATATATCGGAGAGTTTCCAATGATGCGTATACATAAATTACCGGGAGCATACCCAATGGGTGATGAAGTAATCTTGATTTACGAAGCAACCGGCAAGGTCGTACGCCCGGGTGGATTGCCGATTGAGTGTGGTGTTGCAGTATTCAACGTAGAAACTGTATACAATGTTTACCGTGCAGTATGGGAGAACAAACCGGTTATGGACAAATATGTGTCTGTAGTAGGTGAAGTAGAACATCCAATTACAGTTCGAGTTCCTATCGGAACAAGAATCCGTGATGTAGTTGCTATGGCTGGTAAGATCACCACTGCAAATCCGGTATATTTATTAGGTGGTCCTATGATGGGTAATTTCGGTGAGGATTATCTGCCGGTTACCAAGACAACCAATGCGGTCATTGTATTGCCAAAGGATCATTCTTTGGTACTGCGCAAGACAGGGCGTTTTGCAACACAGGTTGCAAGGGCTGCGTCCAGCTGCTGTCAGTGCCAGTGTTGTACAGACTTATGTCCTAGACATGCATTAGGTCATCCGATTGAGCCGCACTTATTTATGCGTGCTGCTGCTAATAAGGATTTCTCTAATGTAGAAACTTACATAAATACTTTATTCTGCAGCTCATGCGGTTTGTGTGAGATGTTCAGCTGTCCACAGGGACTTTCCCCACGCAGCATGATGGCAGAGTTTAAGGGTAACCTGAGAAAGGCAGGCATTAAGCCTCCTGTGGTACAGCCGGCACCGGTAAGTACATCACGTGAATATCGCAGAGCATGGGAAGGCAGACTTCTTGCCAGACTGGGCTTGGGCGATTACGACAAGGAAGCTGAGCTGGATGATGTTGTAAGAAGCGCCGGTGAAGTAAAGATTATGCTTTCGCAGCATATCGGTGCACCTGCAGCAGCATGTGTTAGTGTAGGAGATCAGGTAGCAGCAGGTGATGTAATTGCAAAGGCTGCTGACGGATTGTCTGTTAATATTCACGCATCCGTATCAGGTACCGTACAGGAAGTAGCCAAGGGATATATTATTATTAAGTAAAGAATAGAGGATGAACATGAGCAAAGCAATTGGAATGATTGAATTTAAGACAGTTGCATCAGGTATTACTGCAGCCGATCAGATGGTAAAGACATCAGATGTGGAACTGTTAGAAGCACAGGCTGTATGTCCCGGCAAATATATTGCCTTGATTGCTGGTGATTTAAGTGCAGTAAGAGCAGCAGTAGACCGTGCGGCTAAGACCCGCCCGGAGGAATTAATTGACAGCTTCGTCCTGGGTAATCCGGATGAGTCTATTTTCCCTGCTATTTACGGCAGCAGCCAGATTGACGAGATTAAGGCACTTGGCATATTAGAGACATATGATGCAGCGTCTATTATTGTAGCAGCAGATATTGCGGCAAAGACAGCTATTGTAAAATTAATTGAATTACGTATCGCAAAAGGTATGTGCGGTAAATCATATATGTTGATTACCGGTGAAGTAGCAGCTTGTGAAGCAGCTATTCAGAAAGCAAAAGCATCCGTTGGAGATAAGGGCATGTATTTGGATTCTTCCGTTATTGCACGTCCGGATGCACAGCTTTGCAAATCTATTTTATAGTAAAATTAAGACAGACGGGCTCACATATATGTATATGTGAACCGTCTGTTGTAAGAAGAGGAGCCATGCTATGTTAGCAGCAGAGAGAAAGAATCTCATACTTGAAAAGCTCCAGGATGAAAAGCGTGTCGTTGTCAGTGAATTAAGTGAGCTGTTTGAAGTGTCTGAGGAGACTATCCGCAGAGATTTGGATAAATTAGAGAAAATGGGATTAGCCACCAAGACATATGGTGGTGCTGTTTTAGTGGAAAACAGCAATGCGGAGATGCCATTTCAGGTGCGCAGGAAGAAAAATCTGCAGGGAAAACGTGCTATTGCAGAGATTATTGCGGGTTTGGTTGCTGACGGCGATCATATTATTATGGATCCCAGCACTACAGCTGTGGCTATTGTAAAAGCCCTTAGTGACAAGAAGCGACTGACTATTGTCACCAATTCCATTGAATTACTTGTAGAATTGGGGGATGCATCCGGCTGGGATGTTATTTCCACAGGAGGAACCCTGAAGGAGAATTACCTTGCTTTGGTGGGTCCGCAGGCTGTGGATTGTATCAATTCCTTTAATGCAGACAAATTAATCATGTCTTGTAAAGGCATTGATATGGAAAAAGGCATTACAGATGCCAATGAACTGTTTTCTCAGGTTAAGAAGGCTATGTTGCGTTCTGCTAAACAGATTATATTGGCAGCTGACCATACGAAATTTGAGAAAATTGCTTTTTCTAAGATTTGTGAAGTGGCCGATATTGATATGGTGGTAACTGATGTACGTCCATCCGATGCCTGGATGGAATATTTCAAAGATAAAGGGATTGACTGTCTATATGGAGAAGAAAACTAGAATTATAGCATTTGCAAATAATAAAGGCGGCAGTGGTAAGACCACTTCCTGTGCTAATATAGGATATTCCCTGGCAGCTATGGGAAAGAAGGTTCTCTTAATTGACGGAGATATGCAGTTAAATCTTTCCTTATCTTACTTTACAGAGGATGAAGTGCTGGAAATGGCGGGAAGCGAGAAGAATCTCTATCACGCTATCAGAAAGCAGGATGATTTATCAGGGTATATTATTTCCACTCCTTACGAAAATTTGGATCTGATTCCTTCTTCTATGCTGATGAGCGGGATGGAATACGAGCTTTTTACCAAGTGGCAGCGTGAATTTATTTTAAAAGGTTGTTTGAAGAATATAAAAGTATCCAATACATATGACTATATCTTGATTGATGCACCACCTACACTTGGGGGTTGGGTGATGAATATTCTTTGTGCATCAGATTATGTGATCATGCCGGTTGAGGCAAGTCCGTGGGGGCTTTTTGGTGTGGCTAACATGTTTGAATTTTTGGAAGATGTACGTCGCATCAATGAAAATCTTGAATTGTTAGGTATTGCCATTACCAAGGTGGATGCCCGCAAGAATTATTATAAGCAGACCTGTGAGACTTTACGTTCTGCGGATAATGTGCATGTTTTTGAAAATGTTATTCGTGTTGACAGTGAGGTGGAATGGGCCCAGGATGACAGTAAACCGATTCTGGTACACAAGGCAAAGGCCAGAAGCGCCGGCGAGTATATGGAACTTGCAAAGGAGATTGATAGAACATGGCAGTAGGAGCAGGAAGTATTAAAAGAGCATCAAAATTAAATACAGAGGCAACAGAACCGAAAAAGACTAGAGTGGCGAAGGCTGCGACAAAGCCTGTTGCAGAGGAAACAGTTGCTCCAAAGACAGAGAAGGTTGAAGTGGTATTGCCGGTAGAAGAGGATGTAAAGACAGTTGTTATTTCGCAGGAAAAGGCAACAATAGAACCTGTAAAGGCAGAAGCATCCGAGAAGGCTGCAGAGCCGGTAAAGGAGACAGCAGCACCTGCTAAGAAAGCTCCGGCCCAAAAGACAACCACCAAGAAGACTACAACCACCAAAAAGAGTCCGGCTAAGAAGCCAGCAGCAGAAAAGTCGGAAGCTGCAAAAGAAACTGTTACAGACAAGGCAGTAAAAGAAACAAAAACAGTAGAGATTCCTGTAGAAGCAAATCAGGCGCAGGAAGCTGTGGAGAAGAAGAATAGTATGAATCAGGTATGCCACCTGACAGAAGCCCTTCCAATCCATCTGTTATAATTGAATATGAATATACAATCTCCTTTGACAAAGGATACTTTTTAAGTAATATTTGTCAGAGGAGATTTTTTGGCTATTTCGTTGCTATGCATTTGTATTTTTTTTCGAACTTCTGATTGCTGGAGCAGAGTAAGACGATACCTTCGATAAAACCGATAATTGCAGGAATATATGTCCAGCAAAACAGAATGGACAGCACTCCTAATAAATATTGGCGCAAATAAAATCTTTGTATGCCCAGATGCCCCAAAAAGATAGCTAATAAGGCAGCAACCTTTCTGCTTTTCACAGGAATAGCTTTAGCATTTGACTTAGCGGTGGGTTGTGGAGTGGCTGGTGATGGAGAGGTAAATTTGCCATTCGAGTCAACTGCAACTTTTGTGCTTTGCGTAAAAAACTGACCGAAAAGCTCGTCGAAATTATGCCCTGAAATATTCCCATTGGTTTTAAAAGAACTGTCGAACTGTACGGTGTTTGCGGAATTTACCCCGGCAGCAGCTTGCGCAGCAGAACCTTTGGCAAAGGAATTTCTGCAT
Organism: Lachnospiraceae bacterium; assembly: GCA_045646695.1. Lineage (GTDB taxonomy): Bacteria > Bacillota > Clostridia > Lachnospirales > Lachnospiraceae > RGIG6307. The sequence goes on from JAZRLF010000023.1 coordinate 55,790, forward strand.
TCTGCAAAGAATTTCTCCTGACACAAGGACTGACAGAATAAATTTAAACTAGCAAAACGCTTGCGGAATACTGCCTGATAAGTACCCAGCTGCATCTCCATACCCGGAGACAGTTCTACATCCTGCAAGTACACGGAAAGAATATCTTTCTTGCGGGAAATAGCAAAGTTCAACTCTCGTTTACAATTCTGTGATTCCAAATAAGCAGGACTGATAAAAAGCAGGAATTTGTTGCAGCACATTACCTTCTCGGCAATGTATTCCGGCCATTCACTGCCCGCTTCAATACCCTCATCGTACCAAACAAGGATTCCACTGCTTTTCATGGCATCAATAATAGGCAGGACAGTACCACTGTCAATATGAGCATAACTTATAAATACATAAGGCTTATCATTAGAAGTATTCACAATCATTCTCCATCGAAATAACATATTGATTATTTTAAATGATACCATACTATTTATAAATTTACAAGAAAATCAAGCAAGTTTCGAGGCGGTTTCAAGCTGTGACTCGAAGCAGTGATTCGGCGTATTTGGCTGTGACAGAGGGATGATCCTGGGCGATTCGGCGAATCAAAAACCACTCCGGAATACCACCCGGGGCGTACTGGAAAATGCCGGGTGAATAAACATAATACTGCATTACAATTTGAATATTATATGTAGTGGGCTGACGCACTGACTGAATGAATCATCAGTTGATGCGACGGCCCCTTTATTACCAAAGAAATTGGAATGCGTCATCCAGTATGTTGATATAAACAACAGCAACTGCAATCAGTCGCGGGTTCGACACTCGCAGGCGTACCTAATATTTTAGCGGTTTTTAGGAAGAAGGACCGGTTTTAAGATAACGCATCAGAAATACATACTTTAAGCAGCTAAAACTATATATTCAAACTGCCATAAGTCGGATGAGTTCTTACATTCATCCGGCTTTTTTATGCGACAATTAAAAGTAAAATTGTTTGTCGAGTTACGCTAGCTATTGACAATGCTGTTATAACTGTATATAATCGATATATACAGTAAAAATAGAGGTGATGATGTGAACATACTGATTGACAATAAAAGTGGAGCGCCGATCTACGATCAAATATATTCCCAAATCAAAAGTCAGATTATCAGCGGAGCGTTGAAAGAGGATGAAATGCTCCCATCTATTCGTAGCTTAGCAAAGGATCTTCGTATCAGTTTTATAACGACAAAACGAGCGTATGAAGAACTTGAAAAGGATGGTTTTATCTACACGCTTCCCGGAAAAGGTTGTTACGTTGCTCCCAAAAATGTTGAGCTTCTCCGTGAGGAAAATCTAAAAAAGATTGAGGAGCATATAGACGAGATCGTCAGACTCGCTACTTCTTGTAATTTGAAGAAAAAAGATATTATCGAAATGGTTAATTTCAGCCTGGAGGAACAATAATGAATGCACTTGAAATTAAAAACCTTACAAAAACATATCCCGGCTTTACGTTGGATAATTTGAATCTCACCCTACCAAGCGGATGTATTATGGGCCTTATTGGTGAAAATGGAGCAGGAAAAAGTACAACCATCAAACTTATTTTTGATATGATTCACAAGGACAGTGGAATAGTTACTATCCTTGGGAAAGACAATGAAGAAAGCATAGAACTCACAAAAGAGGATATCGGTGTTGTAATGGATGAGGTGGGTATCCCTGAATGTCTGACTGTTAAACAGGTTGGGAAGGTAATGAAAAACACTTTCCACAACTGGGATGATGGTGAATACTACCGTTTGATTGAAAAACTTGCGTTGCCGGGTAATAAGCAATTCAAAGAGTTTTCCCGTGGTATGAAGATGAAACTAGGGATTGCTATAGCATTATCTCATAATGCAAAGCTTCTTATCCTTGATGAAGCAACATCGGGTCTTGATCCCGTGGTTCGCGACGAAGTCGTAGAAATGCTCAGTGACTTTACAAGAGATGAAAACCATTCCATTCTTATTTCATCTCATATCGTTAGTGATCTTGAGAAACTGTGTGACTACATTGCATTCCTTCACAAAGGAAAGCTACTACTCTGTGAGGAAAAAGACCAACTACTTGCAGAATACGGACTGATTCATTGTATTGCTGAAGAATTACAAAGACTTCCGTCTGAAGCAATCAAATATAAGAAAGAAAACCCTTATGGCGTTGAGGTGATGGTGCTGAGAAATGCGATGCCTACAGATATGACTGTTCGTCCTATCAGCATTGAGGAAATGTTCGTGTTTATGGTAAAGGAGGCGAGATAATATGAAAGGTCTTTTCTTAAAAGATTGGTATATGGTTAAGAAATATTGCAGAGCGTATCTCCTTATTACTGTTGTTTTTATTGCGGTATCCCTTTTCAGCAATGATAATATGTTCTTTGTTTTTTATCCATGTCTTCTCTGCGGAATGATTCCCGTCAATCTTCTCGGTTACGATGAACGCAGTCGGTGGATGCAATACAGCGGTACGTTACCGTATACAAGGACGCAGATTGTATCCGGAAAATACTTAATCGGCTTACTTGCTCAACTCACAATATTGGTTGTGACAGGGATTGCGCAAGCTGCAAAAATGATTATTGCAGGTAATTTTGTGTTTGGAGATTTTGCCGTCCTTATGTTGCTGATGCTAATCGTATCGACACTTACTTCTTCTATTTGCCTCCCGTTTGTTTTCAAGCTTGGTGTAGAAAAAGGAAGAACCGCTTATTATATCATGATTGGCTTTGTTTGCGGCGCCAGTGTTTTGGCATCGAGTATTTTTAGAGGACAGCTTATGGCCGAAATACAACCTAATATAGTATTGACAGTGCTTGCCATCGTTGGCATCGGGGTATATATCTTTTCCTGGTATATGTCTGTTGTCTTTTTCAAAAGAAGAGAAATTCATTAAAAGGAAAGGCGTCGCAGAAAAGCGGCGCTTTTGCTATGCGTATGATATTCCTGAATATCAAGTTGAAAAGCGGCGAGATGACTTTGACATCAAACAATTAGGATGCATTATAAACCGAATGTGGCGTGAAGAAGAGCTCGCACAGACCATTAAAGAAATCCTGAGAATCGTGTCAAATGAGTATAATAATGGCAATATTCCACATACTAAATCCACACCATTAAATAGTGAAAGGAGTTTTTATATATGAAAACAACAGGTATTGTCCGTAGAATCGAGGAATGCGTTATAAAAGGGCAAACTGCTCTAACCCCGCATAAACACTAAGGTTTTCGCTGGTTTGCTCCATTGAACGCATTGGTGTCAAAACAGAGTTTTCGGAGGTTTTTATTTATGGGTTTAATTATAATTCTTCTTGTACTGATATGGCGTGACTCCGTAATAACGTTTAAAAAGTTCTATAAAATAAGAATTGTCGTTATACCCAACACTTGTCCCTGCGGTTAATACCGTTTTTCCATCTCGCAACAGTTGAGCGGCAAGCACAAGTTTTTTCTTTCTGATATACTCTAACGGGGTTAAATCAAGTGCTTCTTTAAACCTTCGCTCAAGGGTGCTTTGACTGATATATAATGCTTTTGCAATACCGATAACGGTAATTTCTTCATAAATGTGGCGATCAATATAATCAATTATTTTATGCAGTTCTTGCGGCAATACAGATTTTGTAGATATTGGGCTTTTGCTTTGTTTGAGTATTGCAAAAATCCTAAAAAAAGTATATATTTTCTCTTCATCTGTCAGATTACCGTTATGTAAGGTATAACACAGTGCTAATAATTCTTCGCGTAGATTGTCTTGCGGAGAAATGTAGTTTTCACAAAAACTCTCTTGTAAAAAATCCAAAATATCACTGTTTTTGTTACAGTCGAAAAGAATCCAAAAAAGCTTGTGCGGAGCATCACTTCTGTAAACACAGTGATGGTATTCACCTGGTCGGGCAACGATAACATCCCCGCGTGTTAGATCGTATAAATTGTTTTCTACCAAAAAAGATACGTCGCCTGAAAGATTGACGTACAGTTCAAATTCGCTGTGCGTATGAAGTCCTGTCTCGTGGGTATGGATGTTTCGATTTGTTTCTGTAAGCTTGATTTGGAAATCGAATTCATTGAGAGCGGGTATCTTTATTTTTGTAATTTCACCGCTATGCATCCTACATCACTCCTTTTTGATGATTTTACCATATTTTTTGGCGAAAAGTCAAGAGAAAACGGCGTTATAATATGGTATATTTGATATGAGAAAGGAGAAAACATCTTGGGAACTGTTTTATTAATCATTACATCTATTACAACTATGGTACTGCAAAATTGCCTTTTTAATAATTCTTGCAAGACATCACTAAAGACCGCAAAATACATAAATCTTTTCAATATTATGGTGTATTCGGTATGTGTTCTGCTATTTGGAATATTGCTTTTAAAAGAAAAAATCTCTGCTTTTACTGTTTTGTTGGGTTTGTTGTTTGGTGTTGTTACTGCGCTTAGCAATTTGTTTAAAATGCTTTCTCTATCTAATGGTCCGATGAACATTACACTGTTGGTGACAACATCATCTATGATTATTCCTACTATGTCCGGTATCTTTTTCGGTGAAGCTTTTAGCCTTGCAAAGCTTTGTATAGTTCTAATTCTTATTGGGTTTATATATTTGTCTGTTAGCAAAAGAGATGATACAAAAATCAGCAAAAAATGGTTTTTGTTTTGCTTATTGGCATTTCTTTTTCAGGGAACAGTCGGTGTTCTGCAAAAAATACATCAAACCTCAGTCCACAAAACAGAGGTTAGCGGATTTTTATTTATCGCGTTTATTTGTGCAATTGTCTTTTGCTTTTTAAGAAACAGAGGTTGTGATCAAAAAATCACATTGGATAAAAAAACGGTATTTATTGGCTTGATTTGCGGTGGCTGCACTTTTGGTATGAATTATATAAATCTGAAGTTGTCAGGATTGTTGCCGAGTCAACTGTTTTTTCCGCTTGTAAATGGGAGTGCCATCGTTTTAAGTTCATTAATGTCGATAATTCTTTTTAAAGAAAGGCTTTCAAAAAGACAAACGATCGGTCTTGTTGGTGGTATCCTTTCATTGATTGCAATCTGTCTTGTGCCATAAAGGAGATTAAAAATGCATACATATATTAAACCTTGGGAAAACACTTTTCCGCCATTTAAAATTTTCGGAAATCTTTATTTTGTAGGCACAGAGCCTGCTCCAACCCATTTAATTGATACAGGCGACGGCCTTATATTATTAGACACCGGCTACCAACATTCCTTATATTTAGTTCTAAATAATATTTGGAAGCTTGGTTTTTCACCCTATGATATAAAGTATCTTGTTCACACTCACGGACACATTGACCATTTTGGCGCTACTCGTGCATTGGTAGAACTGACAGGTGCTAAAACATTCCTTGGTAAACCTGACAAAGAATATGCCAACGGAAAGCTTGATTTATCCTACGCAAAGGAACTTGGTATGGAATTTAAAGAAACCTTTGAGCCGGATGTCTTGCTAAATGATGGTGACGTGATCCGTCTTGGCAATACCGAAATCAAATGTGTTGCAACTCCGGGACACACCCCCGGTGCTATGTCATATTTCTTTGATGTTACGGATGGGAAAGAAAATCACCGTGCAGGGCTTCACGGTGGCATGGGCATTAACACACTTTCAGCAGAGTTTCTTAGTAAGTATAATTTGCCGTTTTCACTTCGTGAGGATTTTTGCAATTCCATGTTAAGACTGAACGAAGAAAAGGTTGATATATTTCTTGGTAACCATATGCAACATAACAACACATCGGGGAAATATCAAGAATTGCTAATGGGAAACAAAAAATCGTTTGTGAACCCGGATGAGTGGAAAACTTATAATTTATGGTGTATTGAAAATCTCAAAAACATGGTAAGGAAGGAAGAGAACCATGAAAACAGAGTTTAGCTTTAATTACGGCGAAAAAAGGTACATTTTTGCAGCGGAAAACGATGCGATTTATGCGCTGGAAAAAGGAATAACCGTACAAGTTGTAAAAAAAGAATATCCAGCGTACGACGCAGCAGAATGGGTGCTATATTTTGAAAACAGGAGCGGCAGTAATTCGCAGATTTTTTCAGATATCTGCGATTGTGATACCCTGTTGCCATTAACGTTTACTGTTGCACCTAAGGCAGGTTACAGATCAACAGAGGCAGACGCCTGTGTAATTACAATGAACGGAATGGTAGATGGAAGTTATTATTGGGAAAACGATAAGGTCAGTGCTACAGAATATGGCTTTAATTACGAATATCTTGATAAGGCACCCGACCGCACAAAAAGCTTTTGCAATTGCGGCGGACGTTCCAGCGAAGGAAAGATGCCATTTTTTGATGCTACTGCAAATGGTAACGGCTATATTACCGCAATAGGTTGGACAGGTGATTGGAAAGCGGCGTTTTCCAAAGAAGAAAACGGAATAAAAATAACAAGCGGTCTGAAAGAAACCAACTTTTATTTAAAATCGGGCGAAAAAGTCCGCACATCTTCTACGCTTATTATGGGATATACCAAATTTGAGGATAAGCACAATAAATTTCGGAGACTTATAAAAGAACATTTTTCTCACAAGAGCTGTACAGAAGCCGAGCGTGACGGTCTTATGGCTTGTGAACTTTGGGGCGGTCTTCCAAGCGAGGAAATGAAAAAAAGAATAAATGAGTTAAAGGCTAATGATATAAGGTTTGAGGATGTTTGGATTGATGCGGGTTGGTATGGTCAATGTACCAAATGCGATGATGCTTTTACAGGAGATTGGGGCAATCACACAGGCGAATGGGAAATAAATAAGCGCGTTCATCCGAATGAACTTAAAGATGTTGTCGAATGTGCCAAGTCGGCCGGAATGAAACTTATGCTTTGGTTTGAGCCTGAACGTGCAATTGAAGGAACCGAGATTTTAAAGTTGCATCCCGACTGGTTTTTAAAAATCCCTAATGTTGACAATGCAATTCTGAATTACGGGAATAACGCAGCAAAAGAGTACGTTTACAATTTGTTGTCTTCCTATGTGAAAAATTTGGAACTGTCTTGCTACAGACAAGATTTTAATATCCAACTTACAGATTATTTTAAAGGAAACGATGAAGAAAACAGACGGGGCATTACCGAAATGAAGCACATTACGGGTATGTATGAGCTTTGGGACAGATTGCACCAAAAACGTCCTGATTTGATAATTGATAACTGCTCTTCGGGCGGCAGAAGAATTGATATCGAAACATTAAGACGCTCCATACCGTTTTTCAGAAGTGATTATCAGTGTAATTTTAATGAAAACCCTGAAGTGTTGCAAACGCATAACGCAAATATTTCTTGTTATTTGCCTTACAACGGTTGCACAAGTAAAACCAAAAACGACACCTATGCTATCCGTAGCTCGTATTCTTCAAGCTGGGGCGGTGCATTTTATAATGCAATTTTCCAGAGTATGAACGAGGATGATTTCAAATGGGCAAAAGAAGTGACCGATGAATACAGAAAAATCCGCAAGTATTTTTCTATGGATTTTTATAATCATGGTTCGAGCACATTCGATGAAACCGCTTGGGCAATATGGCAGTATCACGACCCGGACACCCAAAGTGGCATCGTTATGGCGTTCCGCCGATGCGAATCGCCTTTTGAGCATATAAATATTAAACTCAAAGGTATCGATGAAAATAAAACATATATTTACCAAAACCTCGATAGCGGTCTATTAATTGAGGGCTCCGATACGCTGTCGGTTACCCTGCCGCAAAAAAGAAGCTGCACAATTATAGAATATAAACTGAAATAAAGTTAATATCATTGCCAAACGCAGTATAAATCTCTTTGTTTTACAGATAATAGTATCACTATTACTAAAACAAGGAGATTGATTTATATATGAAAGCAACAGGTATTGTACGTCGCATAGAGGAATGCGTTATAATAGGGCAAACCGCTTGAAACCCGCATAAACACTAGGGTTTTCGCTGGTTTGCCCCATTGAACGCATTGGTGTCAAAAACGGGTTTTTGGGCGGTTTTAGAAAGGAGCAGAATAACATTCTAAATATGCGTCAGAAATCCATACTCTGAGCAGCCAAAATTAAATATTCAAACTGTCACACAGAAAACCGGATGAGCGTATGTTCATCCGGTTTCATATTCCCAAAATCGAGATTTTAATAACTTTGGGAAATAGATTTTGTCGCGAAAGTTATATAAGATTTGCGACAAAACAACTCAAAATAAAAAGTGATACTCATTTTTGCTATTTTGATTTAACTTGACAAATCAAAATAAAATGAGTATAATTAGAATGTAATTTTGACTTGGAGGAAACACTTATGCAAAGATCGGGTGAATATATAAATAATTTAAGCGGTGAGGCAATGTATAAATCGTTTAGGCCTGCACCATTGCCACCTGTAATTGATATGGATAGTGAGATGGTTTCTCTACTGACGGGTGCAACAAAAGCATTGGCAACATTGGATACCCTTTCCTCGTATATCCCAAATATGAACCTGTTTGTGTCAATGTATGTTCGCAAGGAAGCTTTGTTGTCGTCTCAAATTGAGGGTACGCAGGCAACGCTTGAAGATGTGTTGGATCCATTGATCGAAAAGAATGCTAATCAAAATGTGTCAGATGTTGTGAACTATATTAAAGCCACAGAGTTTGCGCTTGAACGAATGAACACTCTTCCTATCTGTAATAGACTGATTAAAGAAGCGCATGAGGTTTTAATGTCTGGAGTTCGTGGGCAGGAGAAAAATCCTGGCGAATTCAGAACTTCTCAAAACTGGATCGGCGCTGCAGGTTCGTCTCTAAAGAATGCAAGTTATATCCCGCCGAATCCAGATGATATGATAAATGCTATGTCTGATTTGGAAAAGTATGTCAATTCGGATGATTCGTTGGATTTACTGATTCAGACAGCATTGCTTCATTATCAATTTGAGACTATCCACCCATTTCTTGATGGTAACGGTCGCGTAGGCAGGCTTTTGATTACTTTGTTCCTGATGGAGAAGAAAGTATTGAATTCCCCTGCACTATATATATCGTACTATCTCAAGAAAAATCGTATTGAGTATTATGACCGTATGAGTGAGGTTCGCAATAAAGATAATTACGAGCAGTGGATCAAGTTCTTTTTGAATGCTATTAAAGAATCTGCCGATGAGTCTGTTGATACAATCAAAAAACTGTCTGTACTTCATGACTCAAATATTGAAAAGATAAACGCTATGGGGAGAGCTGCAAAGAATGCCAGAGCTGTTTTTGATTATCTTGAGCAAAATCCGATTATTGATATCGGTAAAACTGCAGAAGAATTAAATCTCGCCTTCAGCACAGTGTCTCTTGCGGTAAATAGATTGGTGGACGCGGGAATATTAATTCAAACCAACAATGCAAATCGCAACCGTGTATTTTCGTATGAAGAATATCTTGCGATATTACGCAAAGATACATGATCGTAAAAAATAAAAGATAAAGAAGTAAAGAGAAAAGAGGATGAAATATGGCAACATATCTCGAAATCAAACAATTGCTTGCAGAAGTGTTTTCTATACGCGAAATAGACGAAACGTGTGATTTGATTTTATTTGAAGCTCCTGCCCCACAGAACAATGTAGTTTTACAAAACGAAACACTCCTTCAGAGTTATAATCAAATAGAAACATATTCGCAAGATAAGTTAGAAATGTATACAAATAAATTTCGCGAAGTAGCTCTTCAAACAACGGGCCCTATTTCTAGAACAATTAATATAGTGGAACCGTTGGTCGATAGTGAAAATGGATTAACCTATAAACTGGGTACAGCTTCCTTCGAATACTGTGTGTTTTTATTAAAGATTATTGCCGACTATCAAAAAGAAATTGGACGGAGAGTTTTGATAGACTTAAGACACAGAAGTCAGATTGTGTCTAGGCATTTATCTTATGGTCGTTCCACAAACGATCCCAAAGAGTTGTTATCCGATGTTCTTAGAGCTTACACATTAAGAGTTGAATCGGAAAAAGATATTTCACTTTCTCGTTTGCGTACTTATGCCATGTCTTTAGAGTTTACTTTTATGTATAAACAGAATATGGCCGTTACAGAATATACAACTGTGCAAGATATGCTTCCGCTTTTAAGTAATGGAACAAGAAATAGAGCTCAGCGAAGCGAAGTTGATACTCCGCCCCGCAGGATTTATAACAAAGATGTTCTTGATTATTATGCTATGGCCATGGAATCAAGAGATCCTTTTACTGCATACATATCATATTATCATGTGGTGGAACACTATTTTGATGCGATTTATAGAAGGAAGCTTACTGAAGAAATAAAAAACAAATTAACACAGCCTGGTTTTTCATACAAAGATGAAAATAGTTTGTATGATTTGGCAAAGTATATTAGAAAGCATATGAGTAACGATGACAACTCAGGTAAGGGAAACGAGTATGATTCATTGCGTTATGTTTTATTAGAATATGCCCCGATAGATGATTTGAAGGTTAGAATTGATGCTTTGGATTCAACTGCAGTAAATTATTATCAAGCAGAGGCAGTGCCTTTTGTAAAGAGAAGTAAATCTACCAAATTGGCTTGGACGGATTCACAAGGAGTATATACTTATTTAACAACAAGAATCTATGAAACGCGTAATGCTCTCGTACACAGTAAAAGCGAGCAAGCAGAAAGTCAATACCGGCCATACGAAAACAAAGAAGACTTATTGCGTGAACTGGCTTTAATTCGTGCAGTGGCGGAATTGGTAATTATTAATTCAAGTGAAATATTCTAATGCATTTTGGGAAACGAATAATAAGTAAATGATAACTGCACCGCTCTAAGTTGAATTTTTACATATGGGATGTTATAATTAGAAAAAAGTCGAAAGAATGGTATACGATATGAGTATAAAAATAAGGGAACAAGCAGGTACAGATACGGTAAGAAAATTTGATTACCAAATGGCTGTAGCTTTAGATTATTTATTGAACGAAATAGATAGCGATGCCACTATACTCATTGAGACATTAGAGGATTTTGCTGTATTTCGCAACCTTGGTTCGGAAGAAGAAACAGTTGACGTGTATCAAGTCAAAACCAAGGATAAGGGTTTGTACTCAAAAGCCACACTTAATTCTGACAATGTCTTAGGGAAAATCATTCTGACCGACTTTTATTTTGATTCGAAAGCCAACACCCTAAATATAGTGTGTAACACTTCTTTAAAAGGAACTTCCACAGAGGAATTAGATTATTTTTCCTTTGTTGAAAAATTGACGGTGTCAGAATTGGCCGACTTAAAGGCAAATGTGATTGAGTATCTTGGAAAGCACCCGGATTTTTCTGGCAACCCAGATAATTACTGGGGCAAATTAATTTACATAAAATCTTCATTGCCTTTTGCCGCAAAAGAAGAAAGATATGAGGAAACTTTGGTTGGCAAAACCAATAATACAATCGCTCATTATCTTGGTGATGAAAACCATTCAATTAACCCGCAAGCTGTTTTTAACACACTGAAGCTTTTAATTGACAGACAAAGAAGAAATAAAATAACTACACCAGAAATTGAAGTAGGTGAAGCGTTAGCAAGAAAAGGCATCAGTTCTGAACAGCTAAAAGAAGTTATTGATACAGCTGCACAGACAACCCATTTGTCTAAAAATGAAATTTTGCAACATGCTTCAACTGTTTTTACTCCACAAGAGTATAAGGAAATAAAACAGGATTATTCCACGTTTCTTTCTTATAGAGCAAACTTGGCTGACCGAGCTTTTATTGAAGCAAAAAATGTTATTGAACAAGAGTATCAGAAGTTAACACCGCAATATGACTCCCTAGATGATATTGTTAGGCAAGTAGCATATAATTGTGTAGAGAAAATACCGTATTACTCGTTGTCGGTAATACAAATATTAACCATCATAGTGGTTTATAGTTAAGGGTGAATAAAATGAGCGTTTTTTATAAAGAGTTGCTGATATTTGATAAAGACAAAAAGAAAGCAAGAAAAATTGAGTTTCAGCGCGGAATAAATATTATTACTTCTAAATTGAACAGTGTTGGAAAAACGTCACTTTCATTAATGTTGCTTTAAG
>JAZRLF010000024.1:0-58384 GCA_045646695.1 Lachnospiraceae bacterium
TGGATGGCGATACAGCAAAGGAATTTGCATTCTTGAGCAGCGTAGATGCAATTGACCGCTTGTACATCGAGACTGGTGTGGAAGAGATGGGGCTGGTAGTAATCGGTACTTTACGTATTTACACAGGCTTCTATGTAAACGAGAAGTTCTTAGACGGTAGAAACCTTGCTATCAATGATGAGTGGAGTGTAACAGGCGACGCTACCACCATTTACAAGACTCGAACAGAGGGGCCTGATAAGTACAATGCACTTTTAAAGGATGGCGCTAGTATTACAAGAGAAGCAACCTATGAGCAGGATGGCGCATGGGTAGAATTCCAGCAGTTAATGGAAGAAAATGCTGGCGAGTTTGCAATGATTCTTTCTGATGATGCAGGCAATGAATTCAAGGTAGCAACTAAGGACGGCGAGTTTGGTTACTACAATGAAACAGAGTTCGTAGGTCTGTATGACTGTGTAGCTAACTTATGGTATCACGTAATGTTAAAGCAGACAGATGAAGGTACAGAATTATACTTGAACCACAAGCTGAAAGAAGATGGCATTACATTACCATTTGACAAATTTAGAAACATTACCTTTACTATGACAGGCGGCGAAGCTATGCTCGACGATATCGTTGTTAAGGATTGGATTCCACTTCCGGAAGACTACGTACCGGAACCGGTAGCAGTAGAGAAGGAAGAGGGCGCAACATTAGTTGGTATGCAGAGTTGCAATCTTTGGGTAGAAGGTGAACACTTTGGTTATGACTGGCTAACAGACTGGCCGGAAAGAAAGCCTGTTCTCGGCTTCTATGATGAGATTTCCACAGAGTCAGCTGACTGGGAATTAAAGTTTAAGGTTGAACATGGTATTGACTTCGAATTATACTGCTGGTATCGTACAAGAGACGGTCAGGATGAGCCTATTAAGATGGCACGTAACTCCAGAGCACTTCATGAAGGTTACATGAATGCGGAATACAGCGATATGATGAAGTTTGCTATTACCTGGGAGTCCGGCAGTGGCGGTAAAGATCTTGAAGATTTCAAGGAGCATATCGTTCCTTACTGGATTGAGCAGTATTTCAAGGATGACCGTTACATGGTTATCGACGATAAGCCGCTCATCGGTATGTACGATATTAACAAGTTAAAATCCTACTTCGGCGGCACCATCGCAGGTGTTAAGGAAGCGGTGGATTACTTAAGACAGGCTTGTGTGGATGCAGGCTTTGACGGCGCATATGTAATTATGTGTAACAGCGCTGCAAGCAATGCGAGGGAAATTGCACAGGCTGGCTTTGACGGTCAGTATGCATATAGCTGGGCGACTACAAGTAACTCCATCGAAACCCAGACAAAGGGTATGGAAGGTGTGCAGAGCATGCTGGAAGGTGCAGGTCATGCAGTAAACGGCGTTGTCCCAACAGTGTCCATGGGGTACTGGGACAAGGCATGGGATCGTAATAACGGTGGTGCATACTGTACAGTAGAACAGTTCCAGTCTATACTAGAGTGGGTTAGAGATGACTTCATGCCGACTCTGGATGAGAACAGTATAGGTTCTAAAATGGTATTACTTGACAACTGGAATGAATACGGTGAAGGTCACTTCATTATGCCGGCAGGGCTTGCAGGCTTTGGTTATGTGGATGCTATCAGAGAAGTGTTCGGTGATGGTGACGGCGTAGATGGTGCTCACACAGAGAATGATATCGTTCCTACAGAAACACAGCGTGCACGTATCAACCATATGTACATTCAGGACAGACACGTTGTTCTGGTTGATAAAGATGGCGGTGCAAGCAATATCGTACCTATCGAAGGCTATAATTGGACATTTGATGTAGATGATAACTATGAAGGCTGGACAGTAGGTGCAAATGATGGTAAATGGATTAAAGATTTAACTCTGGATGAAGTAAAGGATGGCAAGTTCCATGGTATTACACCTACTCCTGCAGAATTAGAAGCAGCTGTAGCAGCAGGAACACTTCCAAGCGGTGCAACAGCAGACCCATCCATTATGTCTCCTAAGAACCTGAATCTGAGTGCAAGAGAAGCAATTGCAATCAAGATTCGTATGCGTGGTGTAGGCGGTGTTGAGCCAATCGGTCAGCCGGCTATTTACTTCACCACAACAGATGATCCGAAGTATACAAGCGGTAAGATGGTACAGGCTCTATATGAGGAACTTGGCGATGGTTATGCAGAAATTACTTTTGACATGACCACTAACAGCTTATGGACAGGTACTATCGATGAGTTCCGATTCGACCCTATCAACAGAGATGGTGAGTTCTGGATTGACTCTATTCAGGTCATGAAAAGAAGAGAAACTGGTGATGCTGAAATCTACTTGGACGGCGACAGAGTATACACTTCTAATCCGATTGAGGTAGTAGAAGACACATATATGTATCCTGTAGATGAGCTTGAAGCGATAGTTAACGCTTATGTAAAGGAATCACTAGAGGGTGACAGACTGTATATTTCTACAGATACTGCATTTTACGAATTCCCTTACGCGGGAGATAGCAAGCTTCTTGTAAACGGCGTTGCTGTAGACAGCGTTGGTGCTGTTACAATCAGTGATGCACTGTATGTACCGATTGTTGACATTTTTGAAAATATCGGTACCGTAACAGATGCTATGGGTGAACCACACCCTGCATATACAATTGAAGTTACTCCTGCAACTGCAGATGCAAAAGCAAAGATTAACATTGAGAAGTTTGTTGATCCAGCTGTTCTCAAGGGGTACTACTTCACCTCTTCAGATGAAAGCTGGGTATGGGGCGGTGGTGACACTGAAAAGCCTTCATCCATTAACGGCGCAGGTGCCATTGAAATCGTAGGTAAGGGTCAGAATACCAAGTTATGGTCACCGGAAGCGACTGCAAATCATTTCAATATAAACATAGCAAAGGCTGACCATATTCGTATGGTTGTTAAGACCGATGCAGTAATCACGAATCCAACTATTAAGATGGATGTATTTGGTGATGGCACAGCATTGTCTCATACCTATAACATCACCTTAACAGACGACATGAAGAATGACGCTGGCTACTATGTAGTAGTACTTGATCTTGATGAAGCTAAGGCTAGAGACTTGAAGCACGCAAAAGAATTAGACCGCGTAAGTATCTGGTACTATATCAGTACAGTAGGCGGTATACAGACATTCTCTATGGACAGCTTCGAAATTCTGGACTTAGAAGAAGACGGTATCGGAGATGAAGATCCGGAAGAAGCAGCTAAGGTTGTAGTCGAGGAAAACCCTTACACCATTAAGGACTGGGATTTCACAGAAAGTCTAAGCGGATGGGTTGGTGGAGGATTAACAGGCATCAAATATGATGATGAACAGGAAGCTTTGGAAGTTACATGTAAGCCACATAATGCTGGCTACAGAATGGATGTTTGGTCTTGTAACTACGCTAATAACACATTTGACAATCCTCTTAATATAAGTGCTGCAGATGCAACACATGTCTTGATTCGTATTCAGACCGAAGAAGAAGTTGGATCAATGGCTTTAGATTTACAGTATATGAATGAAGACGGCACTCGTGGTGACACGGTATCCTACAAAGCAGACTACGTTGCCGACGTAAATGGGGACTTATATGCGCTGGTTGATTTGACCAAGGGAACTGGTTGGGATGCCACTAAGAAAATTGCTAGATTTAATATTTTCCCAATTGGTCGTAATATTACAGAAGCAGATAATGGCAAGGTAGTAAATATCACCTCTGTTGAAATTCTGGATAAGAACTGGTACATCGAATTTGATAGTGCATACTTTACAAATAGTATGGATGGCTATGTATATGGCGGTTATACCGATTTGTATAATGCGGATGCAAGCCTGGTAATAGGACCTCCAGATCCTGAGAAAGATTCTCAGCCTTACAACCCGAGACTTTGGTCTATGGGTGCCCTAACTGGTGGCGTTCCATTAACTCCTTATGGATACACTGCAGATGACGTAACACATATTCGTGTTCGTCTAAAAGCTGTTCTCCCGGAAACGATGACTGATGATGAAAAGGCAGCTTTATTAGCAGAGATTCCTTCTGAAGAGTTATTGCTGAGAATTGTTTGCTCTGACGGAACAAATGTCGGTAACATACCGCTTAGTTATGACATCGGTACAGAGGACTTTGTAACTCTGACCTTCGATATCAGTGATTATATTACTAAAAACAGCAAGCCTTTAGGCCGTATTGGTTTTGAGGTATTTAATGGCGGCAATGAACAGTTATGTAAAGCAGGCGTGACCGTAATGATTGACAGTGTACAGTTCTTAAGAAGAACAAGCGAGGCTGACGGATCTCAGGCTCTGAAGGTTCTCATTATCGGTAACTCCATTACACAGCACGGCCAGAGCATGGATAAATTACAGTGGGCTGGTACTTGGGGTATGGCTGCCACAAGCGAAGACAAGGATTATGTACATCTGTTAGAAGACAAGATCCTTGAAAAGAACGGCGATGTAGAAGTAAAGGCTATCAACATCTCA
Source organism: Lachnospiraceae bacterium (assembly GCA_045646695.1). Taxonomy (GTDB): domain Bacteria; phylum Bacillota; class Clostridia; order Lachnospirales; family Lachnospiraceae; genus RGIG6307. The sequence goes on from JAZRLF010000024.1 coordinate 4,515, forward strand.
GAATACGAGAAGTACTTCTACGACTGGGGCTTGATTCTCGATTCCAAGGACAAATATGCTAACTGGAATGCAGATATCATTATTGCTACCTTTGGTGCAAACGTAAAGAACGGTGCTAACGAAGGTGATTCCAGCTTTGAGAATGATTACACATTCACAACTGCAAAGTATAAGAAGATCATCGATAAATTTAATCCGGACGGCGACGCTAAGGTTATCGCAGGTGCTACTGTATTAACAAATGAGCCGATCGTTAAGATTATCGAGAATGCAGCTTCAGAATTTGATTATGTTTACAGAGATATGACTGAGTGGACAGACGATAAATACAAAGCATATGATTACAAAGATGAACTGCTTGAATTATACTATGCAGCCGGCGGTAATACCAGCATCACCAGTGTAAACGAAGGCGTACTCGGTCACCCGGGTGACTTGGGTATGGAAATGATCGCTAACGAACTTTGGGAAGAGCTTGAAACACAGGGCTGGATTCCAGAGGGCATTCCTGCAGAGGATGAAGAACCGGATACTCCTGAAGAACCGGAAGTAATTACCGGCGATAATACCGGTGCATGGGCAGAAGGCGATGCAACATATGCATCTCTGGCGCATGGCTGGTATTTCACAGAAGGTAAGGAAACATGGTTCAATGGTGGCCCGACTGATGTAAAAGGCCAAAATGGCTTCCTTGTTGTTACTGGTACGGATAACATTGGTGCAAGAACATGGAGTGGCAGTGAAAATGCATTGACGATTTCTACAGCTGATGCGGATACAGTTCGTGTAAGAGTAAACACTACTGGAGAAGCTCAGGTAATGACACTCATGCTAACATATAATCCTGTAGCAGAAGGTGGAACACGGAAAACCGAATATATAACAAAGGTTGCTTATACACCAGATGAAAACGGGTGGGCTGTTGTTACATTTGATTTGTCAACATTAGCATCCCATACAGCTGATTATACAATCGGCCGAGTAGGTCTATATCCGTTAGGTGACTATACTGAGGCTGCAAAGACAGGAACTGCAAATATCGACTATGTAGAGTTACTGAAGAAGGTTAAAGCTCCTGTAACTCCTGATGAACCGGAAGTTCCTACAGAGCAGGCTTACACTGTAGCAAAGGGCTGGTATCTGGATACTAATGCTGAAGGTTGGCAGCCGGGCGGTTCACCAAAAAGTCATGGCTATGTTGCTGACAAAACAGCGTATAAGCTGGAAACTAATGGGACAAACGGAGCTACCTTAAAGGGACCGGATGTTACTTCCGCTGGGTTGACATTAGAGGATTTTGATACTATACGTATCCAGTTGATCGACGGCACACCAAATGCAGAGTTTACATTTAATACTGCATTTTATGATGCGGCACAGGCAAATGTCGTAAGTGATTTTGACACTCGTGACGTTACTTTGGATGCAAATGGTAACGCAACTATTTTAATTAATTGTTCAGATGCAAAGTTAGGTAATGTCGGAGTATTACAGACTGTTCGTATTGTTGTGAGGTCAGCAGGTGTAAATACATGCCACATTGACAGTGTTGAACTTTTAAAGCAGATTGATGCTCCAACAACAAAGGTGCTTCACGAATAGGATTTTGCAGATGGTATAACTAGCTGGGTTGGCGGCGGTGCTACCGACACAGGCATAGTGCTGAAAAGGAAGCTTTACAGATTACCGTAAAGAGTCAGAGAGCAAATGTATGGTCCGCTGCTCAAAACGAATATAAGTTAACAGACGGGGGTGGCAAGCCACATCTCGTTAAATAGAGCAAGTGACAATGTGGCTGTCAGCCTGGCAGATATAAAGGTTAGAGCAACAAAAGCTGACAAGGTAGAAGTACTGATTGACTGCATTAAGGGATTGGGCAGTTAGACAGCACTGGATCAAGTGCATATCGCACAGCAAAATGAAACCGGAACCAGTGAAGTTTCATGAAGGATTCCTTTGAGGGCTGAAACGAAGGTTAATCAGATTGGTCAGTGTTTCGAAATAGACATATGTATCATATGGCCGTATAGTTTTCCGGTTAAAGCAATGTGCTGTCGCATCAATGATTGAAAAATCATAAATACGACAGCACATTTTTGCTTATTTATTGTAAGTTGATGATACCACAGGTAAGGAATAAAATAAAGTAAAATCAGAGGTAAGCGGAGGAAAGGATTATGATTGAACGAAAAAAGAAAAGAACCGCAAGGATCGGTATTTTTGCAGTAGCACATGCTACATATTGGGAGCAGTTTCCGGGGCTGGAAGCCAATATTATGGGCTTCCACAAGGATTTTTGCGAAATGGTAGAGGCGCAGGATGTGGAAGTTGTAGATTTCGGAATGGTGGACAGCAGTGAAAAAGCATTTCAGGCAGTGGACCGGATTCTTGCAGCAAAGGTAGATGTATTGTTCTGTAATATGGTAACCTATGCCACATCTTCTGTGTTTGCACCCATTATCAGAAATGTAAATCTACCTATGGTGCTGGTTGCTTTGCAGCCGAGAAAAGGACTGGATTACACACAGGCAAACACCTTTATGCAGTTGGAAAATGACAATATTTGTTCTGTGCCGGAATTTACAGGTGTGGCCATCCGCATGGGTAAGAAGGTGGATGATGTAATCATCGGACATCTGTATGGGGATGAAGAGGCTATGAAGGAAGTGTCCAAATGGTGCGACATTGCAAAGGTGCTTCATGACCTGCACGGTGCCCGCATGGGATTGATGGGACATGTGCTGGAAGCCATGTACGATATGCACGCGGACCCTACCGCAATTTCCAGTGCATTTGGTGTACATGTGCCTTTACTGGAAATTGAGGATGTGGTAAGGCTTTACGATACGGTAACCGAAGAAGAAATTGCAGCAAAAGAAAGGCTGATTTTAAAAGAATTTGACACGCCGGTACCTGTCTCTGACCCTGTAACCATGAAACTCACTGATGCCGACCTGCGACAGGCAGCCCATACCGCTGTGGCGCTGGATAAGCTGGTAGAGCAATACAACTTAACCGGTCTTGCCTATTATTACGAAGGCAGCCCGGACAGTATCCAGCGTAAAGTGGCAACCTCTTTCATTGTCGGTAATTCCATTCTGAATGCACAGGGTATACCTATGTGTGGGGAATTTGATATCAAGACCTGTATCGCCATGCTGATTATGGACCGCCTGAATATCGGCGGCAGCTTTGCAGAGTTCCATCCTTTTGATTTTAATGAGGACTTTATTTTAGTAGGACATGATGGTCCTCACCATATCAGGATTGCGAATGGTAAGCCGGTGCTTCGAAGCCTTACCAAGTATCATGGCAAACCGGGACAGGGTGCTTCCGTGGAATTTAAGATCAAAGAAGGCCCGATTACCATGTTGGGCATAACTCAAAACGCAAATGGCGGCTTTAAGTTTGTTATCGGTGAAGGCTATTCTAAGGAAGGAGCCATTCCTCCAACCGGAAATACCAATACACGTGGATTTTTTGAGCCTACAACCAAGGAATTTATCAAGAAATGGGTTATGGAAGGACCTACACATCATTATGCATTGGGTATTGGTCATCATGCGGAGACCATCAAGAAAATCGGTGATATTTTAGGAATTGAAACCGTAATTGTAAGATAGGAGATAGGGCAGAGCTGGAGCCCATGACATATGTATCATAGGAGGATGTTACGTAAAAAACTACCGGGATATAGAAAAAATATGAATTTTCTATGTCCCGGTAGTGAATTTTGGTTAAAACTTCTGTTACAAGTTAGGGATTAAAAACATATTAAGCTTTACGAGCTTCTAAATCATTCTGCATCTTTGTAAGGGTCTTCTTGTCCAGGTTATAAACCAATCCAAGTCCGATAAACTGCATTGCAGCACTTACAATGTACAGAACTGCTACCAGATAACGCATACGAAGTGCCACCTCAAAGGTCTGATTTCCTTCGTTTGCACCAATATATCCCAGTGATACCATAATTACCAGTGCAATTGCAGGGCCAAGGCCTTGTGCCAGCTTACGGAAGAAGGAGTGTAATGCGTAAACAGTACCTTCTTCGCGGCTGCCGTTTTTCCATTCATTATAGTCGATAGCATCACCCATCATACCCCAGCTTACGGTAGAGTAGATGCCCATACCCAAGCTGTTAACCAACTGACAAAGTATGTAAATAAGAAGACCCTTATTGTCCGGTGTAATTGGAAGAATCAACATTAAAACACAAGCAATCAGTGAGCAGATAGAGCCAAATACAGCCAATTCTTTCTTGCCGTACTTGGTAACCATCTTACGAGCAAGAGGTGTGAATACAAGAATTGGAATCATTGCAAACAACTGAACAACGCCGGAAATCTGTGCATTGTTAAAGTAAGACTGGAACATAACGGTAACAGCTGTTGCAGCGCCCTGCATACCTACGAACATACCCATAGCAGCTATAGTAGCACCAACTGCCGGACGATTTTTTAAGAAGTTACCCATAGCCTTGATCACATTGAACTTTGGCTGTGCCTCATTCAGAGTGATATCGGTATTGATACGAATTTCGGTATTCTTGATCATAAACTGGAAGCATAAGAATCCGAGAAAGCCCATTAAGAGTGCAGCAAAAAATACACGTTCGCCAATCAGGTTGTCTTCTGAATCGTAAATGATAAATGGAAGGATAACCATAGGTGCCATATTACCTACTAAGGAACCTACTGAACGCCATGCAGAAAGAGATGCACGATCCGCCGGTTCGTTAGAAATCAGGGATAACAAGGAACCGTAAGGAACATTTGCTACTGTGTAAAATGCATCCCAAATTACGTAACCTGCAATAAAGATAATTGCTTTTGCCCAGGTTGGAGCAGTTGGGAATGGCAGGAAGCAGCAGGCACCGCCTACGATCAGACCGATGGAACCAACCCAGATGTACTGCAGGAATTTGTTTCTTTTGTATTTGCGTTTGTCAGCATCAACCATGGAACCAATTAATGGATCATTGATAGCATCCCATACCTGTACGACTACTAAAAGCAGGGAATACCATAAGTCCATCTGCATAAACTGTGTCCAGAAAATTGCCATTGTGCCTTTGAGTGCAAAGCTCATGTTACAGCCGAAATCACCGGCAGCGTATGCGAGGCAATCGCGCATACCAAATTTGCGGAATCCGTTAGCATCTAACCGGATTGCTTTTTTTTCTTTAGCCATTTTGGGAGTCCTCCTCATATTTTATTTATTTTGAGGGGAGCCGGCCTGCTCCCCTTTCATTTATAAAGGAATGGGCATTTGCAAAACTCTGGCTGGCAACCACCGAGTTTCGCAAATGCAAAATATAGGAAGCACAAATGTCGAGTAGTACATTCACTTTAATAAGTGATTATTCAATTATTTTTTCTTTTTAATTTTGTTTAATTTCGCATTGAATGCAAGCATCTCATCTCTTGTCAATGGTTTTGCACCCATAGTACCCATCATGGAAAGAAGACGTTTTACAGTGAAGCCTCCCAGGAAGCTCATTACTTCTTTACTTCCCATCATAGAGCCTGCGTCAACCATAGTTTTCTGGCCCTTCATTGCCTTTGCCATCAATTCCATAAATAACATCTTGCCGCGAAGGGTAGATAATACATCGCTGGCCTTGTCATTGATGGAGTAGTAACCTTCCGGAGCAGTGATATCAAACCAGTTCAGCACGTCGCCGGTTTCCACCATGCGGTATGCATCGTTGAATTTATCCACCTTCACAATCTTGGAAGTATCTTCGCAGCTGCCTGCTTTTGCTACTAATTCAGTAGTACCTGCATTTGGTACGTCGAAATAGAAGAAGTGAACGTCACTGGTCTGCTTGCCAAGACTTACGCCGTTTGCAAATAATTCTACTTCCGGCTGATTGGAATAAACAGTAACCTTAGTTACATCTTCTACACGGTCTACATAGCGCTTGCCGCAGAGGTGTACAAACGGCTCATCGGAAAGCCAAGCTTTGTAAGCATAGAAGGAGTCTTTTTTGTAAGATCTGTCAAAGGTCATTAAGCCCTTATGGTTCTGACCATCTTCGCCGCCTTCTGCACGTGCGTCTGCACCAAAGTCAAACATATTCCATACATGGGTAGCCCAGATGTATTTTCTGGAAAATAACTGCTTAATTAATTCTTCATGATAATAAGACTGATATTCTTCAGAGTAATCGCCCTGTTCCGGATTGGAATTATGCCAATTTAATGCTTCACAGCCGTACTCGCTCACACCTACAGGAAGGTTTGGATACTTGGCATGGAATTTATCAAACCAAGGACCATTCATGGAGGTGTCTCCACCATACCAACCAAAGTAGTGGTTCCAGGAAACAGTATCCGGAATCTGTACATATTCGCTGTCCATGTCACACATGGAAACGATAGCCATGGTAGTCGGCCTGGTCTTGTCCCAATCATGGCACAGATCATTTAAAATACGGTGATTTTCCAATAAATCAGGGTCATCAGCGCCCTTCATGGAAATTTCATTGGAAAGCCCCCATACAAAAATAGATGCATGGTTATAATTCTGTGCTATCAGCTCTTTCATTTGTGTAATAGTATTTTCACGACCCTTTGGCATGTGGTTGGAAATATAAGGAATTTCCGCCCAAAGCACAAAACCCATTTCATCACATAAATCATAAAAATACTGATTGTGCTGATAGTGCGCAAGACGGATAGTAGTTGCACCTACTTCGTAAATATATTCCAGGTCTTCCTTGTGGTGCTCCGGAAGCAATGCATTACCGATACCTTTGCGGTCCTGGTGACGGGATACACCACGCAGAGGATATTCTTCACCATTTAAGATAAAGCCTTTTTCCGGATGGATTTCAAAGAATCGACATCCAAATTTTACGGTTCTTGTGTCTAATTCTTTTTCACCGTCAGCAAGAACTGCTTCCAAAGTATAAAGGAATGGATCTTTGCGGCCGTTCCAGAGGTGTGCATTTTCAATTGCAAAGTTTGCCTTGCCCTCTGATGCAGCCACAACTGCTTCTGCAATCACTGTATCGCCGTCTTTGATAACATACTGTACAGTCTCATTTCCGGTAAGACCTGTGAAATAACCAATGACATCTACATTTGCGTTGGAGCCATCTACTACAGGAGTCACCTGAATACCCGGGCCGCCCCAGAAGTCAAGGTCAAAGTGAGCCTTTGGTACGCAGATAATATTTACATTACGGTAGAGACCGCCGTAGAAGGTAAAGTCTGCCATCTGCGGATATACATGATCATTTGGGGCATTGTCTACAGCAACTACAATTTCGTTTTCTTCCTTTAATAAAGCAGTAATATTGGCACGGAAGGTGGAATAACCGCCGTCGTGATGAGCAGCAAGTGTGCCGTTTACATAAACATCAGCAGAAGAGTTTGCACCTTCAAATTCGAGGTAAATTTCTTCAGCACCCCGGCAGTCTGCTAAAGATAAATTCTTTGTATAGTAGCAGGTAGCTCGGTAATAATCGTTGCCACCGTCCTGGCCGTCAATAGCATTCCAGGTGTGAGGTAAAGTTACGCTTTCCCAGTCTGTGGTGTTTAATGCAGCATGAGTATCGGATACAAGTGCAGCATTTTTGGTAAATAACCAGGAATCATTCCAATTTAATTTCATGTGTGAGTCCTCCTTTTTAGGTTTTAAAATATATAATGATTATAAAACATCAAGTCAATTAAACTGCTAAAAAAATATTACTAAAATAAGACAAACAAGACTTGTAATTATTTTGCAAGACATGTATAATTTTTGTGTAAATATAATTTGTCCGGAGGATGAAATGGAGCCAGAAGGAATTGTAATCGAAAATTGTTATCGGCTGCTGCAAAATGTGTTGCAGGAGGCTTTTCGCATGCCTACACTGCTTTTTCAATATCCGTATAGAAACATTGAGAAAATCGATCAGGGTATGAGGGCTGTTGCGTGGACTAATTACAGTGATGATGATATTTTACGTAGATTTACCGAATCTGAACAGAAATATCGTATACTCATTATTAAGAGTAATTTGGGATTTTATAACATCATGATTATTTTTGGGGGTAGCAAGAAACCAGATTTTATTTCTATAGGACCTTTTCGCGAGGAAGAAATTTCTGCAAATTATTTTACACAGATACTCAAAGAATCCGGTGCGTCACCAAAGGATATACAGAGGATGAAGCAGTTATACGAAAAAATGCCCTGCGTACAGGTAGAAACTGTGGTGAATGTGACCAAACACATAGTCAGCAGTTATTTGCCACAGTTTTCAGAGCTTGTCCCGGAACTTATGCAGTTTTCTGAGCAGAAAAGAACTATCGAGATCAATAATGAGTTGCTGGAGCAATACTCCATTGAATCCTCAGAAAATTATCAGCAATATTTGTTTGATTTTTTGGAGACTTTAAGAACAGGTCAATTTTTAAAGGCTCAAGAATCATTGGCGCTTTTTTTACAAGAGATGAAACTGACCAATAAAAGGAATATGCGAGAGTATAAACAGGCACTGCAGGATATTAATACATACTGCAGGATGTATTTGCTGCAAACCAATATACATCCGGTACATATTATGAAGCAGGCAGCTTCTCTGCAGCTTAAGATTGAATCTATAACATCCCGCGCGGCATTAGAGCGATTACCAAATGAGATTTGCAGAAAGTATTGCCTTTTAATCAAAAATTTTACAAACCCGGGCTGTTCAAAGTTGACCAGAGATGTAATTTCCTATGTGCAGCTTCACATTGAGGAAGAACTGTCCTTAAGCTATCTGGCAGATGTTTTTCAAAAAAATGCTTCAGCTCTTTCGGGTATTTTCAGCAAGGAAATGGGGATGAGCTTGACTAATTTTATTCAGCAGACCAGGGTGCAGGCAGCAATTCGGCTCTTTAACACCACGGATATGTCAGTGGCAGATGTGTCAACAGCAGTGGGGTATGTAGACTTTTCCTACTTTTCCAAGTTATTCTCTAAACATGTGGGCTGCAGTCCCAGAGAGTACAAGAGTAGAAGTAATCAATAGCCTGGCTAAAAACACGCAGCTTTTCTTGAAAACTAAGGATACAGAACTTTTGGCAACATCATGGGAGAAAGCATTTCATAAATTATTTATGAAAGTTATAAAAATTTGGGTTGTTTCCGGAAAATATTAGAGATATAATTTAGTAGAAGGAGCAGTGCAGAAAGGAAGAATTATGAAAAATTTCTTGGAGCAATTAAAATGGAAGCTTTATAAGTTTATGCAAGGGCGTAATGGTTCTGATGATTTGGGCAGGACCCTTGTATATGTGGGTTTGGTTTTTTATGTCATTGATTTGCTTTTTAAGGCGCCCATATTTGGCGGTATCGGTTTTGTGATCATGGTGTACTGCATTTTTCGTATGCTGTCCCGGAATCTTTACGCACGTCGGGAGGAAAATCGCAAGTTTGTAACTTATATGCAGACTGCCAGACTCAAATTTGAGCAACGTAAGGATTACAAGATTTTCAGATGCAAGGGCTGCGGCAGAAATATTCGTGTGCCTCGCGGCAAAGGTAAGATTGAAGTAACTTGCCCTATGTGCGGCAAAAAGACCATACATAGGACTTAGAGTGAGAAGTTTGTAGAAGATACATTTGCCGGTTCTCTGCCTGCATTTCTGACTGCCTTTGTAGGAAGAAAGAAGTTGTCAGAGAAGGAAATGGAGGAACCGCAACGGGTCATTGAACAGATGAGGAGATAGGTTATGATGGCAAAGATGGATGTGAAGGATAGAATTTATAATCTGTCCCGCTGGAAAAAGCCTGCTATGGCGGTGACTGTACCGGTGGTGGTGATATGCTTTATAGCGGCAATATGCCTGATGACTGATCCGGTGAAGGAAGTGGGAGAACTTGGTGGAGCAGGAAAAGAAAGCAGGCTGGGCACAGAGGAATGGAGTGAAAATTTGCCGGATGGGGAGGCCTTTGCAGAAACTGAGGAGGAGACGGAGAAGGTCCAAGAATCTGAGGATATGACATCATCTGATAGCCAAGGAGCAGAAACGGAATTTTTGGCTCAGTTCGAAGCTCCCGATACAGGAGTACTTGCAGGGTATACTGCTGCACAGAGTGAGGCTATCCGGGAAGAATTGTATCAACGTATTGTATATGAGGAACCTGACGAATACGGAATGACTATATGGCTGGATGCTGTAAGCAGTGAGAATTACCTTGTAAATCTTTATCTTCATAATGATTTTAACAGAGAGCAGTACCAATTTGCGGGGTTAAATTTAGACAGTATCGAGGCCTTGCAAATGGACGGCAATGGCTGGCTGCATGTGACCGGAAAGGCTCTGTTTGAGCAGGATGGACAAACATTTTATTATAAAAGGGACCTATTGGAAATTATGATACCGGTAACCATACAGGAAGACCAGAGTGTGACTTTAGGTAAATATTATGCAGCCGGAAGTTTTTCCAGAATGTATCGTTTAAACAGCAGGCAGGAGTCTTTGGATATGGGTTTTCAGATAGAACAGCTGCATGTAGAAATGGCAGATGTAACCCATGATGGTGTGCAGGATTATATTGTGACGGAGATGTATTTTGCTCCGGAGGAGGACGTATCACCGGAAAATCTGGAGGATATGATGCAACAGCACATATGGATGGATGCTGCATATGTAAATGTGTATGACGGTGCCCGGATAAAGGATGAGGCAGATGCTGAACCTATATGGGTGCAGGAATATTCTGCAGTGCATGCCGGAAATGGACAGCTTTGTATTGTATACAGAGATGGTCTGGCATATTTGCTGACCAGCGGATTATGGCAGGGCCAGGGCTTTGTGGGGTATGGTTTTGAAGTGCTTGCCTTGGACAGCCGGGGGCGTGAATACATAATTGCCGAAGGGAACACACAGTTTGAAGACATGAAAATAACCCGGGATGAGCAAAAAGAGCTAATCACAGAATTCAAAAATCATATTAAACCATGGTTTGAGGATGCAGTTCTTATCATAGCCACAGAAGTGGAAATAGAGGAGCAATTCATCACCACGGAAAAGCAACGCTTTGCGCCACAACAATACTACGATATCAAATGGGCACAATGGGAAGACTAGTATAATATGACAGAAATAACTATAATTATATACGTCTGCAGGAATCTCGTTCCACTAAGTGGCACGGGATTTTTGCTTTTAACGGGGTATTGATGCTTAAATTAGAGGCAACGTAGACCAGGTTGGCCCCGTGTTGTCCCATATCATAAGCAGGAGCGTGGACAGTGGTCAGGGCAGGGGTAGTATAGGAGCACATTTCGATATCATCAAATCCCACCACAGAAATATCTTCCGGTACAGACAGACCATGTTCATGAATGGCTTTCATGGCGCCAAAAGCAATGGCATCACTGGCTGCAAAAACAGCGGTAGGCAAGTCCTTGCCGGATAATATCTTTTGCATCATTTCATATCCGGAAGCGGAACAAAAGCTTCCTTCCTGTAAAAAAGACTCCCAGTCCAGCTTTTTGGATTTCATATAAGCAATGTAGGAGGTTTTTCTTTCGTCGGTAAGGGGCTCGTTATTACCTACATATTCTTTGCCGCACAAGAAGGCAATTTTGGTATGTCCCAGTCCGGTTAAATAATTCAAAACGGAATAGGTGGCATTTTTAAAATCCATGGATAAGGAGGTAATGTTTAAATCCTGCACCGGCATATCCAGAAATACGATATTGCTGCAAATGTCGATAAATTGCAGTACTTCCTGCTGACTGAACTTTCCGATACAAATAAGCCCGTCCACATCTTTCAGGGTCTCAAGAGAGGCAGGTTCAGAACGGAAAGCACGGACAATTCCGATGGCATTTTTTTGACAAAAATCTTCTACACCCTGACGGGCAAGCAAATAATAAATATCCTGAATCTCCTGTTCTGCAGAAAACCACAGGAGAATACCCATCTTGAAAGAGGATTTGTCTCGATAGGAAGTCTTATGATACTGCAGAGATTTGGCAATATGAAAAACCCGTTGTCTGGTGTCAGAAGACACGCTTAAAGTAGGGTCGTTATTTAAAATACGGGATACTGCGCCGGGGGAAATGCCGGCCTGTTTGGCAATATCTCTGATAGTAGCCATGGTGTACCTCCCCAAATAAGTCTGTTTTAGCCGTATGCAAAACTCAGTAGCTACGGGCGTGGCAAACGTTTAGAAGTTTGTTTACCAAATGTTTACTGTATCATATCACATTAGTGTCCTGTTTGTCGAGAAAAAAGAAGTAAAACATCTTGACAAACACAGGAATTTATTTTACGATAATTTTACTAAGATAATAAAATGTTTACTAAACAAAACGAATTAAACTTATTTACGGAGAAATAAAGGAGAATCATTATGACAAACTCACAAGTATTAAAAGAGCAAATTATTAGCGGAGCGTATGATGAATTACTGAAGGATATTTATGTTGACGCCGGCAGGATATGCGAGAACCGGAAAAGATATGTACAGGCTATTAAATGCTTCGAAGGTTTATATGGAGAAGGAGAGGTTTGTATTTTCAGTGCACCGGGCAGAAGCGAGATTGGCGGTAATCATACAGACCATCAGCACGGAGAGGTTTTGGCGGCATCCATTAATAAAGACTGTATTGCCATTGTAAGAGCTACAGAGGATAATGTGGTGAAGGTAGTATCTGACGGTTACAAGATGATTACGGTTTCTTTAGAGGATCTGGAAAAGCAGCAAAGTGAGGAAGGAACTACCCTTTCACTGATAAAGGGTGTTATGTTTGCAGTAAAGGAGCGTGGCTATCAGTTAGGAGGCTTCGAAGCATACGTTACAAGTGATGTACTGATTGGCGCAGGTCTTTCTTCTTCTGCTGCTTTTGAAACCTTGATTGGTACAGTTATTTCCGGTCTTTACAATAATATGGAGATTTCACCTGTTGAGATTGCCATTATCGGTCAATTCGCTGAAAATGTATATTTTGGCAAGCCAAGCGGGCTCATGGATCAGATGGCAAGCTCCGTAGGAAGTTTGGTACATATTGATTTTGCAGATCCTAAGAAGCCTATTGTGGAAAAGGTGGAATTTGATTTTGATAAGCAGGGCTACAGTCTGTGCATCACGGACACCAAAGGTTCCCATGCAGATCTGACCCCTGAGTATGCTGCGGTAACTATTGAGATGCGCGGTGTTGCGGCTATGTTTGGCAAGGAAGTATTGGGTCAGGTGGCTAAGGAAGATATTTTTGAAAATGCAAGCCAAATTCGTAAGAAGCTTGGCGACAGAGCATTCCTCAGAGCACTGCATTTCACACAGGAAAATATAAGAGTACAAAAGCAGGTGCAGGCATTAAAGGATAATGATATCGATGAATTCTTAAAATGGATTCAGGCATCCGGTGATTCTTCCTATAAATATTTGCAGAACGTATACACCACCCAGGACATTACACACCAAAATGTTTCTGTTGCTCTGGCAGTAAGTGATGTACTCCTTGGGGACAAGGGAGTCAGCAGAGTACATGGAGGCGGTTTTGCCGGAACCATCCAGGCATTTGTGAGAAATGAAGCAGTGGAAGCATATAAAGCGGGAATGGACAGTGTCTTTGGCGAAGGTGCCTGCGATGTGCTGAAGGTTCGTAAGTTTGGCGGTATAAAGGTTTTATAAATAGTAAGTAAGATAATCGTCAAAAAGGCAAGTGTCAAAGAAAAAGGTAATTGCAACGTATTAAAAGGTACAGATATGTGCCGCAAATCGATTATAGGGTTCGCGAAGCGGTTCCTATAATATTAGAATAGGGAAACAGAGATGATTTTAGAAAATATATATGAGCTAGTACAATATGGTAAAAGCAGCGGACTGATTGCTCCGGAGGATGAGATTTACACAAGGAATAGACTATTGGAGTTATTTGGACTCTATGCCTACGAATATCATAATGAAGGAGATATAAAAATCCGTCCTGTTCAGGAGATTTTGGATGACATGACCGCGTATGCATGGGAAGCGGGTCTGATAGAAGACGACAGCATTACAACAAAGGATTTATTTGATACCAAAATTATGGGCTGTCTTACTCCGGCTCCTTCTGTAGTGCGGGCCCGATTTAATCAGTTGTGGGCCGAGGATGCTGAAAAAGCTACTGATTATTACTATGCCTTCAGCCAGGCCACCAATTATATTCGCAGTGATCGTATCAAGAAAGATGAAAAGTGGACAGTGGACTCGGAATACGGCACCATAGATATTACCATTAATCTGTCCAAGCCGGAAAAGGACCCAAGAGATATTGCAAAGGCCGGCAAGGTGCAGAAGTCCGGCTATCCAAGCTGTCTGTTGTGTAAGGAAAATGAAGGCTATGCAGGACACGTATCACATCCTGCCAGACAGAATCACCGTATAATACCCATTTCCTTAAAGGGAGATCAGTACAATTTACAATATTCACCCTATTTATACTACAATGAGCACTGCATTATTTTTAATGACAGCCATATTCCTATGAAGATAAATAAGGCTGTTTTTGAAAAAATACTGGATTTTGTACGTCAGTTTCCACATTATATGGTGGGCTCCAATGCGGATCTGCCTATAGTAGGTGGTTCTATTTTGAGCCATGACCATTTTCAGGGCGGCAGATATGAGTTTGCCATGGAAAGGGCCCCTTATGAAAAGGAATTTACCCTTAACAAATATCCGAAGCTGCGTGCAGGTATTGTAAAATGGCCTATGTCCGTCATTCGCCTTGGGGGCACCGATGTACAAATGCTGGCGGAGGCTGCTGACTATATTTTGAGAATGTGGCGAGGCTATACGGATGAGGAGGCTTTTATTTTCAGTGAAACTCATGGTGTGCCTCACAATACCATTACACCTATCGCCCGCATGAAGGATGGGGAGTATCAGCTGGATCTGGTTTTAAGAAATAATATCACTACCGAAGAAAGTCCATGGGGTGTATATCATCCATCAGAAGATTTGCACAATATTAAAAAGGAAAATATTGGTCTGATAGAAGTTATGGGTCTGGCAGTGCTTCCGTCCAGATTAAAGAAGGAAATGCATTTGTTGGAGCAGGCCATTTTGAATCTGGCGGATATCCGAACTATGGCAGAAATCGAAAAACATGCTGACTGGGTGGAAACCTGGGTGAATGATTACGTAATCAATGAAGACAATATTCATGATATCGTCCAAAAGGAAATAGGCAAAGTTTTTGTAAAGGTATTGGAATGTGCCGGAGTATACAAACAGGATACAGAAGGCAGAAAAGCATTTGACAGATTTGTGGATGCTATAGCAGAGTAAGCTATAGTCTGAGCTTGGAAATTTGGGAAATCTGATTTTTTTTCGGACTCCCCTTTTTTCATGCAATAAAAAAAGCCACAAACCGCGATTTTACGCGTCTTGCAACCAATAGTGGACCGCCAGGGGCTCGAACCCTGGACACCCTGATTAAGAGTCAGGTGCTCTACCAGCTGAGCTAGCGGTCCATGTGATGTGCTTTTTCTTGAGCACTTGATTACTATACCACATGCTTTTATAAAATGCAACACTTTTTTTAAAAAATTTTTAATAATTTAAAAAAAATTTTTTAGAGGGGAATTAATAAGTGCAGGATTTTAGAGTTAAGAGAATGACCAAAGGTTTTATACACCCGACGTAGTGCTGCGTTATGGCCATAAGATGGCATCTAATTATATAGATATTCTTTGCAGCTTGTGCTATAATAAAACAATCATAAAAGTGAGAATTTGTGGCGGAGGCCAACGTCAAACAAGGCTGTAGGCTGACAAAACAAAATTTTGCAAAAGAAAGACCAAAAAGTCCGGCGAAGGTGCGTACGTATGAGAATAGCAGTTTGTGATGATGTAAAATGCGAAAGACAACGTGTAATAGAAGCGCTCAATTCCATTGTGCCTTATTATTCGATAGAGGAATTCCATAATGGAAAGGATCTTTTAGAAAGCCATTTGTTACAGCCCTTTGATCTGATTTTTCTGGATATTCTTATGCCGGGCATCAATGGTATAGAGACAGCGGCTGTTTTGCGGAAGAATGATGCACAGACACCGATTGTATTTCTTTCTGCCAGTGAAGAGTTCGGGATACAAAGTTATCGGGTTCATGCCTTTGATTATTTGGTAAAGCCCATAGAAGAAGAGCAATTGAGAGATTGTATTATGAGGCTGCCTCCACAGCAAGCCAAAGACAAAGACTATATTACAGTTACATATGCAGGCATTGAGACCCAAATACTTTTGAAAAATATACAGTGTTTGGAAAGCAATTTGCGAAAAGTGGTTTTTACATTAGTAGGAAACAGAGAAATAGAAATTATTGGTAAGCTCACAGATTTTGCTCCTTTTTTGCTGAGTCGTGGATTTTGCCGATGTCATAAGAGTTATCTGATAAATATTGAATATATCGACAGGATAAAGGAGGACATGTTTCATCTTTCCGGTGGTAAAAGGATTAAAATATCCAGGGCATATCTGAAAAGTGCAAAGAAAGCATATTTTGATTATATTTTCAATTCAAATGTAGGGGAATAAACCATCTCATTATTCATTTTATCATATTAGTATAACCGGTTAAAAAATGGCAAGTTTTTACAAAATGCTGCAAATTATGAAAAAGATGTGGATTTAAAAGAGGAAAAGTTATAAGATAATAACACCCCCCCTGCTCGTTGGAGCGGGGAGAAGAAGTTGCTGTATCAGGGGAATAAACCACAGGAGCAGAGGTAAAAATCCGCATGATAAATATTGCGTTTTGTGATGATGAACTATCTATGTTGAATGAAATCGGGATACTGCTTGAACAGTACCGTATGAAACGGAAGCAGGATATCAGGTATACAGCATTTCATTCACCATTTGATTTATTAGCAGAAATTGAAAGGGGCGCCCGGTATGATGCCCTGTTTTTAGATGTTATTATGCCGGGTGAAAATGGTATAGAAGCCGCTTCTGAGATCAGGAAATATGACAGCAATGTCAAAATCATATTTTTAACATCATCTTCAGAATATGCGGTGCAGTCCTATAAAGTGTCTGCCTTTTTTTATTTGCTAAAGCCTATATATAAAGAAGAATTTTGGGAGTTGTTGGATAAGATTTTGTCCGTATGTGACAAAGAACAGACCAACAGCTTGATTTTACGTTGCAAAAATGGAATTACCCGTGTAGAACCCACACAACTGGAATATTGTGAGGTGATTCACAGAACATTATTTATCCATTTAAGTAACGGCAATATATTGGAAACCAGCGGCAGTCTGGATGAACTGAGCAAACATATCATGCCTTACGGGAATTTTTTTCGACCACACCGTTCCTATCTGATAAATTTTGATTATGTAAAGAATCTTTCATATCGTGCAATTACTATGTCTTGTCTGGCTGAAATTCCGGTCCCGCGAGGAAGGTACAATGAAATAAAGGATGCATTTTTGGCGTATGCATTTCAGAACAGTGAGGTGACTACATGAATATATGGATATCCATGCTTAACGGCGGTGCAGTAAGTATTTTCGGAAGCGTCCTGTCAGCTTCCTTTTGCAATGCTCTGTCTGAAAAACGGCAGCGAAGGATTTTCTGGTGCAGTGTAATTTTGATGTTGTTAATTCAGGGTACACTTTACGCTTGGTGGGAAGGAGATATCCTACGAAGAGTGTATCCCCTTGTCATGCATTTGCCGTTAATGATAATACTATACCTTTTGACCCGTAAGCTGTTGTGGCCGTTTATATCTATTTTGGCTGCTTATTCGTGTTGTCAGATGCGGCGATGGCTTGCTCTTTTGGTTGTAGAGATATTTTCAGGCAGTATGTTGATGCAAGAAACGGTGGAGCTTGTAATTACATTACCTTTGCTTATGTTTTTATTATTTTTTGTATCTCCTCTTGTCCGGAAGCTGTCCAATTCACCGGTAAAAATGCAATGTCAATTCGGGGTTATTCCTGCACTGTATTACGGATTTGACTATATGACCCTGGTGTATACAAATGTTCTGTACAGCGGCTCTCCCGTTGCAGTGGAGTTTATGCCTTTTGTATGTTGCGTATTATATCTGATTTTTTGGGTGTACAATGCGGGGGAAGAACAGAAAAGAAATGAACTGCAGCAACAGCAGAAATGTCTGGATATCCAGTTAGCACAGGCTGTGCAGGAGATAGATTCGTTGCGGGAGTCACAGGTACTTATGCGGCAATATCGTCATGATCTGCGCCATCATTTGCAATACGTGTCTGTTTGTATGGAGAATGGGCAGATTGTTCAGGCACAGACCTATATTACAGGTATCTTCAAGGAAATAGAAGCTCAGGCAGTAAAGCACTATTGTGAAAATGAGGCGGTGAATCTGATTCTATCTGCCTTTGCAGGAAGGATTGAGAAAAAAGGCATTTATATGCATGTGAAAGGTGGGCTGCCGGCCATGGTTATGGTGTCAGACAGTGACTTGTGTGTATTGCTTTCAAATGCTTTGGAAAATGCACTTCATGCCTGTGAGCCGATGGCTGTTGAGGGAAAAGAGTGTGCAATAAATGTACAGTTTTATGAGCGGCGTGGGAAGATATTCTTGCAGATTACCAATCCGTGTAGAGAAGGGGTTCGGTTTGAAAAGGGGCTTCCGGTAACCGAGAAACCGGGCCATGGCATAGGTGTACAAAGTATATGTGCAATTGTGGAAAAATATAAAGGGGTATATAGTTTCCATGTACAAGAGGGACAATTTATACTGCGGATATCTTTATAAGGATGGTTGAAAAGGGACTGTCGATTCAGGACGTTTTTGGTACGATTTGGGACGGCTTCCTCCGTGAATGGCAAAAGAAGCGTATGATAGTTATAAGTCAAATGACTATATACTAGAATCGGAGGAAGATTTTATGAAAAAACTGATTTCCCTTTTTTTGGCATTGGTTATGAGTATGTCTTTGGTTGCATGCGGCGGTCCGGACAGACAGCCTGCGATTGATGAGTTCAATGAAGCATCTGCGGCTTATGATTCACTTATTGCAATTGTTAACCAAAACATTGAAGATTACCCGGAGGAAGTAATTGAATTGCTCAGTGAAATGGGCGAGGCTCTCACTTTGCACAAACAAGCACTGGAAGGTGATGAGGAACTTACAGAAGAGAAGCTGAATGAAATGATTGACTGGTACAATGTAGTGGATCAGTGGGTAGTAGACATGAAAGCAGACTTAGGTATTGAATAGTGCAGAAGCAATGTATGTTGCTGCTGGCATCATGGAGGTAGATACGGTTTTTCCTTTTCCGTATCTGCCTCTTCATGATTATCTTAGCAGAATCTGGCATTCCCGGGAGCACCGGAGCAGGTGATTACTTCTGCAGGTATGGTGGTACAGAATTCGGCACCGGCAACTTCTGCTGCAGCCACAGATGCCGTAGGAGAAATTCAGAGATTTAAAGCTTTGATGGAGCAGGGAATTATTACGGAAGAAGAATTTTCCGCAAAAAAGCGCCAGATATTGGGCATTTAAAAAATAAGAAAGCAGAAGAGTTATGAAAAAGAAAATTTTATGTTTGTTTTTAATATTAATTATGACGTTGTCCTTTGCTGCCTGTGGCGGAGAAGAATCATTGGACTATACTGCAGGTGGAGAAGAAATAGAAACGGGGAATGCAGAAGAAAACCAGGGTGCCGGCTTCGGTTCTGAAGCAGCTGACAATGGAAGCTGGGCCGTATATTGGTATCTTTGTGGAAGTGATCTGGAGACAAATGGTGGTTTTGCTACCATTGATTTGATTGAAATGATGGAAGTACGGCTTCCGGAGAGCGTAAATGTAGTTATTCAGACGGGCGGTGCTGCTGTCTGGCAAAATGATTTAATGGATTCCGGCAAAATTCAGCGTTGGTTATATAACAGTGAAGGCCTGCAGTTGATAGAGGAACAGGAAACGGCAAATATGGGTGATGCACAAACGCTTTATGATTTCCTTTATTTTGCCAATGAAAATTTCCCTGCGGATAAGGTTGCAGTTACTTTCTGGAATCATGGCGGAGGCTCTGTAACCGGTGCTGCATTTGATGAAATCCATGGTCTGGATTCTTTGGATTTGGTGGAAATGTATCAGGCCTTTGATGCGGTATGGCCGGCAGATACGGAAAATCCTGCATTGGAGCTGGTAGGTTTTGATACCTGTCTGATGGCAACCATCGATGTAGCGGCAACATTCCAGAACTTTGCCAAGTATTTGGTTGCATCTGAAGAGGTGGAGCCGGGTAATGGATGGCTTTATTCCGGCTGGGTTGGAGCACTTGCAGAAGACCCTACCATGGAAGGGGATGATATGGGTATTGCAATCTGTAATTCATATTATGAGGGCTGTGAAGCGGTAGGTACACAGGATCAAACAACCCTTTCCGTAACCGATCTGACCAAACTGACTCCATTACTGGAGGCTTATGAGTCCTTTGGTCAAGAAGCTTTTGTGGCAGCGTCCGAAGAACCGGGCTTCTTTGCAGAACTGGGACGTGCGGCAGCTCAAAGCGAAAATTATGGCGGCAATACCAGAGAACAGGGATATACGAACATGGTGGATCTGGGACATCTAGCTCGACAGACGGCATGGATGCTTCCGTCAGCACAGAATGTATGTGACGCGTTGGAGGAATGTGTTATATATCAAGTGGGCGGTATTTACCGGTCTGAGGCTACCGGTTTGAGCTGTTATTATTCTTATAACGGCGATGTAGCGGATTTGAATGGCTATCTCAATGTAGGTGCAGGACTGGCATTTAAACATCTGTATGCTTATGGCCTTACAGGTGAAATGGCGGAAGGCGGCGAGGAATATCTGGCTTCTCTGAATATTCAGGAGCTTCCGGATATATGTACACTGGCTGAAATGGGCTGGGATGGTGCACCTTTAGATCTGAATGATGAGGGTACCTCCATCTTGAACCTCGGTCCTGAGGCAAATGATATTCTGGCAGGCATTGGGTTCTCACTGTTTTATGTGGATGAAGCAAATGATCAGATGATGCTTTTGGGTACGGATAATGATCTGATTGCTGATTGGGACAATGGTATATTCTATGATAATTTCCGAGGTGTATGGGGAGCGATTGACGGACACCTGGTTTACATGGAACTTTCCTTTGAAGGCGAAGATTATAACCTGTATTCTGTACCTATCCTGTTAAACGGAGAGGAGTACAATCTTCAGGTGGCATATGATTTTACAGTAGAGGAGTGGTCCATTCTGGGTGCTTCTAAAGGGCTGGATGAGTCCGGTATGGCAAGTAAAGAAATGCGCTTATTGGTTGAGGGTGATGTGATTACTACCATATGGCAGCTTGCTTCTTACAGCGGAGATGATGATTTTGAAATGTATGCTGTAGAGGAGGTGATGGTCACTGCTGATACTGCTTTTGGAGAAACTCCGTTATTTGATGGCAATTATTCCATGGTATTTGAAATGTGGGATGCAGCGGGCAATTATGCTTATTCAGATGCTGTAACCTTTGAGTGCATGGATGGAGAAATCTGGACTACTGTTTATGAAGATTAAAAGAGAATAAGATATATTATGTGTACTTATGGACATCCTGGTCACAAACCGGAAGAAATCCAAAGTATTATCCGGACAATCTGTTTTGCGTGATCAGAGTACAGGATGGTGCTGTGGAATATGCAGTTGCTTCCGATCAGAATGATTATGATGAAAACGTATTTACAGAGGTTATCAGTCAGAGTAAATATGATGTGACCATTACTCCTGCTGCAAATATGACTAAGACAGCCGATTCCGGTGAAGAAGTTCAGAGTGATCTGGATTCTGCTATGCCCCCGATTGTATATGTGGCAGACGAGGGTTACTACTTTGCAGAAGAATATAAAGTTGAAACCGTAAATGGTATTATGGTAAAAGAGACAGTGAAACTCAGATTACCGTTTATGGTACGCCTTCAGCTGATGCGGCAATAACATTGGCAGAACCAACCCAAAAGCCGGAAGAACTGGAGGATATAACAGAGATTGAGAATGTTAAGGTAAATGACGGAAGTGGTCAGCATATTCATACCTTTGAAGTATCACCGAAAATGAATCTGACCCCAGGAACATACACAGCACTTGATCATGTACCTTCTGCATGGAAGTATGATAATGACAATCACTGGAAGGAATGTACTGCAAAGGATTGTGGTACCAAATTAGAGAGTGCGGCTCATGTTTTCGAGTGGAAAATCGACGTAGAACCTACGGCAACCGGAAGCCCGGAGGAACCGGCAGCACCTGCTACTCCTCAGGCTCCAAAGACTGCAGATAATAGCATGATGGAGATTTGGATTGCATTTGTGGCTATCAGCAGCTTAGGTATTGCTTGCATTTACGCAGCAGATAAAAAAAGAAAGCCTTCTAATTACAGGTAGAATAGTTAGAGCGGAATACAAGGGATAAAAATTGGGTGTTGCCAAGGTTTTTCCTGTATTCCGCTTTTATTTTTTTCTTAAAATTTAGTTTTGGTGTATACGAGCAGCCTGAAAGTGTGGTAAAGTAATATAAACATAGGTGTTTTCGATAATGGGTGACTGCCTGCCGGAGCAATATATGTTCTGCTTCATGGACGCTCTCGCTCCATGAAAATGCGTAGCGGTACTAAGCTCAGACTGCGGCTAACGCCTTGCTTCGCTAAGGACCGACGCTTTTCAAGGCCCTTCAGCCAGAACATAGATTGCTCCGACAGGCAGTCACCCTATTTCGTAAACCCCTAATTAATATAACAAAAAGGAGCAATCGTGCATACAGGTGAGGTAAGATGATATTTGATACCCATGCCCATTATGAGGATGAGGCTTTTGATGAGGATAGAGAGGTCCTGCTTTCCGGTATGAAGGAGCAGGGAATTGGTAAGATTGTAAATGTAGGGGCCAGTCTGGCTTCCAATGAAAAGACTTTGGAGCTGATTAAAAGGTATGATTTTATGAGGGCGGCCTTTGGCATTCATCCCAATGATGCAGATACGTTGAACGAAGAGAATTTTAAACGCATAGAGGAGCTTTGCCGGATGGAGCAGTGTGTGGCCGTGGGAGAGATCGGTCTGGATTATTATTGGCCGGAGCCGGAAGCCTCTGTGCAGAAGGTATGGTTTGAGCGTCAAATGGACCTGGCCAGACAGATTCGCAAACCCATTGTCGTACATTCCAGAGATGCCGCTCAGGATACCTATGAGATGATGAGGGCAGCCCGGGCAGAAGAGATTGGGGGCGTAGTCCATTGCTATGCCTACAGCAGGGAAATGGCCAGACAGTTTGTGGATATGGGATTTTTTATTGGAATCGGCGGTGTGTTAACGTTTAAAAACAGTCGTAAGCTGAAGGAAGTGGTAGAATATATACCGCCGGAGTATCTGGTTTTGGAAACGGATTGTCCGTACCTGGCGCCGGTGCCTTATCGGGGCAAGAGAAATTCCTCCCTACTGCTTAAACATGTGGTGGAAGAGATCAGCCGGTTGAAGGGGATTTCAGCAGAAGAGGTAGAGCGTGTTACCTGGGACAATGCCCACAGACTGTATCGATTGCAGTAGATTATAATCAGGAAATACAAGGAGCGAAAAGGATCTGAACGGAAATATATTTATTTTGACCTTTGCCCCTGAGATTTCCGGTTACTTAGAAAAAATATCAAAGGAGACGTACTATGGCAACATTAGGTATTCCTCAAAACACCATAGCGATTTTACAAAAATATAATTTTAATTTTCAGAAGAAATTCGGACAGAACTTTCTGATTGATACCCGTGTGTTAGAGCGTATTATTGAGAGTGCGGAGATTACAAAGGATGACTGTGTGTTGGAAATTGGTCCCGGTATCGGCACCATGACTCAATATTTGGCAGAGGCTGCCAGAGAGGTAGTGGCAGTGGAGATTGATAAGAATCTGATTCCTATTCTGCAGAATGACACCTTAGCAGCATATGACAATGTTACCATTATCAATGATGATATTTTAAAGGTGGACATTAATAAAATCGTCCAGGAAAAGAATAACGGGCAGCCTATCAAGGTGGTAGCAAATCTTCCGTATTATATTACTACACCGATTATTATGGGATTGTTTGAAAGTCATGTGCCTTTAAAGAGTATTACCATTATGGTGCAGAAGGAAGTGGCAGATCGAATGCAGGTGGGGCCGGGTACTAAGGATTACGGTGCCTTGTCTTTGGCAGTACAATATTATGCCAAGCCGGAAATCGTAGCAAATGTACCGCCCAATTGCTTTATTCCGCGACCGAATGTGGGCAGTGCGGTGATTCGACTGACCCGTCATGATAAGCCTCCGGTAGAGGTAAAGGATGAGGCATATATGTTTGCACTGATCAGAGCTTCTTTTAATCAGCGCCGCAAAACTTTATTAAATGGGCTGACCAATGCGGGTAATCTGGGGGTTACCAAGGAGCAGATTACGGAGGCTTTGGTACAGATGGGACTTCCTGCTACCATTCGCGGAGAGGCACTTTCTTTGGAACAGTTTGGTGAACTCAGCAATTTACTCAAGGCCTAAGGTTTACAGGTATCAAATACAATGTGGCTAAGGATAGATTTTTGTTGTTTTATGAAAGTTATTACAAAATCATGAAATATTTTTAGAAAATCAGTCCTGTTTATTTTGACATCAAATCCAGCCTATGATAGACTGAATATGTAGAACTTTTATCAATAACATTCATTTTAGAGGTGAAACCTTTGGACAAGGCAGAATATAAAATTGCAACAGAACATATCAAAAAATTAATATCTCAGGGAGAGTACGCAGAGGCCTCTTATATTGCGGATACCATTGACTGGCGCAGGGTTAAGAGCGTGATGATGCTGTGTACTGTCAGCGATTTATATAAGGTGAATCGCCGTTATCAGGATGCCAAGGAGCTTTTGTATATGGCTTATGAACGTAATCCGGAGAGCCGTACTATTTTGTATTCTCTTTGTGATTTGTCCATTAAGTTGGAAGAGTTCGTAGCTGCCATCGAATACTACAAATCTTTTGTAGAGGTGGCTCCGAAGGATACCGGACGTTATGTATTGCAGTACCGTCTGTATCAGGCCCAGGAAGTAGGCTTGGAGGAGCGTATTGAGGTATTAGAGCAGTTAAAGAGTGAGGAATATATCGAAAAGTGGGCATATGAGCTGGCATATTTGTACCACCGCATTGGTTTTGCAACCAAGTGTGTGGAGGAATGTGACGAGCTGATTTTGTGGT
The DNA here is from genome assembly GCA_045646695.1 of Lachnospiraceae bacterium. Taxonomy (GTDB): domain Bacteria; phylum Bacillota; class Clostridia; order Lachnospirales; family Lachnospiraceae; genus RGIG6307. The sequence goes on from JAZRLF010000024.1 coordinate 29,710, forward strand.
TCGGCAAAGGACGATATGTGTACAAGGCTATGGAGTTAAAAATGCTGCATGAGCCATTGACGCCGTCCCAGCAGAGCATTTATGACCACCGCTTTGAGCATATGGAGCAGGCTAAGGATATGACCAGAGTACTGCCTAGGATCGATTCGGGTGATTCTGCTATGACCGATGAGGGCATGGTGGATGTGACAGATGCTCCGACGGTGGAGATTCCTCAGGAATATCTTGAGAAAGAGCTTCATATTTCAGCGGAAGAGCAGCCGGTAGTGGTAGAGGACATTCAGGTAAAGACTCTGGATGTGGCGAATGCGTACAATACCATGAATCTGCAAAAGGAGCTGGCAGACAGTCTGAGGGAGATTTTGGAGGTTTCTCAGACAGAGAGCAGCGTAGATGAAGCACAGCAAGAATCTGATACAAGTGTCTATGCAGATACTACGGAGATTACTGATAAATCAGAGATAGCTGAGGAGATGTGTGCTGTATCGGCAGAGACAGTAGCTGAAGCTACAGATATGGAGGCAACTGAAGCTACCCGGGTAGAGACAGAGAATACAGAGGATATAGAGATAGCTGAGGAGTCCGGTGTGCCGGAAGAGATGGCTCAGGCATTGACCGAAAAGGGACCGGAAGCTTGGGAGCCGCCTAAGATGCCGGAGATTATCTCTGAGCAGATCAGTATCGCCCAGATTTTACCGGATGCCTTTAAGATAGTAGAGCCGGAAGCGGTAATGATTAACGAGCAGATTACCGGTCAGCTCAGTATTGAGGATATATTGGCTGCCTGGGATAAGCAGGAAGAAGAGGTTGCAGAGGCCCATCAGGAAGAGATTTCCGCACGCATTAAGAGTCAGACCCAGGATATTTTTGCGGCTATCGAGGCAGAGATGAAGCGTGATATTTTTGAAACCGTGGATTTTGCTGATGAAGAGGCTGTGGAAGAACCGTGGGAAGAGGCAGACACTTCAGAGGAAGATTCTTCAGAGGTTGAACCAACCTTAGAGGATGATTTAGAAGAGTATGATGTGCAGGAACCACAGGAGGAAGCTGTTGAAGATGTAGAAGAGCTGCCGATAGCACCGGAGGAAGACTTTGAAGATGTAGAAGAGTTGCCGATAGCACCGGAGGAAGACTTTGTTGAAGAAGCAGAGTGGGAGTCGGAGAATGGGCAGGAGGATATGACAGAAGAGCCTTCAGAGGTACCGGAGGAAGAGGCTGTATCAGAACCGGAACAGGAAGAGCCTGCGGCTGCAGTTTTGGACAATAGAGAGCTTTATAAGGCATTTATTCGTTCCGAAAATACAGAAACCCAGATCAATACAGCATTAAGAGAAGCATCTATGGAGGCTTCCAAAGGTAATGTGCGGGTAACGGGACATGATTTGTCGGTATGTTTTGAATTTATAAAGATACTGATTACCGATTTAAAGAATCAGGGGTTATCCCTGCCGGGCAAGACAGCCAAGATTTCAGCAGTAAATCTCAATAAAAAAGAACCTTCCGAAATTATCAGCAAGGTACAAGAGGGTGTCTTAATTATCGAAAGAGCAGGACGCCTTCGCAAAGAAACTGTTGAAAAATTGCAGACCTATCTGATGACACAGGAGTTATCAATTTTGGTATTTATTACAGATACCGAACAGGGTATGAAGCATTTTATCGACAAGTATCCGACCATGGGAGAGCTATTCCATATCCATGTCAATATCAAGGATTATTCTGCGGATGAGCTGGTAGAGTATGCAGAACAATATGCCCATGATTTAGAGTACAGCATTGAGACGATGGGCCTGTTGGCTTTACGTACACGCATTGATGAGATGATAGCTAATGAAGATGCTCCTACAAAAGAGGATGCAAGACATATCATCGACAATGCAATTGACCGGGCAAATCGCAAGAGTGTGAAGCATTTTGTGGATGTGCTTTTGCACAAACGTTATGATACCGAGGATATGATTATTTTGAGGGAAGAGGACTTCTTACAAGGATAGACACATTAACCGGATTCAGGCATGTGTTGATGAAAATATGAATAAATAAGGGAGCAGCCCGGAGGTGTGATAGGTATATCTCACATGCGGTGTATGCTCCCTTTTGATTTCCTGATATATCCGGAAAATGCCGTTAGCAGGTTACGCAGGTATTTCATTTCTTTAGAAGTAAGTCTTTTTCCTCTTTTAAAGAAATTTTTTCTAAAAGAAATTTATAACGCTTTAAAATGGCATTTACCTGATAAATATAGCAATCGATTAAATCCGGATCGGTGACATTGTCAAAGCCACTGTAAGCTACCTCTAAAGCGAATCTGGTTTTCTTTAAGTCTTCTAAAAGATCTTCTTTTGTTTCAGACATCTCCTCAGAGCCTGATAAAGTTACAGGAGTTTGCTGAAAAAGCATTTTCATTTAAGTCACCTCCCTATGCTTTGCTATACTTTAAGTATAGTAAAAAATTGGGAAAAGTATACCAAAAGACGTCCAAAAAGTATGACAGAATGTCTGTTTAAGGAGTACTTTTGTAAGGCAAAACGTCGAAAATACGCGGGTTGTGTGGATGGACAGACGATATATCGTTTTTGGTTGTGGACAATTGACAAAAATCAAAAAACTTCTTAAAAGCTATAGACAAAATAAATTGCTTTGCTATAATACAAACATATTCGAATTATTTTATACATTGTTGGCCGACAGAGTGTTTGTTAGAGGATTGTGTATGAAAAAAATTAAACAAATATGTTTCTTTGAGCCGGATGAGGCTTTTGCCGGAAGGCTGCTTGATTATTGGATGGATCATGGATTGGACCAATATCAGATATGCCATTATTCGGATGCCGACATATGGAGACGTGACAGTACTTCTATATCGGCAGAGCTTTGGATTTTGGATTGCAGCTTACGCACAGCGGATTTTTTGCCGCCGCCGGGAGGCAGGATCCTTTGGTGGAGTGATCGACCGGAGGATACAGAGTCTATTTTTAAATACCGCAGTGCTGCAGTTTCACTTCATGTTATTCAAGGATATTTAAGGGGAGCACCACAGACAGGTGAATCCTTTGCCGGGACCAGACTAATTAGCTTGTATTCGCCTATTAAGAGGTGTCTGCAGACCACGTTTGGGATTACACTGGCACATTTACTTTCGAAAAAAAGACGTGTATTATATCTAAATTTAGAAGGCTATTCTGGTCTGGATCACATGCTGATGAGATCCTTTTCTAAAGACATTTCAGATTTTATCTATTACGTCAATCAATCATCAAAAGATATTCCATTAATTACACAAAATTACATTTATCGTCTGGGGGATGTGGATATGATTCCACCTGTATTAAATCCGGGCAATTTACAGGATATTTCAGGGTCTATGTGGATAAAGACGTTGCACTTGCTTAAGGAGTGTGGACTGTATGATTATATTCTGATAGATGTCAGCGATTTTATATGTGGTGCGTTTGATATTTTGCGTGAAAGCGACTTGATCTTTTCCATGGTAAAGTCGGATGCCCGGTCGGAGGCCAAATGGCAGCAATATTGCAGTATTCTGGCGGAGTCAGGATATGGCGACATTTTGGATAAAACAAAACAACAGGAACTTACGCAGATTCATATACTTCCTGCTCATCCGGAGGATTATACCCCAGGATCCTTAACGGAAGCAATAGAGCAAGTGGCAAAGGAGGCTGGTTTAATATGACGACAGGGTATGAGGTTTGCAAGATGCAGGTTAAGGACAAGGTTATGCGGTTTTTGCAGGAGCAAGAGCATATGGAGGATGAGGCAGTTTATTTGTACATTGAAGAGACTGCAAGGGGATTTGCAGGATATCGTTTGCTTCGTCCCCAGGAAAAGTCCAGGATGGTAAAAGAGGTATTTAACAGTATTCGAAAGCTGGATTTGTTGGAAGAGCTTTTGGAGCAACAGGATATTACAGAGATCATGATTAATAGCTATGATAGGATTTTTGTGGAGCGCAATGGTCAGCTTCAGCTATACGATGGTCGTTTCGAGTCAGAAGAGCGATATATGGATATTATACAGCAGATTGTTTCCAGATGTAACCGTGTGGTAAATGGGGCCAATCCGATTGTAGATGCCAGATTGGAAGATGGTTCCCGGGTGAATGTGGTGTTGCATCCGGTGGCTCTGCAGGGTTCTTGCATGACGATTCGTCACTTTCAGGATAAGCCGCTGCAGATGGAGGATCTGATACGTATGGGCAGTATTACCGTGGAATGTGCGGAGTTTTTGCACAGACTTGTAATTGCCAGGTACAATATATTTGTAAGTGGGGGTACCGGTGCAGGTAAAACCAGTTTTTTGAATATTTTGTCCGGCTATATTCCGGAAGAGGAGCGGATTATTACATTGGAAGACAGCGCAGAATTAAAGCTGCAGAATACGCCTAACCTGGTGCGCTTGGAAACGAGAGACAGCCATGATGGGGAATGTAAGGCTATTACTATGCGAGACTTGATTAAGGCATCTTTGCGTATGCGTCCCAGTCGGATCATTGTTGGTGAGGTGAGAGGAGAAGAGTGTATAGATATGCTGCAGGCTATGAATACAGGGCAGGAGGGAAGTATGTCTACCGGCCACAGTAATTCCGGCAGGGATATGATCTCCCGGCTGGAAACCATGTGTCTGATGTCTCAGGAAATGCCATTGACGGCCATAAGAAGACAGCTGTTAAGTATCAACATTATAGTGCATTTGGGGCGGTTAAGAGACCATTCCAGAAGAGTGTTGGAGGTATGGGAGATTGTAGGCATGGACCGGGGAGAGATACAGATGAAGCTCTTGTATCTGTTTCAGGAGGAAGGAGAAGTGGATGGAAAGATACTGGGTAAATTGCAGAAAATGGGTGAACTTACGCATACAGGAAAGCTGCAAATGGCAGGATTCCAGGTATCTGCCTGACCTAAACTGGAAGCTGATTGTATTATGGGTCCTCAGAGGGTTTTTGTGTGAGCTGATTTTGTGTTATTTCTTTTACCAGAGCTGGATATCTGTGATATGCCTGCTGCCATTGACAGGAGTACTTGTATACGCCCAGTGGCAAAGCTGGAAAAAGCAGATGTTGATTACGATAGAGATAGGATTTAAAGAATGGCTTTATTACATAAAGGGAGGCTTATCCGCCGGAAAAAGTGTTGAGAGAGCTATGCTTTCCTGTCAGGAGGAATTTGGTATGCGCATGGGGCAAGGACATCCGGTTTTACTGGGGCTCAAGCAATTTTATCACAATATGTCTTTACATATATCTGCAGAAGAGTGTATGCGGAGGCTTGGACAGGAGACACAGATAGAGACTATTGAAGACTTTGGGGTAGTGTTTGGAATCGTACAAAGGCAGGGCGGTCAGGTATCTGCGATTCTGGAGCGAAGTATACAACAGATTTATGAGAAGATAGATTTGCGCCAAGAAATACATGCAATGACGGCAGCCAAGCAATTAGAACAGCGGATCATGTGCACCATGCCTTTTGCAATATTGCTTTTTGTGGGCAAAGCCAGCGGAGGATACTTTGTTTCTCTATATCATAATGTATCCGGAATATGCATTATGACCATATGTATGATGATATACATTGTAAGCGTATGGTGGGGACAGAAGCTGACAGAGGTTGTGTTATGATAGGACGTATTTTACAGAGAACTGCAGAGTGTATATATGACATATTGGAGAGAGGCAGGATTTCATACCTGGTTTTTCCAAAGGAGGTAAGACGGAACCTGCAACAATTGGGTATAGAAGAAAAGCAGTATTACACACAAAAGCTGCAGTATATTTTAGGACTGGTAGTTTTGGGATGTATTTGCGCAGGAATCTTTGTGGTACAAGCTGTGCAGGGAAGCAACAAAGAGATCGAAAGTATAGAGAGACCCGGTGCACATGAGAAAAGTCAGGAAATTATGCTACAGATAGGGGAGCAGGTGCTTACATATCCCATAGAGGTGAATCCTGTGGTTTTAACGCAGGAGGAAGCAGAGGAGCTGGTTCAAGAAGCTGTTACACTTTTACAAGAGAGGATTTTGGGTAAAAATAAAGGGCTGGAAGGAATTACGACAAACTTAATGTTACCGGAGTATTTAGAAGAATATCCTTTTGATATTTATTGGGAGAGTGATAAAGAACAGATTGTAGACAGTTCAGGGAATGTCAATCGGATAGACTTGAAAGAGGATACGGTAGTTGTTTTGACCGCTGAATTTCATTATAAGGAGTGGATGTGGCAAGAGCAGTTCGGCATTTTGGTTTTACAAGAGAACTTATCTGAAGAGGAGCAGTATGAAAGATCATTGAGAGACTTTCTGGAGGGACAGGAAGCAGTCAACCAGGGAGAAAGGGTATGGGAATTGCCTAAGACCTTTGAAGGGAATGAGCTTCAGTATCAGGTGGCACAAAAGGACTATACTATGCTATGGCTGGCGGTCATTGCAGCAGGGACCGGTTTGGGATTGTGGTTTGGCAAAGACTTGGATTTGCGCACAACAAGAAGCAAAAGGCAAGAAGTTTTTTGTGTGGAATATGCTACTTTGGTGAACAGCCTTTCTTTGTATATATCTGCAGGAATGACTGTGCCACAAGCAATGAAATTGTGCGTCAGAGACTATGAAAGACGAAAGCCTGAAGGACATTTGCTGAAAATTGCTTTGTGGGATTTTGAAAAGGATTTGGATAATGGATGCAGTTTTTCTAATGCTATAGACAGGTTTTCAGAGGTTTGTGATAATGCTGATTACAAAAAGTTGGCCGGTATGCTTAGTCAGGGAATTATAAATGGAACCCAAGGACTTGCTGTTCTGTTAGAAAAGGAAGCGGAGCGTGTCCGTGAGGAAAAAAGACGTCAGGCAAAAGTGAAAGGGGAGCAAATATCCACAGCACTGATTGCACCTATGATGCTGCAGCTGGGTATTGTAATTGCATTAATTATGTTACCTGCTTTCCGAAGCTTACAGTTTTAGGCAGGTATAAGGACTATATTTATATTCTAGTAGGAAGGAGACAAATGCTGCAAATAGTATGATCAGACATGTGTAGCATTTTATAAAAATATGAAATTATTATTACGTATAAAAAGAAGTATTCAGGATGAAAGTGGAATTACCACGGTAGAGGTGATTTTGCTATTGGTGGTACTTATAGCAGTGGTTTTAATATTTAAAGAGCAGATTATGGATTTAGTAGAGAGTATCATGAACAAAATTACAAATCAGGCAATGCGTATTTAGGAGAGCCTATGAAAAAGGTTAATGGGTCTGTCAGTGTGTTTTTGGCTTTGACGGTTACAATAATACTATCCTTTTGTATGGTGTTGATTGAAAGTGCAAGAGAAAACACTATGCTTTTGAAGGCGGATGTGATTTTTGATACAGGAGTACAATGCCTGTTGGCAGAGTATCATTCACAGTTATGGGAAGAGTATGATCTGCTCTATGTGGATGGCGGTTATGGAATGCAATTGCCGGATTACAAGCTGGTGAAAGCACATTTAAGGGGATACATTGACAATAACTTAAGTTATGATAATTATGGATGGCTGGCATTAGACTATATAGATGCACAATTTACAGATGTGTCCTTGGCAACGGATTATGATGGAACGGATTTTTATCTGCAGGCTGTGGAGGCAGCAAAGGAGTCTGTTGGAGTGACTTATATTGAAATGCTTCTTGACCAGCTGGAACAGTTGGACTCGATGGGCTGTCTGGAATCCACTATGCATCATGATATATCTCAGGTACATCAAGCAATCGAGAATGTCAATGGCACAGAGGTGGAAGTAAAGGAAGCAGTTTGGGGTGTGGATGACGAAGGACAACCCGTCTTGCTGGAGGAAGCAGAGTACGAGACAGTGTGTATTGATAATCCACTAGATGATGTAGATACAGGGAATTTGTTGCTCCGTCAAATATTGGATGAAGAGGATTTTCCTTCGGGTGTCAGGATGGATATGGACGGATTTGTATCTCAAAGACCCCTTGCGGTTGGAAATGCTCAGGAAGATAGAGAGGACACAGGGGGACTGTGGAACAAAGCATTTTTTTGTAAATATGTTATGGATCATTTCTCCTGCTATACCGATAGAGCTGATACAATACAAAGCTGCAGTATGCAGTGTTTGACGGAATATATGATTGGAGGCAAGTCCAGTGATGTAGCCAACCTTGAGGTCATTGTAGCGAAGCTGCTAGTGATCAGAGAGCTTGATAACTATATGTGCTTACTTCAGGACGAAGTGCGACAGGCAGAGGCTGAAGCAATAGGAATGGGGATAGCTACAGCGGCATACGTTCCATGGCTTTCATCGGTTATAAAGCAGGCATTGCTGTTATATTGGGCATATGAGGAAAGTGTGGAGGACTTAAGGGTATTGTTTCAAGGGGGAAGTATTCCTTTGGTAAAGTCATTACATACAGAAACGTTTTCTGATTTAACCTTAGATTACGAGGCTTATTTAGTTCTTTTATTATTGCTGCAGCAAAAAGAAGTGTTGAGCATGCGAGCTATGGACATAATTGAGCTGGATATTCGGGAGGAACAAGAACATTTTCGCATGGACGGGTGCATAAGCAGAGGTACATTGACAGGTACTTTTACAGATACTTATGATAAAACATATACGATAACGAAGCAATTACAGTATTAATGGGAGAAGTTATGTTTACAGCTAATCGAAAAGATACTCTTTGGCAATGTTCCGGCAATTCCTTGGCATGCCATTTACAACAAACTGAATATAACCAAATAATAAAGGCTCTCCAGGCTCAGGGTAAGGTCAGAAAATATAAATCCTTTTATGTTCAGGGAATGTATGAATATGTGAGAAGAGTATCTTCTCGATTAGTTGTAGACATAAGAGCCAGTGTTACAATTGAGGCATCTATAGCAATACCGGTTCTGTTGGTGTGTATATTTGAAGTGTTGTCTTTACTACAATGTCTTTCCGTCTATAGTGGTGTTTTGCTTTCTATCAAACAGGCCGCCACACCTATTAGTGTATATGGTTATGCATATGGAGAAGTGGTAGAGGAAGAGAGAGAATTTAACCTTGGGAAAGAAGTGCTTTCTTCTCTGCTTTTTTCGGAGGTCTATTTAGACACACAGGTTAAGAAAATATGCAAAGGCACATTTTATGAAGAAAATATAGAAGGCGGAGTGCAGGGGATTTCTTTGCTGGGATCCTACATAAATGCAAAAGAAAGCAGTATATCCATAATTGCCAATTATTCTATAGAGCCCATTTTGTCTTTAACCGGCAGAAAGCAAAGGATGAGCAATCAACTGTATATGAGAATGTGGACAGGGTACGGTCCTGCGCAAGGGGTACAGGAGGACTATGTTTATATAACGGAAAACGGAAGTGTATATCATATCACTCCTGATTGTACCCATTTGAAATTGTCTATTGTGAGTATCGCAGGTGAAAGTATTCAAACAGCCAGAAATGATTATGGAGAAAGGTATGAAGCATGTGATAAGTGCTGTGATGAGAGGTTGAAAAGTATATATTACATTACAAAAAAGGGTAATAGGTATCATGAGGAGCTGTCTTGTTCGGGGTTGAAAAGAACAGTATCTTGTGTACTAAAAAGTTCCGTAGAATATAAATCACTTTGCCAGAGATGCGGACAAGAAGGAGAGTAGATATGGACTACATTATGTTGGGGTATTTATGTATACTAAGCATTTTGGATGTACGCAGTAAAAAAGTCCCACTGGCCATGTTGGTTGTTGCCATGGTAGCTGCAATATTATACAGCTGCAAGGAGGGAGGCTTTGGCCATGTGATATTGGGTGTTATCCCCGGAATTTTACTCTGTATTGTATCCATGTGTCTGCCGGAGTGTCTGGGGCTTGGTGATGGATTACTGGGGATAGTATATGGAGCGCTGTATGGATGGAAACAGACATGTGTTTGGTATTTGTATGGTATGTTTTTGGCAGCAGTATTTGGCGTGTGTCGGAATGCTTGCTTTGGTATGAGTATTAAGCGAAAAGAGGCAATCCCATTTATTCCTATGTTAACATTGGTGCATATAGGAGGAATTTTAGTATGAGAAAAAGGGTAAATGGTTTTATTACGGTGGAGTACACACTGCTGATATCCGTTTTGATTATCATGTATGGGTTAATGATAGGGATTGGTCTATTTATGTATAATCAATGTATTATGCACTCAAATACATGTATTCTTACTGTGGAGAGTTTACATACTTCTGCAATGGATGCTGCCCGGAAAATAACATATTTGCAGCAGGTAGAAGAAAACTTGTATCAGGACAAGTATTTATTTGCAAGTCATTTACAGACGTCATATGACATAAAAGGAGACAGGATTTGTATTGAAGGTCAGGGGAGGATGTATAATCCATTAAATGCTTTTGGAATAGGACAGGTAGAGTGGGGATTTTATGTACCGAAACAAGTGACTGCAATCAGTCCCCAGGATATATTGAGGCTATGTAAGAGATTGTTAACAATAAAGGAAGATATTATGATAGAGGGGGAAAGTGAAGGTGAATGAGGCTGAATTTGTGCGAGGAAACCAGAAAAATTATATTAGAGTATTATGTAGTGCACAAGTGACAGAATGCTATGAATATCGGATATGCATAAACAATGCTTTAAGCAGTTTGTTGAATTTTAAGATGAGAGCACAAAATGGCAAAGAATATCTATACTATGAAATCAGTGGTCTGCAGTCATTGGATGTGCTGCTCCAGACACAAAAATTTAAAAGACCGTTGGCTGTTAAGATGGCAAAGGCCATTTTAAAGTTATGTCAGGATTTTGCAGAGTATGTATTAGATATCAGAAGAATCATATGGGAACCAAGGTATGTGATGGTACAAGTTAGTGGTGAAGAGTTCAAATTTGTATATAATTTTGGGGATTTGGAGATTGAATCGGATACATCGGAGCAGATAGGTATGGAGCAGTTATGGGAGTGCTGTATTGATTATTTAGATTATCAGGATGAGCTATTAATGGAACAAATATTTCATGTATATGAAGCTTTTTTGGACCAGAAGAATAATTTTTCATTGGGCCGTGAAATGGAGAATATGCTTTATAATTTGGTGCCCGTCGTGCAAAAAGAAGGGAATCCTGAATTAGAAGAATCGTTGCCTGCGATAGATCCTTTTATGGAGGAATCTAATATATCAGAGGTGACTGTATTACCCCAAAATTCAGGAGTGCATCAGAGAGAATGGCGCAGAAAAAAGTTGGGTTTGGGTGTGTTGTTAGTAATAAATATATTGGCAGTGTTTGTTTGGAGGCCGCTTACTTTATTGAAATTATTATTCTCTGTGGCTGTGGGAGGCATTTTGTTGTGGTTAAACATTCAGGTACGAAGGTTTGAAAAAAAGCAAAAAGCGGAACTGGAGAAGGAGAAAGAACAGACCGCATATGAAAATGAATATGAAGAAATAGCTAATAGATATAAAGATGAGGCGGGAGAGACACGTATGATCACTATAGAAGATAATAAAGGCGTGTTGTATAATTTGCAAAATTTAGAGCCACAATATATTTATATTAGCGATAGTAGGAAGATTATAGGTAAAGATTCTGAAAAGGCACATATACAATTGGTCAGTGAAGGCATTAGTCGTGTGCATGCTATGGTTTATAGAGAGGGAGCAAATTGCATCATAGAAGATTTGAATTCCACCAATGGAACCTGGATAAATGGCACAGGATTAAAGCCTAGGGAAGGGTACGTCCTGAAAGAAGGGGATAAAGTCCGATTGGCAGAATTAGAATACATATTTAGATAGTTTCCATCATCTTTTACTTCCACTTTTCGCAAAAGTATGATAAAATTTTGACGTATGCGAAAGGAGAAGCGGATATGTTGAAGATTCAAATTCCAAATTCAGTACAATTTATTATTCAGACAATTGAACAAGCGGGATTTGAAGCCTATGCGGTAGGAGGCTGTGTCAGGGATTCTATTTTGGGCAGAACTCCGGACGACTGGGATATCACCACATCCGCAAAGCCGGAGGACATTAAACGTCTTTTTCGGCATACCGTAGATACAGGTATTCAACATGGTACAGTAACGGTATTGATTAAGAAGGAGTGCTATGAAGTGACTACTTATCGTATTGATGGGGAGTATGAGGATAGCAGACATCCAAAGGCGGTCAATTTTACATCTTTACTTTCAGAAGACTTGAGACGTCGTGATTTCACTATAAATGCCATGGCATATAATGACAACAAAGGACTGGTTGATTTATTTGGCGGACAGGAAGATTTACGACAGGGTATCATTCGATGTGTAGGAAACCCTGAGGAGAGATTTTCAGAAGATGCCCTTCGCATCATGAGAGCAGTTCGTTTTTCAGCACAGTTGGGATATGTCATCGAAGAGAATACCCGGCAGGCTATTCAGAAGTTGGCCTATACACTAAGCAGGATTAGTGTGGAGCGTATTCAGGTTGAACTGATCAAATTGCTGGTGTCTGACCATCCGGAGTATGTACTGCAATTGTATCAATTGGGCCTAACCAAGGTTTTTTTGCCGGAATTTGATCTTATGATGGATACGTATCAAAACAATCCGCATCATTGTTATTCTGTAGGTATGCATACCATTAAGGCTATGGAACAGGTGTCAAATAATAAGGTGGCCCGTCTTACTATGCTGCTACATGATGTGGGGAAACCTGCTACGAAAACAACAGACGATAAGGGGATTGATCATTTTCATGGGCACCCTAATTTAAGCAGTGAGATGGCCAAGAAAATACTCAGACGATTGCGTTTTGATAATGACACTATTAGCAGAGTTGCATTATTAGTATTGTATCATGATTATGGTAATGCAGTCAGTGCTACTCCTGCATTTACCCGTAAATTGATCAATAAAGTTCATCTGGAGAATTTTGCGCTGCTTTTAGATATTAAGACAGCAGATGTCATGGCACAAAGCGAGCATTCTCGGCAAACAAAACTGGAAAAGCTAGAAGCATTAAGAAGAAGCTATGAGGAAGTATTGGAGCAGGGAATGTGCATTTGTCTGAAAGACCTGGCGATAACAGGAACGGATTTGATTAAAGCAGGAATGAAGCCCGGACAGGAATTAGGCAAGGTATTGGAAAAGCTTTTGGAAGTTGTGCTTGAAGATCCTGACATGAACGAAAATGATAAGTTACTGAGTTTAGTCAGAAGATGGGGCTACATTCACAATAGTCATTAAACTATTAAAATATAATAATTTGCGATTTATAATCTATAAAAGGGACTGGTATGGATTAGCGGTTTTGCTAATCTGTACCGGTCCCTTTAAAGTGACCTTGAGGTTCGATACAAGAAAAATGAATAATATCTCATGGATAAGTTTTGCCTAGTCTGTAAACCGGAGGTAATTTTCTTGCACTAAGTAGTATCAAATAATGCAGAAAAGCCGGGTTTGCAAATACGGCTTAACGCGAGTGAGAAGAATTCGCGGCGAGCTTTCTCCAGTAATGTTTCAAAGTATTTTCGCTAACATCCGCTACGGTAGCAAAATCAATAAAGTTTCCTGCGCAGACGTATTTGATACATTCTTTTACAGGATTACCTGATTGCCGAATTTTGTGCATGATTTGGCGTTCTTTTTGGAGTAAAAAAGTATTGTATTTGTGCTTAATAGCGGAATAATACCGGGCATTACCCCAAAAATCTTTATACAAATGGTCGATATGCTCCATAATCCAGGGAGCAGACTGTGACCTACCGTGCTCGTATAATAACTCCAACAGGCGGTGCATATATTCGGATTTTTGGTGTTCATCCGGAAAGGATCTAATTAATGCTTCTTGCTTGGAAATAAAGCAAGGTATACACATGGAATTTGCAATTATAAATATTTTGTCCTTACATAGAAGTATAATATTGTATAACAAGCCCCGTGGGCTTAAGGGATTTAGGAAGTTCCAAGCGAACATTCTGCTTTGTTCAAAATAAAAATATATTCTGTACGTTGCAGTTTCTGCTTAAAACTCTAAAAGATATATTCAGCTGCTATCTGTTCTGCGATAAAATGCTTGATTTCAATAAACTATATGGTTCTTATCAGCCTGAATAGATAATGTGTGTGCGTTTTACAACCAAAGACAGGATGCAGCCAAGAAATACAATTATTATAACATTCACTTTATGAAAAAACAATCAAAAGAGTAGCCTATGAACTGCGGCAAACAACAGAACCGGAATAAAAAACAAAGCAGACAGCAGCGCTTGGGTAATATACAACACCAAGGTCATGTAGATTGAGGTTGTGAATAATTTCCGACTTCATCACATAAGATGAGATAGGCAGTCCGGATTTAAGGAAAAAGCAGATAATGGCAACACTCTGGAGTGAAAAGAGTGAGGTAGAAGGGAGCGGGATATGGTGGAACAGGCATTTGGCACTTTGGAGCAGTACGACTTGGAAGTAAGGGGCGTACGAAAAGGCCGCGGAAGTTGGATTATAAATTGTAAAGAGGGAGAGTATGTATTAAAGGAATATAAAGGCAGTGAAGAGCGTGCCTTGCTGCAAAAAGCATTAACAGACCACATTATGCAGGAAACCGGTGTATTGGTGCAGGAGATAGTGCCCGGCAAAGAAGGTGCGGTATTTACAAAGGACAGTGAGGGGCGTACATACACGCTTCAGACTTATATGGAGGGGCGGGAGTGTAATATTAAGGACAGCAAAGAATGGGCCCAGGCGGTGCATACTATGGCAAAGATGCACAAGGGGATGTATTTACCCCAAAGTGACAGCATAAATAAAGTGACTCCATATAGTTTGAAGATAGAATTTAGTAAACGCAATATGGAACTTCGTCGTATTCGTCGATATTTAAAGGAAAAGGGGCAGAAAAATGAGTTTGAGCGGTTTATCAGCAAGCATTTTAATCTGTTTTTTGAAAAAGCGCTGGAAGTAGAAGAAAATTGGCAAGCTTATGAACAGTATACCATAGAGGAAGAGGCAGGCCGGCAATTTTGTCATGGAGATTATCAGCACCACAATGTATGGATGAATTATCAGGAAGTTATGATTTTACAATTTGAAAAATTTATGTCAGATTTACCGTGCAGAGATTTGTATTTGTTTATGCGAAAGTTGATGGAAAAAAATAATTGGGACAGCAGTCTGGGCAAGGACATTATGGCTGTTTATGAAAAGGAACGGAAGCTGACTTGTATAGAACATATTTCGATGGTATATCGATTTGCATATCCTGAAAAGTTTTGGAAAATAGCAAATTATTATTTTAACAGCAAAAAATCTTTCATGCCGGAAAAAAATATGGAGAAGTTGGAAAAGGTATTGGAACAGGAAAAGTACAAAGAAGATTTCATAAATAATTCCTTGCGAAAATTGTTATAATTTTAAGGAATCTTTTGCAAAAAATATGGCCGGAATAAGCCAAAAACCTTGACAAACGGGCACTTTATGGATATAGTGGAATACAGGCGCTTTGTTGAGCAATTACCCATTTGTATAGAATTAGGAGGAGTTAAAAATGAACAAGACAGAATTGATTGCATCTATGGCTGAGGTTAGCGGCGTATCTAAGAAGGATACAGAAGCTGTATTAAAGGCATTCACAGACGTTGTTTCCGGCGAACTTAAGAAGGGTGAGAAGGTTCAGTTAGTTGGTTTCGGTACATTTGAAGTATCTGAAAGAGCTGCTAGAGAAGGCAGAAATCCTGCAACTGGCGAAGCTATGAAGATTGAAGCAGCAAGAGCACCAAAGTTCAAAGCTGGCAAAGCATTAAAAGATATGATCAATGCATAATAAACAATTGTGGGGCCTTTAGGGGCTCCATTTTTGTTTTCTTAGGGGCTCCATTATATTTGTTAGCGGATATTCTGATATTTTTGATCCAGTATGTAATTATAAGGCGTTATAGAATAGTGTCCGCAGGGCGAAGTCACTGCTCTATAGTGAAAGGAAGAGGTTTTTATGAGATTAGACAAGTATTTAAAAGTCAGCAGACTGATAAAGAGAAGAACCATTGCCAATGAGGCATGTGATGCGGGCAGGGTTCTCATTAATGACAAGCCGGCGAAGGCGTCAACCAATGTGAAGGTGGGAGATGTCATTACCATATCTTTTGGCAATAAAGATGTAAAGGTAGAGGTATTAGATGTGTCTGAGACGGTTCGCAAGGAAGAAGCTAAGGAGTTATTTAAATATTTATCCTGATGCATCATAGAGGGTTCTATTACCATTGTCTCTATCATATAATATAAAAAAGTTATGGAGGAGACAGGTTATGGAAGAGTTATATAAGCAGGGAAAAGGTTTGCATAAACTTACTTTGACTAATAGAGGTGCTCTTGTTTTAAATGGTGTGGTTGATGTCATCAGCTTTGATTTGAGCGAAGTGCTTTTAGAAACAGAGGCCGGTATGCTGACTGTGAAGGGACAGGATTTGCACGTAAATCGTCTGACACTGGAAAAGGGAGAGGTTGATATCTCAGGAAATGTAGACAGCCTGCTGTATTCGGATATTTCCAGCTATGGACAGAAAGCGGAATCCTTTTTCGGACGCCTGTTTCAGTGATAAACCATGTCCGGCTTTTCTTTTTTGGCAGAGGAGAGCTATATCCTGCTTTATGCAGGAGCTCTTGGACTGGAAATGGGTCTGTTGTACGATTTATTTCGGATATTTCGCAGAGTTTTCAGGTGTCATTTTGTGCTGACGGCTTTGATGGATCTGCTCTTTTGGATTTTTACAGCATGGAGAACCTTTGATATTATGCATACATACAGTAACGGGACTTTGCGATGGTTTGCTGTTATGGGAGCAATGGTAATTTTAGGAATATATTTAAAAATATTCAGCAGGCATGTGGTGTTTTTGGGAATCTTTTTATTAAAACCGGTGGAAAAAATTATAATTCACTGCAAGAACTGCTTGACTAAATTTCTAAAACTGTCTATTATAAAAATAAGAAGCAGACACAGAAAGGGGGAGAAGCATGGCAACCAAAGCGATGTATCAGACAAGATTTTACAATAAAGTATCCATATATATTGTCCTCATTACGTTTATTGTGTTTGCAATTGTATTATTTATAAACTGCAACTCCCTTACAGACAAAAAGGAGAGGCTGCAGGCAGAAGTCACTGAGTATACAGAGATTTTGGAGCAGGAGCAGCAGAGAACCTTGGAGCTTCAGGAATTGGAGAAGACCACTACTACCATGGCTTTCTATACACAGGTAGCCAGAGAACGATTAGGTATGGTTTTTGAGAATGAGATCGTTTTTAAAAAAGCAGATTAATATCATATGATAGATTGGGAGTTCCGCACACACGGAACTCCTTTTTAGTTACATCGGAAAGTACTTCGCCCTATGTAACAAAACGCTCTGCGAGGATGTGCAGAATGTGCTAAGGAAAAATAGTAATTCTTTTTTTTAGCTGTTAGGTTTCGACAATCTTTGCATATAAAAAGGCTTATACTATATCCTTGAAAAAGCATCAAAATTTTGAGGAGGCAGTATATGAGAGAAAAGGAGAGTGTAATAGCAGAGAAAAACACTGTTATTTTACCGGAATACGGTACACAAAAATTAATGCATTGTGCGGATGCATATAGAAATATTGCAAAAATATTTTTGAATTTCCAGGGGCCGTTGGACCAGAAGGATGCCAGAAACCGGCAAGGTATGGTTTTTCACAGGCAAATGTTAGAAAATCAAAGCTTTATGGCGGAACAATTTTTAGATATGGCAGATAAGCTGTCCCAATTAGCAACTCAGAGTTATCAGTATGTACCTGCAGAAGAAAAAATGTACAAGCAGTTGGTGCGTTATATGAGAAAGGAAGGGATAGAGATTAAGCATTTGTACTTCATGGAAAATGAAAATCGTGACGGTGTTATGGAAATTACCATGCGTACTGTTTCGGCAACAGAACGAGTTCCCATCATAGATGTGGCAGATGTTTTAGGGTTATATTATGATATGCGCTTAAAGCCTTCCGTTAAGAGTCCTTATTTTGTGGAGCGGGAATTTCAGAGCTACACATTTATGCAGGAGCCGGCGTATTGCGTGTTGGCAGGACAGGCTACGGCTACCAAGGATGGTGAGGAGATTTCTGGAGACAGTATTTTGATATCGGAGGTTGTGGACGGACATGTACATTTTATGTTGGCAGATGGCATGGGCAGCGGCAGAGCAGCAAGCATACATAGCGAAAAGGTGCTGGATTTCATGGAAAAATTTTTGGCGGCAGGATATAGCAAGGAAAATGCCATTCAGGTATTGAACGGATTGGTTTTGCAGGATGGGGAAGAGATTGCTATGTCTACACTGGATATATGTGATATGAATTTGTATACGGGTGTATGTGAATTTAACAAAATCGGTGCGGCAGCCAGTTATCTTAAGCGGGATCATTTTGTGGAAAAAATATGGATAGAGAACTTGCCGTTAGGGGCTTTTGGAACTCTGAATCTGGATGTGGTGAGACGTAGAATGGAGGATGGTGATTATATTATTATGCTGACGGATGGTATTTTGGAAGGCTTGATTCATATCGGCCAGGAGGAAAGGCTGACCGATTTTATTAGCAGACTGACTCTTAAAAACCCCAGAGAAATGGCACAGCAGATTTTACAGTATTGTATCGGATTATGCAGAGGCAATATACAGGATGACATGTCGGTGCTGGTTTTCGGAATGTGGAATAATTAACACAATAGGCGTTTGCAAAACTCAGCGGCTGACTGCCGGAGCAATGTATGTTCAGCTTCATGGACGCTCTCGCTCCATGAAAATGCGTAGCGGTACTAAGCTCAGACTGCGGCTATAGCCGTGCTTCGCTAAGGACCGACGCTTTTCAAGGCCCTTCAGCCAGAACATATATTGCTCCGGCAGTCAGCCACCGAGTTTCGCAAACGTCAAAATTAACGCAAAAGGTATAGGAGGAAACAGGGGTAGGACTTGCATTTTGAAGGGATTTTATATATAGTTGTATATAAAGAAGACAGATCTTTACACAAAGTAAGTGTGAGTTCAGGAATGGATTGCGGATATGGATTTTGAGCAGAAGATAAGACAATTTATCAAAAAACAGCATATGATAGATGAAGGTGCCGGGATTGTGATCGGACTGTCCGGCGGGGCGGATTCTGTGGCACTTTTGGAGGTTTTATGCAGCTTCCGTGAAGAAATGTCGCTAAGGTTGGCAGCAGTGCATGTACACCATGGCATTCGGGATGAGGCAGAGCTGGATGTGGAATTTTGCAGAAAGCTATGTGAAGAAAAGCAGGTAACCTTTTTCACGGAATATGCAAAGGTGCCGGAGCTGGCACGGCAGCAGGGGCTGACGGTGGAGGAAGCAGGTAGACAGGTTAGATATAAACAGTTTGAAATTTGCAGAGAACGGTTAGGATTTGATGTGGTGGCGGTAGCACATCATCAAAACGACCAGGCTGAAACCATGCTGTTTCAACTGTTTCGGGGAAGCGGACTGCGGGGACTTACAGGCATTCCATTTAAGCGAGATAATATTATCCGGCCATTATTGGCGGTTTCCAGAGAAGAAATCGAAGCATATATCAAGGCTCGTTCCCTTAACTATGTGACGGACAGCACCAATGCGGAGGATGCCTATGCCAGAAATAAAATCAGGCATCATATACTTCCGGTAGCTGAAGAGATTACTTCCGGAGCGGTGGAGCACATGAATCGTACCGGCATGCAGCTGAAGGGAATATTACAGTATATGGAGGAACAGGTGGCGGTATTTTTGGAAAGCCACGCTGTATGGCAGGAGGGAACCTGTGAAGTTTCTGCGAAAGCATTATTGGAAGCTCATACTGCACTGCAGAGTATGATTGTGTTGGAAGCTGCCAGCTGTGTATTTGGCAGCCGCAAGGATATAACAGAAAAGCACGTAGAGAGTATTTTACAGCTTTTAGAAAAGGATGGCGAGAAGCGGATTTGTCTGCCCGGAGGTGCCCGGGTTGTAAAGAATTATGACGTATTGCTTTTTACCAAATCAAGGGCAAAGCAGATGCTTAATAGTGAAAAAATGCCAAACCCGGCGGAAATAATCTTGGAGCCGGGACAAACATATACCCTGCCCGATGGAAGGGTAGTCAAAACAAGGATTTTTTCTGCAAATAACCTACAAAATATCCCTAAAGGTAATTGTATAAAGTGGTTTGATTGTGATAAAATAATAGGTGTTGTGTCTTTGAGAACGAGAAGGCAGGGGGACTATTTGACGGTTCGGGATGACGGAGCCAGAAAATCTCTGCAGGATTATTTCGTCAATGAAAAGATACCCAAAAGTGAGCGCAATACTATACTGGTTCTGGCTGAAGGACAACATATTCTCTGGGTGCCGGGAAAGCGTATCAGTGCTTATTACAAAGTTACAAAAGAAACAAAGCAGATTTTAGAAGTACATATTGGAGGAAAAGAAAATGGCTGAAAGAATCGAAGTTTTACTAGGGGAAGAAATGGTAGACGCCAAAATTAAAAGCTTAGGCGAACAGATCTCCATGGATTATGCAGGCAAGGAAGTACATTTGATTTGCATATTAAAGGGAAGCGTATTTTTTGTTTGTGAGCTTGCAAAGAGAATTACTGTACCTGTTACTATGGATTTTATGTCTGTAAGCAGTTATGGTAAGGACACCAAATCCAGTGGTGTGGTAAAGATCATTAAGGATTTAGATGAATCTATTAAAGACAAAGATGTTATTGTGGTGGAGGATATTGTAGATTCCGGCAATACCCTAAGTTATTTATTGGAGAATTTAGAGGCCAGACAGCCTAAGAGTCTGAAGCTTTGTACCTTATTGGATAAGCCGGAACGACGCGTGAAGGATGTAAAGGTGGATTATACCGGATTTCAGATTCCGGATGAATTTGTAGTTGGGTATGGTTTGGATTATGCTCAGAAATACCGCAATCTTCCATATGTGGGAGTTGTTAAATTTGAATAGAAATAGTGAGGAGTTTTTCATTGAAAAGAAGAAGTAGTAATATGTACTGGTACTTGTTGCTGGTAGGTGTGCTTCTGACCGCGATTATGTGGATCGGAGATTTAACCGGCCAGGCAACACAGTATACCAAAAGTGATTTGTTGAAGGATTTGGCAGCCGGGAAAGTAAGTGCGGTTACTCTGGAGCCTAGCAGGGATGTGCCTACAGGCACCGTCTATGTACAGATTAGGGAGGTGGGTACCCAAAAATTCCATGCCACAGATATTACAGAGATAGAGACATTGGTTGAAAATGCTTTGGCAGAGGAACAGAATGTTCCGGTTTATGTAAAGGCGGTACCGGAGGAAAGCTGGTTTGTCAATTATTTGCTGCCGCTTTTGATCGTAGTAGCTTTGGTGATGTTGTTTTTCAGCATGATCATGAATGCCCAGCAGCGCGGTGGCGGTGCGAATGCCAAAATGATGGATTTTGGTAAGAGCCGTGCCAGAAAGAGTGACAGTACCACCAAGTTAAAGGATGTAGCAGGTCTGAAGGAAGAAAAAGAAGACTTAGAGGAAATTATAGAGTTTCTGAAAAATCCCGCCAAGTTTACTGAGGTGGGTGCCCGCATTCCAAAGGGTGTACTGTTAGAGGGACCTCCGGGTACCGGTAAGACCTTGCTTGCCAAGGCTATTGCCGGGGAAGCAGGAGTACCGTTTTTTACAGTTTCCGGCTCTGATTTTATGGAGATGTTTGTAGGTGTAGGCGCTTCCCGTGTCAGGGACTTATTTGAAGATGCCAAGAAAAATGCTCCATGTATTGTGTTTATCGATGAAATTGATGCAGTAGCCAGAAAGCGTGGTGCCGGCATGGGCGGTGGACATGACGAGCGTGAACAGACATTGAACCAGTTGTTGGTGGAAATGGATGGTTTCACAGCCAATACAGGTATTATTGTACTGGCGGCAACCAACCGCGTAGATATTTTGGACCCTGCTATTTTACGTCCGGGTCGTTTTGACCGAAAGATTGCTGTAAATCGTCCTGATGTAGGCGGCCGAGCAGAGATTTTAAAGGTACATGCAAGAACCAGACCGTTGGGAGATGATGTGGATTTGATGCAGATTGCCCAGACTACAGTAGGCTTTACCGGTGCTGATTTAGAGAATTTATTGAATGAAGCATCTATAGCGGCTGCTATGGATGATCGTAAGTATATTTTGCAGTCTGATATTCAGAGAGCATTTATTAAGGTGGGAATCGGTTCCGAAAAGAAGAGCCGTGTGATATCCGACAAGGAAAAGCGTATTACTGCATATCATGAAGCAGGCCACGCCATACTGTTCCACTGTCT
This sequence comes from Lachnospiraceae bacterium, assembly GCA_045646695.1. GTDB lineage: Bacteria > Bacillota > Clostridia > Lachnospirales > Lachnospiraceae > RGIG6307. The sequence goes on from JAZRLF010000024.1 coordinate 52,011, forward strand.
TCCGGATATGGACCCGGTATATACCATTTCCATTATTCCTACAGGAAATGGTGCAGCCGGATATACCATGCCGCTTCCTGAGAAGGATGAGATGTTCCTGACAAAGGGCAAGATGAAGCAGGATATTATGGTTTCTTTGGGTGGTCGCATTGCTGAAGAGCTTATTTTCGGTGACATTACCACCGGTGCTTCCGGAGATATTCAAAGAGCTACAGAAAGAGCCAGAAGCATGGTAACCAGATTTGGTATGAGTGACAAGCTGGGCTTAATCAATTATGACGATGGCCAGGAAGTATTTATAGGCAGAGATTTCGGCCAGACCAGAAGCTATGGTGATGATACCGCCAATGCTATTGATGAAGAAATACGTAATATTGTAAAGCAGTGTTATGAAGATGCAAAGAAGATCATTTTAGAGCATGAAGATATTCTTCACAGCTGTGTAGAGCTTTTATTAGAGAAAGAGCGTATTACCCGTGAAGAATTTGAAAGCCTTTGGGTAGAGGCATAAAGATATAATGATTTATTTAGAAACCTGCCCTTTGGGGCAGGCTGTAAGAATACCAAGTTTGACATGAGGAAGGTAAATCGGATGGGTATGAACCGGGATGACAAGCTGGAATTAGAAAAACTTTATATTCAGGAGATGCGCCCTGTCTTGAATCGCAGGGCGCTCTTTAGTGATACCACAGGGGAGTATGTGATTCCTGCGGAACCTCAAACCGGCCAGGAAATTACCATACGGTTTCGGGCAGCCAGAGACAATCTGGACAGTGTGTACCTGATCGTGGACGGTACACGGCTGAAGATGCACAAGAAAAGTCACGACGAGCAGTTTGATTACTATGCAGTGCAGTATCGGCTGGGAACAGAAGTGATTCATTACTATTTCGAGATGCATGTAGGCAAGGTGTTTGGATATTATGATGTCCGCGGTCTGGTGAAAGAAACTTTGGAACGCATGTGGTTTCGGATTGTACCCGGTTTTTCTACGCCTCAGTGGGCCAAGGGCGCAGTTATGTACCAGATTTACGTAGACCGCTTTTACAATGGCGACCCTTCCAATGATGTGGCGACCAATGAGTATATCTACATCAATGAGCCTGTGCAAAAGGTAGAGGACTGGTACAAATATCCGGCTCAAATGGGTGTCAGGGAATTTTATGGCGGGGATCTGCAGGGTGTATTGGACAAGATGGATTATCTGGAGGATCTTGGTATAGAGGCTATTTATTTCAATCCTCTTTTCGTGTCACCCTCCAATCATAAATATGACATTCAGGATTATGACTATATTGATCCGCATATTGGATGCATCGTGGAGGATACCGGTCAATTGTTGGGAGAAGGACAGACAGAAAATCGTCTGGCTACCAAATATATAAACCGTGTTACCAATAAGGCCAATTTAGAAGCCAGCAATGCTTTGTTTATCAAGGTAGTGGAGGAAGCTCATAAGCGAGGGATTAAGGTCATCTTGGATGGTGTATTTAACCATTGCGGCTCCTTCAATAAGTGGATGGACAGAGAACGGATTTATGAAAATGCAGCAGGATATGAGGATGGTGCTTTTATCAACGCTAATAGTCCGTACCGCAGCTTCTTTAAATTTGAGGAGCAGGATCAATGGCCTTATAACAAAACCTATGAGGGCTGGTGGGGATATAATACCTTGCCGAAGCTCAATTATGAAGACAGTAAGCAGTTAGAGGAATATATCTTGTCTATAGGGCAGAAGTGGGTTGCACCTCCTTACAATATTGATGGGTGGCGGTTGGATGTGGCTGCAGATTTGGGCCATTCTACGGAGTACAATCACGAATTTTGGCGCAAATTCCGAACCAAGATCAAAGAAGCCAATCCGGATGCTGTCATTTTTGCAGAGCATTATGGGGATACTAAGCCATGGCTTTCCGGAGGTGAGTGGGACAGTGTAATGAATTATGATGCCTTTATGGAACCGGTGACCTGGTTTTTGACCGGTATGCAGAAGCACAGTGACAGTTTTCGCAGCGATATGTTTGGCAATGCAGAATCCTTTTGGTATGAGATGGCCAACCATGCCATGACCATGCCCAGCTCTTATATGGCTATGAATGAATTGTCCAATCATGACCATTCCAGATTCTTAACAAGGACAAACCGTACAGTAGGAAGGGTTACTACTTTGAGCCCTGAGTATGCCGATAGGGGAGTCAATAAGGCTGTTATGCGGGAAGCAGTGGCTATCCAAATGACCTGGCCGGGGGCACCAACCATATACTATGGTGATGAGGCAGGCCTGTGTGGCTTTACGGACCCGGACAATCGCCGAGCATATCCGTGGGGCAGAGAGGATAAAGAACTGATTGCCTTCCACAAAGCTATGATTGCCATTCATAAAGCACATCAGGAATTAAAGACAGGTTCTGTCAAGAGTTTGGACAAAGACTACAATTTTATGGCCTATGGTCGCTTTGACAGGCAGGGAGCTTGTGTGGCAGTAATCAATAACCGCGAAGAGGCTATTACCAAAAAGCTTTCTGTTTGGGAACTGGGGATTCCTATGGAGGCTTCCCTGACAAGAATTATGCTCACTACCGAGGAAGGTTTTACTATCGAGGAAGTGCTGATAGAGGCTGCAGGCGGCAAGATTACGGTGGAGTTGCCGAGGACTTCCGCCATGATATTAAAATATAATAAGTAACGCATGATAAAAGGAGAGGCCTTCAGGTAATACACCGGAAGACCTCTCCTTTATATATAAACTTTATAGGGGAAACTTATTAAGCTCTTTTCTTTAAGAGATAGCTTCCTGCAAAGCAAAGTGCTGCGAAACCAAATGCCATAAGGTACAGACTGCTTTCGCCTGTTTTTGGAACATCATCATATTCGTCGGATGCAGAAGGTACAGATGGAGTTACAACTGTGTTTGTGGTTGGAGTAGTAGAGTATTCAGAAGGATCATTCTGAAGTTCGCTGTTTTCTAATAATAAAGGTGCTGTAAAGTTGTAAAGCTGATACTTGGTAATGGTATTGTCATCTGTATGAACCTTGAAGTTGTTACACTTACCAACTACTGCAACAGCAATGGTAGATAAATCTGTGTAGGATACATCTAAGTTTGTACAGTCATTATAGAAGTTAGCAACAGAGAAATCGTACATAAATGCATTAGTAACATTGCTGTGAATATTGGCATAGGCACCTGATAAAAGATAGCAGTTCTGAATGCCGTTTGCAAAAACAGAACAAGCAGCGCTGGAAATAACGGTAAGGCTTCCCAGATTTACATTTACATGTAATTCCTGCTCTCCGGCAGTACCTTCTACGATGACATGATCGCCGTCTTTAAGGTCTACCATCATAAAGTACATATCCATGCCGTTCTGCTCAGGATTCCAATAAGAGCCCAGCTGATACCACCATTCATTCTTTTCTTCATTGTACTTAACATAGTAGGTTACCGGGCCATCAGCAGAAACGGTAAGCATGTTAAGGTTAAGTGACATCACTGCAAGCATTACTACAGCGAATAGTGAAAATAATTTTTTCATAGTGTATTCCTCCTAGATTTGTTATAATAATAAATTATTCCTGATAATCAATGTCGGTAATCTCTTTAGCGACTACCACGAAACGTCCATTCTCAACATGGGAAGAGCAGGTGGACAATGTAATAAAGCGATCTCCAAACCGTGCGGTGACGCCGGTGTCAAAAAGTGACATCTTCTTGATATTGTCATAAAAGTCATTAAACTCTTCTTCTGTATCAGCCTGGAAAAATTTATAAAATTTAAAAACGGTGTCTTTTTTCTTAAAAACCTGAGAATAAAAAACGGATATAACCTGGTACTTACGCTCACAGTCTGCTGTGAACAGGAGCATCTCCTTGTGCTGCTCACAATAAGTCTGGTCTGCATAATCCGTTAATTTGCCAAACATGGCGCCGGAACGCATATCGTGACCATGAATGATCAGATTGGTGGTAAGGGGAGACAGTGAGCTGTCCGTATCCAACAATAAGGAGCCATTCTGATTGCTGGTGCCATCATAGTGCCGGTACAGATAATAGGTCTCATCTCCCGGTGTCCACATAACCGGATAATCCACTAAGGTGTCCGGAATATACAGCCAGGCTACCATATCGGGATATGCATCGAAATAATCTGCATACGGACTGACATATGGAACAGGTTCCTCTGTCACTGCAGTTTCCGTAGAATCCTGAGGAGTGGAACTGTCAGGCTGTGACTCTGCAGGATCCGGGCCGGTTTGCTCGTCGGCAGAAGAAGATTCTGTAGTATCTCCGGATAACACCTCAGAGGTATACCCGGTATCTCCTTCATAATCATCTTCAGAGCCGGTTACTGCCGGTAGAGAAGGCTCTTGCATGGTCTGAAAGGTGTCCGTTCCCAGTTCTACCAACTTCACACAACCAAAACAGGCTGCACACAAACCTATTATAAGTAAAAAGGTAGATAAAATCTTTTTGCTATTTTTCATATACTCATTATACGTCAGACAAGGTAAGAATTCAATGGTTTTGTTGGAAAAAATGTGTAAAAAGTACAAGTAGACAGAAAAATTGTGATGAAAAGGGGCGATTGGTTGTTAGTCCAATCCTAATGCTTTGCGGTATGGCACCGTGCGACAATGAGATTCCACCTGCATGCCCTGCCAGCAGGATTCTACTTTATGATTTGGCAGTACTTTATAGATAACTTCATGGGAGGTATTCGCTCCATCATTTTCCATATCAGTTGCTGCGCCATAAAAAGCCGTAAGGGTGAAGATACCATAGGTGTCATCTAGCGTATTGGTGTCCAGAGTCTTATTTGGTCCTTCGTAACCTACCAGGATAACGGCTTTGCCGTCTTCGGATAATTTGATTTCCGCATCACATCCGTCATATACCCATTTTTCAATATGTAATCGAATGTGCATGTTGCCATCATCTATCAGAAAATCTTTGCCCACTTGTTTGATGGTAAGCTGGTCACAGTTTCCTCCCAATTCAAAGCGGAATCCGAGGTTTTTTGCCTGATAAATACCGTTTTTTACTTTGTCCAAAGTATAGATAAAGCTTCCTCTGTCAGAGACCAGGCCCATATGTCCCAAAATTCGGTTATTTTCCTGATGAGAATGAACCACACCGGAGCAAAAGTCGTAATTATTGTGAATGCTACGCAGCCTAAAGGTTTTTGGAGCCTCTTTATCCCAGATGATCATAGCATTTCTTCTCTGATTCCAGCAATCACAAAAGGCGAAGGAGCCCATAGAATAGTCTGGAGTTTTGTAAGTATAGGCAGTCAAATCCGGACTGTCCAGTTCTCTTACTACAACAGTGTCTTCGTTTTCCAGTCGTATATTATTTTTACGATAATAGGTATGCGCAATAAATTCATGGGTCTTATCCAAAAGAGGCAGACACTTTGAAGGACACTTGGTGAGAAAGTAATAAGAAGGAGCCGGGTATGCAGGAAATGTCTCCATGCATTTGCCATATTTACCCTCTGTACCTTGCCAAATGTACCATGCTAAAAGTCCGGTATCTACATCTTTATATGCTCTCATTTGAGGAGGCGCCAGCTGATCCATGGCAGTATTATAGTGAGAAGCAAACATTTCTCAAGCGTAATAATTGAGCTCATCGGCAATAAATCTGCATTCCTCATCTTTGAAGAAATGCTGCATCCTGGAAATTTCCTCCATGTCCACCAAGATATATCCCGAGCTGTTGTATTCACTAAAGGAGGTGGTAAACTTGGTATATTCGTATAAACGCTTCAGCCTGTCTTTTCCGATGCTGAATAAACGCTCATCCTTAAGCAATTCTCCGGCAGATACAAGGGTCATATTGCTCATGAGACTGATGTTGGTATAATCGGCTGCAACATTGCGCTTAATGGTGCATTGCATAGCATTTTGAATGGCCCGGTGTAATCTGCCTTCCAAATCTGAGGGAAGCTTATCCTTACATAATATGCAAACGGTTAACAGTTCCCTGCCAATAAAATTGGCCCAATTATAGTCAGGCTCAATCATATGTTCCAAATCTTCTTCCAGGTAATAGGACCATAATCCGAAGGTGGGGCTTCCTATTCTGGTATCCTGAATATCGCAGAGACGATGCAAGGCCTGAAAGGCAATTTCATAATACTGTTCTAATTCGTACAAAAGAATACCGGAAGCCAGGCCGGCAGTATCTCTTATATGATGGATTACGCCATTCATCTTTGAGTGGTATCCACATTGATTAATCTCTCACTTCTGTATCATACCCTCTTTAGGATCAAAAGTGCAAATTTGTCCCTCCAATATATCAGTTACTATTTTTTGCATATTCATAAGATGTTCCCGCCTTTCTTTTTTAAAATAGCATCTTTTGAGCT
>JAZRLF010000025.1:0-3314 GCA_045646695.1 Lachnospiraceae bacterium
GGTTTCTGGGTATCTCTATTCAATGCGGAGTATGAGCTTATCCTATGGAAATCTTTGCGTAGGGCATTCCCATATTTGCCCAAATGTGAGCGGAAGAGGAAAAATGTATCAGCCCCATTGAACTCTTTTAGGGCCTTTCGCAATAGAGTCTTTCACCATGAATCAATCTGCTGGAATATGGAACGTATTACCGAAATTCATAATGACCTATATAAGGTTATGGGCTGGATAAACAAAGACTTACCATCTTGGGCACTCACAATGGATAGCGTTAAAGCGAAACAGAATTTAATACGTCAACGATTGGATTGGAATAGATAAACGCCCGGTCAAGACTTCAGCCGGCAAGCCGTCAGAAGACTTGCCCTTAATGGGTAGAGAGGAATCAGAAGTGTGTTTTCAATCTGCAAGCAGGTTGTAAACACACCTCTTCTTTTTTATAGCACCTTCGGTGCGGAGTTGGCCTTGCACATTGAATACTCTGTTTGCGCCACAAGCCTACTGACATTTCGGAGGAATGCCACCCGGTATGCACATAATGATGGCGTGGAGACTTAACCTGTTCTCCTACATAAAAAAGCGGCCACTGCAAACTTTTGCCCTATGAATGGGGCAAAAGTCCTCCGTTCTCCTCCGCATTTTTACTCCGTTAAATCAGTTTAAGACTCCACCTTGTATTCAGTGCGCTTTGCGCACATTAACGTCTCTGCTGACATAGATGCACTTGTTTGCAGACAGTATCATATCTATCCTGAGACCAAGGGGAAGCATACAGGATGATCTGATTATTATTTCATAACTTTAATATCTGGTTGTAAGCCTATTTGTAAAGCTGTAAATAAACCTTACAATTGTCCTGATGATACGATTATGAATATTGCTGTGTTTCTGATGATTACATATTTTGGCACAGTTTTGTCATAATCAGTGTAAATACAACTTAATTATTTGAAATTGTAAAGTAACTTTACACTTATGAAAAATTTCACAGCAATTCTAAGAAAATATACAGTAGCAATGGTGATGAACTTTGCTGGATTGGTATTTGCATTTACAGCTTTTATGGCTTTAATGCTGCAAGTAGGGTATCAGCAGAGTTTTGATAGGACACATCCTACGTCGGGAAGAATATATAGGGTAGATAAAGTGGGGAGTGCCAAGGATGATGTATTCAAAAACATTCTGCCAAGAGCTTATGCAGATGATATCATAGGTTCTTCTCCTCATATAGAGGCAGCTACCATTAGCTGTCCATTTATAGGGGAGACTGTATTCTATGCATATATGGGTGAAGGGATGGAGCCTGTTTCTTTCAAATGTGGCCAGGAAGTGGTTTATCCGGATGTTTTTAAAGTATTTGGGGTTGATATTATTGAGGGTAGTGTGTCTGAGCTGGAAAATCTCTCAGCTGTGGCCATTCCACATTCTTTGGCAAAGAAACTTTATGGAGATGAGCCTGCATACGGGAAAATTATAAGAAACGACAGGGTGTTTGGCCTTAATGGAGAGACCAAGGTTGGAGAAATGACTGTTGGTGTGGTGTACGAGGATTTTCCTGCCAATTCCCAGATGAGAAACTATGTTTACAAGAATGTTGGCACATCTCAACAAGGGAGTTATGGTGGAGCAAATTTCACTTGTTGGCTACTCTTGGATTCACCAGAGAGCAAAACTTTGGTAGAGGAGAATTTCAATAGCAGTTTTGATTATGGCGAAAACAGTGATTGGCTAACAGATATAGAGCTTACCCCTATTGAGGATATCTATTTTCAGGACTACGGCAGTGCCATTTACAAGAATGGCAGCAGAGGTCAAATGTGGCTGATGGTATGCATTTCAATTCTTGTAATGCTTATTGGAGGTATTAACTATTCCAACTTCTTTACCGCCCTTGCTCCAATGAGGGTTAAGACGATCAATACCCAGAAGGTGCTTGGCAGCTCTCTATTCCAGTTAAGAAGAAACCTTATTATGGAGGCTGTTGTATTCTGCTTATGCGCCTTTGCCGTTTCACTATGTATTGTAGGCCCTATAACTGAGTGGATTTGTTCACAGGGGCTGATTGATACCTCTTTTAAGTTTACAGAACAATTACAACTTGTAGTGCTGTCTGCTGTCGTAGCCCTGTCGGTAGGGTTGGCAGCAGGAATATATCCAAGTTTCTATGTAACATCGTTGCCTGCAGCTTTTGCTCTGAAGGGAAATTTTGCTTTTTCTCTATCGGGAAGAAGATTCAGAACAGCAATGATGATTTTGCAGTATGTAATATCCTTTACCTTGCTTGTTTTTGTAGTATCTGTTTATAGGCAGAATGAATATATGATTACATATGACCACGGCTTTGATAAGGAACAGATTCTTGTGACAAAACTTTCCCAAAAGCATGTGAGTGAAAAATCTGATTGGCTAAGGGAACGGCTCCGTACTCTTACAGAAGTAGAAGATGTCGCTTATTCTATGGAGTTGGTAGGCGGTGGAGATTCTTATGGAACCACTACATTGCCACTTGGAGGTGAAGACGTAAGGGTATTTACCATTTATTGTTCGTATAACTTCCTGGATGTAATGGGTATTCCAGTGGTAGACGGGAGGAACTTTACAAAATCGGATGGGAGCAGCATGGCAGCATGCGCCATAATGAATCAGAGAGTGAAGGAGCTTGGAGGGGAGATGGAGAACCCTATAGTTGGGCAGACTGCTCCGGTAAGAATCAATTCTATGAGAAATGAGACAGCTCCTCTTCTATATATAGTTATTCCCGACGGTTATGCTTCTTTGGATTATGCGTATATAAGACTTCGCAACAGTAACAATAAAGAGGAGGCCATATCTAAAGTGTTGGAAATCCTTAATGAAATGGATCCTGGATATCCTTTTGAAATACAACAGTATGATGAAATTTTGGGAATCCTTTATAATGCAGAGGTAAAACAGGGTAAGGTTATTTCCATATTTTCATTCTTGGCGGCAGTACTCTCCTTGGTGGGAATCTTTGGACAGGTGTTACTTGATGTGCAGTATCGCAGAAGAGATATAGCGGTGCGCAAAGTATATGGAGCAGAAATAGGAACCCTTATAGGTGATGGTATTCGCAGATACTTCATATTGGTATTAGCATCATTTGCATTGGCTGCGCCTGTTGCCTGGTATGCAGTAACCTCTTGGCAGGCTGGATTTGTAGAAAGAGTTGAGCTTTCTCCTGTAACCTTTATTCTTGCTTTTGCTACAATTGCGCTCCTTACCCTTGCAATAGTAGCTTTCCAATACTGGCGAGCTGCCACTATTGATCCTGCGGATATTTTGCAGAAGGAGTA
>JAZRLF010000026.1:0-3325 GCA_045646695.1 Lachnospiraceae bacterium
ATATATGTTCTATAAAGAGCTGGAGCTTACCAATCCCATGAAGGATAAGTTGGTTTCAGCTATGGCTGAAAAGAAGGTAAAGAACAAGAAAGAATATATCCGTCTTGGAGAGAAATCGCCTTTTGAGAAGGAGAAACAGGAGGAAGAAAGGTATGATGTGCAGTTCCTCCCAGAAAGTGGAAACTACATACAAGGCACCAATAGCGTGATATATATAAAAGCTATAGGCAGAGGTGGAGCTGGAGTTCAGATATTTGGAGAGGTAATGGATTCTAATGAGAAGGTTATTGCACAATATAGCACAGATTCATTGGGCTTTGGCAAGATTGAGTTTGAATCTCTTCCACAGGGAAAACTATACGCTACAATAAAGGATTCATTTGGTTATGAAGGTAAGAAAGTAAAGCTTCCTGAGGCAATTGAAGAGGGCGTTGCTATTCATGGAGCTTTTAATGTAAGTACAGAAAGTATTTATGGAGATAATGATAATATGGTTTTAAAGTTCTCAGTATCTCCTTCTCTATTGGGTAACTCTTTGCGCATCTGTCTTCATAATGGCTCTGAAATATACTACAGCAAGCCTATAAATGAAATTTCTGAATCCATCACATTAAGTCTCAAACCTCTTACAGCAGGAATACATTCTGTCAGCGTTGTTGACAATGCCGGCAATGTGTATGCTGAAAGACCGTTTATTGTATTGCCTGCTGAAAAAGAAGCCCTTGATTTGACAGCCCAGAAAGAGGAGTTTGGCAAAAGAGAGCAGGTAAATGTAAAGATTAGTCTGCCAAAAGAAATGCTTGACAATTATGCCAACTTTTCAGTGTCAGTTACTGATATGGGTATAATTGATAACTGCGAGAAGACTACCATGCAATCTTATATGCTTCTCAAAAGTGAACTTAGAGGACATATAGAGAATATAGACTGGTATTTCAATGATACAATCTCATTGGCTGCACGAATGCACAGAGCAGACATGCTTATGCAGACTCAAGGATGGAGATATTATGATGTGGAGAAAATCCTGAAGGCTAAAAATGAGATGCCTCATTTTGGCAGGGAATACAAGCAGACTCTGTTTGGAAAAGTGGTGAATCCACTTACCCTTACAAAAAAAGCAACCGTAGCATTTGTGGCCCCTTCCATCAATTTTAAGGCAATGGGACAAATTGATTCCGGTTACTGGGTACTTAAGGATATAGATTTCCCAGAAGATACAGAATTTATTATAAGTGCAACCGGTAAAAACGGAAAGAGCACCAGCCATATGCCTATAATGCAGAATGACTACTATGCGCCAATAATGAGCTATCCTGTAAGTCCGGAGAAAGTGGTCTACACTCCAAAATACCAGAAAATAGTGGAGACCATATACTACAGCCATGATGAAGATGGAGAGCATGCTATGGCATTTGAACTGAATCCGGTAATTGTAACTTCGCAGCTTATTACCCCTAAAAACTCGCCGTCTCCTATACCAAACTATCCAATCCGTAAAGACTGGTACAGAGACTCTGTTGACATGAAACCTTATACGAGGAGTTGTACGTTGGGTGAGTACATTGCTGAAACTTATCCTGGTGTAAAATATAGAAATGGGAGTCTTTACGGATATAAAATAAATGAAATTACAATGAACAGTATGATTGCATCCGGTCGTACTAATAGAGAGGGGATAGTAGATATTTATCTCAATAGGATGCAAGTCTTAAGTCATGAAAAAGAAACTTTATTAAATACGCCAGTTGGGGAGTTTGAATCAGTAATATATGTAGCTGGATTATCTGCAGCACCATTTCAATTCGGTATGAAATTAGGCCAAATGTTTCCATCTCCGGTACTAATGGTAAGGACTAAACCTCATGTTAGAACAGATGAAATACCATATAATGTATCGCAGGCTAATCCTCTGGGCTGGCAAAAACCTGCTAGATTCTATTCTCCAAGATACAACACTCAGGAGAGCTTGAAATCCAAGGAGAAAGATAACCGCATCACCCTATACTGGAACCCTGCAGTGAAACTTGATGAGAATGGTGAGGCAACAATAAGTTTCTATACATCAGATTCAGATTCACAATACCGCATTGAGGTGGAGGGAAGATCTGCAGCAAGACAATATCACTATGCGGAAAAAATCATCGGGAGGAAGATAGAAACTTCTGCTGGAACAAAGAAAAAATAGACAATTGTGAATAACTGGAACAGCCCTTATGCCAAGCAGGTATAAGGGCTGTCATTTTTATTTATATCAACTGATGATTCTGTGCGTAGGTAACGGCTTCTGCAATGTTCTTTACATCCATTTTCTGAAAGATACTCCTTTTGCATGCCTTTACGGTATCTACAGATCTGCAGATGTTGTCTGCAATGTCGTTCATGGTATATCCTTGGGTTGATAGCGACAAGACCTCCTTCTCTGTCTCCGAAAGCACTATCTCGTCTTTTTTCTCCCACTTGTGATAATCCAGTGAGTACTCGTAGAATGTGTCGGCACCCGGCTTTTTCATAATCACATTGCCGGCCTTATTGCCCGCTGCCAGTGAAATTGTACACATTCCCAACCACATCTTTCCATCTTTTGTAAGCACAAGCGGTGTAATCTTATGATTGATCAGCCTTTTCCTTTTACCCCTCTTTATATGAAAATTATAGGAGATTGTATAGTCCTGCCTCTCGTTGAGCGGAATAGTTTCAAACAGGTCAAAACCTTTCTCGTTTATCTCAAGAAGCATCTGAAGATCATCTTCCGGAACATAGTCTATGTAGAATCTGTATCCAAAATCCTTTACCTGCTGCGCGTCCACTCCACAAAGCTTTGCTATGTTGCTTGAAACATACAGGAAATCTTTCTTGTGGTAGTCTATAATGTAAACGCACTGGTAGGTGCTCCTCTGAAATGACTTTGCCGCCCTTATGAGGAGATTTACATTTGAGTAGTCAGTATCATTGATACTTTCAACGGTGTTAAGAAGCGAAAAGAAATCACCTATCTGTATATTATTTTCCATAAGGCCAGATTTTCAATACCTTGTAAAAATAATAAAATATATCCACTGCTCCTATTTTTATTACACATTAGTGTAAATAAAAACTACTTGACTCCAGCCAATCTATCCAAAGCCAGCACCACAAGATCCCTAACCAGTTCCTTATAATCAGGTTCTGCGCCTTTGTGGTAGCGGTTGGCAATGATGCAGCACACTGTGCCGGCGCGGTGACCGAGTTTGGCGGCAAGGCCGGCAAGGGCTGAGCCTTCCATCTCAAAGTTGGTTATGCGCCAGTGGTCAAAGCGGAACTTCTCAAACTTCTCCACCATATC
>JAZRLF010000027.1:0-43268 GCA_045646695.1 Lachnospiraceae bacterium
TCAGACCAGAGATTTGCCTCCACCTTCCTTCAGATTCGTAGTCACCCACGACACCCTTGGTCTTGGCTGTGTCCTTCCCACTACTAGGGCGAACTAGGGACTTGCACCCATTAGTGACGTGCGCCGCAAGGCGCACCCAAAAAAGGCCTACTCCCTAAAAGGAATAGGCCTTTTTTATTAATTTATGATTCTCCTAAAATCGTCCTTAGCAACTGAAGCTGTTTTTTTAACAGCTTATTTTCAGCCTTCAGCGCTTTTAATTCTTCCTGTATCTCACTCTGTCGCTTTTTGTGGCGAACCACACCATCCTGGTAGTCGCCCAATGCATCAGCCTGATAAGCTTCCTTCCAACGAGCGGTTGCAGTCTCAATTCGCTTGGTGCCCAATACCTTAGTATCAAAGCCTGCTTCACGAAAAATGGTGGTAGGTCCCTTTCCTGCAAAATACTCCTCCATAAAGTGTTTTTTGAACGCATCCGTATATATAATCCGATTGTCCTCGATTTTGTAAACATTTGGATTTTGAGAAAGAATAATAATTTCTTCCGTAGTCAATTTGCCTCGTCCCATTGCAACTCCTGCATTTCTTACGTTTTTCTTCTTCTATTATTTTCCCCTTTTATTATAAATTATGTTCAAACTTTATGTTTCTGTTGTATTTTCAGTTTCCGTGGTGCTTTCGGTTTCTGTTGCACTTTCGGTTTCTGTGGTGCTTTCGGTTTCTGTTGCACTTTCGGTTTCTGTGGTACTTTCGGTTTCTGTTGCACTTTCGGTTTCTGTGGTACTTTCAGTTTTCGATGTACTTTCCGCTTCTGAAGTACTTTCAGTTGTCGCCAAGCTTTCCGTTGTTGCAGAATTTTCTTCTGCTTCAGGTATTGCCTTGGATTCTTCTGTGGCTTTTTTCTTTTCCGTCGTTTCCTTGTCAGATACTTCTGCCGGCGCATTTGCAGTGAAATCCAGTATTTCTCCTGATTTTACAATTTTTATTTCTTCACTCACATTATAGGTTCCCCAGCATGGAACAAATTCTATCTTTGTACCTGGTGCTACTGCCATACTGACAATATATCCTGCGGTTCCTGTTTCCGTTTGGTTCTCCATAGCTTCTGACACAGAATTTTGTGCCAAAATCAAATCCGTGTAATATATAGCTTCACTTTCCACACCATTCTCCCCGGTTACCTTAATAAGGCAATAACCGCTGGAAGCTGTTCCTGAAGCTGTCAGGGTAAATACTGCCGTTCCCGGTACTGTAAAAGTATAACTGTTATTCTCCAGGAGAATTTCCGTTACGGTAGGCTGTTCCTGCACAGCCTCCGCCGGAGCCGGCTGTTCCTGCCCCATTTCTCCACTTGGCTCTTCTGTATCGGAAGCATCCGAAACCGCTGCAGTCTGTGCAGGATACAAGACACCCTCTACTTGTAAGAGATATTCTCCACTTTGTATCCCGGCCACCTTTGCCTCGGTTGTATATTTCAGGTATGCGTATGTCGTTCCGCTTACTGATAATAAGCCAATCAATGCCACTATCAGGGCTGGTATCCATTTTTTTCTCAACGCAACGCTCCTCCTTTTCTATTTTGCTGCAGCTTTTTGATTGCGTATGATCAGCGCATAGTACCGGCCTGCTGCGCAAATATCGTAACACCCAAATTCACTACCGGTGACTCTCCGTTACTGTTAGCTCTATTCCCAACGCTTTCAGGCATATATACAATCAGTGCAGCGTATCGTTCTTTGCCTGACGCCACTGTCACATCATCTTTTTGAGAATAAATGTTCAGCGGGAAACTGCCCACATTTTCCGGAAAGTCCTTGTCTGCTTTAGCCTTGGCCAAATCACGGGTAAGTGTAGCTTCATTCTCTCCGAAAACCACACCGAATTTCAAATAATCCGGTAAATATATATCATTTCCCAAAACGCTTTCTACAATGGTAGCAGATGTAGCATCCACTGCCAGCTTATAATCAAAATCGATTTTTCCGCTGTTCACAATCTTCAAATATACTACCTGTGTATAACCAGGCTCATATAATGCATCTTCGTTAAAAATAGGAGTGTCCTTTTCTACCGGAGTATACTCTGTCACAATGCCGTTTTTATAGTAAACATCCAGGTTCATATCTCCGATCACAAAAGAATTCTGCACTGTGGGACCATTGTCCACAAACCATGCCAGAGATGCCCCTGTTCCGAGAATCCCCCATAAAGTAAGTAAAAGGAGAGAACATATCAGAGCAATTCGTGTAATACTCTTTTTGTTGCTATTATGCATTTTACTCCGGCCTCCTTATCTTTTTTTGTTTTTCAGCCATAATCTTTCTGTCATTACCGACAACATAAACACTGCAGCAATAGAAACCCATGTCCATGCTGCTAAATTCGCCTGATCTCCTGTATCCGGAATACCGGGTGTGGCAGTTGGCATTTCCACCGGATATTCCTCCACCTTAAATTCCCAATCCAAATATCCCAGCATATTTTTATAAGAATTGTCCAAGGTCACCGGAACTTCCAGTGTCACCTCTAACTCTGCCGTTCCTCCGGAATATACCAGACCCAAATATCTCCAATCCGTCAAACCTGCTGTTTCATCTGCAGGAGCTTCAAACAATACTGTTCCATCCTGCTTTTCCACCGTTAACTTTAATTGAGACAAAAAATCCTCATAGCCCGGCTGTGCCCCAAAAGAACGCATAAAAACTTTTACATCCACCTTCTCGGAAGCTTCATTTTTGATTGTAATTTTTTGACTGATACTGTCTCCAGGCATTACCTCCTTAAAGTCTGTAAAAAGGTCTGTCAAAGAATACGCACTGCCCGGAGCAAATACAAACCGGCCTGCATCTCCGTTGTAGGTCACCTGTCCTCCCTGTGCAGCTGCCGGCAGCACAGACATAATACAAACCGCTATAGCACATAAAAATGCAAATAAAAATCTATCTTTCATTTACTGCACCTCCTTGTCCTCAGGCCACCCCATAGCCTCCCAAGGATACTCTGAAGGGTTATTCTTGCTTTGTACGGCCTGTGCCTCTACGGTGAGCGTTAAAATGGATCCTATATAAGAATTATCTACCTCATCTCCTACGATTGTCACATTTCGGAATATATACGGGGTAATTTCCTCCGGTTCCAGTATCACCTTGTAATAATAATACCCATCCCGATAAATCCAATTTGCTTCATCAATATCCAGAGCAAAACAATCCTCTGCGGAAAGATAGGAATTATCAATACCATTTATAATTTTCACACGCAAGTAGAAGGGCTGGTCGCTGATATTTTCAATGGCAACTTGTTTGCTTACAACTGTTCCCGGGATGATATATACACCCTCCTTTGGATATGCAGATCCATCTGCAGTAGTTTCATGTATTTTTAACTGTACATCACCGGAAGTCACCACATTTGATGTTTTTTGGGTTATAGAGTAAAATGCTAATGTATTCTGAGAACATACGGTTACAAGAATCGCTGCCATTGCCAGAGTTACAAACCGTAATTTCATTTTTCTCATACCTGTCATGCCTCCTTTTATTATTTCACCAACTAAAAGCTTACGTTACCAACTGTCAAAAGGCACAAGCTCTTTCATACCCTTTGACTGTTGTCTGACCTTTGCATATACAAAGGTCAGCACAACTTTAAGCTTAACTGTTCAGTAATTCCTTAAGAGTTACTTCTTCATTACCCATATAAATAATCGTTGCATTTTCAAAGTATCCGGAAGCAATAATGTCTTGTGCATTTGTATATGTAATACCGTTAACGGTTACGCTATTAGAAACATATACAACAACAGGCATACTGCCTTCATCTACAGAAATAACCTGTCCGCCTTCCGGAAGTGTAAAGCTGCATCCATCCAGCCATACGGTGGAATTAATTGCATTGCCTTCCAGAACAACACCGTTCTCTACTTCTGCAGTAACACCCAAGAGATAGTATGCAGAAGCCTCTTCAGAAGCGATTACATTGTCACCCTCAACGTATTTATCCATAATAGCAGCAAAATTTGTACCTGCTTCATAAGAAGTGTCTGCAGGCCAATACATATCAAAAGCTGCCTTAGCCTCTAACTCTGCTTCATAAACGGATGGGTCAAGATTTTCAGACTGTATAACCTGAGCCAGTACATCGATAGTAAACATGTTGTCAGCAAAGCTCATTGCCTGGTCTAATGTCATAGCAAACGGAATTTCTACTTCATCAAACAACATCACAGTTTCGCCTGCTGCAAGAGGTGCATTGTAATAGAACATATACTGAAGCTCATCTACACCGGTAGTTGGATTGTAAACGTACTCAACACCTGCGTAAGACCACTTAGCGGTGTCAACGCCCTTTAATAATTCGCTGTAATCAGTAACATCTGCCATAGAGTCGATGAAAATATCTCCTCCGGATACTGTTACCAGCGCGCGAACATACTGTGGATGCACACCGGTGTTCTCCAAATATGCCACTTTCTCCAAATCATCACCCGGAAGGATATCCTCATAGTTAATACCCTTGTCATAAATTTCCGGTGTTTCATCGCCGTCAGAATTATAATTTTCCCAAACGTCAATGCCGAATACATCGTCTGGATCTGTGGTTTCAGAATCTGCTACATGAAAATTATTTGTAACAAAATCACTGTCTGTAAACCAGGCAAGAGATCCTACGGAGAGAATTGCAACCACGCAAATAGCTACAGCTGACAGTAAAATTTTTTTCTTGTTCATTTTCCTTTTCCCTTTCTTCACAAGATATTTATGGTTAATGCTCCTATTAGCCCATTAGGAACCTAGCCAACTAAATTGATTGGCGGCTCTAATCCGCCTGCTGTAAAATATTCATAGAAATTTTCATGAATATCTTTCTGATGGTTTCCCATCAATCCTTTGTTATTCTGCCCATGGATGGGCGGCAAAATTGCTGAGTGCTTCCGCTGCACCGGAAAATCCACGTGCTTGAACAGCCTGTGATGCAACATATACATTTAAAAGCTCTGCTGCATTATATTCGGTGAGTACAGTTCCATCCATGACAAAATAAGCTGCATTCACGGTACCATCCTCATTGTAAGTCGCTGTTCTATCTGCTTTCCAGTCAACATATACCCCGTCCATCACATTGGACGTGGTAGCTCCGCTGACAAGGATACCATCGCCCTTTCCCTTATATACAAATTTGTAAATACTATACGTAAGAAGGGGCTGAGTACTGTCAAGGCCTGTTACCGTATCCTCTAAACGAGTCATAGTCCAGTCATCAGATGTCACATGCATATGCAGAACACCTGCCTCATCCAGCTGTGCCGGAACCGCTACAAAGGTCTGCACATAAGCATCATTGGCTCCTACATTGGACACATTTACCTCTTTTTGTACAAAATTGGCATCTGCAGTCACATCTGCAGAAGGATCCAGTCCTACATTTACTACCGGAATCAGTTGTGAGCCCTGTTCAAACACTTCATTTTGCACGATTTCAATAGAACCCACTGTGAAAACATTGGTCACTGCATCTTCATCCCCAAACCAGGCTAAAGAACCACCCACTATAGCTATGGCAGCCATGGCCAGAATCAAGCTATATACTAAAATCTTCTTTTTCATGCTTTTTCTTCCTCCCCGGCTTTCTTTTTGCCGGCATTCCAATCAGGCAAATATACCGCTATGATCAGTAATATCCCCACAGTAACTGCAACATAGGTGCCCGGTGGGTTCTGTATATAATCAGACACATAACCCAGATAAGGAATGCTGAATTTTGCTATGCCGATTACATTGTTATAGTGCACCGGAGCCGCATCTGTGGTATCATTGGCATCACCTTTTGTATAAAAATGTTGATTTTCCGCATCAATTTCCACTACCCGGTGGGTAGCTACTACCAGATTTTCATTTAACACAAAGGTAATCGGGTCACCCACCTTTATTTCGCTCGGGCTGACCTTCTTCACATAAATCAGGTCACCTACACTAAAGGTTGGCTCCATACTGCCGGATATCACATTAAACACCTGATAACCGGCTACTCTTGTACCCATAAGCATTATGGCTAAAAGGACTACCGCCGCCACCAGGATGCTGGTGAACACATTCCATGCTTTTGCAAGTTTGCTTGTTTTTTGCATATGCTTCTCTTCCTTTCGCTGCCAATTTATCTTGAACTTTGGAAAACTCTGTTCTGATCTATCCGGGACATTTTCAGTCGCCCCGGCTGCTCTACTCAGCAAGCAAAGAACACAATAGACTTGTGTGCTTTGCTTACCGCCTACTCTCCCCAAGGAAGAGTAGGTGGATTATGTTACTAATTAGTTTTTAGCATAAGGTGCATTTGCTGCAAATGCATCCGCACCGGTAATGGTATAAGTACCGGTAGGAGCAGATGGTGCTGCAGAATCATTATCCCAGTCACCTGCAGAAATAACAATCTGGTATCCAAAAGCATTGGTTGCATTCAGAGTGTTTGTTCCGCTGAATGCTGCTGTATAACCCTTGCCGGTCATATTGCGAAGAAGAACAGGTACGAAAGCCTTAACGTTGCAATTCTCAACAGTAAGTGCATAATTTTCTACCTCACCCTTATGACGAATGCCGTAGCTGCCATCTCCTACTGCCTCAATATCGGTATTTTTGATCACAGCGTTCATTGTGTTATTGAAAGAAACACCATTCTTGCCGTTTACAATTTTACAGCCTTCAACAGTAACGTTAGTTTTACAGCTTTCTGCCTGTAAAAGTGTACGCATATTGGTAGCAGTACAATTTGAAATTTTGATATTGTATACCTGCTGGAACTTAACACCGATAGCAGAGTGTACAGCATTACCGGAAGCTGTAAATGTACAGTTATCAATAGTTATGTTATGAGCATAACGCCAAGGAGATCCATTAGCACTATCATTGCACCAGATAAATTCCTGTTCTGCAGTACTGGTTGCAAAGTTGATATTCTTAATCACCAAAGTTTCCGCTCCATCGAAAGAGTTACCTTTAATTTTCATCTGGCCGTCATAGCTATAATTATTGCCGTTAATGATAAGGTCAATCTCCTGATCACCCGGCTGATTTATAATTGCTTCACCTGTGATATCTGCAGCAAAGTTAATAATTGTACCATCTACTGCGTTATCTAATGCTTTCTGAAACTCTGTAATATTTTTAACGTTAACAATAGTCACCGGCTGATCATTTATATAGATATAGAAATCAGTACCTGTACTCATTGCAGTTTTTACTCTGGAAGCAACAACATCATTCTGAACATAGAAGGTGATATTGTTTGTTCCAGGATTGTTAGAGGAAGCATTACAAAATGCCATATTAGTGCCAATGGTCACATCATCTCCAAGAAGGTAAACCTCTCTAAGTGATGGACACTCACGGAAGGCATAATTTCCAACATGAGTGTTGCCTTCAATCGTTACCTTGGTCAGGTTTGGCATGGTACGGAAGGATGCATCGATACTCTCAACACCTGCCGGGATCACAACCTCGGTAGCGGCTGTTTGACGGAAGGCATGCTTGCCGATTACCTTTACGGTAGAAGGAATATTGAAGGATTTCAAATTCGTTGCTCCATTAAAAGCAAACTCACCAATCTCCTCAAGGCCTTCATTCAAAGTAACGCTTTCCACTGAGGACCCCTTAAATGCCTGGTAACCAATATTTCTAACTGTGGACGGGAAAATCACATTCTTTACAGAAGTATTTGTTGAAAGAACCTGTACGCCATTATTTTCAGCTTCACTACCCCATCCAATAGAAGTAACACCGTTAGGAATGATCAGAGTCTCATCTGTATATTCCGGAAGAACTCTTTCAAGAAAAATTTCACCATCTTCGGTATGAATGAATACCATGTCGTTTTCTTCAACACGAATGCCTTCCTCTGCAGCGTTCTTGTCGTACTGATCACCAAAAGAATCCTTTTCATAAGTGAGCTGAGTAGCAATTAAATCAATCCCAAATGTCAGCTTCAAACCACCTTTAACATTGAATTCATTATCAATTGCAGAAGGATGCCAGTCAATTGCCACATTGTAGTCTGCAGTTTCACCAGGAAGAAGCTCGCCTTTAATAACATATCCCTCACCAAAAAGTGCTTCGTAATTAACACCGCCTGTAACACCAACCGGAACACCGTTCTCATTGTTTTCAAGTTCAATAATCTGCATGCTGAGAATATCGGTAAGATCCTTACCTTCAGGAGTCTGGGTGATATCAAATGCTCTGATTCTGAGCTGGTATTTCAGTGCCAAAGTTCCGGCATTTTTCACACGGAAGGTTTCGCCTGCTTCTGCACCCGGCTCCCACAAAATAGGTTTGCCGTCAATATTCAGGAATAAAGCAGTATCTCCGTCGATTTGTTCTCCGTTTGTCTCGTTATAACCAAAACCCCATTGTGTCTGGTTATTATTACAATGCCATAATTCAATATCCAAATTACCGGACTGAATAATGTTGTTAGCGTTTGACACGCTGTCTGTGAACCAAGCAAATGTACTGCCGATCAGCATAGAAAAGCACATAACCAGTGCCAATACGCTGGACAGAAGTGCACGCTTGGTGCTTTTGGTTTTTGTCATTTTTCATGACCTCCTTTTTTTATTTCCGGTGTGATTGTATGCTGCATCTCGCTCACACCGACAAACGGGCGCAGACTAAACCGGCTTTATGTATCCAGGTCTTTATAAAGCCATAAATTAAAGACCTTGTTTTTGCGTCCAGGATATTTTAAGAAAACTTTACTGTTGCAATAGTTTCCTTCTTTCCAGTTCCTCGAAGCATGTATATTTCAAATACATGTTTATTGGCATTACAATATAAACACAAATCAGAAATCGAATATTTTCGCCTTGATAGACAATTTCAGTCATTACCTTTCGATAATCAGAAGTTTAATTTTTCAACACACGTTGATTTCAACCCTCTATGCCACTTCCCGTGTCGTTTCCTGCCTCACCTTCCATTAACTGAGTTGCGTAAACAATGATTTTCACATCAGAAAGCTGAAGTCCCTGATAAGCAGCAAGGTCGGCCGTTGTATCAAAAGCTACAGAGATGGTAATAACATCAGACAGTCGTTCGTCCACATCTGTAGTAGCCGTATCATCTCCTGCAGATAATGTGCCGGTAATCTTTTCTCCGGCAGTAAAATTAATCACTCTAGGCTGCTCACCCTCTTCTAAAGCTTCGTTAATGGTGGCTGTAAAGATGAGTACATCTTGCAGATTTACCACTGCTGGGGCTTCCTGAGTTGTCTCTTCGTTATGTACACCCGCCTCGCCCTGACCTTCTGCCCCAGTTGCGTCTGTCACTACCTGAGTATCTGCTTCAGGTTTAGCTACACCTTCCAAAATGACTTCGTAGCGGAAATCAATGTCTCCCGGATTTTTTATACGGATACCCGGCAGCTGATATGTCTTACCAGGCTCCAGAACGGTTTTCTCTCCTTCTGCCGGAGTAATCAGTGTTCCATCCGGAGCAACTTCCAGAAACTCCAAAACGGCCCCCGCTTCGTCTGCTGCAACAGCAAAAGCATTGCCTTCTGTATCTACAATCTCTGCTGTTAAGGTACCGGTCTGAATGATACCTACATTTGCAACAACTGTCTGATTAAACCAGGCATAGGTTGTTCCGAAGAGCATTGCACAACACAGTACAATGGACAAGGCACTGGCAATCAGTGCTCGTTCTGTGCTATTCTTTTTTAATGATTTTTTCTTTTTTCCCATATTCCATCTCTCCGCTTAATTTATTTCTAATATTTCCATATCTTAGTCGTTATTTTCGTCACTAGACTTCTTAACTTCCACAGCGCTGCTTTTCTCTTATTCTTCCTTAGCAATATCCGGCTGCTTACCAGATGAATCATCTGCCTGTGAGATTGTACCTTCTACATCAGGCTTTTGCATTTCAGTCTCGTTCTCAACACTCTCTACCTCTGTATTCACTCGCGGACCTTGTACTCCCGCAGCTCCCAGCTGTTCCTTCAACGCCTGGAGCTCTTTCAGCATTTCTGCAGCTGCTTTACGCTCTTCCTCAATCTGCGCACGCTCTGCCTGCAATTCCTCCATTTGCTCGCTTTTATATTTTTTAAACAGTCTGAAACAATTCAACCCCTGATATAACATTAAGATTGCAAAAGGCACCAAAATACAGACAATGTATCCTTGTGTAGTTCTTAAAAACTGAAAGAAGGTTCCTATCTTTGGCAGACGTCCCTGATACTTGCCTAATATGTAGGGATATGTTACTGCAGACTCATCATCCACGTCTGTTGTGGTACCGTATGTTACAAAGGCCTGCTCTCCATCTCCCAAAGTAACTCTCTTACGAATTTTATGTGTAATAACCTCTCCGTAATTGGAGCTGTTCTGGGACTGAAATGCGATAATATCTCCTGCCTCCAAAGTAGCAGGATCTACATTTTTAACCACTATCACGTCCCCGGCATTGAAATCCGTTTTGCTCATAGAGTCAGACAGAACAACAAAGGCACTATAGCCCAATATCTCCCGGTCCGTACGATTAAAGGTATTTACCGATATAATGGTAAATATCATCATGAACACGGCAATGGCCACTACTGCCCCTACCAAAATATTTTTTATTATATTCAATATTTTTTTCATACTTTTCCCTGGCCTTTTAGACTCTTGTTTTCCTTATTTTTCTTCTGAGGCTGCACTTCATATGTATGATATCATTTCCCTTTTGCAAAATGCTTTCTTGACATGATTACCGATCCCTGTGCCCCCCCCCTACCATATCACACTGAAATTATAAAATCAATTAATTTCCCAAAAAACTTTGTATAAATTGCAAAACACCAAAGCAAATAAGTTTGCTTCGGTGCACAACAAAGCAGACAAGTCCGCTTCGAACTCCCTAACTCCCTCAATTCCCCCGGAACTTTGTCCTCTTTTCACAATAATGTAGGGCTGCCAAGCAGCCTTTCTTATCACATGACACAAATCTTCGTAAAGTCCTTTAGGCATGAAATAAGACCCTCAGAATTGCCAAAAATCAAACTTCACTAAAGGTTTTTCTTTACAGAAAAAAACACAGCACCGGTACAATCCGTAATGCTGTGTCTTATACTTTTGGTAATTATTTTATAACGGTGATACGTGCCATTGCTCGCATCAGTGCTACTCTGGCACGGTCAAGGTTCGTATTGGCATCCGGATGGGCAATGCGTTCCTTCGCCCTTTCCATAGCCGCCTCGGCTCTTTTTAGATCTATTTCTTCCGGCCACTCGATAACCTCAGCCAGAATCGTCACTTTATCTGGTAAAATCTCTACGAAGCCGGAGTGCAATGCCGCTTCCTTAGCTTCCCCATCCATGCGGATAGTGAGGATGCCGGGCTTCACAATACAGGTCAGTGGAATGTGGTGTGCATAAACACCGATTTCACCCTCAGTGGTATTAAACTCCGCCATGTAAACGTCTTCGTCAAAGAAAATCCGCTCCGGAGTAATAATCTGTAATCTGAAATTGTCCATAGTATCACCCCTTATTTCATGCGGGCTAATACATCATCAATGCTGCCTGCATTTAAGAAATAACCTTCCGGCACAGCATCGTGCTTGCCTTCAATAATCTCTTTAAAGCCGCGAATAGTCTCTTGAATCGGAACGTACTTACCACTTGTACCGGTAAACTGCTCTGCAACGAAGAATGGCTGGGATAAAAATCTCTGAATCTTTCTTGCACGGGCCACGGTCAATCTGTCTTCCTCTGACAATTCATCCATACCCAGGATTGCTATAATGTCCTGCAGCTCTTTGTACTTCTGCAAAATCTCCTGCACACCCCTGGCTACAGCATAATGCTCCTCACCAACCACACGTGGGTCCAAAATACGGGAAGTAGACTCCAGTGGATCTACGGCCGGGTAAATACCCATTTCTACAATAGAACGGGATAATACGGTGGTAGCATCCAAATGTGCAAAGGTAGTAGCCGGAGCGGGGTCAGTCAAGTCATCGGCAGGTACATATACTGCCTGCACAGATGTAATAGACCCGTTCTTGGTAGATGTAATACGTTCCTGCAATGCACCCATCTCCGTCTGCAGCGTCGGCTGATAACCTACCGCTGATGGCATACGGCCCAGCAAGGCAGGTACTTCTGAACCGGCCTGTGTAAAACGGAAAATATTGTCAATGAATAAAAGTACGTCCTTACCGCCCTGGTCACGGAAATATTCCGCCATGGTAAGTCCTGTCAGACCTACTCTCATACGAGCTCCCGGTGGCTCGTTCATCTGACCGAACACCATAGTGGTCTTATCAATAACACCGGATTCCTGCATTTCATGATATAAGTCGTTACCTTCACGGGTACGCTCACCTACACCTGTAAATACAGAGTAACCGCCGTGTTCTGTTGCAATATTACGGATCAACTCCTGAATCAAAACGGTTTTACCTACTCCGGCACCACCGAAGAGACCGATCTTACCACCCTTCTGATAAGGGCACAATAAGTCAATAACCTTAATACCTGTTTCCAACAATTCAGTCTCGGTAGACTGCTCTTCGTAAGCTGGTGCCGCTCTGTGAATAGGAAGATACTGCACTCCCTCCGGAGCAGGCTTATTATCAATTGCCTGACCTAATACATTGAAAATACGTCCCAATGTATTCTCACCTACCGGTACGGAAATCGGAGCGCCACTTGCTACCGCCTCCATACCTCTCACCATACCATCTGTAGGTCCCATGGCAATACATCTTACTGTATCATCACCCAAGTGCTGTGCAACCTCTACCGTTAAGG
This sequence comes from Lachnospiraceae bacterium, assembly GCA_045646695.1. Classification (GTDB taxonomy): domain Bacteria; phylum Bacillota; class Clostridia; order Lachnospirales; family Lachnospiraceae; genus RGIG6307. The sequence continues at coordinate 12,787 of JAZRLF010000027.1, forward strand.
TTCCTGCTTCTCCATTCTCAATGGTAATGGCCTCATTGATTTCCGGAAGCTTACCCGCAGCAAACTTAACGTCCAGCACGGCACCGATGATTTGAGTAACTTTACCTTTATTTAACTCTGCCATCTTGTTTCCTCTTTCTAACTTATTTCTAACTGGTGGTTGCGATTCTCTGCAGTAAACGGCTCTGAGTATCGCAATCTCCCTCCTCTAACTTATCGCCTCGGCTCCGGCGATAATCTCGGTTAATTCCTGTGTAATAGCACCCTGGCGGGCTCTGTTGTATAAGAGTGACAGACTATCTATCATCTCTTCTGCATTGCTGGTAGCCGAATCCATAGCCTGCATTCTGGCACCATTTTCACTTGCCACACTTTCTACCAGACCGCCAAAAATCAAACTTGTTACATACTGTGGAATGATTAATTCCAGCGCCTCTTCGTCAGCCGGCTCAAAATTCATCAAAGCCTGGGCTCCACCTTTGCTGCTGTCTGCTTCTGTATGCACCGATGCAGCATGTATTCCCACAGAGGCCTCTTCTGCGCCATCAGCTTTCCCTGCAGTCCGGTCAATAGTATCTGCCGGCAATAGCTTGATTAACCTCGGCTCATGGCTCACGGTATTTTTAAAGGAGGTGTAAGCCAGATAAATCTCACCCACTTCACCCTGCTTGTAGGCTGTCAGCAACTCTCTGGAAATAGCCATAGCCTGGGCATAGGAGGGCTCCTCCGCCAGGTCTGCATAAGCTGCCTTCACCGTATATCCGTTTCTGCTCACAGCATCACGCCCCTTGGTACCAATGGCATAAATGTCAAGCTCCTCCTTCACGAAGTCACCTTTGGTGATCAGCTTGATGATATTGGAATTATAACCACCTGCCAAACCTCTGTTACCGGTAATCATCACTACAGCCTTACGAGGACTGTCTGTACCTGTCACATAAGGATGATTAATGCCCCCTGCCTTGGAAAGCATGGAACTAACCGTCTTATGCATGGCATCAAAATAGGCTCTGGAATGCTCCGCGCGCTGCTTTGCGCGCTGTAGCTTCACCGTAGAAACAAGCTTCATGGCCTTGGTAATCTGTTGTGTACTTTCAATACTGCTTTTACGTCTCTTTATATCACGCATAGAAGCCATAATACACGTACCGCCTTTCTAATCATTTTGTCTGTTCCTTTCCAAAACCCCGGGGCTTTGGAAAGCTGTTTATACTTGCTTCTATTATTTGAACTGTGTCTTAAATTCTGCAATAGCCTTTTGAAGCGCGGCTTCTGTATCCTCTGTAAGCACCTTCTCAGCCTTGATGCTTGCAGGAATATCCGGATACTTGGTATTGATGAATTCGTAGAATTCTGTTTCAAATCTGGTAATATCTTCCACAGCTACATCCAGTAAATATCTCTTGGTAGCCACGTAAATAATCATAACCTGATACTCAACCGGCAATGGCTTGTACTGAGGCTGTTTTAAGATTTCCTTGATACGAATACCCTGAGCCAGTCTCTCTGCAGTGTCAGCATCCAAATCGGAGCCAAACTGGGCAAAGGAAGCCAATTCTCGGTACTGAGCAAGCTCGGTACGGATAGGGCCCGCAATCTTCTTCATGGCTTTAATCTGTGCAGAACCACCTACACGAGATACGGATAAGCCTGCGTTTACCGCCGGACGGAAACCTGCATTAAACATTTCTGTTTCCAAATAAATCTGTCCATCTGTAATAGAAATAACATTGGTCGGAATATATGCGGAAACGTCACCGGCCTGGGTCTCGATAATCGGCAGTGCTGTTAAAGATCCGCCGCCGTACTCTTCATTCATACGTGCTGCACGCTCCAACAATCTGGAGTGCAGGTAGAAAACATCACCCGGGTAAGCCTCACGTCCCGGCGGACGTCGAAGCAGCAAGGAAAGCGTACGATAAGCAGTTGCGTGCTTACTTAAGTCGTCATAAATAACGAGTACGTCTTCTCCATTCTCCATCCATTCTTCACCGATAGCACATCCTGCATATGGTGCAATATACTGTAACGGTGCCAACTCACTGGCTGTAGCGGCCACTACTGTGGTATAGCTCATAGCACCGAATTCCTCTAAAGTCTTTACAATTCCGGCAACTGTTGATGCCTTCTGGCCAATGGCAACGTAAATACATTTTACGCCCTGACCCTTCTGATTGATAATGGTATCAATAGCAATGGCAGTCTTGCCGGTCTGACGGTCACCGATGATAAGCTCTCGCTGTCCCCGTCCGATCGGAACCATGGCATCGATTGCTTTGATACCTGTCTGTAAAGGAGTATCTACGCTCTTGCGGGTGATAACGCCGCTGGCAACTCTCTCTACTCTTCGGAACTTATCTGTCTGGATAGGTCCCTTGCCGTCTATAGGCTGACCAAGAGCATTGACTACTCGGCCGATCATGGCATCACCTACCGGTACCTCAACTACGCGGCCTGTGGTCTTCACGGTATCGCCTTCGTTGATATTCCCCGCAGAGCCCAGTAATACGGCACCCACATTGTCCTCTTCCAGGTTCATAACCATGCCATATACTTCGCCCGGAAACTCTAAAAGCTCTCCCTGCATTGCGTTTTCAAGACCGTGCACACGTGCAATGCCGTCAGCTACCTGAATAACCGTACCCACATCGGATACTTCCAAGTCTGCAGCATATCTCTTGATCTGATCCTTTATCACTGAACTTATTTCTTCTGGTCTTAAATTCATGGATCCTTTCGCATCCTTTCCTGAAATTTTAAAATATTTGTATTAGCCCAATTGAATCTTGAGCAGTTGTTTTTTTAGTTCGTTTAATTTGGTGGTGATGCTGGAATCTATGACCCTGTCACCAATACGGATAACCATCCCTCCTATGAGGGCCGGGTCTACCTTATAATGCATCTCCATCTCCTTGTAACGGGTAGTCTCTAGCAGTCGTGTCTTAATCTTGTCCTGTGCCCCTTTGTCTAATGCCACTGCAGTAGTAACAAAAGCCGCACCGATATGCTTATCTTCCTTTACCCGTTGAATAAAATAGGTAAGTGCCATATCCAGCTCAGCATAACGGCCTTTTTCAATCATAATAAGCAAAAATCCTGCCATTTCCTTGCTGACACGTCCTTTAAATACCTGTTCGCAAACCGCTGTTTTTTCATCCCTGGAAATCTTCGGATGAGTCATAAGTCTGCCGAAATCAGCATGCTCACGTAATATCTCCTGTACTGCCCCGGCCTCCTCAAAAAGCAGATCTACCTTCTGCTCCTCTATAGCCAGCTCGTACAAAGCCTCTCCATAGGTTTTAGAAATCAGCTTAGCCATGTGCTCTCACCCATTTCCTTTAAAGTCTCATCAATAAGCTGGTCCTGAATGTCTGTATTCATATTGGCAGCAACCACCTTGCCGGCCATAGCTGCAGCAATATTGATTATCTCTGTTTTAACTTCCTCTGCAAGCCTGCTCTTCTCAAGCTCTGCCTCCACATGGGCTCTGTCCATAATGCGGCGGGCCTCTTCTTTTGCCTCTGCAATGATCTGACTTTCCCCGGCCAAAGCACGCTTTCTGGTATCACTTAAGATTGCTTCCGCTTCCTTATCGATACCCGCCAGCTTGGCTTCGTACTCTTCCCGTAAAGCCTGTGCCTGTGCCTCTGCATCTGCTGCTGCCTGAAGCTCTGCTGCAATCTTGGCCTGGCGCTTTTCCAACATAGCGCGCACCGGATTGAACAAAAAATAGCTTAGTGCCAGATACAGAACAAACACCGCAATCAATGTCAGCACAGCATCATGAATCAGCTGGAAGTCCAAATCAAACATTCGCGGCTTCATGGTAGCTGTGAGAAGCGCTAAATTCGCGTATGTGTTCATCTTATCTGCATATCTCCTTTCTTAACTTTTTCCGTACACTGCCGTTCCCTGACAAAAGAATTTGCAAACTTGCTCTCTGTGAGCAGTTCGTGAAACATAAGTTTGCAAACCTGCTCTCTGTGAGTAGTTCGAGAAACATAAGCGTCCTCTCTGTGGGCGGCGTATTTCAGCGGAATGTTTGAGATTGTCTTACGGTAATAACGGCTTAACAAATAAGAGAAGCATAGCGATTAACAGACCGTAAAGACCTGTGGTCTCGGCAACCGCCTGTCCAAGAAGCATGGTAGATGTAATATCACCCTTTGCACCCGGATTGCGGCCTACTGCTGCAGCTGCATGTCCTGCTGCAATACCCTGACCTACACCAGGTCCGATACCTGCGATAACTGCCAGACCTGCACCGATTGCTGAACAACCTAAGATAAAGTTTTCATTAAATTCCATTATTTTTTCCTCCTGAAATGGTAATGATTGGACATTGTATCAATGTCTGTAATATTATTGTTCTGATTAAAATATATTTAACCATTATTTGCATACATAAAGTACGAAGCAGAATGTTGCACACATATATACTATTTGTCACCGATAGCATCTGAAATATAAGTCATGGTCAGCATACAAAATACGTATGTCTGAATTGCTCCGGAGAATAAGTCAAAGTATACATGTAAAACAGCCGGCCATCCGATCGCGATCACTGACAGCAAACCGTACACAAGGGCCAACATAACCGTACCTGACAACACATTGGCGAACAAACGCAACGAAAGAGAAATCGGCACTGCAATATCACCGATTATATTAATCGGCGCCCAGAATGGCCATGGATCGCATAATCCTTTGATAACACCGCTCACCTTCTGATGCTTGAACTTGTTGTAATGAATCAGCGTAAATGTGATAAGACCTAACGGCAATGTAACACCATAGTCTGCTGTAGGTGGTCTTAAACCAAACAAGCCGGAGATATTACATATCAGAATAAAGATAAATACCGTTCCGATATAATTCATAAACTTGTGAGCACTCTTACCCATGCCGCCTCTGACTACACCGTCCAGCAAATCCACGATAAGCTCCGCTACATTCTGTACCGGCCCCGGCACCTCCGTAGCCCGACGCATGACCCGGCTAATCGCAAAAGCGATGCCTATTAATGCCAGTACTACAATCAGCAGACATATATGGCTTGTGGTGATCCAGACAGTCTGTCCGAAGATTTCATAGGAAAAGACACCATGAATCATAAAATCAATGTCTGCTGACATTAATATACCTTGCCTCATGCCTTCACCTCCTTTTTTGTAATTTGTGCATAAGCGGCTGCAAATAAGCTCCCGCCTTCAATGCAAACACTCCAAATACCGCTGCTAACGGGTTTGCAACCTCTGTAACCATGATAATGGCCATAATTGCAACAATTGCAACATATCGCAGCATACTGTAAGTCATCATCTTCTTGGATGCTTCACTTTCCGGTAAATCAAGGGCGCGGTCTAAGCTCCACCACATCTGGTAACCACAGCCCATGGCGGTAAGCACACCTACCCACCAGCCGAGGCTTATGCCTGCACCTTTGATAAATAATAAAATCACAATCTGACCCACCGCACCGTACAACAGCATACCGCACAGCATTTCTTTTAAAGTATCGTTACTGTCCCTCCCTGTCAATCCTGGAAGCATATGGATTCTCCTTTCGACCTTCATCGTGATATATCTTGCGGGCTAAAATATATATATTCCGAAAGCCGGCCAACGCACCCACAAAAAAAAGAATAATCATCAGAAAACCGGTTCCCAACCACTCATCCAGAAAATAGCCGGCTGCTGAACACATACCGATAGGAACCACCATGTTGATTCCAAACTGACTGATAGTGGCCAGTGAACGCATAACAAGGGATTGCTTTTTCATAATTCATTCACCTACTTTTAGAATGTAAACATTCTATTTTATTATACGTTTTTTACACGAAAGTGTCTAGTCGTAATTGTTATTTTAGAAAATTTTCAGATGTAAAAAATTAGCATTTTACTTTTTACGGATAACCACCGCATACTTTCCCATTTCCTCATATCTTTCCTCTACAAGCTCTCTGGAATAACACACCATCTCTCCCTCTGCTAGAGGATCCATCAAATAGTAGGATTGTGTATCATATCCACACAATACCATGCAATGTTCCCCGGCCTGCCAGGTATATAGGCTGCCGTCCTCCAGGTAATATTGCATGCCCCCATAGGAAGGATTCATATCCATGGTAACCCATAAAAGCACCGGAATGCCCTTTTTTAAAAATTTCCTCTCCAATTGCTCCAAATCGGTTCCGGATTCGTCCCCAAAGGTAAGGTCCTTCATTCCTCTGTATTTCTGATCTTTCATAGCTTCCAACGCCTTAATAATTACCTGAGGAAAAACCCCAAGGCTTGCCTTTTCAAAAGGGTTTCCGGGAAAAGCCTTGTGAGGGTCAGGTCCGTACAATAAGCCTCCTTCTCTATAAAAAGGCTTGCAGGTCAAAAAATTTTCAATAAATTCCTCCGTAGTTATCTCTATGCCATAATAATTTAAAACCATTACCGTACTAACGCTTTCGCAGCCGGTTGGAATATTTGCCTGGGAAAGTCCGTTTATTGTAATGATAAAACTGTCCTTATCTGAGTTTGCGTTTACATCCTTATTATAGAACATTTTTTCTCCATAGGCTGCTTTGTATTCATTATATGCATCTCCATTTAACAGTGTCATCTTTAGCACCGTAAATACTTCAATTGTACACACAATCTGCAACAGTAATATAAGCTTTATCAGCCTTTTCGCATTACCAATCTCTTTTTGCCTTCTCATCAAAAAAGCCCTCCGTAAGATTTTTGCTTCAGAAACAAATTTTACCGTAACCATTCACGACAAACAGTTACTATATGTTCCTGACACATACTATCCTACATAGGGCTTGCATCCTTTCCTTCACTGAATTGTATCCACTTTGTAACACTTCATGTTTCAGAAATACCGCTAATGTATGCTATTATATATATTATTAAAGAAATACTGCATATCCCATAAAACGCTGCTTCTCTCCACTTCTTTTATAGTCAACGGGGTAATATACACGCTTTCGCCCCAATACACATCACATTCTTCCCACACAACTCCTACGCCGTCATAATAGGCTTTTATTCTTTCCATGTATGACTCCTCTGTCTGTGTCTTGTGCGAAATTTCCTCCTCCATATATCCTTCATCGTTTATTGCAGAGCCCTTTTCCGTGGATGACCACACCATTTCTTGCTTGAAAATACCCGGCACTTCACAGGCCAGCCAAAATAGCTTTCCGCTTTCCTCATCATACACAGCTATCCCCTCCCAATTCTTCTCTTTACAGGAAAATACCAATACTCCCATATCCCACATTTTTACCTGTTTTTGAGAATAATCCATTACCGGTATGCACATCCCTTTGCTTTCCATTTCACCACGCTCAAGGGCATCGGAAACTTTTTTATAATCCTCCCCCAGCAACGCGATGATTTCTCCGGCAAGGGTAGCTTCCGCCCTCAGCACTTCTTCCTCCGTAAACTGTGAAAATTCTCCAAGTGCATAATTTCCATAGATATCCTGAAATATTTTTAGTTTTTCAGCAAACAAAATATAGTTTTGATTTACAGATTTCAATTGATAGGAAGAGGTGCCGCGCTCCAGCAAAAGCTCACCATCTGCCTTTTTATAATACAAAGCAGGCAGCTCCAACAACAGCATAGTGGCACACAAAAGCAAAGCAAATAACACCAAATGCTTCAAAGCTGTCCAAAAGTACTCCTTACTGATTCTCATCCCTTGCCCCCTTCGTTGTTGTATGTGTTCCTAGCACAGCCTCGTCCAATGTCTCTTCAGGCGTGTCATCCTCGTCTGCTGCATGCTTCTCCATGGCAGCCTTCCCTGACATCTCATTCCCTATATTCAGCAAAATAGTCATCCAGGTGCCCTTCCCGGGTTGGCTGGTGATATGCATCTCTCCCTCATGAAGTCTTACGATTTTTTGACAAAGGCTAAGGCCCAGGCCGGCGCCACCCTGTTTTCTGGCTCTGGATTTGTCCACCATATAAAAAGGTTCCATAATTTTGGCCATTTCCTCCTCCGGAATACCCACACCAAAATCCACAACCGCAATGGCGTATTTGGGGCCTAAACGTTTTCCCAAAATGTACACATCCCCTTTTTCTCCGGAGGCCTTGCAAGCATTGTCCACCAAATTCAAAATTGCCGTTACCATCAACGACTGCTCCACATAAATATACCCCGAATCGTATTTAAAATGAAGTCTCACACCATATTTCTCACCCAAAAAGTGCACTGACTCTTTAAGCTGGGCAAATAAGGCCTCAGCAAGTATCTGCTTCTTCTCAAAATCCTTTTTATCCAGTACAATCATTTGCAGCAAATTTAAGGACAATTGCTCTACCCGCTTGCCCTCATTGTAAATAAAATTACTGTACTCTCTTCTTTTCTCCGGCTTTAAATCGTAGGTTCTGAGCAAATCAGCATATCCGATGATAGAGGTCATAGGAGTCTTCATTTCATGTGCAAAATTTCCCATAAATTCTTCCTTGCGCCGCGCTTCTTCCTGCAGCTCTTGCATATGCTGCTGGGTGCGCTCTGCCATCAAGTTTAAGGTGCTTCCCAGCTTTTGTACTTCGTAAGATTTCATATGCTCTTCACTGTCATCCACTCTGGCCTCGTAATCTCCCAAAGACAAACGCTCTGCCATCTGAGTTACTTTCACCAACGGCCTGGTAATATACCATGAAAAAAGGTACAGTACGATAGCAATTACCACAGAAGTCAGAATAATAATATTTTTGTACAGGGTATAATTGGCATCTCTGTTCTGTAATATTTCTGACAGACCGTAATAATTGATAATATAACTCTCCTCATATCTGCTGGTTACCTGCAGTACCTTGCCTCCTTTGTCCTCCCAAATAGCATATATCCACTGCCCTGTTTCCAGTTCCGTGGCTTTTCCTGCCACAATCTGCGTCAGCAACGAATCATGATCTCCCACCAGCACTTCTCTTCCGGTTTCTCCCGACATACGATCTATTAAATTGTCCAAAGAATACTTGGCACGCTCACTGTCCAACAATTCTTCCAGGGTAGCCACATAGGTATATAAGGTTTCATTATGTTCCTGAGCTCTGGTCTTAGCCTGATCCAATTCCTTCTGATATTCATAATTTATCAGCAGAAAACCGCCAAGCACCGTCACCACAATCATAATGCAATATGTAAATATAAATATTTTTAAAGAAATTTTCATCACTTATTCCACAAACCGATAGCCCACCTTATATACGGTCTGAATATGCTTTTCCCACTTCATTTTCTTGCGAAGTCTTTGGATATGCAAATCCACCGTTCTGGTATCCTGGCAGAAAGGGTCCCGCCAAACCTTTTCATAAATGGTCTCTCGGTACAATGCCACATTTTTATTTTTAATAAGCAACAGTAACAATTCAAACTCTTTATAAGTCAGTTCCACGGGTACCCCTTTTCTGTACACTGTCCGGGATACCGTATCAATGGTGCAGTCTAATACCTGTAATATCTCATCACATTTATGGTATCGCCTAAGCACCACCTCCACTCTGGCAAGCAGCTCTGCCACATCAAAGGGCTTTACAATATAATCCTCGGCACCCAGTCTAAGCCCCTGCACACGATCCTTCACGTCTGCCTTGGCGGTAATAAAGATCACCGGCACCTGATACTGTCTGATATAGGAAATCAGCTCAAAACCATCGATTTTCGGTAGCATCACATCCAAAAGAACCAGATCATACGTTGTCTGCTCCACCTCATTGGCTGCACTTTCACCGTCATACACGCACCTGCAATGATAGCCCGCCTGTTCCAAGGTATCACTGATCAAATTGGCAATTAAAAATTCATCTTCTACAATTAAAATATTTATCATTGGTGGCTGCTCCTTATCGTTTCCTTCCTTACAGATTGCTCTACACATAGGCGTTTGCGAAACGCTGTGTCTTTCGGCAGTCGTAATATATGTTCTGCCCAGAAGCTACCGAGTTTCGCAAATGCCTATACTCTACATGGACCGCATTATACTCTTACTTTACCTGCCAATTGTATCATTCTTGTAAAATTACAGGCTTATGATAAAAAATATTTGTCTGCAAAATCTGCTGCAGACAGTTTTCTCCGCTCTGCATCACCGGCAGGTATACAAGATAAACTTGAGCCAAACAACAATGCCCTGCAAGACTTAACCTCCTACAGGGCATCTCATCCTCTATTGAACCGCCTTAAGCACCTTCTCCGGCACCGTAAATCCTTGATATTTCTCAGGGTTTCTCATATCCAGCTCTGCGGACAGTGCAGCTGCTACCTCTGTAACCAAAATGTCCAGACTGCCGTCGCAGGCAAATCGGATGCTTGCTATCTGTTCCTCCTTCACCCGCACCTGGATGCTGCCATTCTCAAACCGGATACCCAAATCTGCGCTGGCCGGTGCTATCACAGAAGCAATTTCTTTCATCCCTTCTTCGTCCAGTGCCAGACTGTAATAATACGTATCATCCACCTCCGCGCAGCTAAAGGTACCGGTAGCACACAATCCAAAGGCAATGCCCAAGAGTTCTGCAGTTCCCACTGCTTCAGCCTTTTTGGTGGTCACCCCATAACCATTTTCGCTACATATGGTATCCTCCGTAAAATATACAGAAAAATCGCCCTTTTGGATGCAGCTGATTCGTTTTTCTTCCTCAACGGTAGTAATCAGCGTCAAGTCCTCCTGCAACGCCAAAGGTCCGCAGTCGGCAGTCAAAGTAATCTCCATGCCTAAAGGTTCTCTGGCATATAACTCCTTCCATGCTGCATATAAACGGAATACATCTGCTGTCATAATATCTTCCACCTGGGGATTGCCGGAAAGAATAGCCTGACGAATCTCCGGTGGAATCTCCACTGCACCCCCGGTATCTGCTATGTCTAAAGTGGCTGTAATTTCACAGGAATCTGCCTTGTCCTTTACATCTGCACTGGCTGTAAATGTAATGGCTGACAAGGCATCTTGCTCTACCAAAAGCTCTGCCTGAAGCTTTTGCACTTGAATCTCCTCTGCAAGAGAAGGCAGTAAATACTGTATGATTTTTCCTGTGCTTTCCTCCTTCACGGCAACCCTATAGGTCACCAAATCATCCTCCTTCACTGTATCCATATCTACATCCTGATACAAAAGGACCGTCTGCTGTAATAATTCCGAATAATCAGTGGACACCCGGCTGGCCTTATAGGCTTTACCGTTTTCCAGATAGATGACGCCGTCTGCGTAAAACAGGGACATTCCGGATTGCTCCACCTTTGTCACTTGATGCCCTTCTACTTCTGTACAGAACACATCCGCCTCCAGTGCAAACTCACTGTCTACCAGTGTTGCCTGAATCTTGGCACGGAATGCTTGCTGTGGCTGTTCCACATAATCTTTTAATATCTGATATGCTTCCATTCCACTTTTCAGCTTGCTATTTGTAAATACCAATATGAGAACTACTGCTGCCACCAAAAGTACCGCAGCAAGCACCCATACAAGCCATTTTAAAATATCCTTTTTTTTATGCACCATCCAAATGCCTCCGCCTATTACCAAGACTATTATCGCTGCACCCAAAAGCCAGCACCACCATGTTTGGCCTGTGGCAACAACCGCGATTTCAGCTTCTGTACCGGCTATATAAAACAGCAAATAGCTTCCCACACGTTCTCTCTCTGCCAGCTTCCACTTTCCTTCCTGTTTTACATATATATCCAACTCACCATTGCCCTCTTTCGGCGCCAGATATCGAAGGGTATGGATCAGGAGACCATCATCCGGAATTGCAATGCTCCACTGTTCTATAACTTTACCGGAACTTAAACGTTCCACAAAGCTTTGCATTTCCCGAGGCACAAAGTCCTTTGCCTCCTCCTTGACCTCTATCAGGTCACCCTCTGTAAACCGCCCCTCTGCCAGAAAAACAGGTCGATCATCCTGGCCCACTTCTTCACTGGCAATGGTAGTCAGATACTCACCATAGACAGCTCTAACCACAGTATCTTTTTTTAGGTTCTTTAATTCTGTAACATCCCAGGATACCTGCTGACCTGCCTGGTCGGGTATCATCGGGAAAATATCCTGCTCAAAGGAGTCCCCGTATCCAAAGGTGGTAGCATACACCACTTGATCTCCTACCACAAAGGATAAGGTGAATTCCCGGAAAGCCTCCGGAAGTCCATCTACTTCCAATAATGCTTCGTAAGTTAGTGGCTCCGCTTCACCACCATAGCTGATCCGGTTTATACCCGCAAGGTCCTCAGACACAAAATAATTCTCCAAATATGTGCCTGATTTCACTCCTGCAACAGCGCCCGCAAACTGCTGATACTCCGTTATGTCCACCATAGAATAGCATTGGCTTACCAGACTGCTTTCCCCTGTTACATCTTCTGTAATGCCGGCTCCTACAATACCTCCAATATATCTCCTGCCGCTCAGGCTGCACTTTGCAAAGGAATTCCTTACCGTACTGCCGGTAATTCCCGCAATGCCTCCCACATAGTCACCGCTCTGGCTGTAAATATGTCCATAGCCTTCACATTCTGCCACCAGGCCCAAATCCATGTAACCGCAAATGCCGCCTACATAATCTTTCTTGGCTGCAACCTCTGCCTGATTGACACACTGATGCAGAATAGCAGTCAGCTCATATTTGCGTCGCTCTTCCATGGAAAGAGTGGCGGTCACATCATCCTCCGGGTCCAAAGCATACTCTACGGACAAGGCTCCTGCAATACCGCCCACATTCATATCCCCATATATCCTGCCGGTATTCTCACTGTCTGACACCTTTCCATAAGTAGCCATTTCCAAATCATAACCGGAAATATCCTCAACAAAATCCGTCAGGGCCAGGCTTTCCGCCTCCTGCATCACGCTCTGAAAAGTCTCTTCCAGACTGCCTATCCGGTCAGTCACCGCCTGTACATCCCGTCCTGCAGTCCCCACGCCGGATGCTGCCTCTCCTGTCAAAAGCTCCATCTGCTTGGTCAGTATATTGATTGTGGCTTTTACTTCTGCAATAGAACCTGCCTGAGGCTCCTCTGCCATCTTCTGAAGGGCTTTCTCTGCCTCCTCGGTGTAAGTCTGTATCTTCTGAATCCGCTTCTTCAAGGATGAGCTGGTGCTGCCCAGATTACGCTCCGCGGTTTCAAGGGCTGCGCTTAACGCATCTGTCTCCTGTTTTACCCTTCCTATACCGCTCTCCGACAGCTGTATTAAAATATATGGCTCCATCTGTCCAACAATACCACCCACATCCTTGCGGCCATAGATCATGCCCTCATTGGTACAGTCGGCTATATAGCCACAGCTGCGCCCTGCAATACCGCCCACATTATAACCGATGTGTGGGTATCCCACGGCACCTTCATTATGGCTTTCTAAAATAATACCTGTAGAATATCCTGCCACACCTCCGGTATCGGAAGCCGTCTGCAATAAATCAATACCGCTTAGCTTCGTAACATCTCCTGGCAGTTCCAAATCCAGATCATCTATGGAAAGATTAGTTTCCTTACTTTCTACATTGACACTCGCGTCATTTTTGCCTTTTATAATGGTTCCCTGATGAAAACCTACCAGACCACCGGTCATTTGTTCACCGGATACAGTTCCGGAAGTCCGGCAATTGGTAAGCACACCGTTATAGCCATTCATGCCGGCAATACCACCGGTATTGGTTTGTCCGGACACTGTACCGGTAAAGGTACAGTTGGTCAACTGTCCATAATTCTCGCCTACAATACCGCCTACATTAGCTTGATAGCCTGACGGTTCCACATTACCCACTACATTTAGATTTTTGACTACAGCCCCTTCCTGCAGCACTGCAAATAAACCCGCCGGAGACACACTCTCGGTAATATTCAGGCCGATAATAGAATGTCCCTTGCCATCAAAAATACCGCCGAAAGTAGGTATCGGATAAAAGACTGCATCTTCTAAATATATATCATTCTGGAGCACCACAGTTTTGTCCTGCGACCAGGTATCCAGAGTACAATTCTCTGCAAATTCCAATAAATCTTCTACATTGGTAATCTTTATCGTATCACTTTCTACATAAGTCACATCATAGGTAGCCTCTGCTGCCGTACCCGGAACCACCGCCTGTCCTGCCAGACCGGCCGCCAGAAGAAGTCCCAGCGTAATCTTCGGTACTGAGAAAGAGGTCTTCTCAATCACCTTGGCACCGATCAACAAAAGCTGCGGCAATACAAACATAACCAGTACAATGGAAATCAGTGTGCCTCTTGCCAGATTCATACCCATATTGGCAATAGAACCTTCTGAGGTCATCTGACCGATAAAAGCGCTGGCACTAGCCATAATAGTACCGGAAATCACAATGGTAGGGAAAGCAAAATTCATAGTCTCTATAATAGCCTCCTTATGAGACATCTTATCCTTCAGCTCCATAAAACGACTGGCAATTACAATGGCGTAGTCAATATTGGCACCCATCTGAATAGCACTGACAATCAGATAAGTCATAAAGAAAACTCCATCTCCCGTAAAGGAAGGTATGGAAAAATTAATCCAGATACTGCCCTGAATCACCATAATCAGTAATATCGGCATGCCTACGGATTTAAAGGTAAATAAAAGCACCGCCAACACAATTAAAATAGTAAGCACGCTGATGACTGTATTATCCCTGCCAAAAGTCTTCTGGAAGTCATACTCAGAGGTAGGATTACCCACTACATACACATCTCCCTCTCCGTAATACTTCTCTGCCGTCTCCCGCATGGTATCCAAAAAGGCGTAAAGTCTGTCGCCGCCCTCCGGAATATCCAGATAAATTAACATACGGCTATAATCTGCCCCCTGCAATTGTGTCTTGGCCGCCTGCATCTGAACCTGAGCCATGGCAAGCATCTGCATCTGTTCTGCCTCCAATGTCACCAGACCGGAATCCACCTGCTCACACACATGCAAAAACATATCAATTAACGGCACCTCATAAAAGGCCAGACTGCTGATGGCCTGACCGTAGTCTTCCTGCTCGGCCGCATAAGCTGCATAAATCAGTTGCGCAAGCTCATAGTCTAAGTCCGCCAGCTCTGCAAACTCTCTCGGTGAAAGCCTGTCGCTAAGCACATAGCCACCTAAGGCCTCTACATTCGCAAGACCCATGGCAGAGCTAATCTCTTGATACGCGGATAATTCCTGTAAAATAGCGCCCTCAGCCTCATAATCTCCCGCCGGCACTACCAGGGCAACCATTTCCATAGAAGCAAAATTATCCTCTATCATCTGCTCCGCTATCTTCTTTTCGTTCAGCTTGGTGGTTTCCAGCTTGGTATAGCCGTACACATAAGGACAATCTCCGGAAAAATACCAGGCTGCAATTAACACTACTACAAATATCGACGGAATAATGTGCCTGGTTGCATAAGCGAATTTCCCTACAAAAGGAATCTTGGGAATAAAGTTCCTGTGTCTGGTCTTATCCATCAACGGACCAAACCAAACTAACAATCCCGGCATCACGATAAAAACAGACAATAATGCGAAGAAAATGGACTTGATTAAATTGACACCCATGTCAGGTCCGATTTTAAACTGCATAAATACCATAGCAAACAGACCGCCTATGGTAGTCAAACTGCTGGCTGTAATTTCCGGAATAGACTTACTGAGCGCTGCTACTACTGCCTCCCGGTTGGACAGGCTCTTACGTTCTTCCTTATATCGATTACACAAAATAACCGCATAATCCAAAGAAAGGGCCAACTGTAAAACCGTGGTAACGGAATTAGACACAAATGAAATCTTGCCCATCAAAAAATTGGTTCCCATATTTAAAATAGCAGCCACTATAAAGGTCAGTAATAATACCGGTATCTCCGCATAGGTCTGAGAAGTCAATAAAAGTACGATCAGAATGATCACTGATACGTAAATTATAATTACCCCTACTTCCCTTGCAATGATGTCCGGAAGAGAATAGCCTATGTCAGAGCCTATATACACATCATACCCGGATAGTAAGGTCTTGATCTTATCTAAAGATATCTCACACTGCTCATCATACTGCTGATAAGAAAAGGAAACCGTAAAAAGTGCAGACGCATTCTGATAATGGGCTCCACTGTTGTCAAAGGCAATGCTCTGTACCCCTTCCACAGCCGCCAGATCCTCTGCAAGCTCCGCCGCCTGTTCATAGGTAATATTGGCAACCATTACTTGAGCAGTACCCAAGGTCACAAACTGCTCCTCCATAATCTCCATGCCGGTCTTTGTCTCAGAGTCATCTGGCAGAAAATAAACCAGGTCGTTCTCCACTTCTACCCAGCCTACCGAAAATGCAGAAAATATAATCCCCAGAACTACCAGCAGAAAAAACAAATTACGTTTATTCACAATAAATCCGGCAAGCCGGGTCATAAAATTCCCTTCTGTACCTTTCAGTACCTTTTCGCCCATAGCGCTCCTCCATTTCCTTTTGCAGCATTTTTAAAACGCCGAAAACTCGCAAAACACATACGTTTATGCAGGTCTTCGGCGTCTCATTCCTCATGTGGAATAAAATTTTATCTTTCGGTAAATCTCTTCATGAATGCCTGATCCTGCTTGGCAATCATAGGGATTGCTTCCTCACGGAGTACCGGAATAACCTCCTGCGGCAGTCCCTTCATAGCATCAAATGCAGCACCGTAATCTACAATGGACTCCTCCAGGCGACAAGGTCTGCGTCCGCTTTCATCATAGCATACCCCTTTAAAGTGTACAGCCATGATCAAATCTCCCCAGCTCTCCATAGCCCGGCCATACAGAACGTCCTGCTTCTCCACCCATTCCGGACCCATCAAATTAGCAGGGTCAAAAATAATCTTCAGATTCGGACTCTGAATGCTGTCCAGTATCATACGTGTATTCTCCACTGTATTCATAGTATGGCTCCATACAGGCTCCAATGCTACAATCACACCCTGACGCTCTGCCTCCGGCATGATCATTTCTATACTATTTAAAAGAACCTTTACCGCATCCTGATAAGTAGCTCCTGAAGGCATCCTGCTTAAATCAGTAGTCTCACTGCCCATACATGGAATATTTAAAGCTTTACATACTGCAATCTGACTGATAAAATCAGAAACTTCCTTCTGACGCTTTGCATCATCCATAAGACCCAGCTCTACATATGTACCCAGTACTGAAACGTCCAATGGTACTTCCTTCATAGCAGCCTCAACCTCCTTCACCACTTCAGGTGTAACATCCTGATATTCCTTTACACCATCCACCAGCTTCTTAAATGCCAGCTGTGTGCAGGTCCACCCATCCTGTCTGATGTGGCCAAAGATATCCTTTACTTTGCCCTTACCGTAGTCATGTCCTCTTGTGCCCAATACATATCTTGGCATACGATTTCCTCCTCACATCACACCCCTCTGAAAACGACGGGAAATTTATACATTTATATTATAACTCTAATATAAAAATATTTCTACAAAAATCTTCATTTTTCCAAAACTTCCTACAGGGTTAGCCTATCCCAGCGCCACATCCAAGGCCATCATCAGGGAAAAACCGGCTGCAAACAGAACCGTCCCTACCTTACTCTGTGCCCCTACACTCATCTCAGGTATCAATTCCTCCACCACCACATAAATCATGGCACCGGCAGAAAAGCTCAGTAAAAATGGCAAAACAGGAACCACATACCGTGCTGCCAATATGGTAAAAAAAGCTCCAAGAGGCTCTACCACGCCGGACAACACCCCATACCAAAAAGCCTTAAATTTGCCCATCCCCCGGGTCTGAAGAGGCAGGGAAATAATAGCTCCTTCCGGAAAATTCTGAATGGCAATCCCAAGAGACAGGGTTAATGCCCCTGCCAGAGTTAACTCGGCACTGCCTGTCAACAATCCCGCAAACACTGCGCCTACTGCCATACCTTCCGGCAAATTGTGCAGGGCAACTGCCAGCACCAACATATTGGCACTTTCCCGTCGAAGGCAGGGTATTGCCCTGTCCAGGGCCAGCAGAAAAAGTATTCCGGTCCAAAACCCTGCTACCGCCGGCACTACACTCCATATTCCCTTTCCCTCCGACTGCTCCATGGCAGGAATTAACAGGCTCCAGACACTGGCTGCAGCCATGACACCTGCTGCAAACCCTGTGAGTGCCCTTTCCAGCCTCCGGTTCATGCTGCCTTTCATAAAAAATACACACGCTGCTCCCAAAGAGGTCCCCAAAAAGGGAAGTAAAATACCCTGCAAGATTTCTATCGTCATATACATCGCTCCTATGATGCAAACGCTCCATCATATTATATGCATATGCATCAAAAATGGCGATATATGTCCTCTGCTAATTGCTGCATTCTTTTTTTATTGACCTTGCAGATCTTCCTGTCATAGGTGTAAAGACCGTTTATTTCATCCTCCACATCACTCAGCTGGGTGTATACACATCCGCAAATCCCCTTCTCTAAACCCGGAAGAATCATATCCTGATACATGGCAACTATCCTGTCTGTCAAGGCATCTGTATCCTCCGTACCGCCATAGCCGTAGCTGGAATATTTGCTGTAGAAATGTCCCTCAACAGCCTGGGAATAGCCACCGCACTCAGACACAAATAACGGTCTATCCTTCACCTCAGGAGAAGTGGTCTTAAAGTAAATGTGCTCACTGTCAAAATCATTCTTCTGCTGAGCAAACCAACCGGAAGTGGAATCATACAGTCTGGTCGGGTCTATGCCCTTGGCAAGATCATACATTTCATCACTGTTAAACTGTCCCCAGCCCTCATTAAAAATGGTATACACCAGGATACAAGGATGATTGTATAAATGCATCAGAGTTTCTTTGGTATGCTCCTTGAATATGCGTCTGGTCTCATTGTACTTTTTCATATCTCTGCGGCTCTTCATGCCAATGGTAGGCAATGCCGTATCAAACAAGAAGGAGTATCCTCCGTTATTGACCATATCCTGCACCACCAGCATACCATGCTTATCACAATAATAATAAAAGCACTCCGGCTCAATCTTAATATGCTTGCGCAGCATATTATAGCCTAACTCCTTCATGCGCAATATATCCCGCTCGTATTCTTCCGGCTCGGCGGGCAGAAAAATCCCATCACTGAAATACCCCTGGTCCAACACACCGTGAAGGAAAACAGGCTTATCATTCAGGCAAACCCTTTGAATACCGTCTATCTGTTGGATGTCAATTTTACGCAAGGCAAAATAAGTTTCCACCTTATCCTGCTCTGTCTCAACAATCATGTCATAAAGATATGGGTTGTCCACACTCCAAAGCTTCGGTGTGTACTTTTGACCACTTTTGTCCACATGTTCAGACAAATCTATGTAGCCCTCGCCCTCTTCCAGCTGCAGTTCGAGACTCTCCTGTTCACTTAATCTGATACATACCTTGCATCTATTCCCGTTTGTCTGATCTTCAAATCTTGCGGGCCTTTGAGCTGCTGTTGCACAACCGTCGGTAGCAGCCTGTTTCTTTAAAAACTTTTCAGTTCTGTCACAATCCGGCCCTGCTGCCATTTGTACCTTTACATGAACACCCTTTACATCCGGTGTCAGCACCACCTTTTCTATATAATTAGCCGGCACATTCTCTAACCATACACTCTGCCAGATACCGCTGACCGGTGTATACCACATGCCGCCACGCTTCTTACACTGCTTGCCGTATGGATACTTTTTATTTAAGGCGTCTGCCACCCTCACTTCCAGTTGATTGCTCCGGTCTCTATATACCAGCTTGGTTATATCCAGGCTAAATGGCAGATAGCCGCTCTTGTGGGTACCTGCCGGAGTGCCATTCACATACACCTCAGCCACCTGATCCACTGCACCAAAATGCAGCAAAATCCGGTCCTTTATAAATTCCTCCGGAATCATAAATTCACTTTGATAAATCAGCTTTGCGCCTACCCTACATCCATATTCACTTAACAGAGACTGAGGCGGGAAGGGCATTCTGATAGGCTTGCCGTTTATGGTCCATCCCTCATTTAGTATCTTCCATCCCTCTCGCTTCATCTGGGGACGTGGATAAATGTCCCAAGGATTGTAGGAAGATACATCTGCCTTAAAAGAGCTTTGCCTGTCTTCATTGCTTCCATATCTCTTTCCCAAAAGTTTCTCTCCGGCCTCCGTATACAAATCATAATGTCCGTTACGAATCATGCGAAAAATCGCCCAGAGCACCACGCACAGCACAACTGCTACAGCAAAAGCCGCAGCCCAAATATTTTTATTCGGCAGAAAAGAGAAGGTACCGTCATTATTTTCAATCAATTCTGCATTCCGCAGTACAAAGGAGCCAATCTGCGGACCGATCACACCCGGAATCAGCACCTGCCCGATAATCCGCGCTCCCTGAAATCTTCCCGCCATCTGCTCCGGAATATGGTCACGAATCATAGCCCCAAATACTGCCATACCGCACAAATATCCACACATCATAAGCAGGGAACCTACAAATACCGGCAACGTGCTTACACTGAAATATAACACAGCATAACCTGCCATAAGCATACCCACACAAGGCACCACGCTCTTTTGAAAGCCCAGCATATCATACAGCCTGCCGTAAAATGCAGTAGCCACTGCCGCCAGAATAATGGCCGGCGCCAATACCAATACATAATTGGACATTTGTAGTGATTTCTCATAATAGACAATCAGGTAAGGCATATATGTATTAATAGAAATGCCAAATACGGCAAAAGCACCGATAATCACATAAAGCAGCTTATTATCCTTCACAGTATCCCGCCGGAAGCTGTAAAGTACATTTTGCAGATAAGTTGATTTTGAGCTTTCAGATTCTGCATGCGCTGCTTGATTCTGCACCACACCGTTCATCGTTTTCTTATTGGCCTGAGCAGTGACAGATGCCTCTTTATTCGACAAAGCCTTGGCAGGTGTTTCCTTTTTTGACAACGCCTTAGTAGGTGCCTCCTGAATCAGGAATATTCCTGCAAAACCTACTACTAACACTATGCCGCCTATAATAGCAAATATAAATGACCAACTGGAAGATTCATCCAGATTAAAGCCCATAAATCCGCCAAATACTACCAGAATAGATACCAATGGCATCATGGCATTAATGCCTTCAATTTTGCCTCGATTAGACTCATCTCCCACATCCGTCAGCCAGGCATTGTAGGCTGCATCATTGGCTGCCGAGCCAAAAAAGGTCATGATGCAATCCAGAATAATGACCAGACTGACACCCAATGCAGCTGCTTCTGCCACACCGCCGCACAACGGCGTCAACAGCTCCATTTTGATCAAACCAAAGGCCAAAATAGAAACGCCCCACACTAAATATCCGCCGCAGATAAATATTTTGCGCTTCCCTACATAATCAGATAAGGCCCCAATTAAAATAGTGGTCAAGGCTGCCGCCACAGAGCTTGCGCTTACCATCAGGGAAATATCCGATGCGGATGCATGAAACATCTTGTAGATAAAGACGTTCAAATACATATTTTCCACAACCCATGCCACCTGACCGATGAGGCCGAATAGGACTAGAGCTGTCCAGAATTTTTTGTTTAAAGTTTTCATAGCTGGTCTCCTTGTTTTTGAGATGTATTGGCATTTGCGAAACTTGGTGGCAGCTGACCAGAGCAATATATGTTCTGCTTCATGGACGCTCCCGCTCCATGAAGATTGCGTAGCGGTACTAAGCTCAGACTGCGGCTACCGCCTTGCTTCGCTAAGGACCGACGCTTTTCAAGGCCATTCAGCCAGAACATATATTGCTCTGGCCTGTTGCCGCCAAGTTTCGCAAATGCCTGTTAAGGGGTATATGTGCTTATTATACTCCAGGGCTGCGGCTTCGTAAAGGAAATTTCGCAGTGAGTCTGGATAAACTGAGCACCGGTTTACACATTGCTTTCAAAATATAAAATTCCGCCGCACCTAACTGATGCCACGGAATTTTATACTCCCTATCACTTTAAATATATTACACTCTCTCGTAATGTTTTACCTTTGCTTCCGGATGTATCTCGATTTCCTCACTGTACTGTACCAGGTCAATCTGGCAGCCTATACCGATTGCTACTACTCTGCCAACCACCAATGGGGTAATTACATTTTCTAATGCAACCACATCACCTTCGATGGACTGCTTTACTTCCAATCGTCCGGTGCCACCCACCAGCTTATCCAAAAGAGGCAGACGTGCCACAGAGCTTCGCGCATTTTTGCAGTACATCTTAATGTTGCTTCCTCCGATACTTCCAATACTGCATGTGCCACGCTCTGAAGCAATTTCAATATCCTCAGCATTTAACAGGCCATCGCACTGCACATTTCCGGAGATTTTCACCTTCTCCCCTTCTATTCCGCCTTCACAGCGAATACCGCCTGCTATGGTAATGTGGGTGGATTTTACATTACCTTTACACTTCAGTGCACCGGAGACCCTAATCTCTTCCTTTGCCTGACATTCCTCGCCAACAGAAAGGGAACCGCTGACATGAATCTTCTGTGCCGTTAATCGTCCATTTACTGACATAGAACCGGAAACTGCCACATCTTCCCTGCATTCAAGGTCTGTTGTCCCTGCTGCGGATCCGGAACAATGAAATGCCTGACAACGAACCTTGCCGTCCAGCTTTGCACTGCCGCTTACTCCAATCTTTTCCTCATAATCTCCCGGTGAAATATGTCCACTTCCTAATATTCTCATAATTTACCTGCCTTTCTCCTTTTCGCCAAACTCCTTACGGCTACTTCTTGGTTGTTTTGCTTTATGCTTATTGACTGCCGGTGTCATTTTCCGGTCTTTATTAGTCATTATCTTACAGCTTGTGCAGTTCTTTTTTACTGTTCATTTGCCGTTACCTTGCTGCTTGCGTTACCATCTTTGCCAGTCACTTATCGCTTTGCCCTTTGTGTTACCATCCTTTACGGCTTATTTGCTGCCTGACCACTTATGTTACAGTCCTTTGTGGCTTATTTGTTGCCCGGCCGCTTACGTTACCATCCGTTACTGGTTATCTCTCTTTGGGCTTACTTACTTTCCTGCTCAAACATGGCCTGAATCGTGTCTGTGATATCCTTCTTGCCGCCACATCCGTTCACAAGGTAAATTCCCTTGATGTCGCACATTCGAAAGGATTTCTCGCCAAATTCGGTATCCATTACCACAAATTCATTCTTCTGCTCTTCGCCGGACAGCTTTGCCGCCAGTTCGTCCAGCAATACATCTTCCTTCTTCTCCTGAATCAGCTCTACTCGCTCGCATACCAGCTTCTCCGGGAAAAAGGTCTCCTGCCCCGTCACCGTGGACTTCTTGATAAACCATTCTTCCGGAATCAGCCCCTTACGCTTCCAACGATATAACGCTCCGTAGGAAATATTATATCGTGCTAAGAGCTCCTTTTTGGAAATTAAAAGCTCATCATTCATAGGCGCCTCCTTTCGTAACATTGTTACGCTGTAATTGTATGGTAGCATAACATTGTTACGCTGTCAAGAGGGTTGTTACAAGTTTTTAATGCTTTTAAGCTTTTTAAATCTATTTATTCGTTTTACAATACGGGGATTTGAAATTCTCATTCGCGTCTATTACTTATAGTGTAATGTTTTCTTAATAACCGGACCAAAGATGCAGTATATTTCTTTCAGAGTGTACTGCCAAAAACCGCCATACCTTGATAGATACGACGGTTTTTAGAGTTTGTCTTTATTTATTTATCACTCCCACAAGCTCAGCTGTTCCCCGGCTTCTTTGTCCTCAAATGCATGTAAATACCGAAAAATCTCCCTATTATCATGCATGATACCATATTCCCTGCATTTTGCATGAAACAGCTTCATCAGCTCTGTGTTGCGGAGACTTGGCAATTCATATTGATTTCCATACTGTTGAATATATTTTGCCTTCATTCCCGGGAAATGGCGCTCTAACTGCTTATAAAAATATTCTCGGTCGCCGTCCCGCAGAGTAACACCCATACCGTAATTAATAATGCCGTAAACGCCGGCTTCTCGACAATATTCCAAAATCCCTGTAATATTTTCCACGGTATCATTGATAAAAGGTAAAATAGGACAAAGCCATACCACTGTAGGTATCCCTACATCCTTCAACTTTTTCAAAGCCTCTACCCGAGCTTTGGTACTACACACATTAGGCTCGATAATTTTACATAATGCTTCATCATAGGTAGTCAGTGTCATCTGTACCACACATTTTGTCTTGCTGTGTATTTTTTGTAATAAATCCACATCTCGCAGTACCCGGTCAGATTTGGTATGTACAGTCACTCCAAATCCATATTGCTCAATTAGCTCCAGTACCCTTCTGGTATATCCCAGCTCTAATTCCAACGGAATATACGGGTCCGACATCCCACCGGTACCTATCATACAGCGCTGCCTTTTTCTACGTAGTGCCTGCTCTAAAAGTGTAATGGCATTTTCTTTTACTTCAATATCCTCAAATACATGATTCATCTGATAGCATGTACTCCTGGCGTCACAGTAAATACATCCATGCTGACATCCCCGGTATATATTCATGCCGTTTTGAGCCGACAAAATTCCTTTTACAGTAACGTAATGCATAAATTCCAATATCTGCTTTGTTTATTGACATAGCAGTTCCCGTGTTATATTTTTGTAACCTTCAATCAAATGACACTAGTGCACCGGTTTTTAAATAACCGTTACACCAACCTTAAATCTTCTCCAGAAATTCCTGCAAGCTCTCTACTCTGGCAGCAAGTTTAGTCCACTGTATTATAGTGGCTTCATCAGCGCCTGCTATCCGGGTCTGCAGTTCTTCCGAAACGCCTCCCAAATCCTTTAATATATTGAGCAAAATTTTACAAATCCCTTTTTGTTCACCTTCTGCTAATCCTTCTGCTCGTCCTTCCGCCAAGCCTTCTTCCTTGCTCATATCCATCATCTCACCAATCGTCATATAGCGTTCCCTCACTTCCGCTGATTGCTTTACATGTCTTACATAGTCATGTATATGTGCAACCTGATTACTTGTTACACTTTCTATTTTACTATGATTTAAGTATGTAAGCAATTCTTTTTTGGCCTGAGCAACACACTTTTTACCGGTTATGTTGAAATAGATGAATTTCAGTCCATCTCAGTACTTTAAATCCGAAAATTCCTCGCATGTATTTTTAAAGGTGTACACCATGCTGTCCTTTCCGAAGGGATCAAAAGTGGTTATCATGATCATGTACAAATCCGGCAGCTTGGACCACTTCTTTTCGCCTGATTTCAGGCCTTTGCTATCCTTCTTCGCCTGGTAGTAGCGGCTTCTCTTTTGTAAGCTTTCCTCCCGGTAGCTCTGGGACTCCATGTTGTAAATACGACATTTGGCCGGGAATCATCTGTCTCGTAGATTTCCACATCCAGGCGGATACCTCTTAGCTCCGGTGAATCTCCCGGAATGACGGACTGGGCTTTGACCTGAATCTCGCCAATCTCCCGCTCCAAGAGAATAGACAGCACTTCTCGAAAGAAGGCTTCTCCCACGTCCGGATCATTGGCAATCGCATTCAGCAGGAAATCGTCCAGTACATTCAGTTCTTCCAATTTTGGTCTTTTAGACATAAAAATACCTCGCTTTGCCTATATTTTGAGGTTCCAAAAATATCTCCTCATTATATATAGGCATTAGCAAGGCAATTTGTCACACTTTTTTACAATTTACCCAAATTTTCATCTTTATCAGCGATTATATTTAATCCCTGCATAAACCAAGAAAGCAAGACCAACAAGGAAACCTATCGCAAGAGCGATGAAACTCCAAGCAGAATCCGTCATACCTATTATTACAGCAGTTACCACAAGTCCCAGTCCAATGAAAAGAACCCCTATCCCTGACAATGCACAAAAAGCCTTTTTATCCTCCGGAGACACCTTGTCATAATGATAACTATGCAGCAGTGATATTCTTTCTTTTCTCCACATTAAATAACCAAGCCCCATAAAAATAAGTCCCAGTATTCCTACAATAAAAGCTGCAACAACCATTTCAACCATAATCATCACTTCCAACTTCAAAACTCCATCCGGTTTCCTTACAAAATCTGGCGCAATTTATCCAAAAAGGCTTCCTCACCCCAGGTGTTAATCTTGAAAAACATGGCCTGGCTGCCGCCTGCTGTGATGGCAGAAAGATGTATCGGACCTTCTCCCACCTGGAATAATGTGACACTTAAGCTGACCCGATTGCCGCCTGCATAACTGTATCGCTCGAAAACTCTTACGCTGCAGCGAGCATTTTCGCTGCGAAAATCACTGGAATCTTCCAAATCTGCAGACACACTTCCACTCAAAATTCCATCCTCGATTTTACGTAAAATAGAATCAAAATTCCCCGTCAATCTCTGTTCTAATTTTGCCATAAATATTCCCTCCTGTTATATCAATTTTGTGAAACTTGGACGGCAGCCACCATGTTTCGAAAATACTTGATGTACAATTTCAGATTAACCCGATATTTTTAATCCGTCAATAGCATATATTGAAATAAAACATGCCTTTGTCGGCAATAAAACGGAGCTTTTTATGAATTCCAAGACTAAAACCCTTATTATTTGTATTGCTATTCCTCTGATTGTTGGGGGATTATCAGGCTTTCTCACCCGCAATAGTATGGAACTATTTTCCCAAGTAACGAAACCACCATTGTCTCCTCCCGGATTTATTTTTCCGATTGTTTGGACGATTCTGTATACCCTGATGGGTATCTCTTCCTACCTGGTGTTAACCAGCGGCGGGCCACAGGGACAGATTAAAGAAGCACTTTTGATATACGCCTTGCAGCTGGGCATTAACTTTTTCTGGTCCATTTTCTTTTTTAACAATCAGTGGTATCTTTTTTCCTTTTTCTGGCTGCTGCTGTTGTGGTTTTTTATTTTCAGGACCATTCAGCTGTTTTTACCACTATCCAAAACCGCGGCCTATCTGATGATACCGTATCTGGTTTGGGTGACCTTTGCAGGGTATCTGAATCTGGGAATTGCATTATTGAATTGAATATCATAAAATACATATGACAAAGTAAGTACCACAAAAGGGAAGTACTCCACAGAACAAACCTCTTCCTGCCCTTTGGCAAAGCAGGTTTGCAGCCGAATACTTCCCTATTTTAGTTATATATATCTAGTATTATTCCCCTTACTTACTCAAGCTGCTCTTTAATTGCTGAAATATAATCTTCAACCCTTATCTCGGTGGTTGCTGCACGGTTGTTCTCACTGATTGGAGCAATTTTTCCTTCCGTACTCACTATACCTTCAGATACAGGTAACACTGTTATAGGTGAAAGCATAGCTCCATATTGATTAACAAAAAACACATACTCCTCACCTATAGATACTGGATTCACACCCTCTAAAGTGTAAATAACGTCATCCGTTTCACCACCTTGTTCCAAGTAGGTAAAAGTAGTGCCGTTTACACTACCTTTTATCAATTGCTTCACATCTACATAGACTTCCTTGTAATACTCATTATATATCCCACCATCTGACGTGCTTGCTTCATGAACAAGTGTATCGCTTTTACCTGTTACTGTTCCATAAACAATGGTAACTGCATTTTCAATGGCTGTTTCAAAATTAAATCTACCCCATATACCATGTCCTGTTATTATAGTTTCTTGTTCCTGTTCCAATTCATTATCAGTCGTATGTAAAATCAAATAACCTATCACACCTAAAAATGCAAATGTGGCAGCAATTGATATTCCAATTATCTTTCTTTTCATATCTAAACACTCCCTAATTTAATCTACCAGTCTCCAGTTCACCCATGGTACACCTGCATTATATTCATAGCTTGGCAACAAATTGTTATTTTCATAAATTTTAAGATTTGCCAGTGGCCATTTTAAATAATAGATTGATGTATGATTGACTATATTTTCAAACTCCTTTTCCATTTTATTCTGAACAAAATCGACAAATTCATCGGTGGATATGAAACTCTGCACTGTGTTTAATATTTGCGCTGCATTTTCCTCGGTGATGTCTTTTGTATGGATAGTAATACGTATACCACTTATATCGTATTTAAATTTTATGTTCTTGATATACTCATGCTCTTCTTTACAGGTTTTCTTAAACGTCCTGATCGCTTTATTGCGCAGTATCGGTCGAGACACAATATATGAAACCGCCAAAAGGATAACGATAATAATGCAAAATATAAG
Source organism: Lachnospiraceae bacterium (assembly GCA_045646695.1). Taxonomy (GTDB): domain Bacteria; phylum Bacillota; class Clostridia; order Lachnospirales; family Lachnospiraceae; genus RGIG6307. The sequence goes on from JAZRLF010000027.1 coordinate 40,970, forward strand.
TCCATAGTTAATCTTTTTGTGTTTCATAGCATATCCCTCCTGATATATGTGTTATCTTCTTTTTACTTATTCAAGTTGCTCTTTAATTGCAGAAATAAAATCTGCTACTCCTATCTCGCCAGCTGCTTCACGAGCATTCGCATTAGTCGGCACAAGATATCCTCCTGTTATAGATACCACACCATCTGTCACAGGCAGTACAGTTACAGGAGACAGCATAGCACCGGCTTGATTAACAAAAAATACATACTCCTCGCCAATAACTACCGGATCAACACCGTCTACAACATAAATAGTATCCTCCGTTTCACCGCCTTGTTCTATGTATGTAAAAGTAGAACCGGTTACATCACCTTTAATCACTTCGCTGACTTCTACATATACCTCTGTATAATAATCATCCCAGATTTTACCATTTGAAAGCGGCACCTTGTGAAGAAGCATATCACTCTTATCGGCTACCTTGCCATAGACAATAGTAGCTGCAGTTTCAGTGGCTTCTTCAAGACTATATGTACGCCATGTAGCACTTCCCATTACTACAGTTTGCAGTTCCTGTTGCAATTCCTCATCAGCAGTATGTACAGCTTTTTCAGCATTATATAAAATCAATAAACCTATAGCAGCTACACACAAAACAGCAAGACTCACAATCATAATATTTTTCTTTTTCATATCCATCTATCCCCCTTTCTTTACCAGTAAATACGAATGTAAGAAGCGGTATCATATGGTTGAAGCGTTCTTCGAATTTCACCCGGCTCCGTATTCCATCTCATCACATTACTGGTACATGTAGCACTCCAACATGGCGCAGCCTCACCTTCTTCATGGCAATGTGCCACGCCAAGTGCATGCCCCAATTCATGTGTCACTACAGTCTGAATATCATAAGCATCAGAGGCGCCGGTTGTAGACCAATCCTGTGCGGCATTTAAATATATCGTCACATAATCAATTTCTACACCCTCTCTTGGAAGTATATCGCAATAACCAGCCCAATCATGAATATAAGAATCGTGCAATATTATAGAATTATTTGTAGAACCTGTCGTAAGCTGCATGCTTACCATAGTATTTCCATCCGGGTCCTTCACTGCATTCCATGTGCTCATGGCCGCCATAACAGCTTCTCTTTCTGCAGTTCCACTGAAATCGCATGTAAAGGAGATATACTTCGGAGTTGTAGCCCATTTGTGTCCATTTGTCAACCTTGGGGTAATACCACTTGCTGATAGATACAATGGTTGTATCATAATAACACATACCATTAATAATGAAACTATTACAAATTTTTTGTTCTTCATAACATTCTTTTCTTCCTTTCACACATAAACTAATTATACACATAGTACAATAAAACGATTATAAAGCTTATTCTCACATTGTAAATCCACCTCCCTACGCACATTGCTTTCATTTGTATGCTACCATATAATCTTACCCAAATTCAATTCAACAAATTACAAATTGCTTTCATATTCTGAACTTTCATTATCGGAAAGTCATTTTCAAATTCTATAACTCTAAATTATGGACATTTTGTTGCATTAGTTGTATAATAGAACCCATACAGACGTAAAAGAGGGGAATATAAAACAATTTATGAACAACTTCGGAGTACTACTAAAAAAACTTAGAACCAACGCCGGCTTAACTCAAAAAGATTTTGCTGCCAAATTAAACACTACCTTTACAACCGTCAGCAATTGGGAAAATAATAAACGCTACCCTGATATCATGACTTTGCGTGACATTGCACAAGTATTAAATGTTCCGTACGATGTATTACTTAATCCTACTGAAGCATTAGAAAAATTATCAGCTTCTCAAGAATTGCCAATCCTAGAGACCGATACGTCAGACCCCTCTCCTGTTGGAATTTTGCATCCCAAATCAAAATGGATAATGATAATATGCATATCACTTTTTCTTTTTATAATAATTGGAATCATTCTAGTAACAATCATGTATCAACCTCATGAAACAAAATACGAATTTATTGAGGCTCGCACTAAAGTCGAAACAAAAGCCGGTACCGGACTTGCTTATGAATTAGTCTACTATATTGACCGTAAAGACTCTCCCGAAGCACTTTTAAACCATTCAGAAAGTCTGGCAGAAGCATGGAAAGAAAACATTTTTAATGATTGCAATGAAGACGTATTCATTGTCAGCTATTATGTATCATATAAGGATATTAATAATTGGAATGAAGTTTATTTTCAAGCTTATACTCTAAATAATCCTCCACAGTAGAAAGGAACTTTTGTATGAAAAAAATATTAATACTCTCAAT